>CAJXNJ010000006.1 GCA_913057145.1 uncultured Ectothiorhodospiraceae bacterium
AACACACAAGTGAGGATCCCACCGCAGGTGATCGGACGGTCAGCCTGATTTCAGTCACTGACAGTGGTACCGATACGCCCGCGGATGTGATCGATAACCAGAACACGGTCTCGCTGACAGACATCCAATCAACCGTCACCGTAACGCCAGTAAATGACTCGGCCTCAATAGTCGGTGATACCACAGCCTCAGCTGATGAGACCAACGCACCTATCGAATTAACCGGCACCCTGACCAGCAGCGATCCGGACAACGATGGCACATTCCAAGCTGACACCTTCAACGGCACCATCGGCAGTCTCTCAATCACTGCCTCGGGTGATTGGACCTTTACCGCTGCCGAGGCCTTCGATTCACTGAATGTTGGTGATACCGAGACCGAGACTTTTACGGTCTCAAGCATCGACGGCACACCCCAAGACATCACCATCACCATTAACGGCACCAACGACGACCCAACACTGACCGCCGGTGATATCTCGATTGATGAAGCTGAACTCAGCGGTGTTTACAGTGTGGATGCCCTTAGCAGTACGTTATTAAGTGATGCAACCGATCCGGACAATGCTGATGAAGAGCTGATAATACTGGATTTTGGCGATACCGCCTCACTAGGCGAAGCTGCCGGCGGGACTGCGAGTATTACGATCAGTTACTTAAGTGATGCTGGAATAGACTCCACAGCTTCAGTGTCTCTTAGTATCAATGCCGATGGCAGTTATTCGATTGATGCCTCCTCCCTAACTGATCTTGCCGATACTGGTATAGCAACTGGTACGTTTTTTTACCGTGTCACCGATGGCGTGGGCGGTGAGTCCACTGTTGCCGAGGGCGTACTGACGATTACGGGGGCAGAGCGTGATAGGCAACCACCTGAGGTCACCCTAAAGCCGGCACAATATATTTTCCGACCCGGCGATTTGATTAGCGAAATTGCGGTGGACTTCACAGAAACGGTGAGCTCTGTCAGCAGCACAGATTTTGTTATCTCAGACAATACACCCGGCGTAGAAGTGTTCACGGCACAGATGTTTGATGACATCGGTCAAAACCAAATTCTGGCGATAAAGCCGCTTTCTGATCCGCCGGGAATTTCAAACTCGACATTTGTCACGATTCAATTAGGCGCTGATTCTGCCTTCGATGCTGCTGGTAATGGCAATAGAGCTTCTAATGTTCAGAAGCTCGTTGTCCTCGGCGATGACGCCAGTGTCGGCGACACCCGCGACGAAATTCTCGATGCCGTCTTTAAACGAGTTGATGAAAGCCCCCGTGTTGTTGCCGATGCCGAATTCATCTTCGGCGACGACGGTGATGACATCATTTTTGGCTACGACGGTGATGATGTACTGATGGGCGGCGGTGATGATGATGTGCTGCTGGGCGAGGAGGGCGACGACACCTTTATCGGCGGTTTCGGCGATGACTACATGGCCGGCGGCAGCGGTGATGATGTCTATCTTCTTGATGAATTTGGCCGCGCGGCCGGCTCGGAAAATATCTTTATCGGTAATGACGGCCATGACCGCGTCGAGCTGATCGGCTCGGTCGATGAATATCTGATCAATCGCGTTTCAGCCGAACAAATCAGCCAACTGAACAACGTCCTGCAGGACGAAGACGGTGAATTCCGCGGGTTTTCACTGCCCAATCTGCAGCTCAACCCTGATCTTCCGGTGTTCAGGATTGACTTTATTACCGGTGAAGGCCGGCAGACGGATTTTGTGCAGGCCGAAGAACTGGCATTTTCTGATGCGACGCTCGTTTACGAAGAAATTCCTAGTTACCATGACACGGATAACGATGGATTCGGTGATGTTGTGTCGTTTTTAACGGTGGACTCGCCGGCCGATGCGTTAACCCATAACGGTGGTGGGCGACCGGTACAGGAGACCGCCGCTAACTACCTGCTGGGTAAAGGTGGTGACGACCGACTGATCGGCGGCCTTGGCGATGATGATATTCGTGGTGGCGATGGCGCTGACACGCTGGTGTCGCTGGGCGGCGCTGATTTCCTCTCCGGTGGCAACGGCGCCGATGTTTTTGTCATCTCGACAGGCGCTGGGTCGGATACCGATGCCGCGGTGACTGATTTTGAACTAGGCCTGGTTGGCGATCTGATTTATTTGGATGGGATTTTTGACAATGACTCTGGTGCTCACGTCACGCTGTCTGACCTGGATGAGGCGCTTACAATCCTCAATCCCTTCCCGCTATCTCCTCCAGAAGCGGTGATTGATTTGAGCGCTTTTTTTGTGGCCAATCCAAATGCAGACATCGATGGGCAGCCGGATTATCTGCCGGCTGAGGGTGTCGTTCGCATTGAATTCTCTGAGACAACGGCCACAACGCCGACTGCGCAGGATATTTTCACCGATACCAACCCGGTCGGCAGCGAGCAGTGGTGGCAGGATCTCATTAATAACGGGGGGCTTGCTTGAGCCTCCGGCGCGGCACAAAGATATTCAGCTTCGGTGTCCTCGCCGGTGCAGTGGCGTTCGCGCCGACGATGGCTCAGGTTACATCAGGTTCAGTCACGGTCTTGCCCGGCGGCGCGCCGAAGTCTCAACCAGGCCCGGGTGTCGGCCAAGAAAGTCTGCCGCCCGGTTGGATACCGCCCGACCAACGCCCGCGTTCGCCATCTCAGGTAATGGCGGTAACACCCATAGGGCCCACGTCGCAGGGCAACAACCGGTCAACAGCGCCTCAAGTAGAGAGCATGGATCCTGCCGCTACAGCGCAGCGCCCGGGCTATCGTGAACAGGCGGTGACGGTCATCGGGGAGACGCCAGCTCCGCCGGCGACACCACCATCGCCACCCACAGAGGCGCCAGAGCCGGTGGTGACGGTCATCGAACCGATGCCGCAGCCGGAGCTACCCGCAGAGCCTGAGCCAGCGCCGGCCGTGGAGGAGCCTACGCGGGAGCCAATGAACGAACCGGCGCCAACGGTCGTCACCGAGTTACCCGAGTCTGAGCCAACGCGTGAGGCGGTTCCCGAACCAGAGCCCGACCCGACACCGATTATCGCCAGTCCGACACCTGAGTCGCAGACAGACGCTGAGCCAGTGGCTGAGCCCGAGCCAGAAGTTGCCTTGCCGCCTGAAGCGGAACCTGCCCCTGAGCCGCCGGTTGTTGCCGAATCGCCCCCACCGAGGCGACGGTTTGATGATCTGCCTTCGGAGGGCGCGCGAATCGAGGCCTATGATGAACTGCTCGCAAGCGGCGTTGAAGCAGCCGATGAATTTGTTGCCATTGATGGGCTAGAGGCGCTGCAATTGCGTGAGTGGATGGAGCAGATGCGCTCAGCAGTTGAGGACCACCCGAGTGTGCGTGTTGCTCAGCTGCAGGCTGAGGCCTCCGAAGCGGGCGTCGATCAGGCAAGATCCGCCCGGCTGCCGCAGATTACCCTCTCCAGTGAGGTTGGCAGCGATCGTGCGGTGCGTGATGGGGAAGAGCAGGACGGGATTACCGGCGCCAGAGACGATCTGCAGATCACACCCACGCTTGATGCGAGCCTGCTGCTTTTTGATGCCGGGGCAACACGGGCTGGCATTGAGGCGGCGGAGCGTCGGGTTGAGGCCGGAGATGTGGCGGCACAGGCGGCTTCCGATACGATTGCCTTCCGCGCGGCCCAGACCTTGATTGATCTTGCCACCTTGAGAGCTCAGATAACCCTCGCCGAGGAGAACCTCTCGGAGGTTCGGCGGCTACGGGCAATGATTCAGGAGCGGGCCGAGGCCGGTCGCGACTCACCGAGTGACATGTTCCGAATGGACTCCCGCGTCCAGGAGGCCCGGAATACCCTGGAGCAGCGTGTGGCGCAGTTTAACGCGGCCCGCGCGAATTACGCCGAGGTTTTCCGCTCTGATCCAATCGTGCTTGGGTTACCACCAGCTTATGCGCCAGTTCCGGCTTCGGCGCGCTCGGCGATAGATCGGGCTGTTCAACGCAACCCGCAGATCCGCCAGGCTGAGGCACTGGCCCAGGCCGCACAGCGTGAATTCGAGGCCAGACGCGCGGCCTTGTGGCCACAGATCAGCCTGGGGGCGTCTTTGACCGGCTATGATGTCACCCGAGAGGGTGAAGATTTCTATGACAGCTTTATCGGCCTGCGGCTCAACGCGCCGCTTTTTGATGGTGGCGGGCGTCGGGCACAGATTGAGC
Organism: uncultured Ectothiorhodospiraceae bacterium; assembly: GCA_913057145.1. Classification (GTDB taxonomy): domain Bacteria; phylum Pseudomonadota; class Gammaproteobacteria; order Nitrococcales; family Nitrococcaceae; genus Spiribacter. The sequence goes on from CAJXNJ010000006.1 coordinate 4,167, forward strand.
AGGCCCAGCGTCAGGCCAATCTTGAGCAGGCCCGTGTCGATGAGCTGCGTGCCAATATCGTGCGAAGCCTGAGTGAGGCCTATTCCGGCCGCGCCAGTCTGCAGCCACAAAGAGAGTCCCTGGAGGATCAGGTGGCGGCCAATCGGGCGACACTGGAAGCCTATGAGGAGCAGTTTTTCACGGGCCGTCGTCCGCTCAATGATCTGGTCTCCGCGCAGCGGGAGCTCTACACTTCACGCGCTGAGTTGTTGGATATACAAGGTGAGCTGCATTTGCAGCACTTCACCATTCGTCGGCTCACTGGAGATCTCTTGAGCGATTACGGTTTACCGGAGGGCAGAGGATAGGTCATGGCGACATCATCGCTGCCTGATTCACAGGATATGGTTCCAGCCGCCGAGGGCCAACGGTCGCGACGGGCGGATCCGAAGAACCGTCGCGCCGCGCCACCAAGCGAGCTGGAATCCTGTCTGCTCGAGCTTGCCCTGCATCTGGGACGGCCGCTCAGCCTCTCGCTGCTGCGCAGTGGGCTGCCGCAGGATATCGAGCAGGCGGATGCCTCTCACCTCGAGGACATCACGCTGACTGCCGGTATGCAGGTCACGAAGATCGAGCATGCCGCGCATACGCTGGAGGAAGGTGATTTACCGGCGTTGATCTTCAGCGCTGACGGCTCTCCTGCGATCGTGACTGAATTGCTGGATAACGGTGAAGCGGAGGTCATCGAACCGGGGGAGCGCCCGAAACCGCTGAAGCTCGACGAGCAGCCGTTTTATCTCGAAGCTGAATCTTTTTACAGAATTGACCCGGATCTGGAGCGGCTTGATCGCCGTTGGGGGTGGTTCTGGCGGCCGATCAAGCAGAATAAATGGGCCTACGGTCAGGTGGCTCTGGCAGCGCTTGTCACCAACATTCTTGCCATCAGCACCGGTATTTTCACAATGGTGGTCTATGACCGGGTGCTGCCCAATGGCGCAACCGAATCCCTGGTCGCGCTGACCATCGGTGTCTCCATCGCGCTGATTTTCGACTGGATTGTGAAAACGCTCCGCGGCCAATTCCTCGATGGCGCCGGGGCCCGGGTGGATATTCAGGTCGGACAGCGGCTTTTTGATCAACTCCTGGCGCTTGATCTGTCGGCGCAGCGGGACTCCGTGGGTGGATTGAGCAGCGTGATGCGCGAGTTTGAGTCGTTGCGCGATTTCTTCACCTCAGCAACGCTGACAGCCCTGATCGATCTGCCGTTCATCATTTTCTTTTTGTTCATTATTTACTTGATCGGCGGGCCACTGGCTTTCATTCCGCTCATCCTGGTGCCACTGGTCATCATCGTTGCACTTGCCACCCAGCCGTTTATGAACCAGCTCGCATCCGAGGATTTCGAGGAGGGTAAAAACAAGCAGGGTGTGCTTGTGGAAACCATCTCAGGGCTTGAGACGCTGAAGACCAATAATGCCTCGCGGGAGATGCGTCGGCGCTGGCGGGATGCAGCAGGAAGACAGGCCAACTCATCGATAAAGACCCGTATTCTCGGGCAGTTGGCGATTAATTTATCGGCATTTGCACAACAGGCCTCGCACGTCGGCATCGTGGCGTATGGCGCAATACTGGTTTCGGCAGGGCAGCTCACGATGGGTGGCATCATCGCCTCGGTGATTCTCTCCGGCCGATGCATGGCGCCGCTTGCGCAGCTTGTCGGTGTAATGTCGCGGATGGTGCAGGCGAGAACATCCTTCAAGGCGCTTGATGAGTTCATGCGCCGGCCCCTCGATCGGCCACTCAGCAATAAGTGGCTAGCCCGAGAACAGATCGATGGCGATATCGAATTTCGTAGTGTGGGTTTTACCTATCCTGGCGGTCAGGCCCCGGTGCTCCGCGATGTCTCCTTCAAGGTTGATGCCGGTGAAAAAGTGGCGTTGCTCGGCAAGATCGGCTCCGGGAAAAGCACGCTCTCACGACTTCTGCTGGGGCTCTACCACCCGCAACAGGGGGCGGTGATGGTGGATGGCACGGAGGTCCGGCAGATTGATCCGTTTGATCTGCGCCATAACATGGCCATCGTGATGCAGGAGAGCTGGCTATTCTCCGGGACTGTGCGTGAGAACATCGCAGCCGGTGCCGATCAGCCAAGCGATGAGGCGATCCTTGATGCCGCGAAGAAAGCCGGCGTCCATGATTTCCTGGGTGATCACCCGCAAGGGTATGACCTGCAGATCTCCGAGCGCGGAGAGGGGTTGTCAGGCGGTCAGAAACAGGCCATTGCCATCGCCCGAGCGCTGGTGGCCGACCCGGCGATTCTCATTCTCGATGAGCCGACCAGCATGATGGATATGTCGGCCGAGGCCCGGTTCGTCCAGCGGCTGAAAGAAATCACACGCGATAAGACATTGATTATCATCACCCACCGCACAGCGCTGCTGGAGCTTGTTGACCGCGTTGTCGTGCTGGATCAGGGCAAGGTTGTCGCCGATGGGCCGAAATCCATCCTCAAGCAGGGCGCGCAGAAAAAAGGCCAGAGTGGACGGGCAGGTGGTGAATCCGGTGGAGGCGGCGCATGAGCGTCAATGAGACAGACCCTCGCGCGGATGAGCCGATGAGCGGTGATGGCTCGGGTGACGGCGCAGAGCAGGCAGCCGTTGCCGCGCCCGGTACCGAGAAGAAAGAACCTTCGCGTTTCATGCGGTTTGGGCTCAAGCGCCTTGAGAATGTGGGGCGTTTCTGGTCTACCCGAAGCCGGATTCCAAGCATTCTGCTTGGTTTTATCCTGTTGTTTCTCATCATCGCGGTGATCTGGGCCTCAACCGCACAGCTCGATCACGTGGTCCGCGGCACCGGCGAGGTGGTGACTTCGGCGCAGACCCAGCGTATTTCAAGCCTTGAGGGCGGGCTGTTGCGTCGTGTTCATGTCCGTGAAGGGGATCTGGTCGAAGAGGGCACATTGCTCGCGGAGCTCGATCCCACTCAGTCGCAGAGCTCATTCGGGCAAATGCGACAGCAGCAGCTTGCTCTGCAGGCGCGTTTGGTGCGGCTTCGTGCCGAGCATCAGGGTACAGCGCTTGAGTTTCCTGCTGAGATGACAGCACAGGCGGCGGAAGTGGTGGCGGCAGAGCGTTCGGCATACAGCGAGCGGCGGGAAGTGCATGCAATCGAGCGCTCGGTCCTCGAGGAGCAGGTGATCCAACAGCGCAATGCACTGTCCGACGCTCAGACCGAGGCCGATGTGGCGCGCCGGCAGCTCGTACTCGTTGAGCGTGAATACGCGGTGACCAAGGACCTGGTGGAACGCCAGCTTGAAGCGGAATTATCGTTGCTCGCCGCGCAGCGTCAGCTCAATGATGCGGAGGCCAGGGTCCGTAAAGCCGAGTTGGCCATCGAGTCGGCACAGGCGGCGTTGAATGAGGCCCAAGAACGATTGGCACAGCATGACGCGACGTTCCGGCGCGATGTCGGGCTTGAGATTGCGGATACTGCCGGACGGCTTGCTGAGGTCCGCGAGCAGATTCGCGGCCTGCAGGACCGCTTGTCCCGGACCAATCTGCGTGCGCCCATGGCCGCTGTCGTCAATACGATCAATGTCCGCACGGTCGGCGGTGTGATACAGCCTGGAGAGCCCATGCTGGAGCTCACCCCGGTCAACGTACCAGTGCAGATCCAGGCGGAAATCATGCCAAAGGACATTGCCTTCATGGAGCTTGGACAGATCGTCAATATCAAGCTCACCGCCTATGATTTCGCCCGCTTTGGTGGGCTCGATGGCGAGATTGTTTTTGTCGGATCGGACGCCTTGGAGCGACAGGACGGGACGCGATACTTTGAGATTCGTGTGGAGACCGAAAATCCATGGCTTGAATCGGAAGGGCAGCGTTATCCCATCACCCCGGGCATGGCAGCCAACGTGGATGTGCTTGTCTCCAAGCGCACGGTACTGGACTACCTCATCGAACCGGTGTTCCGCCTGAAAGATCGGGCGTTTACCGAGTAAAATCAACGGATTATTGTTTAAAACGTCAACACAGGGAGTAACCCATGGATTTTCTCATTGAGGATATCGGCAATATCAGCATCAACAACGGCCTCGTGCGGATCGATTGCGTCCGTCGCGTCCCCGGTGAGACCGAGGGCGAGGTCCAGCTTCAGAACAAAGGCCAGGTTGTCATGCCGCTCGCCTCATTTGTGCGTGTGCAGGGCGCATTTGCGCGCGCTGCCGAGGAGATGGTCAGCCGCGGTATTCTGCAGCGTCGCGAAGCCGCTGAAGCCGCTCCGGCGACCGATGAAGAGGTAACAGCGGCGCTTGAGTCCTTTGAGGTAGACCTCGATGAGTCTCTGGACACCGAGGAGCCCCCGGCTGAGGAGGAGAAGCCTGCGGCCAAGAGCACTTCACGCCGCCGCCGTAAGTCTTAACGGCGCATGCTGCGGGCTTTCCTTGCGCTCTGTCTCGGGCTCTCGCTAACGGCGAGTGCCTGGGGACAGAGCGAGACACGGGCACTTGAGCCGTTACCACGGGTCGGGACGGCTTTTGTGGTCGCGCCGAATCTGTTGATCACGGCGTACCATGCGGTTGAGACGCATGACAGGCTGTATGTCAGCACTGAGCGGGATGGGCTTTTCACCGCCGCACGGTTGGTCGCCTTCGACGAATCGCTCGATATCGCCTTGATTCAGGCTGTTGTTGAGGCGCAGCCCATGGTGTTCGCGCCGTTCGAGAGCATTCCTATCGGCCTTGATGTCAGCGTGGTCGGTTTCCCCAAAATCGGCCAGATCGTCAGTGGCAAGCGCATTACCGAAGGGATCATCAACGGTGAACAGCGGTTCTCGGGGCGCAATGACTGGTTTCAGCTCTCAGCCGAGGTGCACCGGGGCAACTCCGGTAGTCCGGTATTGGCACCGGATGGCACGGTGGTGGGGCTGATCAGCCACAAACTGGATGCCCAACGCGCGAGTGAACTCACTCAGGATTTCCCACAGAACGTCAATTTTGCAATGAAAAGCTCTCGAGTGACCGATTTTCTCGACGAGCAGGGCGTGGACTATCAGATTCGTCTCTGGGATGAAGAGACTGTCCTGCAGCCATTTGAGCTGTATCGGGATGTTACCGATGCGGTTCATTTATTGGTGGTCACCCAGAACAGCGCAGGAGATACGCAGATACCCAGCCCAGAAGATTAATGTAAGGTGGGTAGCGTTGATCAGGTAGCAGATTGCCATTATGCTCCGGATTTGGGGTATTGATGCCGGGATCCACTTTGCGCAGGCTGGTTTTATTTATGAGAAATCTCACCTCCATTGGGCGTGCTTTTGCACTTCTCCCGTTGGTAACGGCCTGTGTCAGTTTTGCAGGCGGTAATCCTGAGGATCTCACCGCACCGCCGCAGGCTGAACCACCGGAATCCGCAGAACCCATTAACCAACAGCCTGCTCAACCCGCGCAGCGCTCCCCGGAAACGGATCGCGTCGTCAATCGCGAGGAAAGCCAGCCGGCGCGACAGGCGAGCTCTGGTGGGGGACAAACGGCCGCTGAAGGGACCGGGCCGCTGGAAGATGTTCCGCTGGTTATTGATCTTTCCGACCTGCGCGATGCCGACGGTCTGGGGACACTCTCCGTGCAGTGGCAGGAGTTCAACGCTCAGCGCGGCACATGGACGAAGATCGATGGCGCCACATCACAGGGCTTCACACCGCGGCAGCGACATGTCGGCAACCAACTGCGCGTGAGCATCGAATATCTGGATGGCCGGGGTAACCTCGAGTCCATTCTCACTCAGCCCACACCGCCGGTGCGCAACGTCAATGACCCGCCGACCGGTGAGCTGCGCCTGATCGGTGCCCAACTGCAATATGAGACGCTCAAGGCCGATATCAGTGCCATCAGCGATGAAGAGGGGATCGGGCCGATCAGCTATCACTGGGAAATTTCCTCTGATGGTGTGACATGGCAGCGCTATCGGGGCGATGAATGGATGGGCGATACCGTCGTCCTGTCGCAGGCAGAGGTCGGCCGGTATCTGCGCGCAGTAATCAGTTATACCGATGGATTCGGTATGGGTGAACGCGTGGTCAGTGCGGCAACGGACCCGGTCCGCAACGTCAATGACCCGGTGCAGGGCGAGCTGGTTCTGCGTGGAGACGCGCTGGTTGGCCAGACACTGCGCGTTGCGACAGAGTCCATCAGTGACCGCGATGGCATTGCCAATATCACGCTTATTTGGGAAGCCTCTACAGACGGACGCACCTGGCGTCGGGCCGCTGAATCGGTTGGATCTGAACTGGCCATCACCAATGATCTTATTGATCAGCAGGTACGGGTCCGCGGCGTTGTCGTCGACCGGTTTGGTAATGAGGGGACCGTTATCTCCAACAATCTTGGGCCGGTCCAGGGGGTCAACTCGGCACCGACTGGAACCATCCGTATCCTGTCGGTCGACTGATACAATAGGCCCAACCTGGAGGGCGTCAGAGCCATGGGGCATCTGGCGCCTTTTTTATTTGGATACTTATCAATACTTTATATAAACAACTGAATGTCTGATCTGAATATTTCGAACGAAGCGGCGCGGCGTCGAACCTTTGCCATCATCTCGCATCCCGATGCAGGTAAAACCACGGTCACTGAAAAATTGCTGCTCTTCGGTGGTGCCATCCAGCTTGCAGGTACCGTGAAGGGGCGCAAGTCCAATCGCCATGCCACCTCTGACTGGATGGAGCTGGAGAAAGAGCGTGGTATCTCCGTGACCTCATCGGTCATGCAGTTCGCCTATCGTGACCGCATGGTCAATCTGCTCGACACACCGGGCCACGAGGATTTCTCCGAAGACACCTACCGCACCCTGACCGCCGTTGACTCTGCGCTCATGGTCATTGACGCGGCAAAGGGCGTTGAGGACCGGACCATCAAGCTGATGGAAGTCTGTCGTCTGCGCAAAACGCCGATCATGACCTTCATGAATAAGCTTGACCGCGAGGGCAGGGACCCTATGGATCTCATGGATGAGGTGGAGCGCATCTTGAAAATCCGCTGCGCGCCGGTGACCTGGCCGATTGGTATGGGCAAGCGTTTTCGTGGGGTTTTTCATCTGCTCGATAACAAAGTCCATCTTTATGCGGCGCATCATGGCGGTGGCGTGCAGACCGGGGAGATCATCGAGGGGCTGGATAACCCGCGGCTGGATGAGGTGCTCGGGAATCAGGCAGTCGAACTGCGCGATGAGGTGGAGCTTGTCCAGGAGGCTGGTAACCGGTTTGATATCGAAGCATATCGGGCCGGTGAGCTGACGCCGGTTTTCTTTGGCTCGGCGATCAATAATTTCGGGCTGCAGGAGTTACTCGATCAGTTCGTTGAATACGCCCCGGCCCCGCAACCGCGCGAGTCCGAAGCCAGGCTTGTGGAGCCCGATGAGGGCAGGCTCACTGGCTTTGTCTTCAAAATCCAGGCCAATATGGATCCCAATCACCGCGACCGTATCGCGTTTATGCGGGTCTGCTCCGGTGCGTTTGAGCGGGGCATGAAGCTAAAACATGTGCGTATCGGCAAAGATGTAAAAATCGCCAACGCCATTACGTTTCTCGCCTCCGATCGTGACCATGTGGAAACCGCCTATCCGGGCGATATTATCGGATTGCATAACCACGGTACGATTCAGATTGGTGATACCTTCACCGAAGGTGAGGCGATTAAATTCTCGGGCATTCCCAATTTTGCCCCGGAACTCTTCCGCCGTGCGGTGCTGAAGGACCCCATGCGCATGAAAGCGTTGCAGAAAGGCCTCGTTGAGCTCTGCGAGGAGGGGGCTTCGCAGTTATTCCGCCCGCTGATCAGCAATGATCTGATCGTCGGTGCGGTGGGTGCGTTGCAGTTTGATGTCGTTGCCTTCCGGCTCAAACATGAATACGGCGTGGACTGTCAGTTTGAAGCAGTGAATGTGGCGACGGCACGTTGGGTTTACTGCGAGGACGCCAAGCGTCTTTCGGAATTTCGCGACCGTCAGCAGGAAAATCTGGCAGAGGATGTTTCCGGGGCGCTGACTTATATTGCGCCATCGCGCGTTAATCTGCAGCTCACCGAGGAGCGGTGGCCGGAAATTGAATTCCGTGCCACCCGCGAGCATTAAGAAGCGGCCTGTTCAACCACGGTGACACCGGCCTGGGCCAGATCCGTGCGGACCTGGGTGTCGGCCATACCGTCTACAGGCCGGGTCAAATCCCAGAGGAAATGCGTTTCAAACCCGGCGGCAGCGGCATCTTCCGCCGTCCATTTCACGCAATAATCCCGCGCCAGGCCACAACAATGGACCTGCTTGACGCCCCGGTCACGTAACAACCCGGCAAGTCCTGTTGCCGGCCGCTCGCCATCACGGTTGTAGTTATTGAAAAAACCGCTGTAGCTATCGACATACGGATCTTCACCCTTGCGAATGATGGCGCAGGCAAGCTCCCAGGGCAGATCCGGATGCAGTTCGGCCCCGGGGGTGGTCTGTACGCAGTGATCAGGCCAGAGAACCTGCTCGTGGCCATAAAGCTCGGTCACATCAAAGGGTTTGGCATCATGACTGCTCGCAAAGGAGATATGCCCCGGCGGATGCCAATCCTGAGTGGCGATAATGTGGGTGTAGTCACCGCTGAGCATCAAAGCGCGAATGCCTGAAATTACACTGCTGCCATCCTGTGTCGCCAGCGCGCCGCCTTCCATGAAATCCGGCTGCATATCGACAACGAGTAACGCCGTGTCGGGATGCGGTTGTGTCATTGATTGCTCCTGCTAATTCCTTGGGGCTTGAAAATCGACCGTGCCTCCACCATACAAATGACAGGCGTAGAACGATACCCGTGGAGTGATGCATGCGTGAATCAGGCCTTTATCCCAATCGCTTGAAGACCCTTATGGCTGCAGTGGCGATGATGCTGTTCGTAAGCACCCCGGCGCAGAGCCAGATCACACTGCCGGATGGCAGCATGCCAAGCCTCGCTCCTTTAATAGAGACGGTCTCGCCGGCGGTGGTGAACATTGCAACCACCGGGACGGTAGAGACGCAGGCAAACCCACTGCTCAACGACCCGTTTTTTCGTCGATTTTTTGATGTCCCACAGCAACCGCGGCAGCGCCAGGTGCAGTCCCTGGGATCGGGCGTGGTGGTGGATGCCCGGGAGGGCTTTATCCTCACCAACCATCATGTGATTGCCAATGCCGATCGCGTCAAAGTCGCCTTTGAGGATGGCCGTGAGTTGGATGCGCAGATCGTGGGCTCTGATCCGGATACCGACATCGCTGTCCTTAAGGTCGAATCAGAGCGGCTCGAGGCGCTGCCAATGGCTGATTCCGATGCGCTACGGGTGGGCGATTACACGATTGCGATCGGCAACCCCTTCGGGCTGGATCACACGGTAACGACCGGCGTTGTCAGCGGGCTTGAGCGGACACTACCGGGTAATGGCGGGGCCCGTCTGCAGAGCTTTATTCAAACCGACGCCTCCATTAACCCGGGCAACTCGGGCGGTGCGCTTGTGAACCTGCGCGGGGAGCTTATCGGTATCAACACCGCAATACTCTCGCGTGGTGGTGGCAATATCGGTATCGGGTTCGCGGTGCCAATCAACATGGCCCGTGAGGTCATGGCGCAGCTGATTGAATTCGGCGAGGTGCAGCGCGGCGTTCTTGGCGTGAGTATTCAGGATCTCACCCCCGAGATTGCCGAGGCCTTTGAGCTCAATCGCAATAGCGGTGCGCTGATCGCCCAGGTTGCACCCAACTCTCCGGCGGCCGATGCCGGACTGCAGCCAGGCGATATCGTCACAGCGGTGAATGGCCGGGAGGTCTCAGACGCCAACGCCATGGCGAATGCCATTGGTCTGCTGCGCATCGGGGATGAAGTGCGTATCCGCTATATCCGCGATGGCCGCTCCCGCGAGACAACGGCCGTCGTGGCAGATCCAAAAGCCGGGCAGGTCCGGGCCAGTGCGCTGCATCCGGCGCTCGCCGGAGCCAGCTTTGGCGAGCTCGATGAGCGTTCACCGCTTTTCGGTAAGGTTCGGGGTGTGCTGGTGACCGATGTGCAGGCCGGAACCCGTGCCGCGGAATACCTGCGTGAAGGGGATGTGGTGCTGTCGGTGAATCGCCAACAGGTGGCGTCGCTGAATGACCTCCGCCGCCGCGTTGAAGGAGCCGGAGAGCTCCTGCTCAATATCCAACGCGGCAACGGTGCCTTTTTCGTGCTCCTGCGATAATCAGGCCGGATCGTTCTCCATGGAGGGATCGTAACGACCATCCCGGGCCAGAGAGTTCAACCGGGCACGTTTCAAAAAGGCTTTTTGGGCGGCTTCCTTGTTACCGCTCTCGCCTTTCCAGGCCTCCTGTACCGGATTCTGCAGGGCGCGGCTGTAGGAGAAGCTCAGAACCCAGGGATTGGCCTTATCGCTTTGATTCATCGCGTTCAAATGAGCGGTGGCTTCTTCGGCGGTCTGGCCGCCGGAGAGGAAGTTGATGGTCGGGACCGCTGCCGGGACCGTGCGACGCAGCACCCGCAATGTTGCCTCGGCACAGACCTCCGGGGCAGGGCGCGGCTTCTGTGACTTGCCGGGCAGGACCATATTGGGTTTGAGGATGATGCACTCAAGGATGACGTTATGCCGCCTGAGCGCTGCGAAAACGGCCGTTTGAGCGGCTTCAGTCACCTCGGCACAGCGCTCGATGTCATGATCGCCATCCATCAGGACCTCTGGCTCGACGATCGGCACCATACCGCGCGATTGTGCGATCGCTGCGTAACGGGCGAGCACTTCGGCGTTGGCTTCAATGGCCTGCCGGCCCGGTGTGTTTGCGCTGATCTCATAGACATTGCGCCACTTGGTGAAAAGCGCGCCCTGTTCAAGATAGCCATCCAGGCGATCGCCGAGGTTATCCAGGCCCTGAGTAACTTTTTCGCCACCGCTGCCCGGCAGCTCGGTCAGACCCTTATCCACCTTGATGCCCGGGACGATATCCTGTTTTTCACAGGCGGCCGGAATGAGTTCGCCATCATCGGTTTTCTGACCGAGTGTTTCTTCAAAGAAGATGATGCCACCGACGTACTCACCGATACCCGGTGTGGTGGCGAGAAGACTGCGGTAGAAGCGGCGGTTCTCTTCGGTTGATTCAATGCCGTGGTCGGACAGGCGCTTGGTGATGGTGGGGTAGCTCTCATCGGCGGCGAGAATGCCGCGGCCCGGGCTCGTCAGGCGCTCGACGGTGCGCTCCATTTGTCCGATTCTATCCATGTTGATCAACCCTCCGCTTCAGTGTGATTTTGGCGCTGAATTCTAAAGTGCTTTGCCTCAGCAAACCAGTCATGACGCTCAATCGATTCACGGGTTATCCGCATCGGCCCGAATGACTCGGCCCCGCGCCTTGCGGATACCAATGGCAACGACGGCAATGACGATGGGAATGCTGATGGCAGTGGGGATGTTGGCATCGGCGACGATGCCGGCCTTGGCGAGACCCTTGAAGGCATAACCCAGCAACGAGACGCTGTAGTAACTGAGAATGACAACCGAGAGACCCTCAACGGTCTGCTGCAGTCTGAGCTGCAGCTGCGCGCGGCGGTTCATGGAATCGAGCAGGTCTCTGTTCTGCGCCTCCAGCGCGACATCGACCCGGGTGCGCAGGAGATTGGCCGCGCGGCTCACGCGCTTTGAGACCCGCTCAAGTCGCTCGCCCATATGTACGCAGGTATCAAGTGCCGGAGCCAGTCGTCGTTCCATGAACTCATCGAGCGTGCTGACGCCCTCGATCCGCTGCTCGCGCAGGGCCTTCAGGCGCCGCCTGACGAGCGTGCCGTAGGCCGCTGTGGCGCTGAAGCGAAAATTGGTATTCGCCATCATTCGTTCAACCCGTGCCGAAAGTGCGGTGAGCGCAGTCAGAAGATCCCGCTCATCGGCAAGCTCCGAGACCGTCGCGAGACGGTCCATGAGTGTGCCCAACCGCGTTTCCATATCGGTGATATCCGGCGAGAGCTCGCGGGCAAGTGGAAAGCCAAGGAGCGCCATCAGGCGATAGGTCTCGACTTCGAGCAGTCGCTGCACAAGCCGCCCGGCCTGCGTGGGCGTTAACGTCTCGTCAATGACAAGGAAGCGCAGGAAGCCATCGCGGTCGGCAAGAAAATCCGTCCACACCGTCGCGGCACCGCCGGCACAACGGCTGCCAGCAAGGCTTTCGGCCTGCAAAAATGCCCCCAGCTGTTTGGGGTCGGCCGGTGTTTCCTTGGCTGAGCGCAGTGTCACATGCATGGCGGCAATGAGCTCACCGGGCAGGGCGCTCAGCCATGCTTTCGGGATGCTATCGAGAGCCGGCTCGGCGAACGGCGATGATTCGGCGCCGTTGACGAAAATCGTATAGGTCGAGAATTCGGTGTGGCGCTCCCAACGTAGCCGGAAACCGGGCGCTTCAATAATGCAGTGGCCCGCATCCTGGTCGGGTGGAGCGATTTTCATCTGCTCACAAAGCGCACTCACATGCGCGACTTCCGCGCTCCGGCCACTGGTGCCGGTGTGGAGCACCAGGTGGGAGACCCGCAAGGGGGTATTCAGGCTCTCGAACGGGCGAGCATGCGCCTCGCGCAGCAGTGCATTACGAAGCGGATGGGCGGTGATTCCAGTGCTCTCAACCATGTGCGCAGCAACCCTTCATTGCTATGATGCCCCGATGGGACCAACAAACCTCAATGATACGCCGGTTGTCCTGGCGATGCTCATCGCGAATGCCATCGGATTTGTCGCCTATCTCGTACTCGGGCCGGCTGTCATCATCAATTTCGGGCTCTGGCCGCTGGGTGCGAGCAGTGCATCAATGCCATTTATCGCCGGTGTGCCAAGCTTTGAGCCCTGGCAACTGGTGACCTATGGCTTTCTGCATGGTGGCTTTTTTCACCTGTTCGTGAACATGTTCGCGCTGTGGATATTCGGCACGGCGCTGGAGTCCTTCTGGGGTTCCCGTCCGTTTCTCATTTACTACCTGGTCTGTCTGGCCGGGGCCGGATTGATTCAGCTTTTTGTGGCGACCGGTGCCGCTGAGGCGGGCAACCTTTATCCCACCGTCGGTGCCTCCGGTGCGGTCTTCGGGATATTGCTCGGTTTTGCCATGATGTTCCCCAATCAGCGCTTGATGCTGATATTCCCGCCGATTCCGATCAAGGCCAAATACTTTGTGCTGTTTTATGGTGCCTTCGAGCTCTATGCCGGTGTCACCGGCTCGATGTCCGGTGTCGCGCACTTTGCCCATCTCGGGGGTATGGCATTCGGGCTTGTGATGATTCTCTACTGGCGAGGCCAGCTACCCATCAAGCCGCGGCGTCGGCTGATGCGCTAGCGCCCCTGGCGAGTGCGCGAATGGCCGATGAGACCATGGCGAGCTGGTCTTCAGCGGATTCCACGCGCACGAGGGCCTGACGCCACGACTCTGAGCCGGGCAGATTCTTCAGATACCAACCGATGTGTTTGCGCGCGATGCGCAGCCCCTGCTGCTCGCCGTAGAAAGCATGTAGTTCGCGCAAATGCCCGAGCATCCAGTGGCGAATCTGCTCAATGCCGGGCGATGGAAGCTGCTCGCCGGTATCCAGGTAATGTTGGATTTCGCGAAAAATCCATGGCCGGCCCTGCGCGGCACGACCGATCATAACCGCATCACAACCGCTGCTGGCGATGAGCGCGCGGGCCTGTTGAGGCGTTTGGATATCACCGTTGCCAATCAACGGAATACTGATGGCATCACGTACCGCCGCCAGGGTCTCGTGCTCGGCCTCGCCCTGATAGTGCTGATCGCGGGTCCTGCCGTGCAGCGCCAGGGCCTGGATGCCAGCGGCCTCAGCAATGCGGGCAACTTCAACGGCGTTACGTTGATCGCGCGCAGGCCCGGTGCGGATTTTCAGGGTCACCGGAACATCAACGGCCTCTGTCACTGCATGGAGGATCTGTTCGACCAGAGGCACGTCTGCAAGCAGGGCGGAGCCCGCCATTTTGTTACAGACCTTTTTGGCCGGACAGCCCATGTTGATATCAATAATCTGCGCGCCGTGTTCAACATTGAATCGTGCCGCTTCGGCCATCATGGCCGGTTCAGCGCCGGCGATCTGCACCACCCGCGGTGCATCCTCGCCGCGATGGTCGCGTTTGAGGCGGGATTTACGGGTCTCCCGCAGCAATGGGTTGCTCGCTACCATCTCCGAGGCCGCTAGCGCTGCGCCGAGTCGGCGACAGAGCATGCGAAAGGGGCGATCAGTCACGCCGGCCATCGGTGCGAGCAGAACCTGGCCTTGAATGGAGTAGGGGCCGATTTTCATCATGGCTGAAGGATACAGAGCCGCGTTTACCGGGTCGATATTTGTCCACAAAACCTGTGGATAAGAGTGTGGAAGAAATTTGCTTGATCGGCGTCAATCCCTTGAATGATGCGGGATTGCTTTAGATTGGCGGAATATTCACCAAATAAAATAACCCGTTAAATTTCAATATTTTACAGGATTTTTATAAGACATAGAATTGTCACTTTGCGCCAAATGGTTCATGTGCGCTTGCAGCAGGCAATCGGAATGCCTGCGCACCGTTCTTGTGCATAACCTTTCTGGTAGTCTGGGCGCTCAAAGATGATCCCGGACAGGAGAGGAGAGGTTATGAGTCACGCGGTGATGCTCGATCGAGAGACATTGGATTTGGGCGATTTGGATCTCTCCGGCCTGGAGTCATCGGTCGAGACGCTGACAACCTACCCGCAGACGCAGCCCGCAGATGTTGTCGAGCGCATCGGTGATGCCGACATCGTGATCGTCAACAAGGTGGTTCTGACCGCGGAGATCATTCAGGCCTGTCCGAATCTGAAGCTAATCTGCGTGATTGCGACCGGCGTCAACAATATTGATACGCAGGCCGCGGCAGAGCGCAATGTAAAAGTCGTTAACTGCCGGGCTTACGGGACGGAATCGGTTAGCCAGCACGCCATTGCAATGCTATTGGCACTGAATACGCGGTTGCTTGACTATGCCGAGGCCGTACGCGCAGGGCGCTGGGAGCAGGCGCCGCATTTCTGCTTCCTGGATTATCCCATTCGGGAAATCGCTGATCAGACTCTGCTTGTGGTGGGGCATGGAGAACTCGGCGGAGCAGTCGCCCGCAAGGCCGAGTGCCTTGGGATGCGCGTATTAAAAGCGGAGCGGCCCGGGGCCAGTGAGGTTCGGCCGGGGCGAGTGGATTTCCATGAAGCTATCCCACAAGCCGATGCGGTGACTCTACACTGCCCGTTGACCGCAGAGACAGAGAATCTGATTAATGCCGATGTGTTAAAGCGCATGAAGCCCACCGCCGTTGTGATCAACACGGCGCGGGGTGGCATCGTCAATGAGGCGGATCTGGCCGATGCGCTGCGTCGGGGCGAGATTGCCGGGGCCGGCATGGATGTGCTCACAACAGAGCCTCCCAGGGCTGGCAACGCCTTGTTAGCGAATGACATTCCCAATCTGATCGTCACACCGCACAGCGCCTGGGGCAGTCGTACGGCCCGGCAGCGCATCGTCACGCAGACCGTTGAGAATATCAGCGCCTGGGAGCAGGGCGAGGCATTAAGGGTGGTGGTTTAATGCCGGCAGCCGATTGGGTGGTGATCACTGGTGCGAGCAGCGGCATCGGTAGGGCACTGGCAACACTCATGGCGCGGGATTATCCAGTGCTCGCCATCGCACGCCGCGAGCAGCCATTAATTGAGCTTGAAAGTACCTCTGAGAACATTCGGGCCTGCCAAGCCGATGTAGCGAGTGAAGAGGGCCGTGAGGCCATTGTGCAGGCAATCGAGGGTGCCAAAGTCCGTTATCTGGTGCATAACGCAGGCGTTCTCTCGCCGATCGGTCCGCTTATGGCGCAATCCGCCGCTGATATCCGTGAAGCACTCGCCATTAACGTGGAAGCCCCCATCGCGATTACCCGGGCACTGCTCGGACAGATGGCCGTGGGTGGCAGAATCCTGCATATCTCATCCGGGGCCGCGCACAATGCTTACCCCGGTTGGGGGGCTTATTGCATGAGTAAAGCAGCGTTATTCATGGCTTATGAAATCCTGCGCCAGGAGCTCGATGAGCAGATGGTTGCCATTGGCAGCCTGCGCCCGGGCGTGGTGGATACACCGATGCAGGCGCTGATCCGCGAGCAGAGCGCGGCGGATTTTCCTGCGGTTGAGCAATTCCGCGCCTTAAAGGCCGATGATGCGCTGAGTTCCGCGCAGGATGTCGCCCGATTCATTCGCGCGGTACTTGAGCGGACCAGTCGTGCCGATTTCAGCGCCGATGAGTGGGACATTCGCGCGCACTGGTCTCGGGTGCTCGGCGATAGCGCTTGAGAATGGATTCGACCTGCTCATCACTGATCTGCGGAAAATCGACATAAAACTGGCTGATGGCCATGAGATTATCCGGTTGCAGTGGGCAGACGACCTGATCGGAGAGCGCTCGCAGCATTTTGACAGTCTCTGGTGAAGCAACCCCAAGCGCGACCGTGATCGATCTGGGATTCCGGGCACGAGCCGCTTTGATTGCGGCTTTCATCGTGGCTCCGGTAGCCGCCCCGTCATCAACAATGATGATATCGCGGCCGTCCAATGGGGCAGGAGGGATGGCGTAGCGCTCGCGGCGACGGGCGAGTACTTCCCGTTGCTGTTCAATCTCGGCCTCGATCACCGGGGTGTGGCGTAATCGCCCGAAGCTTGGGTCAATGCTTATGTGCCCGTGCTCATCGATTGCGCCAATTGCGTACTCCGGATTGCCAGGAGCACGCAGTTTGTGCACGAGGATGACATCGAGACTGGCATTGAGGGTATTGGCAATGATCTCTGCCATCGGAACAGCACCGCGGGGAATAGCGAGGACAACAGGGCGGTACCAATCATTGCTGCTGAGTGCATTGATAATCTGCTGGGCGGCTTCGGATCGATTTCTATAATTTAACATAATATATATTATACGAAGTTAAAGGTGGTCGTCGGAGGGTGCCTCATGGATAATCACCCGCTTTATCACTTAACGGATCTGACATGGATTCGCTCACAGAGACTCACCTCATCCGCCAGGTCTGCGTAGACGGGACAACCTTTGTCCTACTCGGCACGGCCCATGTCTCCGCGCAAAGCATTGTCGATGTCCGACGCGAGATCGATCGTGGCGACTATGACGCAATCGCTGTTGAACTGTGCGAAAGCCGTCACCGCGCGCTCACCGACGCCTCCTCGCTTGAGCAGATGGATCTCTTTGAGATCATTCGCGGTGGTAAAGCCGGCATGGTCATGGCCAGTCTTGCCCTTGGCGCCTATCAGCAGCGGCTCGCCCAACAGTTTGATATCAAGCCGGGCGCTGAGCTCGAGGCTGCGGCGCGCGGGGCCAGACGCCTTGGAAAACCGCTCTGGCTTGTGGATCGGGAAATCGGCACGACGTTAAAGCGGGTCTATCGCAATATGCCGTGGTGGCAGCGTCCGACACTGTTCACGGGGCTGCTGGGGAGTCTGCTGTCGCGCGAGACGGTCAGTGCTGAGGAGATCGAGCGGCTGAAACAGGGCGATATGCTGGAATCGTCGTTCAGTGAATTCGCAGCGAACTCCGCCGCCCTCTATGAACCCCTCATTAACGAGCGTGATCGATACATGGCCGCGAGACTGCTTGAGGAGGCCGAATCTGCGGACTCACGCCCGAAGAAAGTCCTTGTGGTGGTTGGCGCCGGGCATCTCAAGGGGCTTGCCGAGGCCCTTGAGCGCCCGACATCAACGCCCACGGCCACCCGTGAGGCACTGGAGGTCATCCCGCCGGGTGCACGTTGGCCAAAGCTCATCCCCTGGGTCGTGGTGGCGATTATTCTCAGCGGTTTTGCCATTGGATTCAGTCGCTCGCCGGCGCTTGGCTGGCAACTGGTGTTTGATTGGGTACTGATTAACGGCGGGCTCTGCGCTCTCGGTGCTGCCCTTGCGCGCGGTCATCCACTAACGGTTATCGGGTCGTTTCTTGCCGCCCCGTTCACCTCGCTTAATCCAACCATTGGCGCCGGTTTTGTCGCTGCGGCCATTGAGCTTTTCGCAAGGCGTCCACAGGTGACCGATTTCAGACAGCTTCGCGATGCGGTGACCTCATGGCGTGGCTGGTGGCACAACCGTGTGGCCCGCACGCTGCTGGTCTTTCTCTTTGCAACGCTTGGCTCTGCCGCCGGGACTTACCTCGCCGGGTTTCGGATCATCGGCGAGCTTATCTAGCCCAGAGCGCCTCTAGCGGCCCGCGGGAAGCAGGCAAAGAAGTTCTCGGCGGTCTTTTCGGCAATCTGCGCGGCAGGCAGTTGTTGTAGCTCGGCAATGCATTCAATGACTTCCAAGACCCAGCCAGGGCGATTTTCCTGACCGCGATGCGGCACCGGGGCGAGATACGGGCAATCGGTCTCAACGAGTAACCGGTCGAGCGGCAGCTCGGAGACGGTCTGACGCAGTGCTTTGGCGTTGGCAAAGGTCACGATGCCGGAGATTGAGAGGTAAAAACCCAGGTCAAGGAATCCACGTGCGGTCTCGGCATCCTCGACAAAACAATGAATAACGCCGCCCACCTCCTCGGCATGCTCTTCCTGCAGGATGCTTAAAGTATCGGCAGGTGCCAGCCGGCTGTGGACGATGATCGGCAGACCGGCCTGCCGGGCCGCTTCGATGTGGCGGCGAAAACGCGCCTGCTGCCAGCCATAATCAAGCTCTGATCCCGCGCCGTAATCAAGACCCGTCTCACCAATGGCAACGACACCCGGGTGATCGGCAAGCGCGGCGAGTTGCTCCGGTGAAGGGTCTTCGCCGGTACCGCAGGGATGTACGCCAATGGAGGTGAAAACTTCCTTGTGACGTTCGCTGAAGGCTGTAAGCCGGGCGTGCTCTTCGACGCCAACGGCTACATTGAGGAAATACCCGACCCCGGCCGCCTTTGCTTCCTGCAGCGCGGCATCGGCGCTCTCCGGGCGCTCCAGAAGGTGAAAATGACAATGTGAATCAACGATCATGCAGGACTCCAGAGCAGGAAATGGGCCTCAAGCGCGAGCTCCTTGGCAAGACTTGGACTGGCCGCGGCGCGCAGATCAGTCAGAGAACGCTGGATGCGATCCAGTCGGCCGGCGGAGAGCCCCGCTGCGAGCTTTTGAAAGGACTGATCCGCCAAAGCACTGTTCACCGGTGCGTATTGATGCCGCATGAGCAGGGCCAGCAGTCTCTGCATGCTCTGATTGACGGCCGTGGCGCCCGCCTCCTGCCATGCAGCGGCGGCTTCAACCGGGCTCTTCTGCCCGCCTGTCACCCCGGCGATATCACGGACAAGTGCCTGCCAATGCGCCATACCCTCCTGCTCATGCACCGCCATGGCCTGCAGCGGAGCGCCTCCGCTCAGAGCCAGCAGTGTCTCGGCTTCGCCCTGTCCGATCCCCTGGCTCATCAACCAGTCCCGTGCGGTATTCTCTGCCGGCATCCCAAGCCGATAGCTCTGACAACGACTGCGAATCGTGGCGGGCATCCGGGCCGGCGCGTCACTGACCAGAATGAGCACCATCTCAGCAGGGGGTTCTTCCAGTGTCTTAAGGAGCGCATTGGCGGCGTTGCGATTCATGGCTTCTGCCGGTGAGACGATTGCTACTCGATGGCCCTGATATTGACTGGTCAGCTGACTGAAAGCGGTTAAATCGCGTACTGCTTCGATTTTAAGAATCCCGCTGCCGCCCTCCTCGGGTGCGATGGAGAGAAAGTCCGGATGACTGCCGGCAATGCGTAGCTGGCAGCCTCGACATTGACCGCAAGCGAGGCCTTCAGCGGGTGACAGACATAAAAGCCTCGCTGCCATGGCTTCGGCCAGCGCACGCTTGCCAATGCCTGCCGGGCCGGCGATCAGTAACGCGTGTGGAAGCCGAGACGCCGCTATGGCCGCGTTAAAGCGCCGCCAGGCCTCGGCCAACCAGGGATAGACCCTATCAGTCATCGATCACACCCGGTTTTGTGTAGGCTTCGAGCACGGCGATGATGCGCGCTTTGACCTGCTCCGGGGTCTGCTCAGCGGCGATACGTTGAATGCGCTCCGGTTGCTGTTCTGCAATGGCGGCATAACCCTCGCGAATACGTTCAAAAAAAGCCGTCTCCTCGGCCTCGAATCGATCCGGCGTACTGCGTCTGGCCGCACGCGTCAGCCCGAGCTCGACTGGCAGATCAAGCCAGAGTGTAAGCCCCGGTTGGATATCCGGATGCACCCAGTCGGCAAGTCTTTGTATGCGCTCAATTCCCAGCGCACGGCCAGCCCCTTGATAGGCGATGGAGGCATCAGTGAAGCGATCGCAGACCACCCAGGCGCCTCTGGCAAGCGCGGGGCGGATCACCCGGGCGAGATGCTCGGCACGGGCTGCAAACATTAAAAGCACTTCGGCCTCTGCACTCATGCCATCACTTCGATGAGCCAACAATACCGCGCGAAGCTCTTCGCCGAGTGCTGTCCCGCCCGGCTCCCGCGTACTCACAACCTCTTCCCCGCGGGCCTGCAACCACTCAATGATGATCTGCATTGCCGTTGTCTTACCGGCGCCCTCGGTGCCCTCGATGGTAATGAATCTCTCGGCCATCGCCCTACTCTCCAGCCTGCAACTGATAACGCCTGACAGCGGCGCGATGTTCGTCATAAGTCTCGGAGAAAACATGCCGGCCATCGCCGCGGGAGACGAAAAATAAGCTTTTGCCCTCGGCCGGATTCACCGCTGCCCGCAGCGCCGCCACCCCGGGTAGGGCAATGGGCGTGGGCGGCAGGCCGTGGCGGGTATAGGTGTTGTAGGGTGTATCGGTGCGCAAATGGATTCTTTTCAAGTCGCCATCGAACGCATCACCGAGGCCATAAATCACGGTGGGATCGGTCTGCAGACGCATCCCGCGCTCGAGCCTTCGAATGAAAACACCGGCAATCCTGGCCCGCTCGGCGGCATAGCCTGTCTCTTTTTCGATGATGGAGGCAAGAATCAACGCCTCCTCCGGTGAGTCGAGCGGTAATCCGGCGGCCCTTTCAGCCCAAATCTCGGCCAGTGCGGCCTCAAGTGCGCGATTGGCACGTCTCAGCAGGGCAACATCGCTTGTGCCGCGGGGAAAGCTATATGTCTCGGGCAGAAATCGGCCTTCCGGATGGATGCCCGAGCGGTCAATCGCGGCCATTACCTCAGCAGCCGAGGCCTGCGCAGAGAGCGTCTTTTCAATCGCCGGGTGCGCGTGAATCTCCGCCATCAGCGTCTCAAAACGCCACCCCTCAATAATCGTGAATTGATGCTGTATGACTTCGCCTGCTGCCATTCGCCTGAGCAATGCTGCAGCCGTCAGCCCGGGCTCAATGGCGTATTCCCCCGCCTGCAGGCGTTGCGCGAGGTTGTTGATGCGTGCATGCAGGCTGAACAACAACGGCGAGTCGATGAGCCCTTTGGCCTGCAGCGACTCGGCGATGACGGCGAAACTGCTGCCTGGCTCAACGATGATGGCTTCTGCCGCCTCATCCACCGGAATCATAGGCTTTGACTGCAGCGTCTGCAGGCCCTGGAAAAGCCAGAACACTCCCACCGTGCCAAGGAGGACAACACCCAGTACGGCGGTTTTTATCCCCCGCCTCATCGGCCCATGACCTCGGGGGTGAGCGCGATCCGGTGTTCGTTGATGCGTGCAAGCAGCGTGGACTGCAGCGCAGGGGCGGACAGCTTGCGCCCGGCGAGACGTCGCACCGGCCAGACGCCGTTTAAGCTGTTACAGAGCATCATGGCGTCTTTATCCTGCAGCGTCTCAAGACTCATGGGTTTTTTTCTCACCACAATCCCCATGGCTCCTGCCTGCTCGACAATCCATTGCTGCATGATGCCATCAACCCCCACATCCGTGATGTCCGGGATGATCAGCGTGCCCTCGGATTCAATGAGCAGGTTGGCGCTCGTCGCCTCTGCAATACGCCCATCCCCTGCCAGCAGCAGACCGTCGCTATCGCCTGCACTGCCGCACTCAGCCCGCGCCAGGACCTGCTCCAGGCGATTGAGATGTTTCATGCCGGCAAGCACTGGCTGAATCGCAAGCCGTATCTGGCAGACTCGCAGATCAACACCGTCTGCCCAGAGTGTGTCTGGACGCTCTGGCACTGGCAGACACTGAAGAATGCGGGTGGGTTTGCAGACAACGGGCGGTGCATAGCCGACGCCACCGGCACCACGGGTGACGGTGATGCGCAGAACACCGGATGTGGCCTTGTCTGATAAAGCCTGCCAATCGGCCCAGAGGGTTTCCGTCTCTGGAACCGGGATCCCGAGGCGTTCACAGCCGAACTGCAGGCGCTCGATATGCGCATCCCAGAGCTGAGGCCTGCCATCGACAACTGCGAGGGTTTCGAAAACCCCGTCACCAAAGCGTAATCCGCGGTCGGCTATGGAAAGCTCACCGCGAGACTGCCCGTTGACCAGGCAGCAGGCCATCATCAATCAGTCCTCGAGGGCTCGGAAGATAATGGTCCCGTTGGTGCCACCAAAACCGAAGGAATTGGATAGCGCGCCGCGGATCGGCCGTTCCCGCGCCTCATTGGCGACGAAATCCATCTTCAGATCGTCATCGGGCTTCTCGAGGTTGATGGTCGGCGGCAGTACCCCGTCGCGCATGGCAAGCAGTGTGAAAACCGCCTCAATGCCGCCTGCGGCACCGAGAAGATGCCCGGTCATGGATTTGGTGGAACTCATCGAGAGATTCTCGGCATGCGCACCAAAGGCGCCCTGTACCGCCTGGACCTCCGCCCGGTCACCGGCGAGCGTGGAGGTTCCATGAGCGTTCACATAATCGATGTCATCGGGATTCATGCCGGCATCACGCAGGGCATGCTCCATGCATCGCTGTGCACCCTCACCGCTTTCGGCAGGCAGTGTCATATGGTGGGCGTCACCACTCATGCCAAAACCGGCGAGCTCGGCGTAGATCGGAGCCCCGCGACGACGGGCATGCTCATATTCCTCGAGAATAAGCACACCGGCGCCATCACTGAGTACGAAACCATCCCGGTCCTGATCCCAGGGCCGGCTGGCGGCCTGCGGGTCATCGTTACGGGTGGATAACGCCCGCGCCGCGGCAAAACCACCGAGCCCGGTTGGTGTGGTGCCGAATTCCGCGCCGCCGGCGATCATGACATCGGCATCACCGTAGGCGATAAGCCGTGCGGAAAGCCCGATGTTATGGGTGGATGAGGTACAGGCAGTGACCGTGGCCAGGTTCGGACCCTTGGCACCCAGCAGAATCGAGAGATTACCGGAGACCATATTGATAATGGCGCTTGGAATGAAAAATGGAGAGAGCTTGCGCGGCCCGCCATTGAGATAGTTCTTGTGCCCTTCTTCAATCGAGTAAATCCCGCCGATACCCGAGCCCACGGAGACACCGACCCGGTCGGCATTGGCTTCCTCGATCTCAAATCCGGAGTCTTTCAGTGCGTCAACTGCCGCTGCGATGCCGTAATGGATGAATGGATCCATCTTGCGGGCATCCTTGCGGGTCAAGTACTGCTCGACATCAAAGCCCCGCACCTCGCCACCGAAGCGCACCGGAAACCCCTCGGTATCAAACCGCTGGATCGGGGCAATGCCGCTGCGTCCCTCGCGGATGCTCTCCCAGGCCTCGTCGATGGTATTGCCGACGGGAGATACGATGCCAATGCCCGTGACAACCACTCGTCTACCGTTCACCCACATACACTCCTGTTGTTACCTGCTCCTACGCAAACAGGGCCGGTCAAAGCCGGCCCTGTCACATTCACGCGCAGGTTTTTAAACCTGATGGGACTGCTGGTTCAGTCTTCCAGGTGGCGATTGATGTAATCCATCGCCTGCTGCACGGTCGTGATCTTCTCGGCTTCTTCATCCGGAATTTCGCACTCGAACTCTTCCTCAAGTGCCATCACCAGCTCAACCGTATCCAGTGAGTCAGCTCCGAGGTCGTCAACGAAAGAAGCCTCTGCGGTCACTTCGTCTTCCTTTACCCCCAACTGCTCGACAACGATCTTCTTGACTCTTTCCTCGATGCTGCTCATCTCGCTCCTACCTCTCGGATTACGGAAATTAGGACTGTGCCCGAATTGGGCGCGATTGTACGGAATCCGCTCGCAATCTGCTAGCGGCACTGCAATATTCAGGGCATCAAAAGCCCACCGTTCACATTCAGCGTCTCACCGGTAATGTAACCGGCCCATGGCGAGGCCAGAAAACATGCGGCTTTGGCAATATCCTCGGCCTGGCCGAGACGGTTCAGCGGCGTTTGAGACAGTAGTGCCTCACGCTGTGTCTCATCGAGCGCTTCGGTCATATCCGTCTCGATAAAACCCGGAGCAATGGCATTGACGGTGATGTTGCGTGAGGCAACCTCCCGCGCCAGTGAGCGCGTGAGCCCCAGAAGCCCCGCCTTGGCGGCCGAGTAGTTGGTCTGCCCCGCATTGCCCATGAGCCCGACAACCGAGCCGATATTGATGATCCGCCCGCTGCGGGCTTTCATCATCCCGCGCAGACAGGCCTTGGAGACCCGGAACACCGCGCTGAGATTGGTATTGATAACGGCATCCCACTCTTCATCGGCCATGCGCATGGCCAGATTATCGCGGGTGATCCCGGCGTTATTAACGAGAATGGTGGGTGCGCCTTCCTGGCCATTGATCTCCGCGATGACAGCGGT
Organism: uncultured Ectothiorhodospiraceae bacterium; assembly: GCA_913057145.1. Classification (GTDB taxonomy): domain Bacteria; phylum Pseudomonadota; class Gammaproteobacteria; order Nitrococcales; family Nitrococcaceae; genus Spiribacter. Next base: position 28,873 of record CAJXNJ010000006.1, read on the forward strand.
GATCTGATCCGGATCGCAGACATCTAGAACCACACCTCGGCCTTCTACCCCGGCCTCGGCCAGCTGCTCAGAAATGCGTGTGGCACCTGACTCGCTGGTTGCCGTGCCAATCACGCAGGCACCCGCCCGGCCCAGGTCAGCGGCAATAGCGGCGCCGATACCGCGGGTGGCACCGGTGACCAAAGCCACCTGCCCGGTAAGATCCATGTTCATGCTACCTCCAGTGTATTCAGAGCATCCGCCAGGCTATCCGGATCGTGAATGGCACGAATCCCCATCTCCCGATGAATCCTGCGATTGAGTCCGGCCAGCACTTTACCCGGACCGCATTCCACGGCTTCCTTCACGCCGGCTTCCGCCAACGCCTGGACGCATTCAACCCAACGCACCGGGGAGCGCACCTGGTCGACGAGATGCTGTCGGATGGCCTCGGCATCGGCCGAACGGCTGACATCCACATTGTGGATAATCGGCACCCTCGGCTCTTGAATCTCCACGCCGGCCAGACGTTGTGCCAGTTTCTCCGCGGCCGGAGCCATCAGGGAGCAGTGCGCCGGGACACTCATTGGCAGCTTGACGGCACGCTTGGCGCCCTCGGCTTTTGCTGCTTCAAGGGCCCGCTCAACTGCGCCCAGGTGCCCGGCAATGACCACCTGTCCGGGCGCATTGAAGTTGACCGGTTCGACCACTTCGCCCTGCGCTGTCTGCTGACAGACGGCCTCGATGCTTGCATCATCAAGCCCGAGAACAGCCGCGATGGCGCCCTCACCTTCCGGGACCGCTTCCTGCATGTAGCGGCCGCGGTCGCGAACCAGCTCTACGGCCACCGGGAACTCCAGCGCTCCAGCGGCAACCAGTGCCGTGTATTCACCCAGGCTGTGTCCGGCCATGAAGCCCGGCATGGGGCCGCCGCCCTCGCAGAATGCGCGCCAGACAGCGACACCGGCGGTCAGCATCAGCGGCTGAGTGTGGTCGGTGCGGTTCATTAATGATTCCGGGCCCTCGCTCGCCAGCGCCCAGAGGTCTTCGCCCATGGCTGCTGAAGCCTCGATAAAGGTTTTCTGCACCACGGCATGGCGCTCGGCCAATGCACCGAGCATGCCGATTGACTGTGAACCCTGCCCCGGGAAGAGCAATGCAAGGTCTTGTCGTTGCTTCATCATCTGTACCCGTTTTAATACCGAATCAATGCCGAGCCCCAGGTAAAGCCGGCCCCGAAGGCCTCGAGCAGCAGCAGATCGCCGCGCTTGATGCGTCCATCCGAGACCGCTTCATTCAAAGCCAGTGGGATGGAGGCGGCCGAGGTATTGCCGTGATCAGCAACCGTGCTGACCATTCGCTCCGCTGGCAGCCCGAGTTTCTTTGCCGTCGCAGTCATGATGCGAATATTCGCCTGATGCGGAATCAGCCAGTCCACATCACCCCGCTTGAGCCCATTCGCCGCCAGCGTTTCATCCACCAGACCACCTAACGTGCGAACGGCAACACGAAAGACTTCATTGCCCTTCATGCGCACCTTGCCGCGCTCACCGGGGAGCTGCTCGTAGCCCTGTGACACACCCCAGGGGACATTGAGCAAATCGGTCTGACGGCCATCGGCATGCAAATGCGTCGAGAGTATGCCGGGTGACTCGGCGGCCTCGAGAACAACGGCACCGGCCCCGTCCCCGAAGAGCACGCAGGTTCCGCGATCCGACCAATCGAGAATCCGGGAGAAAAGCTCAGAGCCAATAACCAGCGCTCGCCCCGCGCCACCGGTCTGGATAAAGCGATTGGCAACATCGAGCGCGTAGATGAAGCCGGAACAGGCCGCCGCCACATCAAAGGCGACGGCCCCGCCGGGAATACCCAGCCGCTCCACCAGCCGGCAGGCGGTACTCGGGAAGACGTGATCAGGCGTGGATGTCGCAACGATGACCAGATCGATGTCTGTGGCGGCAATACCGGCCCGTGCCATGGCCTGCTCCGCCGCGCGTTGGGCAAGGTCCGAGCAGGTCTGGTCATCGGCGGCGATGTGTCGCTGCGCAATCCCGGTGCGCTCAACAATCCACTCATCGCTGGTGTCCACCAGCTTTTCCAGCTCCTGATTGGTCATCACCCGCTCGGGCAGATAGCTACCGGTCCCGGCAATACGGCTGTGGATCATTCGACCGCACCCCGCTGAAAGAGCTCTCCCAGTCGAGCGTCAATGCGGCTTGGGATATTTTCGGCCGCCTCCTTCACACCGGTCTCTATGGCCTCTTCAAAGGCCACCTGATCGGCGCCACCGTGGCTTTTAATCACAACACCACGCAGGCCAAGCAGACTTGCACCGTTGTAGCGACGCGGATCGAGCCTTCTGCGCAGTGCCTTGAGAACGGGCAATGCCACCAGTGCCGCGGCGCGTGTGAGCAGATTGCGCTGGAACTCCTCCCGCAAGAACTGAGAGATCATTGCCGCCACCCCCTCACTGCTCTTGAGCGCCACATTGCCGGTAAACCCGTCGCATACCACCAGATCGGCAACATTGCGGAACATCCGATCGGCCTCGACGTACCCAACATACTCAAGACTGCTGTCCTGTAACAGTTGTGCCGCCTGCTTGACCTGATCGTTGCCCTTGATTTCTTCCTCGCCCAGGTTGAGCAACCCGATGCGCGGCCTTGCCGCATCGCCCACGGCTTCGACCAGCACTGAGCCCATCACAGCAAACTGGAATAAATGCTCGGCCGTGCAATCCACATTGGCGCCGAGATCGAGCATGCGGAACTGACCGTCAAGACAGGGGATGGTGGTGCAAATCGCCGGGCGATCGATACCCGGTAGGGTTTTCAGGACATAGCGCGCCGTCGCCATGAGGGCTCCGGTGTTACCGGCACTGACGCAGGCAGCTGCGTCCCCCGACTTGACCCGGTCAATGGCAACGCGCATGGAGGAGTCTTTTTTGTATCGCAGAGCCTGCGAGGGTAGCTCATCCATCCCGACCACCTCGGTGGCCGGTTCAATGATGAGCTGCTCGCTCCCGCTGCCACCATGCGCATTCAGCGCCTGCTCAAGAGCAGCCGGGTCTCCGACCAGAAGCAGACGCAGCGATGGATGCCGCCGCACCGCCGCCATGGCAGCAGGCACGGTCACGGACGGACCAAAATCGCCGCCCATGGCGTCGATGGCCAGTGTCAGTTGCGCAGTCATTGAAGGCACAGTCCGGCTCGATTCGCCGGAATGCCATTATTCGTCGTTATCGCCGGTAACCTTACGGCCCCGGTAGTAACCGTCGGCTGAGATGTGATGGCGACGATGCGTCTCACCCGTCGTGCTATCGACACTGAGCGTCGGGCCTTTGAGGGCATCGTGGCTGCGACGCATACCGCGGCGCGACGGAGTCTTTTTCGATTTCTGTACGGCCATTGTTAATCCTGCGTGTATTAAACCGGTTATTCTACATCATCTGACGGTCTGGTTTTCAGTCCGGCCAGAACGTCAAAAGGATTTTCTCGTTTTACCTGTGCCTCAGCACCCGCCGGGCCGAATGCCCGTGGCGCTTCGCTGCAGTTCACATCTTCATGCCGGGCCACCACCGGCAGCCCTAGAATCAGCTCATCTTCCACCATGGCGCAGACATCCAGCTCTCCGCGGGGTGCCACAACCGCCAGTCTGTCGGCTTCCAGCGCATCCGCCTGCTCAGGCGTATCGACTGCCGTGAGCTCAAATTCACTCACAATCTCTGTTGTCATCGCCTGAAGACACCGCTCACAATGAAGCTGCGCCCGGGCCTGACAACTGCCCTGGATCGTGACGCCAGCGCTCGATGCCTCGATTGTAAACTGCGCACCGGCCGATTCGACGGCGATCACCAGTTCCCGGAGCCGTGGCATCTGCTGCGCGGGTAGACTGCCCTGCCAGTGATGCTGACCTGAACTGAGTTGGTCCAGGCGGATGGAGACTGGCAGTTGCGTCAGATTCATAGCCGCGGAATGGTATGCGCAGGCCCAGAGCCTGTCAAAAAAGCGTTAAGTCGTCATTTACGGAGTCATTCATGCCCGCTCTCCTGCTCGCCTCCAGCTCACCCTATCGTGCAGCACTCCTTAGTCGACTGGGCCTTGAGTTTGAAGCGATGGCTCCGGAGATCGATGAATCCCTGCATCCCGGGGAGACAGCCGAAGACTATGTCTGCCGACTCGCTCGCGAGAAGGCTGCCGCCATTGCACGACAACGCCCCGATGCCATTGTGATCGGATCAGATCAGTGCAGTGAAATGGGTGATCAGATATTGGGCAAACCCGGGAGCATCGAAGCGGCCATCGAACAGCTTGTGGCGGCCTCCGGGCAACGCGCCATCCTGAAAACAGCTGTTGCCGTGCAGGATCCGGCTTCCGGGCAGAGCCGGGTTGCGCAGGTCCCGACAACCGTTCAATTCCGTCGCCTATCGCGAGCGGCCATTGAGCGATATGTCAGGGCCGAAAAACCCGTTGATTGCGCCGGATCATTCAAAGCCGAAGGACTCGGCATCACGCTTTTTGAACGGATTCATTCCGATGACCCCAACGCGATTATCGGCCTGCCTCTGATTGCGCTCACACGCCTTCTCGGGCAGGTCGGTATCAATCTGCCGTAACCGGGCTCATCGACAGGGAAACCGGGCTCTGCTGCAGGCTTCTCAGGCTGTGCGTGGCCGCTGCCCCCACCCGCTCAAGCGCCCGCTCCAGCAATTTCCGCTGCGGTGTGTAGTCAATACGCTCTGCAGCACCGATGACATCCCGGGCAACACTCCCGGGGCTGCCAAAAGCATCGGCGAGTCCGTTCTCAATACTCTGCGCGCCGGTCCAGATGCGACCACTGAAAAGCTCCTCTCGATCACCCGCCAACCGATCGCCTCGACCCGCTTCCACTGCCTCGATAAATTGATCATGTATTTTATCAAGCATAATTTTTAAATTATTGATTTCTTTTGAATCAGGGTTGGTAAACGGGTCAAGGCCGGCTTTCTCTTCACCGGCCGTGTAAATACGCCGCTCGATACCCAATCGCTCGATGGCTTCAGCAAGACCGAAGCCTCGACTGACCACACCGATCGACCCGACAATGGATGCACCATCGACATGAATCGAATCGGCGGCCGCGGCAATGTAATAGGCACCCGACGCCATGACATCCCCCGCCACGGCATGCACTGTCTTATCCGGATGCGCAGAACGCAGCCGCTGGATGGCCTGATAGATTCGACTGGAGACGACGGGCGAACCCCCCGGGCTATTGATATCGAGGAGGACACCCCGGGCATTATCAGCAGCAAACGCGGCCTCTAATCCTTCGATAATCCGCTCATCACTCGCCTGTGCATCCGACATCAACGGCCCATGAATTTTCACGACCGCGGTATGCGGGCCCGCGATTGACTCTGTGCCCCACTGCAGACCCGGCAGGACAACACCGGCGAGTAGCACGCCCAGATAAACAAGCACCAACAGTTTGAAGAAAATCCCCCAGCGCCGGGCGCGTCGGCGCTCGCGAATGCCCTCCAGAGCGATCTCGCGAAGGCTCTCCCTTGCCCAAGATTCCTCGTCCTGCATTAATCCTGCTCCGTTGCGAGTCGGTCCAATAAAGATTCAAGCGCTTCCGGCAACCCCGCCGATGCTTCGATTCTGCCGTAATCCGGGAGTTCCAGTGCGAGCGATTCAGCATGCAGAAACAGCCGTTTCAGACCCAGTGCACGAACCGCCTGATCAGCGGCACCATCGCCGTAGCGCGGATCCATCACGACGGGATGGCCTATGTGCGCGGCATGAACTCGTATCTGATGCATTCGCCCGGTATGCAGTCGCGCCTCAAGCAATGTCTGCCCGGCAAATTGCTGCCTGACCAGAAAGTCTGTTTTTGCTGACTGCCCCTGCTCGCGAACGCGAACAAACCGCTCGCCGCCCTTCCCGGTTTCAGCGGCAAGGCGGGCCGTCACCGTCATCGCTGTGCGTTTTACACGCCCATGCACCAGAGCGACATACCGCTTGTCGACGTTGTTGTTGCGAAACGCCTCATGCAGCGCGCGCAACATTGACCGTCGTTTGGCAACCAGCAGACAGCCACTGGTATCGCGGTCAAGCCGATGAGCCAGATCCAGAAAAGCGGCCCTGGGCCGCATGACCCGCAACGCCTCGACAAGCCCGTAAGCAATACCTGAGCCGCCATGGACAGCCAGACCGGAGGGCTTATCGATGATGATGAGCCGGTCATCTTCGTACAGAATGGCCTTCTCCAGCCGCTCAATCACCTGATCGGAGGGCTGCATGGAGTCGCTTTCGGCGTGCCGGACCGGTGGGATGCGAACCTGGTCTCCGGATTTCAGCCGATGCGTGGGCCGGACCCGCCCGCCATTCACGCGCACCTCACCACGACGCAGCAGCCGGTAGATGCGGGTCCGGGGGACGCCTTTCAACTCACGCAGCAGATAGTTATCCACACGCTGGCCGTCCAGATCATCGGCAACGGTCTGTATCCTCACGCCCGCCACGGCATCGACGCTCCCTTGAAGTTGGGTTCCATACCCCATCTTACCGGGGCCGACGATTGTCTGCTTTGGACGAATTGCCCGCCCGTTGGTATGATGCGCTTCGTTCGTCAGAGTAACTGCAGCGCCGAGAGCGCCTTTTGCAACGAACACCGCAGAATGCTTCAGGGACACGGCCGGGAGCCGGGTCCGACATAATGTGAAATTCAAACAACGCGCCTGCCGATGGCGCCCGTAACAACGGAAGCCCAATGACGGGTCTCGCAATCCTTCAACTCAGCCGTTTCTGCCAGCCGTCATTTGATGGCTGTCTGCCGATGCCGCTCGCCTTGTTCTCAACGCGTAGCGCCGGCCGGACTGATGGTTGGATCACGGGCGCAGGCAGTCGCCGGAGAACAACCCAGCATGAAAAGAATGCTCATCAATGCAACCCAGCCCGAAGAGCTGAGGGTTGCCCTGGTCGATGGCCAGACACTCTACGACCTTGATATCGAGACACCTGCTAGAGAACGAAAGAAAGCCAACATATACAAGGGAAAAATCACGCGGGTCGAGCCCAGTCTCGAGGCCGCCTTCGTTCAGTATGGCGCTGAGCGGCACGGATTCCTGCCCTTCAAGGAAATCGCCCGTGAGTACTTTCAGGGTGATGACATCGACCCGGCCAAGGCTTCCATCGCGGACGTCGTCAAGGAAGGCCAGGAAGTCGTCGTTCAGGTAGAAAAAGAGGAACGCGGCAACAAGGGTGCTGCGCTCACCACCTTTATCAGCCTCGCCGGGCGTTATCTGGTCCTCATGCCCAATAATCCCCGTGCCGGCGGGGTCTCCCGTCGCATTGAAGGCGCGGAGCGTAACGAAATCCGTGATGCGCTCAAAGCGCTCAACACCCCTGAGGGGATGGGACTGATTGTCCGTACCGCCGGTGTCGGCCGTGGTACCGAGGAACTCCAGTGGGATCTGGACTACCTGCTTAATCTCTGGAGCGCGGTGCAGAAAGCAGCGGAGACACGCTCTGCCCCGTTTCTGGTCTACCAGGAAAGCAACGTCATCATCCGCGCCCTGCGCGATTACCTGCGCTCAGACATCGGCGAGATCCTCATCGATGATCGTGAGGTTTTCGAACGCGCCAGAGAGTTTGTTGAGCAGGTCATGCCGCATAACCTGCAGAAACTGAAGTTCTATGACGACCGGGTCCCGCTTTTCAGCCGTTACCAGATAGAAAGTCAGATTGAATCCGCGTTTCAACGGGAGGTGCGGCTGCCAAGCGGTGGGGTCATTGTCATTGACCATACCGAGGCGCTGATCTCGATTGATATCAACTCAGCCCGTGCCACCAAGGGCGCAGATATCGAGGAAACCGCGCTGAAAACCAATGTTGAAGCGGCCGATGAAATCGCCCGGCAGCTGCGTCTGCGTGACCTCGGCGGCCTGATTGTGATCGACTTCATCGATATGGGCCCCAACCGGAATCAGCGTGAGGTGGAGAATCGCCTGCGCGATGCTGTCAAGGTTGATCGGGCGCGTGTGCAGATGGGCCGTATCTCCCGCTTCGGTCTGCTTGAGATGTCGAGGCAGCGGCTGCGCTCGTCACTGGGTGAATCTTCGCTGGAAGTCTGTGCCCGCTGCAGCGGCCAGGGCACCATTCGCAGTGTTGAATCGCTGGCCTTGTCCGTGCTTCGCATTCTCGAAGAAGAAGCCATGAAGGATAAGACCGGCAAGGTGCTCGCTCAGCTGCCGGTGGATGTGGCGACCTTCCTGCTCAATGAGAAGCGCAGCATCATCGGCACCATCGAGGAGCGTAACGGCATTGAGATCATTCTCATTCCGAATCGCAATCTCGAGACCCCGCATTACGAGCTCCAACGCATTCGCAGTGACGAAACGCCCGAGGAGTCAACAAGTTATCGCATGGCAACGATTGAGGCTGAGCCCAGCGAGGCCGAGACTCTGCTCACGGCAGAGCGCCCACGCGCTGAGAAACCGGCAGTCAGTGGTGTCTCTCCCTCAACGCCGGCGCCAACACCCGCCCGACGGCCGGCCCGGCCCAAACCGTCAAGCAAGGAAGCGGCTCAGCCCGAGACTGAGAGTGCCCAGGGCGCAGGCCTGATCGGCTGGTTGAAACGACTGGTCGCCGGGACTGATGCAACCGCCGAGGCCGAACCGGCGGCACAGGAGAAGAAAACGGCCGGCGGTAATCGTGGCAGCAGCGGCAGTAACAACGGCAACCGCCGCCGTCGCAGCTCCAGCACAAACAGCAGTAGCGCTCGGGGTTCGAGCGGTGGTCGCAGTAGCGGCAATAAGCGCTCAGGCAGCACGCAGACCCAGGATAAGGCGTCCGAGTCCGCGACAAAGCAGCCGGCGAAGGAAAAAGCCGCGAAGTCCAGCGCAAAAACGGCGACAAGCGAGGCAGAACCCAAGGAGCCAACGCCAGCCGAGGGTGAGAATACCGAAAACGCAACCAGTAATGGTCGCAGCCGCCGCGGCCGTCGTGGCGGTCGTCGCCGGCGTCGTCCGGCCGCTGAGAACGGTGCCGACACCTCGACAGTGGATACCGCCGCGAATGGCACCGAGAATCAGGCTCAGTCCGATTCCGAGGCGACAGAAAAGCCAGCTGAGGCGAAAGACAGCGAGAAAAAACCGGCGAAGCCGGCGGCAAAGAAAACCGCGTCAAATGCCAATGGCAAGCGCAAGGCACCCGAGGGCCTTAAAACCGACGATCCAAGACGCTGGTCGGGACGGCCTCGCGTTAACGCCGAGTAATTTTGCTTCAGTCTTCGGCCTGCTCGTCCGCCCGGGCGAGCAGGGCCTCTGCTGCCAGCAGGTCATCGCGGGTGTCGATACCATGCCCCGGTAGGGAGTCGGTCACGCCCACCTGGATGCGTTTACCTGCCTGCAGAATACGAAGCTGTTCCAGCTGCTCCAACTGCTCAAGGGGGCTCGGCGGCAGGCTGCCATAGCCCCTTAAAAAGCGTGCCCGATAGGCGTAAATACCCAAATGTCGCAGCGCCACAGCCGTTTGTGCGCTGCGGTCACCCTCACGCTCCCAGGGAATCGGAGCGCGGCTGAAGTAAAGCGCTGCGCCCTCATGCGTTGTGACCACCTTGACGGCGTGGGGATCGTGCAGTTCATCGCTATCGACAATGGGCGTTGCCAGTGTCCCGATCGCGGCGTTGGCACAGGATTCAAGCACATCGGCCACCTGCGCTAATAAAGCCGGCGGCATCATCGGTTCATCGCCCTGCAGATTGACGATCACGTCCTGATCGGGGATCTCAAGACGCGTGGCAACTTCCGCCAGTCGCGCCGTGCCGCTGGGGTGATCTTCGGCGGTCATGCAGACTTCAGCACCAAACCCCCTTGCTGTCTCGGCAATATCGGGATGATCAGTCGCGATGACAACACGATCAGCCCCGCTTTTCACCGCAGTCCGCCAGACATGCTCAATCAGCGGCCGGCCAGCGAGTGGCAGTAAGGGTTTACCCGGTAACCGGGAAGCGCCATATCGCGCGGGGATCATAACCATAAATGGTGTCATTGCCTGCCCTTTCTCGCTTGATACCGGCGCATGGCGGCGGCAAGACATTCACGCATCGCTGCCTCACTTCCGGCATCCGGTCTTGCCGTCACCCGCAGATAATAAGCATTCTTGAGATCCAGATGCCGACATTTAACGGCATCCTTTTCGGTCATTACCACCGGCCTATCACCAAGGCCGGCAAAATCCTTCGCAACGAATGCGTGATGATCACCCAATGAATGCGGCACCACTTCATAGCCCATTGCCTTGAGCGTGTTGAAAAAGCGTTGTGGATGACCGATGCCGGCGACGGCATGGACTTTCCGGCTTACCGGCTCCATCGGCCTGTCCGTGGTGAGTTCCCGAAACTCCTCCGGCTCGAGGCTAAAACGACCATAGGAATCGTTTGCCGGTTCTCCGTTGACCATAACGGCATCGACCTCGGCCAGCCGACTGACAGGCTCCCGCAGTGGGCCTGCCGGTAGGCACCGGCCATTGCCAAAACCGCGCGCCGCATCAATCACCGCGATCTCGATATCCCGGCCCAGCCGGTAGTGCTGCAGACCGTCATCGCTGATGACCAGATTCACCCCGTGCTCCGCCACGATAGCCTCGGCGGCGGCTGCTCGATCGGCACCCACCACCACCGGCAGGCCCGTCTGTTGCGCAATCAATACGGCTTCATCCCCGACTTCATCCGGATCATCGCTCGGCTGAACCGCCTTGATACCCCGGAAGCGTCCACCATAACCGCGCAGGATCACGCCAGGACGCAAATCCATCTCTAAAGCCGCCCGCGCTGCCCAGACAACAAGCGGGGTCTTTCCCGTGCCCCCAACGGTAATATTGCCAATAACCACCACGCCGGCATCCGGCCAGATGACAGGACGACGGCCGGTTTTGTAGGCGGCTTTCCTCTGCCGGGCGATGCTGCGATAGAGCGCCGATAAGGGCAGGAGACAACGAGAAGCCATGCTGTCGCGCTGCCAGAATGCAGGCGCGCGCCTACTGAGCACGATCTCCGATCTCCTGCTCACGGAATTGCAATTTGTGCAGCGCAGAGTAAGCCCCATCCTTCGCCAGCAATTCCGCATGGCTACCCTGCTCGATGATGCGCCCGGCATCGAGAACGATGATCCGGTCGGCCCGCTCCACGGTGGAGAGTCGATGCGCGATGACCAGTGTCGTTCTCCCCTCCATCAACCGATAAAGGGCGGACTGGATATGCTGCTCGGATTCTGAATCAAGCGCTGAGGTTGCCTCATCGAGAATGAGTACCGGGGCATCTTTCAGCAGGGCTCGGGCGATCGCGAGGCGCTGTCGTTGGCCACCGGATAGCAGCACACCATTCTCGCCAATCCGGGTGTCAAATCCATCAGGCAGCGCTTCGATGAACTCTCTTGCGTTGGCCGCCTCGGCTGCCGCCAGAATGGCCGCGCGATCGGGCATCGGGTCCTGGCCATAGGCGATGTTCTCGGCAACACTGGCGTTGAACAGCACCACCTGTTGGCCCACCAGCGCAATCTGTCGGCGCAGGGCGCTGAGGCGATAATCCCGGATTGCCACATCGTCAAGGCAGATACGGCCGTGGGTCGGGTCATAAAATCGGGGCAGCAGATTGACCAGCGTGCTTTTACCGCTGCCGGATCGGCCAACGATGGCAAGCGTCTCTCCAGCAGGAATCTCAAGGGAGATATCATGCAGAACACCGCCCGCCTCATCACTGTAGCCGAATTCCACCGATTCAAATCGAAGCGCCCCGGCACAGCGCCCTGGGTCATGACGGCCCTCGTCAATTTCAGTCGGCTCATCAATCAGCTCAAAAATACTCTCTCCGGCCGCAATGCCGCGCTGGATCTCGGCATGAACACGGGTGAGGCGTTTTAGTGGTTGCAGCAGCAACAGCATGGCCGTGATGAACGAAACAAACGTCCCGACAGTCACGCTCATCATGCTGCCCTGCAGCGTTGCCAGCCAAACCACGATAGACAGGGCCAGGGCCGCGCAGAACTGCACCACTGGCGTGCTCAGTGCCTGAGTGGCAGCAAACTTCATGAACTGCCGTGTGTTGCGCTGATTGGCTTCCTCAAACCGGGCGCGCTCATGGTCCTGAGCGCCAAAGATGCGGACCTCATCGCTCCCCTCAATCGCCTCCTCGGCGACATAAGCAATGCTGCCGACCGAGTGCTGAATACGATGGCTCAGCCGCCGGAAGCGCTTGCTGACATACAGCACAACCGCGATGACCACCGGGCCGAGCAGCAGAAAGATCAGGGTCAGTTGCCAACTCAGCCAGGCCATATAACCGAGCAGGAAAAGCACGGTGGCACAGTCACGGATGATGATGACCATGGCATTGGTGCCGGCCTGTGCGACCTGCTCGACGTTGTAGGTCAGTCGTGAGAGCAGCATCCCGGAGGAGGCATCGTCGAAATAGCGCCTTGGCAGGGTCAGCAGGCGCTCAAATACCTCGCCCCGCAGCTTGGCAATCACGCGACGACTGATCCAGGCCGTCCCGTACTGGGCAACGAAACTGCTGATTCCGCGGACCAGAAAAATGCCCAGCACGCCCAGTGGGATGAGCCTGAGCACTTCGGGATCGCGCTCAACAAAGCCGGCATCAAGCATGGGCTTCACGAGCCAGGCAAAACCCGCCTCGCTGGCACCGGTGACCAGCATGGCGACAACGGCAATCGCCGCGATACGCCAGTGTGTCAGCACATAACCAAGCAGCCGGCGGTAAATGACCCAACCGGAACCGTCAGTCTGTCCTCGGGTCACCGCACTCATGGCTGCCCCGCTTCGGTGGCGATGGCGGCCTGGTCGATGCCAGCGGCACGGGCACTGTCGAGCACTCGAACCACATCCGCATGTCGCGCTGCCGCCTCGGCCTGAATGAGCAGGCGCGGGGAATGACTGCCGTCATCACCCGCTATCGAAGCCACAGCCTCGGCCAACCACCGCTCAAGATCATTGACCGGCTCGCCACGGGCATAAATCCCGCCATCGGCCGTTACCGTGAGTGAGAGCATGGATTCATCGGTGCTTTCGGCATGCGTTGATTCAGGCAACTGGAGATTGAGCGCAGCCTGGTGGGTAAAGCTTGTCGCAACCACAAAAAAGATCAGCATCAAAAAGACGACATCGACGATTGGCGCTAGATTAATTTCAGGATTATCCGTTGTTTGCGTTGAGAACTTCATTAATTAATTCTTGTCTGCTTCGCTCTGGCGCTCAATGAGTCCGAGCAGTCGCAGCGCTTCCTGTTCCAGGCACTGTGTGAGCAAATCCACCTTACCGCGTAGATAGCGATGCGCCACCAACGCCGGTATTGCGATGCTAAGCCCTGCTCCCGTTGTAACCAATGCCTGACCAATTCCCCCGGCGAGTGCAGCGGTATCGGCACGACTGCCCATATCGATTGCAGCGAACACCTCGATCATGCCAAAGACGGTACCCAGCAGCCCGAGTAACGGGGTGATCGCTGCAATGGTACCGAGCGTGTTGAGATAGCGCCCAAGTACATGGGCCTCGGAGCGACCGGCCTCCTCCATCGCGAGGCGCAGACGGGCACTATCCATGCCGGATTGACTGAAGGCGGCCGCTATCACCCTTTCAAGTGCCGTGCCCTGCAGCAATGCGCGCAAGCGGGCCTCATCGACCCGGCCCGTTGTGTACTCCCGCCATATCTCCGCGACCAACCCGGAAGGGGCAACGCGCTCGACGCGCAGCACCCAGAGCCGTTCGATGATGATCGCAACAGCGATGATTGAGGAGAGGATGATCGGGACCATGACCCAACCACCCACTTGAATTAGTTCCCACACGCTGGCCGGCCTGCCTCCGTGGGCGAGGTTGCAATAAAGCGCTGATGATAATGGATTTCCCTACCCTCTCGAAAGCGCCCCATCGACCGCGGTTCATGCAGAAGCCTGGAGCGCGAGGGCCTATGGTGCCGAAACTGCAATGGCTCTCCCGGGGTGAGCCTCACTTCAAGCGCACCGGAGAGGCCAAGATCGTGCAACCTCGCACCATGGCAGCGCACACGCCGAAGCACTGAGCGATGTGGCATACCATAGGGGTTGCGGTAGCCGGCAGAGACCACGACATGCCGCGGTCGCCAGGCATTGAGAAGAACCCTGCCGGTGCTGGTGTCGCTGCCATGATGCGGCGCTTCGATGATATCAACCGGTGCCTGATACCACCTGGCCAATCGCCGCTCGACGGTCTTATCGATATCACCCGTGAAAACCACGGTATGTCCATCTACCCGGACCCGGAGTACGCAGGAAGCATTATTCCCTTCGTGTTTACCTGCCTGCGGCGGCCACAGGAACGCAAAATCGACAGCATCGGCCTCCCAGGTGATACCGGCCTGACAGAAGCGTTGTTGCGGAAATGCATCAATGGGCTCACCCACCCAGACATCACCCACTGAAAACGCCGCTTCAAGGGCATTAACGCCTCCCCGATGATCACGATCGGCATGAGTGATGATTAACCGGTCAATATGCGCAATGCCCTGTTGCTTGAGAAACGGGATCAGGGTGAAAGCTGCCGCATGGCTGTCTTTACCCCAGGCCGGACCGGTATCGATGACAACAACCTCGCTGCGCGTCTGTATGACTGCGGCATTACCCTGCCCGACTTCAAGCCAGGTGATTGTCGCCTGCCCCGGCTGCAGCCGATGATCGTCCTCGGTCGCCAGTGCCGTGCCAAGCAGAACGGGGGCAAGCAATGGGGCGGCAAACCATCGCAACGACAGTCCACCGGGAAGTAGCATCAGCCCGATGCCCGCGGCCGCCGCTATAAAACCAAGCAGCGACAGGGAAGTCGTCGCGATCGGGGTGAAGCCCTGCTCGAGTAGCCACTCACCGGCCATCAACAGCCAGTCCAGCAAGCCGGCCAGCGCCGAGAGGAGTACCGATCCGAACGGGGGCAGGATGATGCTCAATGCGGTACTCAGCAATGCCAGAGGCACGATGAGCATTGAAAATACGGGCAACATGACAAGATTTACCGGCAACCCCAGTGGGCTCCATTGGCCAAAAAAGACGGCGGTCAGCGGTGCAAGGCCAATGGTGAGCAGAACCTGAAGATGAATCAGCCCTCGAACCCCGCCTGAGCGTTGCAGCCTCGATCCGACGAGTAGAATCAGCAAAACCGCAGTAAATGAAAGCCAAAAGCTCGCGCCGATCGCCGCGGCCGGATCAATGAGAAGCAGACAGACGGCAGCGAGCAGCAGTGCGGTCAGCCCAAAACGTTGCCGGGCAAGCAGACTGGCGAGCGCGAAAATTAGGAACATAAAAAGCGCGCGCTGGGTGGGCAGTGCAAATCCCGCCATGGCCGCATAACCGCTCGCAACAATTGCCGCAGCGAGAACAGCGCTTTGGTGTTTCTGCCCGGGTAGGCGCAGCCACCGCCACAACAGCCGGCCCAAAAAATAACCGAGCCCCGCGGCAAGCCCGATATGAAGGCCTGAAATGGCAAACAGATGACTGGTCCCGGTCACGCGCAGCACTTCCCAGGTGGTATCACTGAACCCGCGCCGGTCACCGGCAATAAGCCCCTGTAACAGCGCGCTACCCTGCCCGCGCTGCCCGCTTTGCATTGCAATCGACCGAGAGAGCGTTTCACGCCAATGCGAGAGCCCCGCGGCTGCATGCAGACGTTTAGCACGCTCCGCATCGACCACATAAGCGGTTGCATCGATGCCCCTTGCCGCCAACCAGGCCTCATAGTCGAATCGAACCGGGTTCATGAATCCTCGCGGTCGGCGCAGCTTGAGCGTTAACTGCCAGCGCTCGCCCGCGGCCACCCGTGGCGTTGATCCATAAATACTCACGCGGATTCTCTGTGGGGAGACGGGCTGCGGTAGGGCCTCACCCACGAGCGTTTCAGGATGAAAGAGAAACCGTTGTCGATCCGCAGCCGACTCCGGCAGACCGACCACGCGCCCGATCATGGTGACGGGCTCAGCCGGTTCAATCGCAGGCCGTGCGGCAACCACAAGGCTCTGGCTGACCAGGCCAAGCAGAATACCCACCGCGATCCAGCCCGGTTGAGCCCGCCAGCCAACAAAGACCACCCAGGGTAGAAAGACCACAGCCATCAGCAGTGCGCCACCCCAACGAACGGGCAGCAGAATACTCAGGAGAAGTCCGGCAAGAAGGCCGAGCAGCGCGATATTAAAATCCCGCAAGAGTGATTCAGGTCCGTGGCTGACGATCGTAACCGTCAGAGACTAGCAGTCGGGATTAAAGCGCCTGGAGCTGGCCGTCGGTGAGATTGAGCCGTCTATCCATCTGCCCGGCGATCTCCAGATCATGCGTGACCAGAACGACCGCCGTGTTGTAGGCGCGATTGAGCGAGCGGAATAGCGAGAGCACGGATTGCGCGGTCTCCTGGTCAAGATTGCCCGTGGGCTCGTCAGCAAGCAGACAGGCCGGTTTGGTCACAAGTGCCCGGGCTATTGCCACACGCTGGCGCTCGCCACCGGAGAGCTCACCGGGTTTGTGGGCTATCCGCTCGGCAAGACCTACTGCGCTGAGCATCTCGCTCGCCTCGGATCTTGCCCGATCCAGCCTCTCGCCCCGCAGCAAAAGCGGCATAGCGACATTTTCGAGGGCAGTGAACTCACCAAGCAGATGGTGGAACTGGTAGACGAAGCCCAGTGCGCGATTGCGTAACCGACCCCTTGCTGCCGCACGCATGCGATTGATGGGCTCGCCGGTGACGCGAATTTCACCGGCATCCGGATCTTCCAACCCGCCGAGTAAATGCAACAGCGTGCTTTTGCCCGACCCGGAGCGCCCGAGGATGGCGACCTGCTCGCCCGGGGCAACCGCAAAATCAAGCTGACGCAGAACATCCACACTCAGCCCGCCATCGCGGAAGGTCTTGGTAACCCCCTGGCATTCGACAATGGCCTGGGGACTATTCATAGCGCAGTGCCTCTGCCGGCGCAGTACGGGCGGCACGCCAGGCCGGGTACAGCGTTGCCACAACACTCAAGACCATGGCCGAGACGGTTATACGAACCACATCCGGCAGTCGCAGATCCGAGGGTAGCTCGCTGATCAGATAAACATCGCCGGAGATGAATTGAACGTTCAGCAGCTGTTCAATCGCCGGGACAATCGTCTCGACGTTGAGCGCAAGACCAATCCCGGCGGCGGCACCGATCAGCGTCCCGACAATACCCAGCAACGAGCCCTGAATGATGAATATCCCCATGACGGTTGTGGGCGGTGCACCGAGCGTGCGCAGTATGGCGATATCCGACTGTTTATCCTGAACGGCCATCACCAGGGTTGAGATGATGTTGAATGCGGCAACGCCGACAATCAGCATCAGGATGATGAACATCACTGTCTTCTCCATGGCGACAGCACGGAAGAAATTTCGATGCTGCATGGTCCAGTCACTGATCAGATAATCGCCGGGCAATTCTCTGGCGATTGTTCGAACCTGCCCGGGTGCCGAGAGCAGATCGCTGAATTCCAGACGGATCCCGGTCACACCACTGCCAAGGCGAAAGAGTCGCTGGGCATCAGCGATATGGATAAGGGCGAGTGACCCGTCGTACTGCGCCATGTCCACCTCGAAGATCCCAGCGACCTCAAACCGTCGCAGTCGCGGCAGAATGCCGGCGGCCGAGGCACGCACCTCCGGGGTGATGAGACTGACGGCATCACCGGGCAATACACCAAGCTCGGCGGCAAGACGGCTGCCGAGAATCACACGGAAAGCACCGGGCTGCAGATCCGCAAGCTCACCGCGTACCAGACTGGAGGCTATGCGTGAGACGGAGGGCTCACGCTGAGGGTCCACCCCACGGACCAGAGCGCCAGTGACCGACGCACCGCGGGTTATCATGACCTCGCCGTTGATGAATGGCGCAGCGCCGATTACCGATTCCCTGGCATCCAGGACAGGGAGCAACGACTGCCAGTCCTCCATGGCGCCGTTGTACGCCTGCACCGTCCCATGTGAGACCATGCCGAGAATCCGCTCGCGCAGCTCCTTTTCAAAGCCGTTCATCACCGAGAGCACGGTAATGAGCGCCATCACCCCCACCGCAATCCCCAGCATGGAGCTTGCCGATATAAAGGATACGAAGCGATTACGCCGTCGTGCACGGGTGTAGCGCAAACCGATAAAAAGCGGCAGGGGCTTGATCATTGTCACAGTCTACCCGGGGCGCTGATTGCGTTCATCCCGTTTCGCATGCCCGGTGTATTCGCTAGACTTGCCTGCCTGAATTCCGCCAGTCTTTTCTCATAACCCGCGGTAATAACCACTTGATCGTTACAGACTCTCTTCCTGAAGCCGGAAAACGCCAGGAATGGCTTGGCCTTGCGGGTGACGCCCCCGCGCTTGCGATTGCCGAGGCTGCGCAACGGCACGCCGGCGTCACTGTGGTTGTGACGGCGGGCACCGCTGAGGCCGAGCAGCTGCGTCGGAAACTGCGGTTTTTTAAGGCCGACCCGGTGGCGTTGATGCCTGACTGGGAGGTTCTTCCCTACGATCACTTCTCACCCCATCAGGAGATCATCTCCGAGCGCCTGCGTGCCCTTTATCACCTGCCTCGCATGACAAGCGGGGTGCTCATCGTGCCTGTTGCGACACTCATGCAGCGTCTGGCACCACCGGAGTTTCTGACTGCGACCGTGGTGCAGCTGGCTGTCGGCGAGACGATCTCACTGGAGTCGATGCGCCGGTCACTGGAATCCGCCGGTTACCGCTGCGTCTCTGAAGTCTTCGAGCATGGCGAATTCGCCGTCAGAGGGGCGATTCTCGACCTCTACCCCATGGGTGCGTCCACACCCTACCGGATCGATCTTTTTGACGAGGAAATTGATTCCATTCGCACCTTTGACCCGGAAACACAGCGCAGCCAGGAGCGTCTTGAGGCCATAGAGCTGCTGCCGGCCCATGAGTTTCCGACCGATGACGAGGGCATCAGGCATTTCCGCCAGCGTTATCGGGCGGTGTTCGAAGGAGACCCGACAGACAATCCGGTCTACCAGGGTGTCAGTGATGGCCATATACCCAACGGGGTGGAGTCGTACCTGCCGCTTTTCTTTGAGCACACAGCCACATTATTCGACTACCTGCCAGCGGCAACGCTTGCCGTTCGCCTCGGGGCAACCGACCAGCAACTCGATCAGGAATGGCAGGAGATACAGTCGCGCTACGAACAGCGCCGCCATGACCGCGAACGCCCCATTCTCCCGCCGGCTGAGCTGTACCTCAGCCCGGATGAAGCGCGCCAATCGCTCGGGGGCCTTGCGCAGATCCTCATCCCGGAGGATCAAAAACGCACTACCGCCCGTGGCCGGGATCGTGAGCTCAATACCCGACCGCTCTCCGGGCTCCAGGCCGAAACACCGGAAGCCGACCCGATAGCAGCGCTCAAGCAGTTCATCGAGGGCTTTGAAGGCCGCGTTTTATTAACCGCGGAGACGGCCGGACGGCGCGAAGCCCTGCGCGAGCGACTGCAGCCCCTGGGCCTTCGGCCCGAGGAGATCTCCGGATGGCCGGCCTTTATCGATACCGAATCGCGACTCGGGCTCACCGTCGCTCCGCTTGATATCGGTTTTCGCCTGCCCGATGCGAACATCGCCGTGGTTCCCGAAGGCATGCTCTTTGCTGAGCGCGCGGAGCAACGACGCCGTCGCCGATCCACCGCAGAGCGCGATCCGGATGCGATCATTCGCGATCTCACCGACCTTCGCATGGATTCGCCCGTTGTCCATGAACAACATGGTGTGGGGCGTTATCGAGGCCTGCAGACCATTACCGTGGACGGCATCGCCACGGAATTCCTGATGCTTGAATACGCCGACGAGGACAAACTGTATGTGCCTGTCTCCTCGCTACACCTGATCAGTCGCTACACCGGTGCTGATGATGATTCAGCGCCATTGCATCGACTGGGCAGCGGTCAATGGGAAAAGGCCAAGCGCAAGGCCGCGGAGAAAGCCCGCGATGTCGCCGCCGAGCTGCTCGATATTTACGCCCGCCGGGAAGCTCAACAGGGCACCGCGCACGAGCTCTCAGCAACGGAGTACCAGCGCTTCAGCGGGCAATTTCCATTTGAAGAGACTCCGGATCAACAGGCCGCCATTGCCGCGGTGCTGCATGACCTGCAGCAGTCCCGACCCATGGACCGGGTGATCTGCGGTGATGTTGGCTTTGGCAAAACCGAGGTTGCCATGCGTGCGGCCTTTGCCGGTGTCCAGGATGGCCGTCAGGTTGCCGTTCTCGTCCCCACGACCCTGCTCTGCCAGCAGCACTACCAGAATTTTACCGACCGCTTCGCGGACTGGCCGGTACGCATCGAACAGCTCTCGCGTTTTCAATCGAGCAGCGAGCAGTCCAAGACGCTGGAGGCCATCGGCGAAGGCAAGGTCGACATCGTCATCGGCACTCACAAGCTCCTGCAGCGCAGCGTGCAATTCAAATCACTGGGCCTGGTCATCATCGACGAGGAACACCGCTTTGGCGTCCGGCAGAAGGAAGCCCTGAAGAAACTGCGTGCCAATGTTGATGTCCTCACGCTCACGGCCACCCCCATTCCGCGGACGCTGAACATGTCGCTGGCCGGGCTGCGGGATCTGTCGATCATCGCCACGCCGCCCGCCCGCCGTCTTGCTGTAAAAACTTTTGTCAACCAATGGGATGATGCGCTCATTCGTGAAGCCTGCCTGCGGGAATTGCATCGTGGGGGTCAGGTTTACTTCCTGCACAACGATGTCGAGAGCATTGAGCGCACGGCCGAGCAGTTGGAGACATTGCTGCCGGAGGCGAGAATCCGCACCGCTCACGGGCAGATGCCGGAGCGTCAGCTCGAGCGGGTGATGCTCGATTTCTATCATCAACGCTTCAACATTCTGGTCTGCACCACCATCATCGAAAGCGGCATCGATGTTCCCAGCGCCAACACCATCATCATCAACCGCGCCGATCGACTCGGCCTTGCGCAGCTGCACCAGCTCCGCGGCCGGGTCGGCCGGTCCCATCATCGCGCTTATGCCTATCTGATCGCCCCGCAGCGCCGACAGCTCACAGCGGATGCGGTGAAACGCCTGGATGCCATTGCTTCGCTGGAGGATCTCGGCATCGGGTTTGCCCTTGCAAGCCACGATCTCGAGATACGCGGTGCCGGCGAGCTGCTGGGCGAGGGTCAGAGTGGGCAGATCCATGAGGTGGGCTTCACGCTCTACAACGATCTGCTTGACCGCGCCGTCAAGGCACTGAAATCCGGGCGGGAGCCATCACTGGAGCAGCCGCTTGAACTGGGAACGGATGTTGATCTGCACATCCCCGCCCTGCTCCCCGATGACTACCTGCCGGATGTGCATACCCGGCTTGTCATCTACAAACGCATCGCCAACACCGCGGATGCGCAGGCGCTACGCGAACTGCAGGTGGAGATGATTGACCGCTTCGGCCTGCTGCCGGAACCAGCGAAGAATCTCATTGCAGTGGCGCGGATCCGTCAAATCGCTCAGGCCATGGGCATTGAACGCATCGAGGCAGGCCCTGGCGGCGGGCTCATTCAGTTCTCAGCGAAACCACAAGTCGATGTCGGCGCGGTCATCGGGATGGTTCAGGCCTCACCGGCGGTGTATCGTCTGGAGGGTGAAGAGAAGCTGCGATTCCGGCTTGAGACCGAAACCCCGGAAGCGCGAATCGAGACGATCGAAAAACTGCTAGAGGCCATCCGATTGCCAGAGGCCGCATGATAAACACGCTCTGCCGATCCTGCCTGATACTGCTGCTGGTGGTCGCTGCTACCATGCCGGCGCAGTCTCAGGGCACCGATGAGGAGACACCGCAATATCGTGTGGAGGTGGTGTTTTTCACCCAACCATCGATCAATCCTGCCGATGAGGAACAACCCACTGCCCGGCCGGAGGGTCTGACCCGGGCCATGGCCTGGCCACTGCGGGCGCCGGAGCGTCCGGGATTCGGCTACGAGCAGCTTGACCCGACAACGCATCAGCTCGCTCGTGCTGCCAATCGGCTGGATGCCCAGCCGGGTTTTACCGTCCACTGGCATGCCGCGTGGATTCAACCGGGGCTTGGCCGCTTTCAGGCACAAGCGGTTGCATTACCCCGCGAACTAAGAGCAGAAGGCTTTGACGGCTGGATTCGTATCTATCGGGAGCGTTTCCTGCACGCCGAGACGCATATCACGCAGATTGATGAGGACGGAGAATTACTGGCCCGAATGGCTGGCAGCCGCCGGATGCGAAGTGACGAGCAGCATTACCTCGATCATCCGGTGCTCGGTGTCCTGGTGCGGGTCGACCCCTGGGAGGCAGAGGAAGCGGCGGCTGCCGATTAATCAATCCTCATCGCTTTTTGCCGCGGCGTAAATGGCATCAATATTGCGCAGATACCCTTTGTAATCCATTCCCGCACCAAAAACATAGCGATCGGGCACATTAAGCCCCCAAAAATCCGCAGTGAGCCCCGGCACACGGCGCGGATTGGGCTTATCGGCAAGCACCGCTGTTTTCACGGAAGCAGCCCCCTCCTCGTGGCAGGCCTCAATCAGACCCCGGAACGTATGGCCCTCGTCAAGAATGTCATCAACCAGGAGCACGTGCCGGTCGCGAAGCGGCGTCTGCGGCCGAGCCAGCCAGACCAGTTCACGACCCGTGGTGGTCTTGTGATAGCGGGTCGCGTGAATGTAGTCGACTTCAAGCGGAAAGGTCAGACGGGTCAATAAGCGCCCGAGCGGGACGATGGCACCGGTCATGACACCGAGAATCAGCGGCCTGAGCTCGCCCATATCCTGCGTGATGGCTCTTGCCAGTTCGTCAAGGGCGGTATCGATGGCTTTCGCGTCGTGCAGGCATTCTGCGCGCTCCATCACGCCTGCGAGTTCTTCGGCGGTGAGTGTCACTCCCTGAGTCATTGCTGCGATATTCCCTGGCTAAACCGTTTATTGTAGCGGGGCCGTCACAACTCAGCCAGCAATGCCCGGGCGCTTGCCTTGCGCTTGGCAATGTAATCCGGGTCACTGTCGAGGGCCCGACGGCCATGGAGTCGGGCCAGTCTCAACGCCGATCGCGAATCACTCGCCGGGATCCGGTCGAGCAGTTGATCGGCTTCACGGCCGGCATTGCCAATAATCACCATGTCACAGCCCGCGTTGATCGCCGCAACGGCCCGGGCCTGCAGATCACCTGCCGCCGCCGCCCCCGCCATTTCGAGATCATCGCTGAAGATAGCCCCCTCAAAACCTAGATCATTTCTAAGATAACCAGTCCATCTATTTGAAAAACCAGCTGGTTTATCATCCACCTGTGGATATTCGACATGCGCCATCATCACAGCGGCCAGGCCGTTGTTAATCAGCCGACGGAATGGCAGGAGGTCCGCGTGAACCAGATCCGCCAGCATCCGGGGGTCGGTGGCCCGGGCATGATGAGAATCGGGAGCGACGCCACCGTGGCCCGGGAAATGCTTGCCGACACTGATCATACCGGCGGCCTTTGCCCCTCGCTGCCAGGCAAGGGCAAGCTCAGCCACAACATTCGGATCCCGGCCCAGTGAGCGGTCGCCGATCACGGAACTCACCCCGTAATCGAGATCCAGAACGGGTGCGAAACTGAAATCCACATCGCATTCGCGAAGCTCGGTTGCCATCAACCAGCCCGCCTGCTCTGCCGCCTCTAGCGCCAATGCCGGTGCCATCTCTCCGGCACGGCCGATCTGCCCTGCCGCCGGCAGTGCGGTAAAGCCCTCCCGGCAGCGCTGCACACGCCCGCCCTCCTGGTCGACGGCAATCAGCAAAGGCGGGCTTCGCAAGGATCGGATATCGGCGGTGAGCGCGGATAACTGCGCCGGATCGGCATAATTGCGCGCAAACAGGATCACCCCGCCGACCGCGGGATGCCGCAGTCTCTCCCGCTCCTCGCCGAGCAACGCTGTGCCCTCAATACCCAGCATCACCGCCCCGAGCATCACTCCCCCTCCGTAATCAGGACCGGCATGCCGCGATGGCACTGGTCAAACAACTCAATCAGATCCTTGTTTCGCATACGAATACAGCCGTGTGAATTGGGGGAGCCCATGGGCTCGGTATCCGGCGTGCCATGGATGTAGATGAACCGCTTCAGGGTATCGACTGTACCGCCCCGATTGACCCCCGATTCGCAGCCTGTCAGCCAGATAATGCGGGTTAATATCCAGTCACGATCGGGATTGGCGAGCGCAAGTGCCCGGTCATAGACCTCACCGGTTGGCCGCCGGCCAACAAAGACGGCGCCCTCAGGGGCTTGTGCGCCGATGAGTGCTCGAATGCGGTGCCTGCCACGGGGAGTGCAGCCACTGCCGATCCGCTCTCCCGCACCGGCCGCCGCCGATGAGATCGGCCATTCCCCGAGCACTGCCTCGAAGCGAAGCAGCCTCAGGTGTTGCCGGGCCAGCGAGACATGGAGCCGGGTATCCAATGCAGTAGGTTCCTCGAATGGTGCGCTCAGGATGCTATCCTACGCCGCTCATCCAATAATGTTGAACGGAGCATCGCGGGCATGAAACGGCTGATTCTTCTGCGCCACGGGCAGAGCATCTGGAATCTGGAGAACCGGTTTACCGGCTGGCACGATGTTGATCTGAGCGACAAAGGCCGTGAAGAGGCACATCACGCCGGGTTGCTGATGCAGGAGGCCGGACTCAAGCCGGACATGGTCTTCACGTCCCTGCTCAAACGCGCCATCCGCACTGCCTTCATGGGCCTCGATGTCCTCGACCGGCTCTGGATTCCCATGATCAAGGACTACCGTTTGAACGAACGCCACTATGGCGCGCTCACCGGATTGAACAAAGCCGAGACCGCAGAGCAGTACGGTGATGAACAGGTGCATGTCTGGCGACGCAGCTTTGCAACACCGCCGCCGGCGGTTGAGCGCAGTGATGAGCGCCACCCATGCAATGACCCGCGCTATGCAGGCCTCGATCAGGCCAGGCTGCCCGGCACAGAGTCACTGAAGGATACGCTGGAGCGGGTTCTGCCGTATTGGGAGTCCGACATCGCACCGGCGATGGAGCGCTGCGATACGCTGCTGATTGCCGCACACGGCAACAGCCTGCGTGCGCTCGTGAAACATTTGGAAGGTCTCTCGGATGAAGCCATTACCGGCGTTGAAATCGCAACCGGTGACCCGTTGGTCTACGAACTCGACAGCCAGCTCAAGGTCAGCGGCAAATGGTCGCTAAGAGACGGACAATGAGTGATCTGACCCATCTCAACGCCCGCGGCGAGGCGCATATGGTGGATATCGGCGAGAAGGCCGAAACCCGTCGTGTTGCCATCGCCGAGGGCCGCATTGAAATGAGCGCCGAGACCCTCACTGCCCTGACCGAAGGCAATCTGAAGAAAGGCGATGCCTTGGGTACGGCCCGGATTGCCGGGATCATGGCAGCCAAGCGCACGGCCGAGCTCATCCCGCTGTGTCATCCCCTGAGCCTGACCCACGTCGAGGTGACCTTAACGCCGCAACCCGAGAATCATTGTGTGGCTTGTGAAGTCCGCACCGAGACGCGGGGCCAGACCGGCGTGGAGATGGAAGCGCTGGCCGCCGTGCAGACCGCGCTTCTGACCGTCTACGACATGTGCAAGGCCCTTGATCGCGGCATGTCGATTACCGATGTCCGGTTGACCCGAAAAAGCGGCGGGCGCAGCGGCGACTGGCAGCGCTAATCGCCGACGGCCGCATTGACCTTGGCGGCGTAAATGAAGTCATTTTCATGCAGTCCGCCGATGGCATGCGTGAAAATCTCCACCTCGCAGTAACCCCAGCCAAAGCGAATCTCCGGGTGATGATCCTCCTGCTCGGCGACATCGCCCGCGGAATTGGCAATGGCCTGAGCCTCAGCGAAGTTGCCGGTTTTAAAGCGACGGCTGATCCTGCTTGCATCATCACTCAAGCGCCAGCCCGGCACATCCGCCAGATACTGCTGCGCGGTCTCGCGGCTCATGGGGTCAATCCCGCCCTGGCAAGGGGTGCAACGCTTCTCCAGTAAACTCATGATGGCCTCCAACATTGTCTATCGCGGTGACCCGCGTTAGTGTTTGCCTGTGGTCTTACCAGCTAATCATCTTGAGGAGGTCCGCTGCAATGGCCGATGAACAGGCGCCAAGGCCGCAGGTGGGATTATTTGTCACCTGTCTGGTGGACTTCTTCCGCCCCGGCATCGGCTTTGCCAGCGTTGAGCTGCTTGAGCAGGCAGGCTGTCAGGTAACGGTGCCCGAGGCGCAGAGCTGTTGCGGGCAGCCGGCCTACAACAGCGGTGATCTCGCCGATACGGCAGGCCTTGCCCGTCAGGTCATCGAAAACTTTGCCGCCTTTGATTACGTCGTGGCGCCCTCCGGCTCCTGCGCCGGACAGATAAAAAAATATCCGGACTTATTCGAAACCGGCTCCGCCTGGCGTCGAAGAGCCGAGGATCTGGCCGGCCGAACCTACGAAATACTCAGCTTCCTCGATGAAGTCATGCAGATTGAACCACCGAGGAGCGATTTCTCCGGGCGGGTCACCTATCACGACAGCTGTTCGGGGCTGCGACAGCTTGGTATCAAGGATCAACCGCGACGGCTGCTCAGCGGCAGTCCGGCACTCGAGCTCAACGAGCTATCGGAATCAGAGACCTGTTGCGGATTTGGCGGGACGTTTTGTGTCAAATATCCGGACATCTCGACCCGCATGGTCAATGACAAAACCGACGATATTCTCGCCACCGGCGCAGAAACCGTGCTTGGCGGGGATCTTGGTTGTCTGATGAATATCGCCGGTCGACTGAAACGACGCGGTGCGCCGGTGAAGGTCCGGCATGCCGTTGAAGTGCTCGCTGGACATACCAGCGAGCCGGCAATTGGTGACGAAGAGGAGGCCGGCTGATGGCAGTTGCAGAAGCAGATTTTCGTGCCCGTGCCCGCAAGGCTCTCTCGGATGAGGATCTGCAGAGTGCGCTGGCCAAGGCCAAGGGCGGGTTTGTCGATAAACGCGCCAACGCCATTCTCGATCTCCCGGAATTTGAGGCACTGCGCGAGCGCGGCCGACAGATAAAAGATCACACCCTTGCGCATCTTGATACCTATCTCGAGCAGTTTGAGGGCAATGTCACCCGCCAGGGTGGGCAGGTTCATTACGCGCTGGATGCCGAATCGGCGCGCGAGACCATTCTTGGTATCTGTCGGGATGCCGCTGCAAAGCAGGTGATCAAGGCCAAGACCATGGCCGGGGAAGAAGTCGGGCTCAACGAGGCGCTGGAAGCGGAGTTCGAGACCGTTGAATCCGATCTTGGGGAATACATTATCCAGCTGGCCAAAGAGCCGCCGAGTCACATCATCGCACCGGCCGTGCACAAAACCCGGGCACAGATTACCGAGCTCTTCGATCATCACCACCACCAGAAGTCCGGCGGCCCGCTGCGCGAGACACCCGATCTTGTCGATGAAGCCCGCGGTGTCCTGCGAGAAAAATTCCTTGGCGCCGACATCGGCATCAGCGGAGCCAACTTTCTGGTCGCCGAAACCGGCACCATCACCCTGGTCACTAACGAAGGCAATGCGGATCTCTCCACGAGTCTGCCGCGGGTTCATATCGCGATCGCCGGGGTCGAGAAGCTGGTGCCGAGCATGCGCGAGGTCTCTTCAATGCTGCGCCTGCTTGCCCGCAGCGCGACCGGTCAGCAAATCACCGCCTACACCACGTTCATCACCGGGGCGCGCCGGCCGGAAGATCTCGACGGCCCGGAAGAGCTGCATGTAGTGCTGATTGATAATGGCCGCACACGAATGCTCGGTGATGAGTTTCGAGAAATGCTGCGCTGCATTCGCTGCGGTGCGTGCATGAACCACTGCCCGGTCTACAGCGCCATTGGTGGACACGCCTATGGCTGGGTCTATCCCGGGCCGATGGGCGCGGTGCTGACACCGATGTTCCGCGGGCTCGACAGCAGCCAGGATCTACCCAATGCCTGCACACTCAATGGCCGTTGCCAGAGCGTCTGCCCGGTGAAGATAAGATTGCCTTATCTGATCCGCCGACTGCGCGATCAGTCTTTTGAGCAACAGATCACCGGGCCGTTCGCGCGTTGGGCGATCAGGACCTGGGGCTGGCTTGCCCGACGCCCGGCGCTCTATCAGCAGCTGACCGGGTTGATGCGGCCTGCACTGCGTCTCTTCGGCCGCGGTAGCGCGCGACGGGTACCGCTGGCCGGTGCCTGGACTGCGGGTCGGGATTTCCCGCTGCCAAGCGGCAAAGGGACTTTTCAGCAGCAATGGCGTGAAAAGCGCGGGGAGAAGCGCACATGAGCGAGCAACGCGCAGAGATTCTGCGTCGGGTGCAGCAGGCCCTCGGACGCCAGAAAGCCCCGTCAGTCGACATAGCGGCGGCCGATCTTGAAACACGGCTTACCGACAACCTCCCAAGGCCTGAGTGGAACACCGACTCATTGAGCCGGTTTTGTGAGCGCCTCGAGGCCGCGGCCGGCAGCCATGCCCGGGTGAGCTCGATCAACGAAGTGCCGCGCGCTGTCGGTGACTATCTCGAAAACCTGGAGACGGATGGCCATAAGACCGGTCTCAGCCCACACCCCCGGCTCACCGAGCTCGACTGGCCAGAGGATCTTGGCATTGATCGGGAGTTCGCCAATGCCAGGACATGGGGAACCGCCATCGCGGTCGGCTACATGGGCATCGCTGAGACAGGCTCGGTGGTCATGCCCTCCGGGCCAACTCGCCCCACTACCCTCAATTTCCTGCCGGATCGGCATATCGTCGTGCTCGCGATAGAGGATATTGTCGACTACATGGAAAGTGTCTGGGATCGCCTCCTTGCTGAGGGTGAGATGCCTCGGACGGTTAATGTCATCACCGGGCCCTCGCGCACGGCGGATGTCGAGCAGACACTTCAGCTGGGCGCACATGGGCCAAGAAGCCTGCATGTGATTCTGGTGGGTTAGCCGGCTTTCTCCGCTGACTTCGCTTTCTGGTAAGCAGCCTCAAGGCGGTCAAAGCCAGCTTCCTTGAGCTCGATACCGTCTTCTCTGAGCAGTTGCTCAAGGGCCCTGAAACGACGCTCAAACTTCGCATTACCCGCTCGGAGGGCCTGTTCCGGGTCCACATCGAGCCGCCTTGCCAGATTGACGCAGGCAAGGAGAACATCGCCCATTTCTTCGGCGATATGCGCTTTATCGGCAGGATCCGCTTCCATCGCCTCCTGCAGCTCCGAGAGCTCTTCATTGACCTTTGCCAGCACCAGGCTGGGATCCGGCCAGTCGAAACCAACCCGGGCTGCCCGTGACTGGAGTTTTCGACTGCGGGTCAGCGCCGGCAGAGCCAGCGGAACATCATCCAGTGCACTGGCCGTGGCGCCTGACTCATCGCGTCGGTGACTGCGCTCTTCGGCCTTGATGGCCTCCCAGGTCTCGCGCTGACTTACCGCCGAGGTCTCACGACGATCGGCAAACACATGGGGATGACGGCGGATGATTTTCTCGAGCACGGCCTGTGCGATGGATTGAAAATCGAAACTCCCCTCCTCCTGTCCGAGCTGCGCATAGAAAACGACCTGAAAGAGCAGATCGCCCAGCTCGTCGCGCATGTCTTCGCGATCGCCACGCTCTATGGCATCCGCCACCTCGTAGGCTTCTTCAAGGGTGTGCGGGACGATGCTGCGGAAATCCTGCTCGCAATCCCACGGACAACCGTGCTGCGGGTCACGCAATTGCGCCATGACCGCCAGGAGCCTTGTCAGTGGATCCTCCGCCCCGCTCATCGTCTCTGGTACTGACTGGCGCCGAACAGCTGCTCTCGAGCCTGCTCATCGAGCTGCGGGGGCCGTGCATCGGCCAATACTTGAACACCACGCTCAACCGCCGGCCGCGCGGCAATGGCCTCGAACCAGCGCTGAAGGTTGGGATAATCCTCCAGGCGCTGCCCCTGGTTCTCATAGGGTCTTATCCATGGGAAGCATGCAATATCGGCAATGCTGTAACTGCCGCCGGCAAGCCATTCCCGGCCTTCCAGGCGCCGGTCCAGCACGCCATAGAGTCGGGCTGCCTCGTTGGTGTAGCGATTGACCGCATAATCAATCGTCTCCGGTGCGTACTGCCGGAAGTGATGCGCCTGGCCAAGCATCGGGCCAAGCCCGCCCATTTGGAACATCAGCCATTCAAGCACCTCGTAGCGCGCACGGGGCGCCTGCGGCATCAATTGCCCGGTTTTCTCGGCCAGATAGAGCAGAATCGCGCCGGATTCAAACAAAGAGATGGGCTCACCATCCGGGCCATCATGATCGACGATGGCAGGAATCTTGTTATTCGGGCTGATGCGCAGGAATTCTTCGGCAAACTGATCGCCCTGCCCGATGTGAATCGGGTGGACGCGGTATTCAAGGGCCAGCTCCTCAAGGGCAATATGGACTTTGTGACCATTGGGTGTCGGCCAGGTATAAACGTCGATCATCGAGCCTCCATCATTTATCATTGCGCTATGAACGATATTCCCGGTTACAAACGCCGCTCCAGTGTGCCTGTGTCCGTCGGCCACGTCACGGTCGGTGGGGATGCGCCCATCGTTGTGCAATCGATGACCAACACCGACACGGTGGATGAAGTGCGCACCGCCATTCAGGTCGCAGAGCTTGCCAAGGCGGGCTCGGAACTAGTCCGTATTACCGTCAATAACGAGGAAGCGGCCAGAGCCGTTCCCAACATCCGGCAACGCCTGGATGACATGGGCGTCGATGTTCCTTTGATCGGGGACTTTCACTTCAACGGCCATCGTCTCCTCCGCGCGGTCCCCGAATGTGGCAAGGCACTTGCCAAACTGCGGATCAACCCGGGCAACGTTGGCAAAGGCAGCCGCCGCGACCCGCAGTTCGCCGAGGTAATCGAAATTGCCCGTGATCTCGACAAGCCGATTCGCATCGGCGTGAACTGGGGCAGTCTCGATCAGGACCTGCTCGCGCAGCTGATGGACGAAAACGGCCGTCGCGAAGCACCCAAGTCGCCCGAAGCCGTCATGCGGGATGCCGTGGTGATCTCTTCATTAGAGAGCGCAGAGCGGGCCGAGGCGCTGGGGCTTGGCCATGACCGGATCATCATCTCCTGTAAAACCAGCAAGGTGCAGGATCTCATCAGCGTGTATCAGGATCTGGCGGCGCGTTGCGACTACCCGCTGCATCTGGGGCTGACCGAGGCCGGCATGGGCTCCAAGGGCATCGTGGCTTCTACCGCCGGGCTTGCGGTACTGCTGCAACAGGGTATCGGCGATACCATCCGTATCTCCCTCACCCCCGAGCCGGGCGGCGATCGAACCCAGGAGGTCATCGTGGCGCAGGAAATCCTGCAGACCATGGGGCTTCGCAATTTCACCCCGCTGGTGGCGGCCTGTCCCGGCTGTGGGCGGACGACCAGCACCTTCTTCCAGGAACTCGCCGATGAGATCCAGGCGCATGTGCGGGAGCGCATGCCGCAGTGGCGTGAACAATACCCCGGCGTTGAGTCCATGAACCTCGCCGTGATGGGCTGTGTGGTCAACGGCCCGGGTGAGAGCCGCATGGCGGATATCGGCATCAGCCTGCCTGGTACGGGTGAAAAGCCGGTGGCGCCGGTCTACGAGGATGGTGAAAAGACCGTGACGCTCAAAGGCGAGCGGATCGCCGAAGACTTCAAGGAAATTGTCGAGCGCTATGTCGAGCGGCGCTACGGACAGAGCGCATAGACCACTCTATTCCTTAAGAAATGCGCGTTTACCCGGCGTATTCTCCCATTGCTCGGCATCTGCAGGCGGCGACTCACGGCGTTTTATCACCGGCCATTGTTCGGCCAGTCTGGCGTTCAGGGCAATGAAATCCTGCTGATCGGCGGGGACCTCGTCGTCCGGGTAGATGGCATCGACCGGGCACTCCGGGACACAGACCGCGCAGTCGATGCATTCAATCGGGTCGATCACCAGAAAATTCGGTCCGCCATGAAAGCAGTCCACCGGACAGACTTCCACGCAATCGGTATAACGGCAGCGAATGCAGGGCTCGGTGACGACGTAGGTCATGCCGGTGAATTCATTCCGGGAGGCTGAGTCCGTGTTGCCAGCGCACCACAGACATCACAGCGCCATTGACTGCCGGCGTATTGCCGCTCAAGCGCGGCACGAATCTCCGGACGCGCCGCAAAATCCGCGATGGTGATGCCGGATAGGAATGCCTCGATACGCGAGGAGAGATCCCGCCATACGGCCTGATCAAGCTCGGAGCTGCTGCGCTGACGGCTGCCGTCACTGTCCATCAGCGTGATGACCTCAGCAATCGAAATTGACTCGGCTGCCCGACCCAGGCGGTAGCCGCCACCCGGGCCCGGGGTGCCACGCACCAGACCGGCCCGACGCAGCTTCCAGAAGATCTGATCGACGTAGGACATTGATATGTTCTGGCAGACGGAGATTTCCGCCAGTGGCACAGCACCGGCCTGATTATGAATGGCGAGATGCATCAGGGCGCTCACCGCGTATCGACTTTTCGTTGATAGACGAATCATGCGTCTATTATGACAAACCAAAGGGCATTATCGTGTGGCCATGATTCACCGGCCCGTGCCCGTGCCCCAGAGGCACGGCGCTCGCCAGCGCCGCCTGCAGGTAAGCCCGTCCCCGTCTGACCGCTGTCTCCAGATCGAGCCCGCGGCCAATGCCCTCTGCCACCGCCGAGGCAAGCGTGCATCCCGTGCCATGATCCGAGGTCGTCTCAATGCGCTCGTGTCTGAAGACCAAAGGGCCAGTGGCCGTTGCAAGAACATCCACGAGCTCGGCTTGATCCTGAATATGCCCACCCTTTAGCAAGACGGCCTGACAACCAAGGCTCAACAAGTCCTCAGCGGCGGCCTGCATGGACTCGACATCAGGGATTGCGCGCCCAAGCAGCACCTCTGCCTCGGGCAGATTCGGAGTAATCAGGCTCGCCCTCGCGATCAGTGTCTCGCGCAGGTGCTGCACGGCCTGCTCCGAGACCAGTCGATCACCGCTCTGGGCAACCATGACCGGATCCACAACCAGAGGAATATTGCGAGCGGATGACTCGATCGTCTCCACAACCGCATCGATAACGGCGGTGTCGTGCAACATGCCGGTTTTAAGGCAATCAACGCCGAGATCATCCAGCACCGAGCGCATCTGCGCTTTGATGAATGCCGGTGAGACGGGCTCTACACCCTGCACACCGAGCGTATTCTGGGCTGTAAGCGCGGTTATTGCGGTCATCGCATAGCCACCGAGGGCGGTAACCGTTTTGATATCGGCCTGGATACCGGCACCGCCGCCGGAATCCGAGCCGGCAATGATCAATATTCGTGCGGGGGTCATGAACCCTCTCCCTGCTGAGTCTGCAAAAAATGGCGCCTTGCGGCCTGACGGTCGAGCTTGCCGGCCCCGGTCAGCGGCAGGGCCTCAACCACAACCAACGCCTTTGGCTGCTTGAAACGCGCCAGGCGGGGCGCAAGCCATTCCATGATCCCGGCTTCGTCGCCCGGCGATGGCCCCTGGAGCCAGACTACCGGACGCTCGCCCCATTTTTCATCGGGAATACCGAAAGCCAATGCTGCCTGAACGCCAGGATGCGCACCAAGCACGGCCTCAAGCTCCTCGGCGGCGATGTTCTCACCACCGCTGACAATCACATGGTCCAGTCGCCCGATGATACGGACCTTGCCGTCATGCCCCTCGCAGGCGAGATCACCGCTGCGGATCCATCCATCCGCCGTCTGCCGGGCCTGTGTCCGCTCAGGGTCACCCAGATAGCCGGCAAAACTGTGCGGGCTTCGCAGCTGAAGCTCACCGACTTCTCCTGGCGCTAAGGGCTCAAGGCGATCAGGATCAACAATGCGATAGTCACAATGAAAAAACGCCTGGCCGACCGAATCACTGTCCGCCCGCAGCTCAGCCCGGGTCTTGCCATCGCGTGCATGGATAAAATTGGATGGCCCCGCCTCGGTAAGCCCATAGGCCTGACTCACCGCGATACCTCGGTCGAAAAACGGAGCCATCGCCTGTTCACTGCAGGGCGCCCCCGCTGTCGTAATACCCTCGAGTGATGCGAGCGATACTTCATCGAATACCGGTGATGCGCTCATTGCTCTTAGCATCGCTTCAACCGCACCGAAGTGATTGACGGCATACTGCTCAATCTGTCGCAGACTGTCGGTCGCATCGAAGCGATGCGGCATCACCAGACAGCCACCGGCGTAGAGGATCGGCAAAGCGGTGTTCCAACCGCCGATGTGAAAAAGTGGAAACAACAAAAGCTCTCGGCGGCGGCCAAGCCCGTCAACGGCGGCCACCAGCAGTTCAATGGCATTCCAATGCATCTGCTCGTGGTTGATTCGGCAGATTTTCGGCAGGCCCGTACTGCCTCCGGTATGAATGTATAAAAAGGGATCCTGCATGGAGCGGGCTTTTTGAATCGGCCGGGCCGTTGTCGTTTCCACATCACGCGCATAGGTCGAGTCACAGCTGCCGAAATCAAGCCTTGGGAGCCCCGGCGCAGACCCGGTGAGCGAGTCAACAAACTCCCGCAGCGAATCATCAAACAGGATCGCTTTCGGCTGCAGGCGATCAATCAACAGACTCGCCTCCGCGCTCGAGAGACGATGACTGATGGGAGCAAGGACAATCCCCGTCTTACCGCAGGCCAATCCGGCATCGAGCGCTTCAAGGCGGTTTTCACTGATCAGGACCACCACATCACCCGCGGTGAGGCCAAGATGCTGCTGCAACCAGTGCCCGAGCCGACAGGCGCGCTCATCGAGCTCCCGGTAGCTGAGTTTGCGATCCGTCGCCGGCTCAATCACAGCCAGCCGATCCGGTGTCAGACGACAGCGCTGGCCCGACCAGTCTCCAACCCAGTACATTGGCGTGGTGTTCATCATCGCGCCCTATTCCCGCAAAATAGCCCCATGCTAAACAACAGTCTCGTTGATATCGGCGTGAATCTCACGCACAACCAGTTCCGGGAGGACCGCAGCGAGGTAATCGCTCGGGCCAGTCAGGCCGGTGTGACAGCGATGGTACTCACCGGGGTCAGTCTCAGCGAATCCGAAGCCGCGGCCCGCCTTGCCGCCGACTATCCGCACATGATGCGCACCACTGCCGGTGTACACCCGCATTATGCCAAGGAGTGGGACGGCGAGAGCGAAAAAGCGCTGCTGGCCTTGCTCAAGAACCCACTCGTGAGCGCAGTCGGTGAGACAGGGCTCGATTATTTCCGCGATTTCTCACCGCGTCCCGCGCAGCAGGCCGCGTTTAATGCTCAACTTGAGCTCGCCGGCCGGGAACAAATGCCGGTTTTTTTGCATCAACGCGATGCCGAAGAGGACTTTCTCGCGATTATTCGTGAACATCGCGATCGGCTGCCAGGCGCTGTACTGCACTGCTTCACCGGCGATAAAGCATTACTTCATGCCTGCCTCGATCTCGATCTGCATATTGGCGTTACAGGCTGGGTCTGTGATGAAAGGCGCGGCCGGGCACTGCGTGAGTGTATCGCTGATATTCCGGCCGAGCGGCTGATGATCGAGACCGATGCGCCCTTCCTCTTGCCGCGCGACCTGCCGGAGAAACCAACCAACCGGCGCAACGAGCCGGCTTTCCTGCCCCATGTACTCGATGCCGTTGCAACACTGCGGGATACCTCCGCCGAGGCGCTCGCCCGCATGACCACGCAGAATGCCAACGACTTTTTCGGCTTCAGTGAGATCTACTCGGCGTAGTCGGCAAGGCGGCTGATGGCGCTCGAGCGGGCTTCAAGTGCCTGGTCAATAATTTCCACCCCCGCTCCCTTGCGCGCTGCACCTTCACTCAACGCCCGTCGCCAGATTTTTGCACCCGGTAAGCCCTGATAAAGCCCGATCATATGCCGGGTATACCGGGATATCGGCACGCCCGGCTCAAGCCTCTCAGCAATATATTCCTGATAGGCTCGAATGACGGCCTCGCGTTGTGGCGCGGATTCGCGTGGCCGCTCAAAAATCTCTCCATCGGCCTCAGCGAGAAGCCAGGGGTTGTGATAGGCCTCGCGGCCGATCATCACCCCATCCACCCGGGCAAGCCAGTCTTTCGCCTCGGCAAGGCTTTGAATGCCGCCATTCACCACCATTGGCAGATCGGGAAAATCGGCTTTCAGCTGCTCGACACGGTCATAGCGAAGCGGCGGTACTTCGCGGTTCTGCTTGGGTGAAAGCCCCTTCAGCCAGGCTTTGCGTGCATGGACGATAAGCGCATCTACGCCTGCAGCCGATATCGCCTCGACGAACGCTTGAAGATGCTCATAGTCATCATGATCATCGACGCCAATACGGGATTTGACGGTCACCGGCAGATCGGTCGACTCCCGCATCGCCGTGACGAGCTCGGCCACGAGCGCCGGCTCTTTCATCAGGCAGGCACCGAAGCGCCCGGATTGCACCCGGTCACTGGGGCAACCCACGTTCAGATTGATCTCATCATAGCCCCACTGCTCACCGAGCCGCGCCCCGTGAGCGATGTGCTTGGGCTTACTGCCTCCCAATTGCAGTGCCACCGGATTCTCTGCCGGATGTCCGGCCAAAAACCGTTCTGGCCCGGCATGCCAGAGTGCCTGGGCGGGCACCATTTCGGTATAGAGCAGCGTGTGAGTGGAGATCAGACGCAACAGATAACGACAGGCCGGATCTGTCCAGTCCATCATGGGTGCCACACTCAGGCGAATATCCGGTAAATTGGCCATAGTTTCCGATGTGTTGACGAAGCAAGACATGAAACTTCGATTTTACACCACTGACGGCTGTCATCTCTGCGATGAAGCCTGGGCGCTTATCAACCCGATTGCCCAGCGCCGGGGATTAACGCTTGAGTACGTTGAAATCATGGATGATCCCCAGGCAGAGGCCCGCTTTGCCGAATCCATACCGGTTCTCGAGCGCAGTGACCAGGAGCAACCTCTTCGTTGGCCCTTCGATACCGCAGCGATTTACCGGTTTCTGCTATGAAACGTCTGATTGCGATTTGCACGCTTTTATTCTGGTTCACCACCAGTGGCACCTCGGCGATGCCTTACGAGGAGACCTGGGTGCGGGTCGACACCGAAGCATCCACCACCGAAATCTGGCATGGCAGTGAGAGACATCTCATTCTGGAGCATGTCGCCTTTGGCCGCGGCGGCATTTCCGATCTGCATTTAAAAGGCGATAACACCACCCCGCGCGGTGCCTTCCGAATCAATCGAATTAATGCCGAGAGCAAGTTTCATATTTTCCTCGCCATTAACTACCCCACGCTCGATCATCTGGATCAGGCGCGGCGACTCGGCATCATGGATGAGGTGGAATACCGTGCATCTCTTGACCATGGCCTGGCCCACGGCGAATTCCCTCAGGACGGCACGCTCGGCGGCTATATCGGGTTTCACGGCATTGGTGAGGGAGATCCCGATATCCACGATAATTTTCACTGGACGCAGGGATGCATTGCCATGACCAATGAACAGATCGAACAACTCTATGAATATATTGAGATTGGCACCCCCGTTATTATTGAGTAACGCGCAATGGGGTTGAAAGTCTCTTAGAGGCGCGTAATCATGCGCACGACGGTCATATTGGCGGTAGTCGCCAGTACTGATGTCGAAAACGATTGCAATCGTCCGAAATAAACAGGAGTTTCCACAATGACTCAGTCGCTCAAGACGCTGCTCAAGCTGAGCGCCGCTACGGCCACCATGGGCCTGCTCGTCGGCTGTGCCACTCAGGCCGAAATTGAAGATATTCGTGCCATGGCCGAAGCCGCCATGGATGAAGCCAGCACGGCAATGGTCACCGCCGAAGGCGCCGAAGCCCTCGCCCGCGGTGCACAGACGGCTGCTGACGATAACAGCGAGAAAATCGATCGCATGTTCGAGCGCTCGATGTACAAATAAGACCGTCATCGACAGTCTTTGCGAAACCCCGCTCCGGCGGGGTTTTTTATTATCGGGCCGCGGTCATGGTGGGCTGCGCCGGCAACGGACTCGACCAGCGTTTGCGCGACACCTCATGCGGAATGCCGGTGGCGGCCTCCACAGCCCGCGTCAATCGGGCGTGATCGACTCGACTTGGCCCCTCGGCGAGCACCGCCTCAATCGCAAGAACTGCTTCCTGCAATGATGGCGGGCGGACCGGATCGAATGCGTTCTCGGCATCCTCCGGCAGCACCGGATGCGCCTCGACAAGCAACGAGCTCCCCGACCATCCGGCTTTCACGGGCTGATTGACGATGCGAACGCTGGTTCCCACGGGCAGCCGATTGAACAAAGATTCAACATCTTCCGGAAACATCCGAATACACCCGTGCGTGACGCGCATGCCAATGCCACGCGGCTCATTGGTGCCGTGGATAAGATAGGCCCCACCGGGGATATCCAGCCGCATTTTATGCCGACCGAGCGGATTCTCAGGGCCCGGAGGGACGGCTTTTGGCAGCGGTCTTCCCTGCGCTGCGCGCTCTGTGAGGATGGACTCGGGTGGAAACCAATAAGGGTTCTCGGTTTTCTCGGTAATCCGCGTCTGGCCGATGGGCGTTCCCCAGTCCATCCGGCCGACGCTGATCGGGTAGGTCTCTACCGTTCTGGCGCCATTGGCCTTTGCAGGGGGATAGTAGTAAAGCCGCATCTCCGCAAGATTGATCACCACGCCATCACGCGGCGCATTGGGCAGAACGAAACGACTCGGGATCAGGATCGGTGTTCCCTCGCCCGGCAGCCAGACATCAACACCCGGATTGGCTCGGCGCATCTCTTCATAACCCACGCCGTACTCACGACCGAGCGCCAGTAATGTGTCTTCTTCCGCGGCTTGAATCCGCTGGACGCTGCCGATGACATCAACATCCGGGGGTGGCAGCGGAAACTCCAGAGCGCGCACCGGTCCCGCAATCATCACCAGGATCCATGCCAGCATCCAGCCAGTGTTGTGTTTCAGCTTGTTCATTCGCACCGTTTTACGCGCTGTTGATCTGTCGTAATGTACCGCAAAACCGCACCCATCAAATCATCAGGAGGGTTACCCGTGGATGAGACCACCCGCACCGAGCTTGAAGCCGCGGCTTTCCGCCGACTGCTCGCTCATTTGAGTGAGCGCACCGATGTGCAGAATATAGACCTGATGGACCTCGCGGGGTTCTGTCGGAACTGCCTGTCGCGCTGGTATGCCGAAGCCGCAGCGGAAAAAGGCATTGATATCGACAAGGAAGCCGCCCGGGAAATCGTCTATGGCATGCCCTACGAGGAGTGGAAGACGCGCTATCAGCGATAAATAATGCTCAGAGGGCTTCGTTTTTCTTGCTGGATGCGTAATAATTGAACCATGCGCAAATACCGTTCGTTACAGCTTGGCTTGTGTTTTGTTGCCCTTACGGCAACAAGCGGGCTTGTGTTTGCGCAGTCATCCGAGTGGACTCGGGCGCTACAGCCTGAACTGGAACTCACCTCGCATCTCAACGACCGGCTGGATATCCGTTTTGGGATTACCGGCGATCGTGGAGCTGTGGAATCCGACCGCGGGCCGATTTTCTCGCTCGGTGAGGAGACGATGCAGTTCTCCGCTCTGGTTGACTATTCCCTGCACAGCAACGGCCTGCGCATGACCGGTGGAGCGCTCTACGACGATCAGTGGCTTGGCGACGACGGTTTCGGCCTCCCCACGCTCAGCGCTCAGGATATGCGGACTTACGTCGGTGTCGGCTGGGACAATGACCTCGGCAGTAACGGACGTTTCGGGCTCTCGCTTGATATGGGTCTGACCTTCGAGGCCATGGACGAGACGGTCAATATGGACAGTGATGCCTCGCAGGGCGCCAATGATGCGATCCTGGGCAGCACGTTCGAGAATTTCCTCTACACGCCAAGCTTCTCTGCCGGCGTCGAAGTCCGATTCTAGTCAGAGGCCCTTCGGGCGCGTCGCTTCGCTCCGCGTCCTAATCGCCTGCCGGCGATTAGTCGAACCCACTCTGTTTGCTCCGGGGGTTCGAACCCCAGCCTTCATCAGATACAAAAAAAGCCCCAAATGGGGCTGTTTTTGTATCTGGCGGAGAGGGAGGGATTGATTCGGCCCTTCGGGCCTCACCCTTCGGGCGCGTCGCTTCGCTCCGCGTCCTAATCGCCTGCCGGCGATTAGTCGAACCCACTCTGTTTGCTCCGGG
>CAJXNJ010000007.1 GCA_913057145.1 uncultured Ectothiorhodospiraceae bacterium
CCGGTGGCCATTCAGCGGAGAGCACGGCGGTGGCATTGCCGATTTCGGTTGCTTACACCGGGCGATTTTGATCCGCCCTTCATTCGCTAGACGGTACTGATCAGCCGGCGGATCTCATGAGCCCGGTTAAGTAACCGAAAGCGGCACAGCACGGCCTTAGCCGAAAAGGGATGCGGTCAGGACCGGGAGATAGGCATCGACGAGCAGCACCGCAAACAGCGCCATTAAGTACACGATACTGAAACCGAACGAGCGCATCGGCAACGAACGGTCATCCTCACGCCGCAGCATCGCAATACCAAACCACAGATACCGCGCCCCGAGCGCCAGCGCGCCTGCCAGATAAATCCAACCACTCATGCCGGTGACAAACGGCAGAATCGTCACGCCGACCAGCAACAATGTATAGAAGAGAATCTGCCAGCGCGTGAAGCGCTCGCCGTGGGTGACCGGCAGCATCGGGATATCGACGCTGGCGTACTCCTCACGCCGGTGGATGGCGAGCGCCCAGAAATGCGGCGGCGTCCAGGTAAAGATGATCAGGAAAAGCAGCAACGCATGCGGGTCGATGGTGCCGGTGACAGCCACCCAGCCAAGGACCGGTGGGGCGGCGCCGGCTGCACCGCCGATGACAATGTTCTGCGGTGTGGCGCGCTTTAGAAAGAGTGTGTAGATGAAGGCATAACCGATCAGCGAACCGGCCGTCAGCCAGGCCGTGAGCGGGTTGACCGTGAAATACAGCAGCGCCAGGCCACTGACGCCCAGAACCGCGGCGAATGCCACGGCATGGCTGATGCGCAGATGCCCGGTTGGCAACGGCCGGCCCCGGGTGCGTTTCATGCGCCCGTCAATCTGCCGGTCGACCAGATGATTAATGGCAGCCGCCGAACCTGCGGCCAGGGCAATGCCGATGTTTCCGAGTATCAGTGCATTCCAGGGGATAATGCCCGGGCTTGCCAGCAGCATACCCACCACCGCGGTGAACACCATCAGCGCCACGACACCGGGCTTGGTGAGCTCGTAGTAGTCTCGCCAATGCTGGATCAGGTGCTGTAGCGGGGGCGCCTGATCAGTGGTGTTTTCTGTCGCTTCCAGAATACGGCTCATGACGTTGCAAGCGGTCGCCTTACGTGAATCGCGGTGACAAGCACCAATAGCAGTAATGCAGCGCCCGCATTGTGCGCGACGGCGAGGCCCAGAGGCAAGCTATAGATGACATTGGCGATGCCAATGAATACCTGCAATCCGAGCGCGCCACCGACCGCAATACCCAATGCCCGACCGATGCCACCACTGCGCCAGAGCCACCAGGCAAGCCCAGCCAACACCAGCGTCACGACAATCGCGCCCACTCGATGAACAAGGTGTATGGCCATGCGGGCCGGATGATCGAGAACACCAAATTCGTAGTTCACGCCAAGCCCGCGCCAGAGCACAAAGCCCTCACCAAAATCCGCACGATCCGGCCAATACTCACCCAGGCTGCAGGTGGGGAATTCGTTACAGGCAAGGGCGGCATAGTTGGTGCTCGTCCAACCGCCAAGTGTTATTTGTGCGACCGTCACCAGCAGGCCGGCAGCGAGGAAGGCACCGAGGCCCCGGCTTGCCGCCAATCGCCCCGTCCCGCCTAAGTAATTACAGCGCAGCGTGACCCACCAGAGCAGCGATAGCGTGGTTAACCCGCCGAGAAGATGCGCCGTCACCACGGCCGGCTTCAACTGCCAGGTCACGGTCCAGGCGCCCAGAATGGCCTGGAAGGTCACGAAGGCGACCAAAAACAGCGGTATGCGCCAGGACTGACCGGGGCGATGGCGCTGTTTCCAGGCAAAAAATCCAAGGCCATAAATCAGCAGCATCAGTATGCCGGCCAGATAACGGTGAACCATTTCCCGCCAGCCCTTGCCGATATGCACCGGTGTATCCGGGAACGCTTCGTTTGCCGCGGCAATGGCTTCCGGCGTATTCGGCACATCCCATTGCCCGTAGCAGCCCGGCCAGTCCGGACAGCCAAGGCCTGCATCCGTGAGCCGCACCCAGGCACCCAGCACCACCACACAGAGCGTCACGGTGGTTGCCAGCAGGCTCATGCGAAAAAACCAGGGATGCGACTTCATTGCTCAATGGCCTCCTCATAGGCACGGCGCTCCGCCTCTTCTTTGGCAAGGCGCAGCAGTTTTTCAAGATCATCCAGTAGCGCCGAGGCATCCAGTGGTGCGGCGTAACGCAACACGTGAAAACCTCGATAATCAACGATATGAGCCGCCATGGCATTGCCCTCATGGGCAATCAGGCGCTCAACCAATGCAGGCGTTGCAGCAAGATTAAAGATGCCCGGCTCAGAGGCGATTTCTCGCGGCAGCACCGGCTCGGCTGCAGTTGTTGGCTGCAGAACCACCATCTGCACCCGATCGATACTGCGGTCGAGGGCCACGCGTATCCGCTGTAACTGATCGATCACCTGCAGACAGTCCTCGGCGCATTCACTGCGACGCGGCATGACCAGCAGCCAATCCCCCGCAAGCACCGGCTGCTCGCCGTAAAGATTGTCCCACTGCTCGGGATTGATCTGTTCGGCGGGCTGCACCAGATCGCCATTATTGGAGAATGTATCCGGTCGCCAGTCACTGAAGACCATCACCATCGCGGCGAATGTCGGCAAAAAGAAAAGCGCGAGCAACAGGA
Source organism: uncultured Ectothiorhodospiraceae bacterium (assembly GCA_913057145.1). Taxonomy (GTDB): domain Bacteria; phylum Pseudomonadota; class Gammaproteobacteria; order Nitrococcales; family Nitrococcaceae; genus Spiribacter. Next base: position 2,683 of record CAJXNJ010000007.1, read on the forward strand.
TGAGCTGCCAGCGTCCCTTGAACCACTGCATCAGGTTGAACTCCGCTTCCCGGCGACACGCCGGGTGTTAACCACAAGCCAGATTATCGTGAGCGCCGCCGCCAGGGAGAACCACTGCACGGCATACCCCTGGTGTCTTTCCGGGCCGAAACGCCAGGCATCAGGCCCATCGCGCCGCAGGCGGACATCCGTTGCCAGCGACCCTTCGACGAGCAGGTAGTCGGCCACCGGCACACCCAATGCCTCACCCATGTATTCAAAATCCATATATTGTACCCGCCTTGGCCAGACACCGGGATTGTCGGTTGGTTCACCCAGCTTGATGCCGACCGAGGGCCCGCGACTGACCCGCCCGGTCACCACACCTGCCCCATCAGTATCGCCGTGGGGCGGCGGCAACGCCGGCAGCACATCACGACTGCCCCTGATCGGCACAAAACCACGATCAACCAGTACCCACTGATCATTGCCTGCGAGATCGAGGGGCGTGAATATCCGGTAGCCGACCTGCTGGTCCTTGATCTGGTTGTCCAACAGGAACTGCCGATTGAGATCGAACTCGCCCTCAGCGCGGACGCGCCTGAACTCATGTGTCTCCAGACTCGTCTTTGTGGCGTTGAGGTTGACCACCGGTGCCCGGGTCGCCTCGGCTCGGGCAGCGAGATCCGCCCATTTCTCATCGGCCCGGCCAAGCTGCCAGAAGCCAAGGGTCAACAGCAGCGCCAATAAAGCCAGAAAAGCCAGGGTCGGCAGCAACCGGGGAGCAAAGACAAAATCGCCAATACGCATGCCGGTATAGACCTTAGTCGTGGCGGTCAGTGCGGCCATGATGCTTTATACTGACCCGTCAGCCATCAGGAACGCACCATGGATCTCGCGATACGCATCACCATCATCGTCACGCTTTTCATTATCGTCGCCAGCCTCGGCTCTGCGCTGTTCTATCTGATGCGCGATCGCGGGGATTCTCGTCGAACACTCAATGCGCTGAAACTGCGCATTGGACTGTCCATCATTCTCTTCCTGCTGATCCTGCTCGGCTATTTCACGGGTGTCATCACACCCAACCAGGGTCCGCTTTAATACGCGGCCCCGGCCCTAGAGGATGTAGACGAAGATATAGAGGCCCAGCCAGACGACATCAACAAAGTGCCAGTACCAGGCGGTCGCCTCGAACCCGAAATGCGACTCCGGCCGGAAATGGCCTTTCATGCAACGCAGGGTAATCACCAGCAGCATAATCGTGCCGATGAGCACGTGCATGCCGTGGAAGCCCGTCAGCATGAAGAATGTTGAGCCGTAGATACCGGTGTCGAGCCGCAGGTTGAGGTCCACATAGGCGTGGTAGTACTCGTAGGACTGGAAGGCGATGAAGATCGTACCCAGCGCCACCGTGGCCCACATGTAAGCAATCAGCTTACCGCGATGACCTTCCTTGAGGGCATGATGCGCAATGGTCAGCGTCATACCCGAGGTCAACAGAATCAGGGTGTTGATGGTCGGTAGCGGCCATGGCCCCATCGGCTTCCACTCGAGATCGGCCATCCCCGGACCGGCCGTCGGCCAGCTCAGTACCATGGAATCCCAGAGCAGCCGGCTGGTGGCCGGGTCTTCGCCCGACAACCACGGCACAGACAATGCACGGGCGTAGAAAAGAGCGCCAAAAAAGGCGGCAAAGAACATGATCTCGGAGAAAATAAACCAGATCATGCCCCAGCGCAGAGAACGGTCGACCTGATCGCTGTAGAGGCCTTTCACCCCCTCCCGGACCACGTCACCAAACCAACCCACCACCATCCAGGCGGTGATGAGCACGCCGGCGGCGAGCACATAGGGCCCGGCACCGATGCCTTCCAGGTAGAGTGCGATTCCCACCACCAGTGCGGTGAGTCCGACACTGCCGATAATGGGCCAGTTGCTACCGTGGGGTACGTAATACCCGCCTTCTGCCTGCGCCATGCGCTGTCCTCTCTACTCCATCTTCAAGGCGTGATGCGCTCGAAGAATACCCCCAAATAAATTCCGAGTACGACCAGCACCAGGAGAAATACCGTCCAGCGAATATTGCGCCTGGTGCGTCGGTCGACTTCCTTATTAATCATTGCCTAGCGAATCACCGGTGGGGTGTCGAAGGTATGGTGCGGGGCCGGTGAAGGCACTTCCCACTCCAGACCCTCTGCACCTTCCCAGGCGCGCGCTTCAGCTTTCTGCCCGCCGCGAATGCACTGCCAGAGCAGGTACACAAAGATCAGCTGAGCAAATCCAAACCCGAATCCGCCGATGCTGGAGATCATGTTCCAGTCAGCGAACTGAACCGAGTAGTCCGGAATACGACGCGGCATACCGGCGAGCCCCAGGAAGTGCTGCGGGAAAAACAGCACGTTCACGAAGATCACCGACAGCCAGAAGTGCCACTGACCCAGACGCTCGTTGTACATGTGCCCGGTCCACTTCGGCAGCCAGTAGTAGGCCGCTGCCAGGATCGCGAACACCGCACCGGTCACCAGCACGTAATGGAAATGCGCCACCACAAAATAAGTGTCGTGGTACTGGAAGTCCGCCGGCGCAATGGCCAGCATCAACCCGGAGAACCCGCCAATCGTGAACAGGAACACGAAGGCCAGCGCAAAGAGCATCGGCGTTTCAAACGTCATCGCCCCGCGCCACATGGTCGCAACCCAGTTGAACACCTTCACACCCGTTGGCACGGCAATCAGCATGGTGGCGTACATAAAGAACAGCACACCGGCCACCGGCATACCGACGGTGAACATGTGATGGGCCCAGACGATGAACGACAGGAACGCGATTGATGCCGTGGCGTACACCATCGAGCTGTAGCCGAACAGCGGCTTACGCGCAAAGGTCGGGATAATCGTTGAGATAATACCGAACGCCGGCAGAATGAGGATGTAGACCTCAGGATGCCCGAAGAACCAGAAGATGTGCTGGTAGAGCACCGGGTCACCACCACCGGCCGCGCTGAAGAACGTCGTGCCGAAGTACTGATCGGTCAGCAGCATCGTGATGGCACCGGCGAGAACCGGCATCACCGCAATCATCAGGTAGGCCGTGATCAGCCAGGTCCAGACGAAAAGCGGCATTTTCATCAGCGTCATGCCCGGGGCACGCATGTTGAGAATGGTCGCAATGACGTTAATGGAGCCCATGATCGAGCTGATACCCAGCACGTGGATCGCGAAGATCACGAACGGGAAGGCCGTTCCGGTCTGCAGCATCAGCGGTGGATACATGGTCCAGCCGCCGGCCGGGCCACCGCCCGGCATGAACAGCGTCGAGAGCAGAATGGCGAAACCGAACGGCAGCAGCCAGAAGCTCCAGTTGTTCATGCGCGGCAGCGCCATATCCGGCGCACCCACCATCAGCGGGATCATCCAGTTGGCAAGCCCTGTAAAGGCAGGCATTACCGCCCCGAAGATCATGACCAGCGCATGCATGGTGGTCATCTGGTTGAAGAAGTACGGATCGACCACCTGCAGACCGGGCTGGAAAAGCTCGGCCCGGATAACCAGTGCCATGGCACCGCCGACCAGGAACATGGCCAGCGAGAACAACAGGTACATGGAACCGATGTCTTTGTGATTGGTGGTCACAAGCCAGCGCTTGAGTCCGGTCGGCTCCGCCTCGTGATGCGCGTGATCTTGGGTTGTTGCCGTCATTTCAAACGTCTCCCGTTAAAAATGCTCGCTTAACGCGACGCCAACTGGTCGCTGACTTCACTCTGCTCATTACTGCTTGCAGTCGCTGCCGCGGCATCGCCGCCTCGCTGCCCCGCAAGCCACTCTTCAAACTCATCTTTCTCCACGGCCTCGACGACGATCGGCATGAAGCCGTGGTCACGGCCGCAGAGCTCCGCACAACGGCCGCGGTAGATACCCGGCTCATCAATGCGGGTCCAGGCCTCGTTCACAAAACCGGGAATGGCATCTTTCTTCCAGCCGAGATCCGGCACCCACCAGGAGTGGATAACGTCCGCGGCAGTGATCTGGAAGCGGATCTTGGTATCCACCGGCACCACCAGTCGCTTGTCGACGTTCTGCAGGTAATTGTCCACCGAGGCCGGCTGCACGCCGGAGCCGAGCTGCCGGGCGCGATCACTGTCGACATCAAGACGGCTCAGGAACTGGACGTCTTCATCCATGTACTCATAACCCCAGAACCACTGATAGCCGGTCACCTTGACCGTCATCTCAGCATCGCTGGTGTCATCAAGCTCGATCAGGGTCTGCGTGGCCGGGACTGCCATTGCCACCAGAATACCCAGCGGGATCACCGTCCAGACAATCTCCACCGCCGTGCTGTGATGGAATTTCGCCGGCTTCACACCGCGGGATTTACGGTGGCGGTAGATGGAATAGAACATTGCACCGAAGACCAGAACACCGATCACCACGGTAATCAGGAAAATGGTCATGTGCAGGTCATAGATCTGCCGGCTCGACTCGGTCACACCGCGGGTCATGTTGATCAGCCCAAGATCGGCCGCGGCCGGCGATACCACCGACATCAGACCAACGATCAGCCCAGCGAGTCCAAGCCCCCTCCTGGCGGTCATTTTTCTCATCCCGTCCTGTCTCCCAGACTATGCGAGGGACCAACCGCAAGCACCGGGCTTTTTCGGTCGGCCGGCTCTGCCGGTAACGCGCCATCATCACCACAGCGCGCCATCGGCCCAATACACCGGCGAAGCTCACGCGCGAGGCTGCGACGCTCCTCCGGCTCCAGAAAGCTGCCTAGTTTAACCTCTCGGCCGCGCGAGCGCAGCACCAACTCGGTTTCTTCCCATCGCCGCGGCAACTGACGATGTATAACTTCGGTCCAGGCCTGCTCCATATGCCAGGTCTGCTCGACCCGACCACGCCCTTTCTCAACCCGCACCTGCCCGTCTTCGACATGCACGATCTCGCGATCCAGTGAGCGGCGCGCGGAGACATAAAGCGCCCAGCCAAGCGCTGCCAGCTCGATTCCGGCAAACGGCAGCACCGGCCAGAAACCCATCGCCGTGCACACCAGTGCGACCGTCAGACACGCCGCGCTCAACGCGAGATAAATCCGCACGGTCTGGCCCCAGTTGGGGGCAATGTTCGGCGCCAGCACAAACCGGCGGGCGCCCGTGTTTTCTAATTCGGCGTGCGTGGTCATATCAACAATCGCTCAGGCTTTTTTAATTGACCGAAGTCAAGTTTAGAGGAGACTTGACGCCGAGAAAAGCATTGATCGGGCGATTTTCCGCGTTAACGCTGCCGATGCGGGACGACCAACGAGTCCAGCGGCACACGGACCTCGCCGGCTTCTGTAGCAACCTGGGCCTGCGCATCCGTCCCCCAGGCGTGTCCATAAGCGACTTCCCAGGTAGCAGGCAGCCGCCCTTGCTCATCCTGCAAAAGCGCATAGGCCTCGGCCATACGCTGCCACTGCCGTGGGGTGGTCAGACCCGAGGCCCTGGCCTTGAGCGCGTTGCGCAGCCCCAGCGCGGTAAGATCAGCCACCAGCGCATCCACGCTCGGATAGGTCAGCGTGAAATGCTCCATATCCATCACCGGATCAGCGAGCCGGGCGGTGACCAGGGCATCGCCTATATCGTGCATATCGATAAACGGCTGGACATGGGCAGCCTGATCCACGGCCTGCCAGGCGCCCCGCAACTCCTGCAGGGTATCCGGCCCGAAAGTGGAAAACATCACCAGCCCACCGGGCCGCAGGATGCGCTGCAGCTCCCGGGCAAGCGCATGGAGATCATCGCTGCGATGCAAAGCGAGATTGGAGAAGACAAGATCAAAGCTGTCATTGGCAAAAGGCAGCCCGCGCATGCCCCCAGAGACACCGGGCAAGCGGCGCCAGCGCCCGAGCACACGGCGCGCCCGCCTCACCCAAGTCGGCGAGAAATCCATCACCACCTGGCGCGCTCGCGGATAACGCTGCCGTAATTCCGGTGCGGCAAGCCCGGTCGCGCAACCGAGGTTGAGGATGGAAGCCGGAGTAAGGCGCACGTAATCCAGCCGCTCGAGCAAACGCCGGGCCACCTCACGGTGCAGTACTGCCGCGTCGTCAAACTGCAACGCAGCTTTTTGCATGTGACGCAGCATCGCCCGGATATCGAGTCCGGTTTTTTCATCATCGGGCGTATTCATCGCTTCATGATCGCATATCGCACCATTGGTCGGGATGGGCCGGCCGAGCTCTACCCGGTTGCTGACAGGGTTGAGAGGCTTGTTGGGTATGGATACCCAATGGCGCCAGACAACGCGCATTCAGCATTGGCTGCATCAGATCTTCAGCGGCCGCTGCCGATTCTGCGCGGCACGCTGCCAGTACCGTGAGATCTGCCCGGGCTGCCTGGAGGATTTACCCTGGATTACGGCCGCTTGCCGGCACTGCGGTATGCCGCTTGCATCCGGCGCGGACTGCTGTGCCCGGTGTTTAAGCCAACCACCCGCCATTGATCGCACGGTTGCCCTCTGGGCGTATTGCGACGGCATTGATGCATTGATTCGGGCTTTCAAGCTCAATGCCGATCTTGCAGCCGGGCGGCTTTTGGCCGAACTCGCCCGCGAGGCATTGGCCCGACGCGGGATTCGATGCATCGGCCCGCTGCTGCCCATGCCGCTTCACCCCAAGCGCTACCGTGAGCGCGGTTTTAATCAATCCGCCATGATTGCGCACTGGCTCGGGCCCACGGTGATGCCCGGACAGGTACAACGCATCGTCAATACGCCCTCACAACGAGGGCTGGACGCCGCTGCGCGGCAGACCAATCTGCAGAGTGCTTTTGTCCTCAACCAGCCGCCGCCGCGTGCCATCACACTGATCGACGATGTCCTGACGACCGGGGCATCGCTGCATGCCCTCGCGCAGACGCTGCGTCGCGGCGGGACACAGTGGGTTGAGGCGATCGTTCTGGCCCGGGCCATTTAGCCCCGGTGGTGCGACTCAGGGCATCAACGCGTACTCGAGCAACAGCCCGAGGAAGATCACGCCACCATAGATATTGTTGTTGAGAAAGGCGCGAAAGCTGCCTTCGCGACTTCGATCACGAATCAACCACTGCTGATAGCCGAAAAGCCCGGCCGCCGCGATGACGCTCGCCGCATAGATCAGCCCCAATCCGGCGCGCCAGCCAATGATGAGCAGTAAGAGCGTCAGCAGTGCCTGCAAAAGCCCGATCATCGCGCGGTCATGGCGGCCGAAGAGTATGGCCGTGGAGCGAATACCGATCTTCAGATCATCATCCCGGTCAACCATGGCGTATTCGGTGTCATAGATCGTCGCCCAGATGACTGCGGCGAGGAAGACCAGCCAGGCGACAACGGTAATCTCACCGGATTGCGCCGCAAAAGCCATGGGGGCCGCCCAGCCAAAAGCCGCCCCCAAGTGGATCTGCGGCAGATGTGTGTGGCGCTTCATGAACGGGTAGCTCGCTGCCAGCGCTACGCCAACGAAGGCCAGCATGATGGTCAGGGTATTCATGAGCAGCACCAGGGCAAAAGCCGCGAGGCAGAGCAGCGCGAAAAGCATCAATGCCTCGCGCTCGCTGACCGCCCCCGTGGTGAGCGGGCGGTTGCGGGTGCGCTTTACATGCCGGTCGAAATCGCGATCGGCATAGTCATTAATGACACAGCCTGCCGCCCGCATGATCAGCACACCCAGGACAAACACCACCAGCACATCGGCCCGTGGCAGTCCTTCGGCCGCCAACCAGAGCGCCCAGAGCGTCGGCCAGAGCAGCAGAAAATTACCGATCGGCCGGTCCAGTCGGGCGAGCCGCGCATAAAGCCCCAGTCGATGACGCCAGTCAGCGACGATCGTGCTCATGGGAGAGCTCCTCTAGCAGCGGTTGCAAAAATACCTCCGTCACCAACAAAGGCCGTCGGGCGATATGAAACACCGAACGACGCGCCCAACAGGGCAGATCAGACTGCGGCATCACCCGCATCCCAAGCCGGGATGACGCATCGACGCGGGCAAGCTCTATTGGCCCGCGCACCACACGATAACGCCCGAATAAAAGCGTACCAAGCGGCTGACGGCCGAGCTGGCGCAGTCGGCGCAGCGGCCCGGTCAGGCTACTGCCGGGAATCACGCTGCGCGCATAAACAAGCGGCGTCCGGCCGCTGCATAACAAAACCTCACGCACCCAATGCCAGCGCATGGCTTGACTGCCCAGTCGATAACACTCATCAGGCCAGGCCCGCGCCCAATGCTCATCCAGCACCACGACATTAAATGCACTGCCGGCGAGGTTGCGCAGACGACGCGTCAGCGAGCCCGGCTCATCCAACCAGGGACGAAGCAGCCGTGGTGCAGCGGGGACCTGAGGAACGGCGCGTGGTCGCCAGTGGCAACCATCAAACCTGTGCATAACGTTCTCCCTCGCCAACCCAGCGACGGATCAATTCATCAACGGCCTGCGGATAATCGCGCAGCAACCCGGGAGCCACCGCCTGGACGTCATCAAGCAGATCGGCATCGCGCAGCAGATCGGCGATGCGATACATCAACGCCCCGGTCTGCCGCGTTCCAAGCACCTCTCCCGGGCCACGAATCTCGAGATCACGCCGGGCGATGCGAAATCCATCATTGGTCTCGCGCAGGATGGCCAGCCGGTCCCGTGCTGTCTCACCCAGCGGCCCATGATACAGAAGCACGCAACTGCTCCTGGCCTCACCCCGGCCGACTCGCCCCCGGAGCTGATGCAACTGTGCAAGGCCGAGGCGCTCGGCATTCTCGATGATCATGAGCGAGGCATTGGGGACATTCACGCCGACCTCAATGACGGTGGTAGCCACCAGCAGATCGACTTCCCCGGCTTCGAAGCGGCGCATGACCGCCTCTTTCTCGGCGGCCGTGAGACGTCCGTGAACCAGTTCAACGCGCAGTGAGGGCAGCTGCTCCTGCAAAAGCGCGGCGGTTGCCTGTGCAGCCTCAGCTTCAAGCACATCGGATTCTTCAATAAGCGTGCAGACCCAATAGGCCTGTCGGCCGCTCGCGCAGGCCTGTTGTATACGCTCAATCACTTCATCCCGCCGGGCATCCGGCAGCGCGACAGTCTGCACCGGCGTGCGGCCCGGCGGCAGCTCATCGATGACCGAGGTATCAAGATCGGCATAGGCGGTCATCGCCAGGGTGCGCGGAATCGGTGTTGCTGTCATGACCATCTGATGCGGCTGGGTATCGCCACTGCCCTTATCCCTGAGCGCCAGGCGCTGATGCACGCCAAAACGATGCTGCTCATCAATCACCACCAGGCCCAGCGAATGAAACGCCACCGCATCCTGAAAGAGCGCATGCGTACCGACGACCACCTGAATCTCGCCGTTGGCAAGGGCGGCCAGCGTCTCGCGTCGCTCCGCGGCCCTGCTGCGGCCACCCAGCCAGCCAACCCGCAGACCCAGCGGCTCAAACCACTCGCGAAAGCCCCGCTCATGCTGCTCCGCCAGAAGCTCGGTTGGTGCCATGACAGCCGCCTGCCAGCCGTTCTCAACGGCCCGCAGCGCCGCCAGCGCGGCAATCACCGTTTTACCCGAGCCGACATCCCCCTGGACGAGGCGCAGCATGGGCTGCGGGGCGGACATATCGCCCAGGACTTCCTGATACACCCGCTGCTGAGCGGCGGTGAGTGCAAAACCGAGCTGCCCGAGAAAAGTCTCGGCGAGAGCGCCCCCTTGCTGCATGGCCGGCGCCGGAGCGGTATCCCGCTGCTCGGCACGCAGTCGCAGGAGGCTCAGGCGATGCGCCAGCAGTTCCTCAAAGGCAAGCCGCCTGACCGCCGGGTGCTTCCCCTCAAGCAGGGCCTGGGTATCGGCATCGGCATCGGGCTTATGCACCGCGGCAAGCGCCGAGTGCAGCGACGGCAGACCCAGTCCATCCAGCACCGATGCCGGCAGCCAGTCGGTCATCAGGGCCGGCATGCTCAGTGCCGAGCCAATGGCACGCCGGAGCTGGTATTGCGTAATTCCCTCACTGGACGGATAGACCGGCTTGAATTCACCCTGAGGCGGCGGAGCATCCTCGGCCACGCATTCCCAGTCGGGATGCACGATCTGCAGCATGACAGGGCCCGGTCGTGCCTCCCCAAACACCCGCAGCCGCTGCCCACGGATCAACTGTCGCTGTTGGGTGGCAAAGAAATGAAAAAACACCAGCTCGAGGCTGCCGCTGCCATCGTTGATTCGGCAGATCAGTCGACGGCGACGTCCGGTCACGACCTCGCTGGCGGTAATTTCTCCTTCCACCAGGGCCTGATCCCCCGGGCGCAGTTCACCGATACGCAGCACACGGGTGCGATCCTCATAACGCAGCGGCAGGTGAAAAGGCAGGTCCTCGGCACGGTGGATACCGAGTCTTTGAAGCCGCTCGGAGAGCCGAGGACCAACACCGGCAAGCCGTGAAAGCGCTGTGCCGGCTGCAGCGGCAGTGCTCATCGCTCAGCCGGCTTTGCTGAGACTCAGAATGGCTTCCACCTCGACACCCGCGCCTTTCGGCAGCTCTGCCACACCAATGGCTGCGCGGGCCGGATAAGGCTCGGTGAAATACTCGGTCATGATGGCATTGACCGTGGCGAAATGGCCGAGATCGGTCAGAAAGATCGAGAGCTTGCAAATATCCTCAAGACCACCGCCGGCGGCCAGGCAAAGGTTGCTGAGGTTGTCGAATACCCGTCGGGTCTGCGCTTCAATACCCGGGCCGACCATTTCCATGGTCACCGGGTCGAGCGGGATCTGTCCGGAGATAAAGACCAGATCGCCCACCTGGACGGCCTGTGAGTAGGGCCCGATCGCAGCCGGTGCCTGATCGGTTTGAATAATTCGGCGGGTCATCAACCTCTCCTTCGAGTGATGCGGAGTACCGCAGACAGTCCGCGCAAGCGGCGCATGATGCGGGCCAGGTGAACACGCCCGCGCACATCGAGCACGAGCTTCATGGTGGCAATCATGCCTTCCTTCTCTTCGATTTCAACGGCATCGATATTGGAATCAAGATCGGAAATCACCGCGGCCACACTCGCGAGCACCCCGCGGCGATTCATGACTTCGACATCAATGGCCACCGGATACTCGCCTTCCGCGACCGCATCCCATTGCACATCCACCCATTTCTCCGGGTGATTGCGGTATTCACGAATGTTGTTGCAGTCCTGATGGTGAATGACCACCCCGCGACCGGCACTGGCAAAACCGACAATGGGATCACCCGGAATCGGCCGACAACAGCGCGCGAAGGTGACAACCGCGCCCTCATTCCCGCGAATCGTCAGCGCCCCGCTGCTACCGGTCTTATCCAGATCGGCTGACGCCTCATCCACCCCGGAGAGATGGCGCGCCACGAGCCAGGGCATACGACGTCCGAGCCCCACCTCGGCAAACACCGCTTCCAACTCGTCTGCCCCCAGGGCCTCGAGTGCGGCATCAACCTGCTCGGGTGAAATCGCCTTGAGCGAGAGATCCATGGCGCCGAGGGCCTGATCCACCAGCCTCTGCCCGAGCTCCGCGGCCTCGGTACCCTGCAGCCGCTTGAGGCTGTGACGGATCCCCGATCGCGCCTTGGCAGTCACCACGAAATCCAGCCAGGCGGGATTGGGCCGGGCAATCGGGGCGGTAATAATCTCTACCGTCTGCCCGGTGGCAAGCGGTGTTCTCAGTGGTGCGAGGCGATGGTCAATATTCGCAGCGATGCAGGCATCGCCGATCTGTGAGTGCACGGCGTAGGCGAAATCCACCACCGTCGCGCCCTTCGGCAGCTCCATAATGTCGCCATTGGGCGTGAAGACGTAAATCTCATCGGGCAGCAGATCAATTTTGACGTTCTCAATGAACTCAAGCGGATTGCCGGCGCTCTCCTGCATTTCCATCAGGCCGTGAACCCATTCCCGGGCGCGGGTCTGAGCCACGTTACTGGCAGAGCCCGCGTCCTTATAGAGCCAATGCGCGGCGATGCCGGCTTCGGCCACCCGATCCATCTCGGCGGTGCGGATCTGCACTTCCACCTGAATGCGATGCGGCCCGAGCAGCGTTGTATGCAGGCTCTGATAACCATTCACCTTGGGGATGGCGATGTAATCCTTGATGCGGCCCGGCAGCGGTTTGTACAGGCCATGACAATAGCCGAGCACCCGATAACAGGTATCCACATCGGCCACCACCACGCGAAAACCATAGACATCAAAGATGTCATCAAAACCGGCCTGCTTGCTGCGCATCTTCTGGTAAATACTCCAGAGATGCTTCTGCCGGCCGATCACATGCGCCTCGATACCCCCTTCGACCAGACTCTCGGCAATGGCATCGCGCACGGTATCGAGCAGCTCGCGCCGATTACCCCGTTGCTGGCGGACGCGTTCCTTTAAAACCCGATAGCGCATCGGGTAGAGCGCGGCGAACCCGAGGTCCTCAAGCTCAACACGCATGCTGTTGATGCCCAGACGCTGGGCGATGGGGGCATAGATCTCCAGCGTCTCGCGCGCGATGCGTGAGCGCTTGCTCGGCGGCATCACGAAAATGGTGCGCATGTTATGCAGCCGGTCGGCGAGCTTGATCAAAATGACCCGGATGTCCTGAGACATCGCCATGACCATTTTGCGGAAGTTCTCGGCCTGTGCCTCGGCTTTGCTGCGGAAGTTGATCTGCGTGAGCTTGGAGACACCATCCACAAGCTGTGCGACTTCCGGGCCGAAAGCTTCAGCAATTTCCGCCTTGGCGGTGGGGGTGTCCTCTATGACGTCATGCAGTATGGCCGCACAGAGACTCTCGGCATCGAGCCCCATATCGCCCAGCGTGCGGGCAACGGCCAGAGGATGAGTGATGTAGGGCTCTCCGGAGAGCCGCCGCTGGCCCTCATGGGCAGCGGCACCGAATTGATAGGCGCGATAGACCTTTTCAACCTGGCGGGGCTCCAGGTAGTTCTCAAGCAGCGTGCAAAGATCAGCCGCCCGGGCTGCGGAATCGGAACCCGCTTCATGGCGAATGATCGGCTCGCTGCTCGCCATAAACCGGATTACTCGGCCGGCTTATCCTCTTCGTTGACTGCCTCCGGCTCTGCCTCGGCCGCCGGTGCCTCGGCATCGGTTTCTTCCACGGCTTCAGCAGCTTCAGCGGCCTCATCGAGCGCGCCCAGCGCCTCTGCAGCCTCAGCCTCCACATTGAGGATGTCAGAATTGACATACCCATCGGCGATTTCGCGCAGCGCGACGACCGTAGGCTTGTCATTTTCCCAGTCAACGAAGGGCTCGCTTCCGTGCGCCACCTGACGGGCGCGCCGCGAAGCAGCCAGAACCAGCTCAAAACGGTTATCGATCGTACCGAGGCAGTCCTCGACCGTCACTCGTGCCATGGTGGCAACCTCCAGTGTTCAAATCCGTAATCAATGGAATCAGTCTATCGTGAAAAAGCCCGGCCAATAAAGCATTTATCGCTGCTAGAGCCGGGTAAGCGCGGCCAGCGCCTCGGCATGAACGCTCAACTGTCGCTCACGACGCAACCGTCGCGTACGCACGATGGCCTCCAGATCGGCCAGTGCGACATCAAAATCATCATTCCAGACCAGATAATCATACTCATCGCAATGGCTCATCTCGCTGACGGCCGCGGCCATGCGCGAGGCAATGACCTCATCGGAGTCCTGATTGCGGGCCCGCAACCGTGCCTCCAGAGCCTGTTGTGAAGGCGGCAGGATGAATATGGAAACCGTATGCGGCAGGCGCTCGCGAATCTGCCTGGCACCCTGCCAATCAATCTCTACCAGCACATCCCGACCGGCCCGCAGATCGGCCTCGACCGCTGCATGCGTGGTTCCATAGCGCCGGTCAAAGACATGGGCATGCTCGAGAAATGCGCCCGCTTCAATCAGACGCACAAACTCTGCTTCATCGACAAAGTGATAATCCACACCTTCCTGCTCCCCGGGGCGCGGGCTGCGCGTGGTATGCGAGACCGAAATCACAAGCCCCGGGTCGCGCTCCATCAACGCGCGCAACAGCGAGGTCTTGCCAGCCCCGGATGCCGCAGAGACGATGTAGATTGTTCCAGTCATGCCCGTATTCATCTCGTTAATGCTACCCTTTCGGGCTCTTTCCCGCATCGATTAAAGGCACTCATGCAGCAGTCAACCCAGCGCCCGAGCGGGCGCAACGCCAACCAGCTCCGCGATATCCGCCTGACCCGAGGCTTCACCCGACACGCCGAGGGCTCTGTTCTGGTCGAATTTGGCGACACCCGCGTCCTCTGCACCGCCACCATCGAAGAGCGTGTTCCACCCTGGCTGCGCAACAGCAACAAGGGCTGGGTGACCGCCGAATACGGCATGTTGCCAAGGGCAACCGGCAGCCGCACCGACCGCGAAGCCGCGCGCGGCCGCCAGCAGGGTCGCACGGTCGAGATCCAGCGACTCATCGGCCGGGCATTGCGCGCTGTGGTCGACCTCGAAGCACTGGGTGAGCGGCGCGTGGTCATCGACTGCGACGTCCTCCAGGCTGATGGTGGCACTCGCACGGCCTCGATCACCGGCGGCTATGTCGCGCTGGCCGATGCCGTGGCCACCCTCATGAAAGCCGGCAAGGTCCGACGCAATCCGCTGCATGGACAGGTGGCTGCGATTTCCGTGGGCATCTATCAGGGCATGCCGGTCCTCGATCTGGACTATGCCGAAGACTCAGAGGCGGAGACCGACATGAACGTCATCATGAATGATGCCGGGCATTTCATTGAGGTACAGGGTACCGCCGAGGGGCATGCTTTTCGTCGCGCCGAACTGGACGCCATGCTGGACCTGGCGGCCGATGGCATCGATGCACTGATGGCCGAGCAACGCAAAGCCCTGGAGGCCTGAGCCATGGCAACCGTCGAGCGATTGGTCCTTGCCAGCGGCAATCAGGGCAAACTGCTCGAACTCGAGGCGTTACTGGAGGGGCTGATCACCGATATCCGGCCCCAGTCGTTCTATTATGTGCCGGAAGCCGCCGAGACCGGCACGACGTTTATCGAAAACGCCATCATCAAGGCGCGTAACGCCGCCGAACACACGGGGCTACCTGCCATTGCCGATGACTCGGGGCTTGAGATCAGCGGTCTTGATGGTGCACCGGGTGTGCGTTCAGCGCGATGGGCGGGCGACGAGGCCGACGATGCGGCCAATAACGCCTGCCTGCAGGATGCGTTGATTGACCTTGAACCCGAAGAGCGCAAAGCCTGTTATCGCTGTGTACTGGTCTATCTTCGCCATGCAGCCGACCCTGCGCCGGTCATCGCCGAAGGTGTCTGGCACGGCGAGGTCATCGCCGAGCCACGCGGCAGCGCGGGATTTGGTTATGACCCGCACTTCTACCTACCTGAGCAGGCCTGCACGGCCGCCGAGCTGAATGCCGCACAGAAAAACCAGCTCAGCCATCGGGCCCAGGCCCTGCGCGATCTTCGCCAAAAACTCGAGGCGGAATGGACACGCGGCTGACCCCTCCGCCACTGGGCCTTTATATCCACCTGCCATGGTGCGTTCAAAAATGCCCCTACTGTGATTTCAACTCGCATGCCCTGCGCGGTGAACTGCCGGAAGACGATTACATCGCGGCTTTGTTGCGGGATGCCGATGGCGAGGCAGCGGCAGCCGCAGGCCGGGTGATTGAGACCATTTTTATCGGCGGTGGCACACCGAGCCTGTTCAGCGAAGATGCGATAGAACGTTTAATGCAGGGCCTGCGCGCTCGATTGCCGATCGCCCCGGAGGCTGAAATCACGCTGGAGGCCAACCCGGGCACGCTGGAGGCGGGGCGTTTCGAGGGCTTCCTCGCCGCGGGCATCAATCGACTCTCGATTGGCGTGCAGAGCTTTAATGATGAAAAGCTGCGGATCCTCGGTCGCATTCATGGCGTCAATGACGCGATTGCGGCGGTCGAACAGGCTCAAAAAGCCGGTTTCAAACGCTTCAATATCGACCTCATGCACGGACTCCCGGAGCAAACTCCCGAGGAAGCACTCGCCGATGTTGAACAGGCACTCAACCTGGGCGCTCGGCATATCTCGCATTATCAGCTCACCCTTGAGCCCGGGACGCCTTTTTTCACCAGACCACCGCGGCTACCCGATGATGAGCAACTGGCGGATATTGAGGCAGCCTGCCATGCACGTCTGCGACAGGCAGGGCTCGAGCGTTATGAAATATCGGCCTGGAGCCTCCCGGGCGAGGCCTGCCAGCATAATCTCAACTACTGGCAATTCGGCGATTACCTGGCCATCGGCGCCGGCGCCCACGGCAAGATCAGTGACAGCAGCGGCCGCATTCGTCGCTACAGCAAAATGCGCATGCCAAGACAGTTCCAACAATACGCAGGCAGCCCTGAGGCCATCGCCGAGACCCGGGAAGTGACGATTGCAGAGCGCCCGCTCGAGGTCATGATGAATGTCCTGCGCCTGGCCGAAGGCATGCCGGCTGCCGAGCTCCTGGCGCGCAGCGGCCTTGGCAGGGATGACCTGCAGCCTGCCCTTGCCCGGGCTCAATCACAGGGTTGGCTGCAGTCTGATGCTGAGCGGATAGCCCCGACCGAGCTCGGACAACGTTTTCTCAACGACCTCCTCGGGCTTTTCATGCCCGAAGTGGTCAACCCGCAGACAGACTCGCGGAACGGAGCCTGAGAATGGAAGAGTACACAGTTGTCTGTCCCTACTGCGGCGAGGCCTTCACCACACTGGTGGACGACTCCGCCGGAGACCAGCGTTATATCGAGGATTGCGTGGTCTGCTGCAGCCCGATTGAATTCCAGCTGACAATCACCGCCGACGGCGCCGACGTAAGCGTGCGCCGCGATGATGAGTAAACCCTAGACAATAAAGGCCGACTTGGTCAGCGCCACGGCAACCAGATAGCCGTAGATCACAAGGGCCAGAGCGAACATATCAAGGCGCAGACGTTTACCACCGCTCGGCCGGAAAGCCATCACACCCGCTGCGATGAACGCCACCAGCCCGATCAGCTTGGCGGTGATCCAGCCATGCATGACCTGCGGATAGCCCCAGCCCAACCAGGCCACGCCGAACGCACTGATGAGCAACAGCGTGTAGATGACATGCGGGGTGATTTTGGCCCATTTCTTATCGAGCATGGCCGAGCCCATCATCGCCCAGGCACCACGCAGCAGAAAGACAAGCAGCGTCAGTGTCGCCAAGGTGGTGTGCAGATGTTTAAACGCGATATACGACATCGATGTTTCATTCCCCTGAAAGATTGCTTTGGCGGCGATGTTACCCGGGTCCCGGGGCGCTGTCACAAAAGCTGCGCTGCAACATGTCACTTGTACCGGCGACGGCAAGGGCCTAAGATACCGCGCTCTGCAATTCAGCGCTTGAGTGAACACCATGAAAAAAGACATTCACCCCGAGTATCGTGAGGTTGTGTTCCAGGACATCTCCTCGGATTTCTCGTTTCTGACCCGCTCGACGGTGCAGACCAAAGACACCATCAAATGGGAAGACGGCAACGAGTACCCGCTGGTCAAGGTTGAAATCTCCAGCGCCAGCCATCCCTTCTACACCGGCAAACAGCGCGTGCTCTCGAGCGGCGGCCGGGTTGATCAGTTCCGTCGTCGGTATGGTGCCAACGCACGCGGTGGGCGCAGCTAAATAGCCTACCCACTGCCAGCAGGAGTCGAGTCATGAGTGAAAAAACCGTAACCATTACTGATAACGCGACCGGCAAACAGGCTGATATGCCCGTGCGCGGTGGCACACATGGCCCGGAGCTCATCGATATCCGAAGCCTGCACAGTGAACTGGGCTATTTCACCTACGACCCCGGCTTCAGCTCGACCGGCAGCTGCCAGAGCGACATCACCTACATCGACGGCGAGCAGGGTGTTCTGCTGTACCGCGGCTATCCCATCGAGCAGCTCGCCGAGCAGAGCTCTTTCCTGGAAGTCGCCCGCCTGCTGATTCACGGCGAGCTGCCGAACAAAAAAGAGCTGGAAGAGTTTGAGGAATCCATCACCCGTCACACGATGGTCAATGAAAGCCTGCGTATTTTCTTCAACGGCTTTCACTACAATGCCCATCCGATGGCGATGTTAACGGGTGTTGTCGGCTCCCTCTCAGCTTTCTACCACGACACGATTGACATCAATGACCCGGAAAACCGCCTGCTTTGTGCGCACCGGATCATTGCCAAAATGCCGACGATCGCAGCGGCAGCCTTCAAGCACATGGTCGGCGAGCCTTTCGTCCACCCGCTCAATCGCCTCTCCTACACCGGCAACCTGCTCAATATGCTGTTTGCCCGGCCGAGTGAGGAGTTTGAGATCAACCCGGTGGCCGAACGTGCACTCGATCAGCTGCTGATCCTGCACGCCGATCACGAGCAGAATGCCAGCACCTCGACGGTGCGACTGGCCGCAAGCACCGGCACCAACCCCTTTGCCGCCATGGCCTCCGGCTGTGCAGCACTCTGGGGTCCGGCCCATGGTGGCGCCAACGAGGCCGTGCTCAACATGCTGGCTGAAATTGGCACGGTCGATCAGGTGCCGAAGTTCATTGAAAAGGCCAAGGACAAGAACGATCCGTTCCGTCTGATGGGCTTTGGACATCGCGTCTACAAAAACTACGATCCGCGGGCGACGATCATCCGCAAGACCTGTCATGAAGTGCTCGATGAGCTGGGTGTCGCCAATGACCCGCAGCTCGAGCTCGCCATGCGTCTCGAAGAGATCGCACTGGCCGATGACTACTTCGTTGAGCGCAAGCTCTACCCGAACGTCGACTTCTACTCCGGCATTATTTACCGCGCGCTTGGAATCCCCACGGAATTCTTCACGGTGCTCTTTGCCATCGGCCGCACGCCGGGCTGGGTTGCCCAGTGGATGGAACTGCTTGAGGATCCGGAACAGCGCATCGGCCGTCCGCGCCAGATTTACACCGGTGCTGCCAAGCGCGACTACGTCCCGCTGCACCGCCGCGGCTGATATCGTCTAGGGGGCGGCGCTATCGAGAAGCGCCGTCACCGTCTCTTTCCCGGCTCTTTGCATCGGCCGCCCATCCACCGGACTGCGGGGCGGATGACGCCGGCCATGCTCGGTAAATACGCTTAGATTGAACGGTACTTCGCCGGCCACAAACCGATGCACCGGGACGAAGTCGTACTCATCATCAAATCGCATGCGGCGCTCCTCGGTATCAAACGGCACACCCTGGTCCATTAGAAACAGCACCACATCTTCCGGGGTGTCGGCAAAACAATGCAGATCGACAGCACTCTCCGGCCCGGCGGTGCCATCGAGCACACCGCCGACCAGACGCGGGCTGAAGGGGGCGAAAAACTGCATCGCCTCCAGCGCGGCCTCCCGCAGCGTTCTCAGAGCAAGCTGCTGACGCTCCCCACCGAACAAACGCTGATAGTCCTCAAGGGCCGCCTGGATTTCGCGGTTCTGCGGCAGATTGGTGGTCCCGGGGGCACCCAGATGCAAAGCCGCCTTGCGCTTGGCCTGGGAGAAATCGCGAATGCCTTCCACTGCCATAATGCGCGCGGCTTCCTGCACCAGCCGCTCACGCATGCGTAGATCGCGCGTCTGCTTGCCCCTCGCCATGACTATCCACTCTACTCCGCGTTAGAACAGTGAGCGTGCATCCTGCTCATCATCGGCGCTCTCACCCATCATCCCGCTACCGGCAGACTGCGCAGGCAGCCTTTCTTCGTGAAAGGTCTCAAAGATCGCCTCGGGATTATCCGGGCCGGTCATCTCGCCGGTCTCAGGGTCGATGCGAACCGTCACCAGTCCGTTGGGCCGCGGCCACTGCGATTCCGGACGCCCGCTCAATGCCGATCCCATGAAATCAATCCAGATCGGGAGTGCAGCGCGGCCCCCGGTCTCGTAGCGCCCGAGGGTCTGCAGCTCATCAAACCCCATCCAGGCCGCTGCCACCACATCGGCGTTAAACCCGGCAAACCAGGCATCCTGCTGATCATTGGTGGTCCCGGTTTTACCGGCAAGATCGTCCCGGCCCAGACGCTGGGCCGATCGTGCCGTCCCCTCATTAACGACATCGGCCAGCATTGAGCGCATCAGCCAGGCATTCTGCGCGCTGATCGCCCGCTCCGCAGGCCGCACGGGCGGCCGCGGCGGCCCCATCAAATCCGCCTTGGCCGGTGATATTGCATCGGCCTCAACAGCGGCATGCGGCCAGGCCTCGAAAACCACCTGAGCATTGTTATCGACCACCCGTTCGATGAAGTAAGGCTCAATCCGATACCCGCCATTGGCGAAGGCGGCATAAGCCCGGGCAAGCTCAAGCGGCGTGACCTCACCCGCCCCCAGCGCCAATGAGAGATTGCGCGGCAGTCGATCCGTGGGCAGCCCGAAACCGGCGATGTGCTCGAGTGCCCGCCTGATACCAACCCGGCGCAACACGCGAATCGAGACCAGGTTGCGCGAATACGTCAGCGCCTCTCGCAGGCGCGTCGGGCCGAATACCTGACCGCTGTAATTCTCGGGGCGCCAATAGTCCTCCAGCGAGACATCCTCGAACACGACCGGGGCATCATTCACCAGCGTCGCGGGGGTAAAGCCATTGGCAAGGGCGGCGGAATAAACCAGCGGCTTGAACGCAGAACCGGGTTGCCGGGCCGCCTGCACCGCCCGATTGAATTTACTCAACCGGAAATCGTAACCACCGCTCAAGGCCATCAGGCGGCCATCATCCGGTGACAGGGCGACCAGCGCTGCCTGCGGCTCGGGCACCTGTGCCAGACGCAGATCTCCATCATCCTCACGCAGGTAGACCACATCGCCGGGTGCAAGGATATCTTCGGCGACATCGGGATTCGGCCCCATGGCGTTACGGCCATATTGTGGCCGGGCCCAGGACATTCCTGACCAGCCAAGGGAGACATTGGTGCCATCGGCAAGGAGTAGATCGGCACTGCGCTCAGCCACTTCGGTGACGACCGCCACGCGCAGCTCAGCCGGCTCACGATAATCATCCAGCCGCTCCAGCAGGGCTTCAGGATCCGATTGCAAAAGCCCGAGGTCCAACTGATCGAGCGCACCCCGATAGCCGTGGCGCTCGTCATAGGCATGCAGACCGGATCGCAGAGCTTCGCGGGCGTTTCGTTGCTGCTCGGCGGTGACGGTGGTGTAGACCTCAAAGCCATCGGTATAGGCGGCCTGTGTGCCATAGCGCTCAACCATCCAGGCCCGGGCCATCTCGGCGATGTATGGCGCATCAACCGAGCGTCGGCGGCCGTGGTAGGCCGCTGTAATCGGTTCGGCATTGGTGAGCGCGAAAGTCTGCTCATCGATGAATCCGCTATCGCGCATGCGACCGAGCACATAGGCTCGGCGCTCAAGTGCTCTTTGGGGGTCAGCCAACGGGTTGGAGGCTGATGGCGCTTTGGGCAGACCGGCGATCATCGCCTGCTGCGCCAGGGTCAGCTCGGAGAGCGGCACACCGTAATAGACTTCCGCGGCTGCTCTGACACCGTAGGCACGTTGCCCGAGGTAAATCTTGTTGAGGTAGAGCTCGAGAATGGTGTCTTTATCGAGCTCACGCTCAATGCGCAGCGCCAGCAGAATCTCACGCAGTTTGCGGATGTAGGTGCGATCGCGGGTGAGGAAGAGATTACGGGCAAGCTGCATGGTAATGGTGCTGCCGCCCGGGCCCTTTTCGCCGGTTCTCACCAAATGCCAGACCGCGCGAATAATCCCCTGATAGTCCACGCCGGGGTGGATATAGAAGCGCTGATCCTCGGCGGCGATGAATGCCTGCTGCATGGTGAGCGGCACGTCATCCAGCGAGGCCGGCGTACGTCGCATCTCACCGAATTCGTCAATTAATTCGCCATCGGCCGTGTAGACCCGCAACGGCACCTGAAGCTCAACGTTGCGAACTTCCTCAACACTCGGCAAACCCGGGGCAAGCACGATATAGGCCATCACCAGACCGGCAAATGCCAGCAGACCCAGCGCTGCGAGGCCGGCGAACATCTGCAGGAGGCGTTTGGTGATGCGTGACATGAAACCCGTAGTGTAAGGAAGGCGGTCTTAGTGAGTATATCACCGGCGCGATTTAGTTCCCTTAAGCCCCGAGCCTTGGCCGATTTACTGAGTCGGCCTCAGTGGCCGCGGCGAGCCCGAAAGCCAGACTGCCTACTGGGAATGGATATCGGCTCCACCGCCATCAAAGCGGCCATGCTCAGCCCGGGGCGCCGGACAGTGCATTTAAAAGGCTTTGCCATTGTGGAAGGCGCTGACGGCCCGCTCGGCCCGAGGGCGGTTAGCGAGGCGATTGAAAAGGCCTGCTGCGGCCAGACACCCGCGATGGCCGGGACCGCTGTCGCCGATGCCGAGATCCTCACGGACAGCTTCACACTGCCGGCTCACCTTGATGACAAGGCGATTGCCGCCCGGGTTGCGCTGCATATCGAGACGGCATTGAAGAAATCGCACGATGAACTTCGCTATGACTACCGCTTGGAGTCCGCGACCGAAGACAACGAAAGGGTTGTCACGCTGGTGACCGCACGCCGGGAAACCATTGCCGAGCGGCAAAGAGCGCTTACGGAGACGGGTCTCGACTGTCGGCTGATTGATGTCGAAAGCCATGCCATTGCCCGGGTCATGCAGCAGAGCGGCTGCCTCCCGGCCGGCGAGTCCGTCGGCATCATCGACCTGGGAGAGCGACTGCGACTGGCGGTAATCTGTGATCAGCAATGCCTTTTTCGCCATACGGTCATGCAGTTCGCAAAGGGCACACCGCTTGCAATCGCCGAGGCGGTGGACCGGGTGCTTGCGCTCTATCAGGGGCATCAACAGGCCCAACCCCTCTCAAGTCTCTGGCTGCTCGGTGGACATTCAGACCCGCAACTCGCCGAACTGCTCTCAAACCGGCTGCAGCTTCCAGTGCGCTGCCTCGCAAGCGCCCTGAGCGTTCATGCACCGGAATCCATCGATAAAAACGAACTACAGACTGCCCTGCCACGCCTGATAACCGCCATTGGTGTTGCGATGCACCTGGGAGACCCGAATGCCCATTGGCATTAATCTGCTGCCCTGGCGTGAGGAGAAGCAGCGACGTGCGCAACGTCGGCATCGCCAGGCCATGCTCGCTGCACTGATTGCAGGCTTTATCATCTCGGCCATTGCCGCCCTCACCCTGCGGCAGTTCGGGCTTGAGCAGCAACAACACCTCAACACACTCGAGGCGAGGCTCGATTCGCTCTCGCCCGCCGTCGAGCGCCTCGAAGCTCTGAAGAGGCAGGAACGCGACCTCAACCAGACCCACGAGCTGCAGAAGGCAATCACCCGTGAACGCGATCGTTGGCTTGCGGCATTGACCGGCATCCTGGAGGCGGTTCACGGCCAACCAACGCTCACGAGAATTGAACAGCAGGGGCAGTCCTGGCGTATCAGCGGTCATCTACCGGAGACAGGTCTGTTGCCTGTTGTCATGGCAAGACTGCAGGCCGACCCGCGCTTCACCCGGGTCGACATTGAATATGTCGAGCCACCCGATCAAAAAAGCGCAGAGCGTCTGCGCTTTGCCATTCGTCAGACCGCGAGGATGCCATGACCGCCGTGCAGGCCCGAGCGATACCCATCCTCATCAGCGCGGCAATCGGCTTACTGATGGGCGGCTGGATGCTGTTGCGTCCCGCCGCAATCGCCTTGCATGCAGCCACCATCGAAGAAGAACGCCTGCAGGCAGCCATTCTCGACAGCGAGCGCGCCAAGGCCTCCCTCCCGGCTCAAGCCGAGGCCGTTGAGCGTCAGCGCACGGCGGTTACCGAGCATCCGGTCTCGATACCAAGGCGCGTTGATATGTCGATGCTGCTTGCCCGGATCACCGACCTGGCGGAGGCGAGTGCGGTGGCCATCCAACAGATCACCCCGGGAGAGCCCGAACTCACGGACAACCAGGGTGAACAATCCATCCGGCTTATCACGCGTGGTGGCTGGTCAGAGACCGCCACCTTTGTCCACCAACTTCATCAACAACCTCTCGCGATCACCGTGCGCTCTCTCACGGCCTATCCCGCCAGGGCCGAGAACAGAGCGGATGAAATCACACTCGAGCTGACATTGATCCGTCATTACTCCCCACTGACGCCGGCAGCGGGCAACGATGCACCCGATACGCCCGAAGAGGAAATCACTCAAACCCCGCTCCCGGCAGCCCTCGCACAGAATCCTTTTCAGGATCAGACACTTTTTACGACGCAGCCGCAGAACGCATCGTCCCTGGTCTATGGCGGGCGGATTCGGGCGGGTAATAAGCACTGGGCCTTGCTGGTCGATGCAACCGGCCGTATTCACCGTTATCGCATTGGTGCGGTGCTTGCGGATGGATGGCGAGTGCTCGCCGTCGATGAAATGGCGATGTCACTGCAAAGCCCGACGGGCGAAGTCAAAAAGCTTCGGCTGCGCGGTACACGGCGAGAAGGAGAAGGCTAATGCTGCAGCGCCTGGTATTGATCCTGCTATTGCTCGGCTCATGCAACGCACTGGCGAACTCTGTGCCGGCCGAGTCGCTGCGCATCGATGCGCATGACCTGCCACTGCCTGGGTTGATGCAACAGATTGAGTCCGTCACCAACGAGGTCGAGCAGCCGGCGGACATCAACCCACCCGGGCAGACAACCACGCGGTTCGTGCCAGTCCGCTATGCCCGTGCCAGTGAACTGTCAGGCTTGATCGATGCGCAGTCTGTCCGAGTGGATGAGCGCACCAACACACTGATCATCACCGCCAATCCACAGGGCCACGCCCGCGCCGAAGCGCTTCTCAAGCAACTGGATGTTCCCGTCCGTCAGGTACTCATCGAGGCCAGAATCGTCATCGCGAGCGAAGATTTCAGCGATGAAATCGGTGTTGAGTTCGGCTTTCAGCACGAGGGGCGCAGCGGTGATTCCGTCATCATCAGCGGTGGCACCCTCGATGAAAGCGGCCTGATGGTGGATTTACCAGTGGGTAATGCAGCCGGCTCGGCCGGGCTTGCGATCGGCAAGGTCGGCAGCTATCTGCTGCAGCTCGAGCTCTCCGCCATGGAGAGTGAAAACCGCGGCGAAATCATCTCAAGCCCGCGGGTGGTGACCGCAAGCCACCAGCAGGCGGAAATCAAGCAGGGCGTGCAGATCCCATTCGAGCAGGCAACCTCCAGCGGTGCGACCAGCATTGCTTTTCGCGAGGCCGTTCTGGGACTGGTTGTCACACCGAGAATCACCCCGGATGACCAGGTGCAGCTTGAGCTTGCCATCAATCAGGACAGTCGCGGCGAGGAGACGCCGGAAGGCCCGGCCATTAATACCCAGTCGGTAAAAACCAATGTCCTTGTTGCCAATGGCGAGACAGTCGTTCTGGGCGGGGTTTTCGAGCGCACCCAACAACAGGGCCTGCGTCGTGTCCCGCTGATGGCGGATCTGCCTTTGATCGGCGGACTTTTTGAACAGCGCACCCGCGTTGATGACCGCAGCGAGCTGCTGGTTTTCGTCACCCCACGCATCCTTGAAGGGACGACCCCGACGGCAAACGCGCTAGAATCTCAAGGATGAGCCATATAGACCGAATCTTTCTCATCGGCCCGATGGGCGCAGGCAAGAGCACCATCGGCCGCCGGCTTGCCCAGCGACTGGGTCTGGAATTCGTGGATCTGGATGCCGCGATCGAAGAGCGAACCGGTGTGGATATTCCCCGCATCTTCGATATTGAAGGCGAGGCCGGTTTTCGGCGACGAGAGGCCGCGCTACTCGATGAAATCACTCAACGCCCCGGCATTGTCATGGCCACAGGTGGAGGCGCGGTGCTCGATCCCGAGAGCCAGCGACATCTGGGCGCTCGCGGCGTGGTGATCTACCTGCGCGCCTCCATCGCCACCCAGCTTGCCCGGACCCGAGGAAGCGATCGGCCGATGATTCAGGCGGAGGACCCGGAGGCGAGACTCACAAATCTTCTTGCCGAGCGCGGGCCGATTTATGAGGCACTTGCCGATGTCATCGTCGACACGGAAGATGGCAACCCAGAACGTCTTGCCAGACGGCTCGCCGAACAGGTTCAGCAACCGGGAGTGAACTGAATGCGTAGGGAAAGGCGCGAGGTCCGAGTTGATCTGAACGAACGCAGCTATCCGATCCATATCGGTGTCGATCTGCTCAAGGATGCAGGCCTGCTGGCGCAATCCATTACCGCCCGGCAGGTCATGGTGGTGAGCAATGAAACCGTCGCCCCGCTCTATCTCCCGGCGTTGAAAGCAGCCCTGGGTGATCGACAGGTCGCAGCCGTCAGTCTGCCCGATGGTGAACAGGAAAAAAGCCTTGAGTCGATGCTGCCGGTGTTCGATGAAATGCTGGTCAACGGCTTTGGTCGCGATTGTCAGGTGATTGCGCTCGGTGGCGGTGTTATCGGGGATCTGGCCGGGTTTGTCGCTGCCACCTATCAGCGCGGCGTCGCGTTCATCCAGATCCCGACAACGCTGCTTGCCATGGTTGACTCCTCAGTCGGCGGCAAGACCGGCGTCAATCATCCGCGCGGCAAAAACATGATTGGTGCTTTCCATCAGCCACAAGCCGTCATCGCCGATTTGACCGTCCTTGAGACACTGCCGGATCGCGAGCTGCGGGCCGGGCTTGCCGAGGTGGTGAAATATGCCCTGCTGGGTGATGCCGGCTTTATCGACTGGCTGGAAGCCCACATGGATGAAGCACTGGCGCGGGACCCGGGCGTGCTTGCGGACATCGTCGAGCGTTGTTGCGCCAACAAGGCCGCCATTGTGGCCGCCGATGAGCGGGAATCCGGCGAACGCGCCCTGCTCAACCTCGGGCATACCTTCGGCCATGCCATTGAGGCAGCGCGAGGATATGGGGACTGGCTGCATGGCGAGGCGATCGCGGCCGGGATGTGCATGGCAGCGAGGATGTCAGCCGGGCTTGGCTGGATCAGCCCCGCCGATCGCGATCGCGCTGTCGCACTTGTGGCAAGCGCAGGACTACCTACCGAGCCACCAACGGATATCTCGGCCTCGCGCTTTCGCGAATTCATGCGCCGGGATAAGAAAAACCGTGATGGCGCCTTGAGGCTGGTGCTGCTGCGCGGTCTCGGAGACGCCGTGGTCACAGCGGATTACCCGGAATCGGCACTCACCGCGACGCTTGAAGGGAGCGATGATGATTAATACCGGCACCGATCCCCTCGGGCTTGCCCCCTATGCATCGCGACCATCGGCCAGCCGCGGCCGCCGCTATCCGGACGACCGGCCGGATCTGCGCAACCTCTTCCAGCGTGATCGCGACCGCATCATCCACAGCTCCGCGTTCCGCCGACTGGAATACAAAACCCAGGTGTTCGTGAATCACGAGGGCGATCTTTTCCGCACCCGGTTGACGCACAGCCTGGAGGTCGCGCAGATCGCGCGCACCATCGCCCGCGGCATGCAGCTCAATGAGGATCTCACCGAGGCCATCGCACTGGCGCACGATCTGGGGCACACGCCGTTTGGCCATGCCGGACAGGAGGCACTGGATGCCTGCATGAAGCCCTTCGGTGGCTTCGAGCACAATCTCCAGTCACTGCGTGTGGTGGATGTGCTGGAAGCCCGCTATCCGGATTTCGATGGCCTCAACCTCACCTTTGAGGCCCGCGAAGGGCTGGTCAAGCGCTGCCCGTTGGATCAGGCCGAGCGGCTGGGCGAGATCGGCGTTCGGTTTCTTGAGGGCACGCAGCCATCACTCGAGGCTCAGCTGACCAATATTGCCGATGAAATTGCCTACAACAGCCATGATGTGGATGACGGTATTCGCGCCGGTCTGCTGGACCTCGAGCAGCTGCAGGCCGTGCCCTGGATTGCCGAGATTCATGCCTCGGTGATGGAACGCCACCCGGGGCTGAGTGGCCGGCGCCTTGTCTACCGGGTGGTCCGGGATCTGATTGCCAGCCAGGTCAATGACCTCATGCGCGAGAGCACACAGCGCATTGAAGCAGCCTCGCCGGAGAGTGCTGATGCGGTGCGCCAGCTCGAACGCCCACTCATTGGATTCAGCGCGGATATGCATGCCCGTCATCGCGCGCTCAAGGACTTCCTCTTCGAACACCTGTATCGCCATTACCGGGTCCATCGCATGACGACCAAGGCAACCGAGGTCATACAGACCCTCTTCGAAGTCTTCATGAACGATATCCGGCTGCTGCCAACGCAGTTTCGCGAGACGGCCGAGGCGCGCGCTGCGGTGCGTGGCGAACGGGGGCAGGCCAGGGCTGTTGCCGACTATATCGCCGGCATGACTGATCGCTACGCGCTTGATGAACATGAGCGCCTGACCTCGCCGAAACGCCTCAGCTGAAGTTGCTGAAAAAAGGCCCGCACGCTATATTGTCGGGCCATTTGCCCAGAGAATGGGGAGAGTGTCAGTAACTGACCTCGCCCGCCCCGGTGACCCCCACTGCAAACGCAGAGTACGTTGCTCTCAGCGCAACGGGTCTTCGGCACGGCGCTCCCCCCGAAGCAAAAAAAGAGAGGCAGTAAGCGTGAGGCAGTTACCGTTCACCGGCCCATCACTCTACCGTCCCGAGTTTGAGCGCGATAATTGCGGCTTCGGCCTGATCGCGCACATGGACGGCCAACCCAGTCACTGGCTGCTCGAGACAGCGATCTCGGCCCTTGCCAGATTGACCCATCGCGGCGCTGTGGCCGCCGATGGCAAAAGCGGTGATGGCTGCGGCCTGCTGATCAAACCCCCCGTTCAATTCCTGCAACGTGCCGCTCAGGCGGAGGGCATCGCCCTTGCCGAGGAATTTGCAGCCGGTTGTGTCTTTCTCTCACCCGATGCGCAGACGGCCGGCAAAGCCAAAGAAACGCTTGAAGCCGCGCTTGCGCATTACGAAGTGCCGGCCGCCGGCTGGCGTGAAGTACCCGTGGATATCAGCGCCTGTGGCGAACAGGCACTGGCCACACTGCCGGCAGTCGCCCAGGTCTTCGTCAATCGCCCGGCTGAAATGGCCGAGCCTGAATTTGAAAGACGGCTTTTCATGGCACGCCGTCAGGCTGAAAAGGCGCTCGAGGAGCATGATGAGGATTTCTACATCCCAAGCCTCTCCTCACGCGTGCTGTCCTACAAGGGCCTGGTCATGCCGGAAAACCTGGCGGTCTTCTACAAGGACTTGCAGGACCCGACCCTTGAGACCTCGCTGGCGGTTTTCCATCAGCGATTCTCCACCAACACCCTGCCGCAATGGCGGCTCGCCCAGCCCTTCCGTTATCTGGCCCACAACGGTGAGATCAACACCATTCAGGGCAACCGGAACTGGGCACTGGCAAGAGCCTGCCGCTTTGAGACACCACTGCTGCCGGATATCGATGCCATCCAGCCCCTGGTCAACCTGACCGGATCGGACTCCTCCAGCCTCGATAACATGCTCGATGTGCTGATCACCGGAGGCATGGATATTTTCCGGGCGCTGCGGCTGTTGATTCCACCGGCCTGGCAGAACGTTGAGACCATGGATCCCGACCTGCGGGCCTTCTATGAATTCCACTCTCAGCATATTGAACCCTGGGACGGTCCGGCCGGCATTGTGCTCACCGATGGCCGCCACGCGGCCTGCGCCCTTGATCGAAACGGCCTGCGCCCGGCCCGCTGGGTAATCACCCGTGACCGGCATATCACGCTGGCCTCCGAGGTCGGGGTCTGGGATTACGACGCCGCGGATGTCGTTGAGAAAGGCCGCCTGCGGCCGGGCGAAATGCTCGCGGCCGACACCGAGACCGGTGAGCTGCTGCTGCCGCAGATGATCGATGAGCGCCTTAAGAACCGGGCGCCTTACAAGCGCTGGCTGGCCCAGCATTCGCGGGATGTGCCCTCGGCACTGGGGCCGGATAGTGAACGCACGCCGGTGGAGCCGGAGCAGATTGCGGTCTATCAGAAGCAGTTTGGTGTGAGCTTTGAAGAGCGTGACATCGTCACCCGCACCCTGGCCCAGGGCGGCCAGGAGGCTGTGGGCTCGATGGGTGATGACACCCCCATGCCGGTGCTCTCACGCCAGGTCCGACCGCTTTATGACTATTTCCGCCAGCAGTTCGCCCAGGTCACCAACCCGGCGATCGATCCGTTGCGTGAGCAGATCGTCATGTCACTGGAGACGGTCATCGGCCCGGAGAAAAACCTCTTCGAAGAGGTGGAGGATCATGCCAAGCGCCTGGTGCTCGACTCGCCGATTCTCTCCGATGGCAAATTCCTCGGGCTGATTGCCGAACATGAGCCGGACAATCGGGTGCATCGCATCGATCTGAGCTACCCGGAGAGCGGCAATCTGCAGGATGCCATTATCGGCATCCGTGACGAGGCCGCCGAGGCCGTGCGTAACGGCGCCTCGCTGCTGGTGCTATCGGATCGCAATCTGCAGCGCGAGCGCATCCCGGTGCATGCCCTGCTGGCCACCGGCGCGATCCACCATCATCTGGTCCGCACCGGGCTGCGCTGTGATGCCAACCTCATTATCGAGACGGGTACGGCACGCAACAGCCATGAATGCGCCGTGCTGATCGGCTACGGCGCAACGGCCATCTACCCCTACCTTGCCTATGATGTCGTGCAGGATCAGCTGCGCACCGGCGAGATCAAGGGGGCTGCACTGGCCGATCTGCTGCGCAATTACCGCAAAGGCCTGAACAAGGGCCTCTACAAGATTCTCTCGAAGATGGGCATCAGCACCATCACGAGCTATCGCGGCGCCCAGCTCTTTGAGATTGTCGGCTTCCACGATGAAGTGGTGGATCTCTGCTTCCCGGGCACGACCTCACGAATCCAGGGGGCCGGGTTCACCGACCTTGAGTCGGATCAGCGCACGCTGCATCAGAAAGCCTGGCGGCGGAGTCAGGCGCTCACGCAGGGTGGCCTGCTGAAATATGTCCATGGTGGTGAATACCATGCCTACAACCCGGATGTGGTCGGCGCGCTGCAGGAAGCGGCCTACACGGGTGATTATGAGCGCTACAAGGTATTCGCCGAGACCGTTAACACACGGCCGGTGGCAGCGCTGCGTGATCTGCTCCAGGTACGAGACACCGAGTCCATTCCGCTGGAAGAAGTCGAGCCGATCGAAGCCATTCTCAAGCGCTTTGACTCTGCCGGCATGTCACTCGGTGCGCTCTCGCCCGAGGCGCATGAAGCACTGGCCATCGCCATGAATCGCCTCGGCGCCCGCTCCAACTCCGGCGAGGGCGGCGAAGATGCGCATCGTTTTGGCAATGAACGCATGTCACGCATCAAGCAGGTGGCCTCGGGCCGTTTTGGTGTGACACCGCATTATCTGCGTAACGCCGAGGTCCTGCAGATCAAGGTTGCACAGGGCGCGAAGCCCGGCGAAGGCGGACAGCTCCCCGGCCATAAGGTCAACGAGATGATCGCCCGGCTGCGTTATTCCAAGCCTGGCGTTGCACTGATCTCGCCGCCGCCGCATCACGATATCTACTCGATTGAGGATCTGGCGCAGCTCATCTACGACCTCAAACAGGTCAACCCGGAGGCGCTGGTCTCAGTAAAGCTGGTGGCCGAGCCCGGTGTCGGCACGGTGGCTGCGGGTGTGGCCAAGGCCTATGCCGATCTCATCACCATCTCCGGCTACGACGGTGGCACCGGCGCCAGCCCGCTCACCTCCGTGAAATATGCCGGCACGCCCTGGGAGCTGGGGCTCACCGAGACCCACCAGACGCTGCGGGCAAACAATCTGCGCGAGAAAATCCGGCTGCAGACCGACGGCGGTCTGAAAACCGGTCTGGATGTGATCAAGGCAGCCATTCTGGGCGCCGAGAGTTTTGGTTTTGGTACCGCGCCCATGGTGGCCATGGGTTGCAAGTACCTGCGTGTCTGCCATCTCAACAACTGCCCGACCGGTGTCGCCACCCAGGAGAAAGTCCTGCGGATGAAGCATTTCATCGGCACGCCGGAGCGGGTGGCCAACTACTTTACTTTCGTTGCGATGGAAACGCGGGAGTGGATGGCCCGGCTCGGTGTTCGCACGCTCGAGGAGCTGATCGGACGTCTGGATCTGCTCGAGCCGCGCGAGCCCGAGACGCCGCGTCAGGCAAGACTCGATCTCTCGCCCATTCTCTCCGACGGTGGGCTTGATAGCAGCCTGCCGACGCACTGCATGACCCCAAGCAACGTGCCATTCGACAAGGGCGAGCTTGCCGAGCGCATGGTCGAAGATGCCCTGCCGGCCATTGAGAAGGCCAGTGGCGGCGACTTCCATTATGCGGTTCGCAACGATGACCGCTCGATTGGCGCCCGACTCTCCGGGGAGATCGCATTGCGTCACGGCAACCTCGGCATGAGCGGCAATCCGATTCGATTGCATTTGACCGGCAGTGCGGGACAGAGCTTTGGCGTCTGGAACGCCGGCGGTCTTGAAATGACCCTCGATGGTGATGCCAACGACTATGTCGGCAAGGGCATGGCAGGCGGCAAGCTCGTCATCCGCCCGCCACAGGGCAGCAGCTTCAAGAGCCAGGAGACGACCATTATCGGCAACACCTGTCTCTACGGGGCAACCGGCGGCAAACTCTTCGCTGCCGGGCTTGCCGGTGAACGCTTTGCCGTTCGCAACTCAGGCGCCCATGCCGTCGTCGAGGGCGTGGGTGATCATGGCTGCGAGTACATGACTGACGGCGTGGTCTGCGTCCTTGGCGCGACCGGCCTTAACTTCGGCGCCGGCATGACGGGTGGGCTCGCCTTTGTCCTTGATCTGGAGAATCGGTTTGTCGATCGCTACAACCACGAGCTCATCGACATCCGCCGCATTCAGACCGAGCCGATGACCCGACATCGTGAGTTCCTGCGCAACACCATCGCCGAGTTCGTCACCGAGACCGGCTCGCCATGGGGCCAGGAGATCCTGGATAACTTCCGCGACTTTGTCGGTTGCTTCTGGCTGGTCAAGCCAAGGGCTGCGGATATCAATGAGGTTTTGAATACGCTGCGTCAGGCAGCCTGAGCAGATTATGGGCAATTATTTTCAGTTCATCGAAGTCCCTCGTCAGGACACCGAAAAAGAATCCGCCCAGGCACGGGTCAAGAAGTTCAGCGAAATCTATGGCGACTTCTCCAGTGACCATGCTGCGGCCCAGGCGGATCGCTGCGTGGAATGCGGCAATCCCTACTGCGAGTGGAAGTGCCCGGTTCACAACTACATCCCCAACTGGCTGAAGCTGGTTGCCGAAGGCAATCTCTTCGAGGCCGCGGAACTCTCGCATAAGACCAACAGCCTGCCGGAGGTCTGCGGCCGTGTCTGCCCGCAGGATCGGCTCTGCGAGGGTGCCTGCACGCTCAATGACGGCTTTGGCGCCGTGACCATCGGCTCGGTTGAGAAATACATCACTGATGAGGCTTTCAAGCAGGGCTGGCGCCCGGACATGTCCGGTGTTGTTGCCACCGGCAAGAAAGTCGCGGTGGTCGGTGCCGGCCCGGCCGGACTCGGTGCGGCCGATATTCTGGTGCGCAATGGCGTTGAAGCGGTGGTCTTTGACCGCTACCCGGAGATTGGTGGTCTGCTCACTTTCGGCATCCCACCGTTCAAGCTGGAGAAGGAAGTCATCGCCAAACGCCGCGAGATCATGGAATACATGGGCGTGGAGTTCCGCCTCGGCGTTGAGATCGGCCGCGATATCAGTTACGCCGAGCTCGAGCGCGATTACGACGCGGTCTTCCTCGGTATGGGCACCTACACCTACATGCGCGGTGGCTTTCCCGGTGAAGACAAGTCAGGGGTATATGAGGCACTCCCGTATCTGGTCTCCAACATCAACCGCCTGATGGGCTTTGAGAAAGACCCGAGCGAGTACATTGACATGGCCGGACAACGGGTCGTGGTGCTCGGTGGCGGTGATACGGCCATGGACTGCAACCGGACCGCCCTGCGACAGGGTGCTGCCAGTGTGACCTGCGCCTATCGTCGTGACGAACAGAACATGCCGGGCTCAAGGCGCGAGGTTTACAACGCCAAGGAAGAAGGTGTGGAGTTTCTCTTCAACCGCCAGCCCGTTGAGATCGTCGGTGAAAACGGAGTCGAAGGTGTGAAGGTGGTCGAGACCCGACTCGGCGCACCGGATGAACGCGGCCGCCGCCAGCCCGAGGTTATTCCGGGGAGCGAAGAAATTCTGCCCGCCGATCGCGTCATTATTGCGTTTGGTTTCCGTCCTGACCCGCCGGAGTGGTTTGATGATCACGGCATTCAGGTCGACGAGCGCGAGCGGGTGAAAGTTGCCAAGGGTGGCAAACACCCCTTCCAGACCGACAACCCGAATGTCTTTGCCGGTGGTGATATGGTGCGTGGCTCCGATTTGGTGGTGACCGCCGTTTGGGAAGGCCGTGAGGCGGCCAAGGGCATCCTCGCCTACCTCGGCGTCTGATCAGGATTGCAGTGATGGCCGAGCTCCAGAACGACCGCTTCCTGCGCGCACTGATGCGCGAGCCTGTTGATCGCACGCCGGTTTGGATCATGCGCCAGGCCGGACGTTATCTGCCGGAATACCGCGAAGTGCGCGCCAGGGCCGGCGGCTTCATGGACCTCTGCAGCAACCCCGAACTCGCCTGCGAAGTCACGCTGCAGCCGCTGCGACGATTCAGACTCGATGCCGCGATACTGTTCTCAGACATCCTCACCGTCCCCGATGCCATGGGCCTGGGGCTTTATTTTGAGGCCGGTGAGGGCCCTCGCTTTGAGCGCACCGTCCGCGACGCGGCCAGCGTGGACGCGCTGCCAGTGCCGGATATCGACAGCGAACTGCGCTATGTCACCGATGCCGTCAGCCTGATTCGCCGTGAGCTCCATGGCGAAGTCCCGCTGATTGGCTTCTCCGGCAGCCCCTGGACGCTTGCCACTTACATGGTCGAGGGCGGCAGCAGCAAGGACTTCCGGCATATCAAAGCCATGGCCTACGATGCGCCCGAGGTGCTCGAGCGACTGCTGGCCAAAACCGCTCAGGCCGTTACGGCCTATCTGAATGCCCAGGTCGAAGCCGGCGCTCAGGCCTTGATGATTTTTGACACCTGGGGCGGCGCACTTGCTCATCATCTCTACCCGCGCTTCTCCCTGTCCTTCGCCGAGCAGATCATCGATGGGCTGATCCGCGAGCGCGAGGGACGACGCATCCCGGTGGTTTTCTTCACCAAAGGCGGCGGGCTTTGGCTTGATCGCATTGCCGATTGTGGAGCGGATGCACTGGGGATCGACTGGACGCTTTCATTGTCCGAGGCCCGTCGGATCGCTGGTGATCGCGTGGCACTGCAGGGCAACCTCGATCCAAGCACGCTCTATGCCAAACCCGAAGTCATTCGTGAAGAGGTAGCGCGCACGCTTGAGGAATACGGCTTTGGCAGCGGCCATGTCTTCAACTTAGGACACGGCGTTCATCCGCAAATCCCACCCGAACATGTCGCAGCGATGGTCGATGCCGTGCACGACCTGAGCCCCGCCTGGCATGAGCAGTAAAAAGCCTCGCATTCTCTCCTGCGGCGTTGTGCTGGTGCGCGCCGAGGCAGGAGAGTGGCGGTTTTTATTATTGCGTGCCTATCAGTACTGGGATTTCCCCAAAGGACGTACCGAGCGCGGAGAAACGCCGCTCGAAGCGGCCAAAAGAGAAGTCCAGGAAGAAACCGGGATTACCGATCTGCGTTTTCACTGGGGCGAGGACTTCGTGGAAACCGGCCCGTACGCGCGCGGGAAGGTCGCACGCTATTATCTGGGCGAGACGACAGAAACCGAAGTGGTCCTTGGGATCGCGCCGGAGCTGGGCACGCCTGAGCATCACGAATGGCGCTGGGTGGATCAGAAGACGGCTTACCACCTGACCGCCCCCCGGGTTCATCAGGTATTGGACTGGGCAATGCAACGCTTGCCGGCAACGCCCAAAGACTGATTCAGGAGACGGCATTATGGTCAATGACCTCAGCAAAGGCCTGCATTATCCGGCCACCCGGCCGCGCCGATTGCGCCGCGATGATTTCACCCGACGCCTGGTGCGGGAGAATCACTTCAGCGTGGATGATCTGATTCAGCCGGTATTTGTCATCGAGGGCAAGGATCACAGCGAGGCTGTTCCCTCCATGCCGGGAGTTGAGCGACTGACCATCGACCGTCTGGAGGCTGAGGCGGAGACATTGGCGGGCCTTGGTGTCCCGGCTGTTGCCATCTTCCCGGTCACGCCGGCCGAGTCCAAGAGCGACGACGGTGCCGAGGCCTGGAACCCTCAGGGGCTCGCACAACGCGCTGTCCGCGCGATCAAGGCCCGTGTGCCGGAACTGGGTGTCATCACCGATGTCGCATTAGATCCATTCACCTCACACGGCCAGGACGGCATCCTTGATGAAACCGGCTACATTGCCAATGACATCACCATTGAGGCGCTGGTCCGACAGGCGCGCTCTCATGCCGAGGCCGGCGCTGACATCGTTGCCCCATCGGACATGATGGATGGTCGGGTCGGTGCCATTCGTCAGGCCCTTGAGGCTGACAACTGCAGCGAGACACGCATCCTCGCCTATGCCGCGAAATATGCCTCGGCTTTTTACGGGCCTTTCCGCGATGCGGTGGGCTCGGCGGGCGCACTGGGTAGCGCCGATAAACGCACTTACCAGATGGACCCGGGCAATGGGCATGAGGCACTGCGCGAAGTCGGCATGGACCTCGCCGAGGGGGCCGATATGATCATGATCAAACCGGGCATGCCGTATCTCGATGTCATTCGCCGGGTTCGTGATCATTTCCAGGTACCGACCTTCGCCTATCAGGTCAGTGGTGAATACGCCATGCTCAATGCCGCCTTTGCCAACGGCTGGCTCGACCGCCGGGCCTGCGTGATGGAGGCGCTTTTGGGCTTTAAACGTGCCGGCGCTGATGCGGTACTCACCTACTTCGCCAAAGAAGTGGCCGGCTGGCTCAACGAGCGCTGAAGCCACGGATACTGGAGGGACTGATGGATCTCTACGCTGTTTTCGGCCACCCCGTTGGCCATTCACTCTCTCCCCGGATCCATCGGCTGTTTGCCGAGGAAACCGCCCAGCAGATCGAGTACGAACGCCGCGAGCCACCGCTCGAGGGCTTCGCCGATGCCATCCAGGCCTTTCGCGAGGAAGGCGGGCACGGCGCCAATGTCACCGTCCCGTTCAAGGAAGAAGCCTGGTCTCTGGCCGAACAGCGCAGCGAACGCGCCGAGCGGGCCGGTGCGGTCAACACCCTGGTCTGTGGTGACATCCTCTATGGCGACAACACCGATGGTGAAGGTCTGATCAACGACCTGCGCAACAACCTGGGCGTCGGCCTCGCCGGCAAACGAATTCTGGTCATCGGTGCCGGCGGTGCCGCCCGCGGCGTGCTGGGACCGCTGCTGGTGGAACAGCCGGCGAGCCTGGTGATCGCCAACCGCACCGCCGACAAGGCGCGTATCCTCGCCAAGGCCTTTGACGATATCGGCAGCATTGAAGGCTGCGGGCTGGATGCACTCGAAGGCGAGCGCTTCGAAGTCGTCATTAACGCCACCTCCAGCGGACTGGACGGCGAGGTTCCCACACTGCCGGCGAGCATCGTCGCCGATGGCGCCACGGCCTACGATATGTTCTACAGCGCCGAGCCCACGCCTTTTCTGCGCTGGGCCGAGGCCAATGGCGCATTCCGCACCCGCGACGGCCTGGGCATGCTGGTCGAACAGGCGGCAGCGTCATTTGAATTGTGGCGCCGCATCCGGCCAAGCACCGAGCCAGTGATCGAAGCCCTGCGCCACGACACCCGCCCCTGAGCATATGTTGATTGAGGCCAGCGCCACCCCGGACGCCCTCTTGGTGCTCCTGGTAGGCGCGGCCATCCTGCTGGCCGTTGCGCTGCGGCATGCTTGTGAGTGGCTCAAAATACCACCGCTCGTGGGCTATATCCTGATTGGTATTGGCCTGAGCTCGCTGGACGGTATCGCCTATTCCCTTCGTCCACCCGTGTTATCAGCCTTTGAGTTGCTGGCGGCACTTGGCCTGGTCGCACTGTTGTTTCGAGTAGGGCTGGGCAGCGATCCCCGTCGCCTGCTCGGCAAACTGCCGAGTGCCAGCCTCATCTGGATCGTTAGCGTCGCGTTTTCAGGTCTTGTGGGCTATTTCGCTGCCCGTTGGGCGGGATTCGAACTGTTACCGGCGCTGGTGGCCGGGACGGCCCTCACAGCCACCAGCATCGGGGTGTCAATGCCACCCTGGCAGGACGCCGGTGTTCTGCGCAGCGACAGTGGTTCACTGGTCCTGGACATTGCTGAGCTCGACGACATCTCGGGCGTTGTCCTGATGGCGCTTTTGCTGAGTCTCATTCCCACGTTGACGGCGGGCGCCGGTATCGAGTGGGGCGAGGCAGCAAGGGTCGGTCTGCAACTCCTGGCGAGCCTCACCCTGTTCACGGCGGGCTGTTGGCTATTCGCCCATTGGCTCGAACCTCCGCTCGCTCGCTTCCTCGCCGCGCGCGAGCGTTCGCCCGCGCGAATGCTCATCGTGATGGCAATCGGCAGTCTGATCGCATCATTGGCCGGCTTAATGGGGTTTTCGCTGGCCGTTGGCGCGTTGTTTGCCGGCCTCGTGTTCAGTAAGGCACCCCGACGTATTCGCCAGGACCGTGCCTACATGGTGCTATACGACTTTCTGACACCCTTTTTCTTCATCGGCATTGGCCTCAAGCTCGAGCCGGCCGCATTAGGCGGCGCGCTGGAAGCCGGCATTGTCTTACTCGTGGCCGCGGTGGCCGGCAAGCTGATTGGAACGGTGCTGCCGGCGCTGTGGGCGGCACCTCAAGGCAGCGCCCTGCCTATCGGGCTGAGCATGGTCCCTCGCGCGGAAATAGCAATGGTGATTGTGGACCAGGCCGGCCGCTACGGCACCGCCGTTGTCCCGCCCGAACTCTACGGCGCAATGACTCTGGTCACGCTGGCAACTTGCGCCGCCACCCCCGCCATCGTTGCCCGCCAACTGGCACGTAGCAGCATCCGGCGCTAGTTCCCCGCCTTCTGATGCCGGTGCATCAAACGCCTGTAGTGGGCGGCTGAATACGGCAGCTGCTCGCGCTCGGTGTCGGTGATCGGGCGGACGGGCTTTGCGGGGCTGCCCAGATACAGATGGCCGGACTCAAGACGCTTGCCCGGTGGTACCAGTGTATTGGCGCCGATCATGACCTCGTCCTCCACCACCGCGCCATCGAGCACGATCGCCCCCATACCGACAAGCACCCGGCTACCCACGGTGCAGGCGTGAATGACGGCCCGATGGCCAACCGTGACATCCTCGCCAATGATTGCCGGGAAACCTGACTGATAGGGCCCTTCGTGGGCGACATGTACGATGACCCCATCCTGGATATTGCTGCGGGCACCGACCTCGATGCGATGGACATCTCCACGCAGGACAGCCGTCGGCCAGACGGAAACGGACTCACCCAGCGTCACATCACCGATCACCACCGCGCTGTCATGTACCCAGGCGCTTGCCGGAATGACGGGCATGACGCCCTGATAGGTCTCAATCACTGCTCGCCCCTTCAGGTCATGGTGACCAGCTCTTCAGCACTGGTCGGGTGAATCGCGACGGTATCGTCGAGATCGCGCTTGGTCGCGCCCATTTTCAGTGCCACGGCAAAGCCCTGCAGCATTTCATCACTGGCAAGGCCAAAGAGATGAATCCCGATCACCTGCTCGGATTCGCCCCGACAGACAAGCTTCATGGTGGTTGGCTGTTTGGCCTCGGCCGGTGAGAGCGCGTAGTCCATCGGAGTAAACCGCGTTTCATAGACACGGATTTCATCGCCGTACTCGGCCCGCGCCTGCGCCTCAGTCAGCCCCACGGTGCCAATGGGCGGATGCGTGAAGACCACCGTGGGTACATCACGATAATCGAGTCTGCGCTCGGCCTGACCACCCCAGAGCCGGTCCGCCAGTCGCCGGCCGGCGGCGATGGCCACGGGCGTCAGCGGGTAGGGATTATCAGTGACATCGCCCAGAGCAAAGATATGCGGCTGATTGGTGGCCTGCCAGTCGTCCACCGGAATGGTTCCGCGCTCGCTCATGGCAACACCGGCGGCCTCCAGCCCGAGGTCATCGGTATTCGGCAGTCGGCCAATCGCCCAGATCACCTGATCGAGCCCTTCCAACAGACGACCATCATCGGCATGCAGCGTATAACCGCCCCAGTCCGCTTCAAGCCCCGATGGGGTAAAGCCACTGACAAGTTCGGGGCCGTGCTCGGCGATCGATTCCACATAGGCGTTCTGAATCGATGCATCAAATTCGCGCAGCGGACGCTCGCGCCGCACCACCAGTTTTACATCGCTGCCAAGCTGACTGAGCACACCGGCCAATTCCACGGCGATATACCCGGCACCAACCACGGCGACTTTCTGCGGCCGGTCCTGCAGGGCAAAAAAACCGTCAGAATCAATGCCGAGATCACCTCCGGGGATGCCGGGCCGGCCCGGCACACCGCCCGTGGCGATGACAAAACGCTCGGCGGTGTAATGCGTGCCATCCACCTCCACCGTATTGGCATCGACAAATCGGGCATGCCCGCGGATGACCTCAACGCCGGATTTGTCCAGGTTGCGATCGTAAATGCCGTTCAGCCGCTCGATATAGGCCTCGCGCGCGGCAACAAGCACCGACCAGTCAAGCCGCGGCTCAACACCGGAGAAGCCATAGTCACCGGCCCGCTCCATCACCTCGGCTGCATGAGCGGCCTGCCACATCACCTTCTTCGGTACACAGCCGACGTTGACGCAGGTGCCGCCGAGGCGAGCCGATTCAACAACCGCACATCGCGCTCCATACGAGGCCGCACGTCTTGCGGTTGCAATGCCGCCGCTACCGGCACCGATGCAAATCAGATCATAGGCTTGTGGCTGCGCTGCCATCATCAACTCCCGAATGCCTGTTCAATACCACTATTCTCGCAGATAAGCCGAACTCACACAGGCATGTTGGGCTCGAACTTCCTGCCATGTATCTCTACCCTTTGTCCTGTTAACCATCAAAGAGATTGAAGACATCATGACCAACCCCTTGCTTGAGACTGAAGGTCTGCCCCGCTTTAATGCCATTGAGCCGGATCAGATTCAGCCGGCCATCGAGACGGTTCTGGCCGAGAATCGCCGGGCCATCTCGGCAATCACCGCTGAATCCGGGCCACCGACCTGGTACAGCCTGGTCGCCCCGTTGGAGCGACTTGAAGACCGACTCGAGAAGGCCTGGTCCCCGGTCTCGCATCTCAACGCCGTGATGAACAGTGAACCTCTGCGCGAGGCCTATAACGCCTGCATTCCCGCGCTTTCGGCCTACCACACCGAAATGGGTCAGAACTCAGCACTCTACGAGGCTTTCCGCAGCCTGGCCCAAAGCGATGTCTACGAGCAGATGGAACCGGCTCAGCAGCAGACGGTGGATAACGCGCTGCGTGATTTTCGATTGGCCGGTGTCGCACTCGAGGACGAGGCCAAACAGCGGTATGCCGAGATTGCTGCGCGACTGGCCGAGCTCTCCTCGAAGTTCCAGGAAAACCTGCTGGATGCCACCGACGCCTGGCATCGGGACACCGCCGATCAGAGCGAACTGACCGGTATCCCGGAGTCAGCACTGGGTGTGATGCAGCAGAATGCCGAGCAGGCTGGCGCCAGCGGCTGGCGAGTCAGCCTGGATATGCCGGTTGTCCAGGCAGTACTGGCCTATGCAGAGAATCGCGAACTGCGCCGCGAGGTCTATGAAGCTTTCACCACCCGCGCCTCGGATACCGGCCCGCATGCCGGGCGCTGGGACAACCACCCGATCATGGCCGAGATCCTCGATCTGCGTCAGGAGCAAGCCGAGCTACTGGGCTTCGACAACTATGCCGAGCGGTCTTTGGCCGCGAAAATGGCCGACTCGCCCGAGGAGGTCATTCGCTTTCTCGAGAATCTCGCCGAACGCGCCCGGCCCGTTGCCGAACGGGAATACGCCGAGCTTCAGGCCTTCGCCAAGGAGACGGATGGACTGGATCGGCTGGAAGCCTGGGATGTCGGCTACTACAGCGAGAAGCTCCGCCAGCAACGCTTCGAGCTCTCACCAGAAGACCTTCGGCCCTATTTTCAGGCCGAGCGCGTCATGGCCGGCATGTTCGCCGTCGTGGAGAGACTGTTCGCCATTCATATCCGCGAGCGGGACGATATTGAGACCTGGCATCCGGATGTGCGTTTCTACGAAATCCACGATAGCGAAGGCGATCTGCGCGGGCAGTTCTACACCGATCTCTACGCCCGCTCGCACAAACGCGGCGGTGCCTGGATGGCGACCTATCGCGGGCGACTGCGGCATGAGGGGGCCTTGCAGACACCCGTGGCGTTTCTCACCTGCAATTTCACACCACCGGTGGGTGATAAGCCGGCACTGAT
This sequence comes from uncultured Ectothiorhodospiraceae bacterium, assembly GCA_913057145.1. Taxonomy (GTDB): domain Bacteria; phylum Pseudomonadota; class Gammaproteobacteria; order Nitrococcales; family Nitrococcaceae; genus Spiribacter. The sequence continues at coordinate 45,080 of CAJXNJ010000007.1, forward strand.
CACCCATGACGAGGTCATCACGCTCTTCCATGAGTTCGGCCATGGCCTGCATCACATGCTCACGCGGGTGGATGCCGCCAGTGTTGCCGGCATCAATGGCGTGGCCTGGGATGCCGTGGAGCTGCCCAGTCAGTTTCTGGAGAACTGGTGCTGGGAGCGTGAGGCCCTTGATCTGTTTGCCCGCCATCATGAGACCGGTGATCCCATCCCGGAAGCGCTCTTTGCACGCATGACAGCGGCCCGACACTTCCATGCGGCCATGCAGATGGTCCGGCAGCTTGAATTCTCGCTCTTTGATCTGCGCCTGCATGTCGAGCATGACCGCGCGAGCGGCGAGCGCATCTTTGATCTGCTCGAAGAAGTCCGTGAGCAGGTGGCGGTGGTCCGGCCGCCGGCATTCAACCGCTTCCCCAACAGCTTTGCGCATATTTTTGCCGGTGGTTATGCGGCGGGCTACTACAGCTACAAATGGGCAGAAGTGTTATCCGCCGATGCCTTTGCCCGCTTCAGCGAAGAAGGGATTTTCAACCCGGTCACAGGCCGCGCCTTCCTCGAGCATATTCTTGAGAAAGGTGGATCGGAGGATGCCGCCAAGCTCTTTCGTGACTTCCGCGGCCGCGAGCCGAGCATCGAGCCGCTGCTCAAAGCAAGCGGGCTGGCCGCCTGAGCCGGCCCGCGCACTGCAGCCTGTCGGCAGGCACGATACAATCGCCTGATGCCCCAACACTGATCAGCGGAGACCGCCCGTGAAGCTCGCCTCCTGGAATGTGAATTCGCTCAATGTGCGCCTGCCACAGGTCCTCGACTGGCTGGCGAGTGCGCAGCCGGATGTCCTCGGCCTGCAGGAGACCAAACTCACGGATGAGAAATTCCCGGTCGAGGCAATCCGTGAGGCCGGGTATGAAGTCGCCTACAGCGGTCAGAAAACCTACAACGGCGTGGCAGTACTGGCACGCCAACCCATCAGCGATGTCGTGCTGGATATCCCGGGCTTTGAGGACCCGCAACGCCGGGTGCTTGCCGGCACCATTGGTGATCTGCGCTTCATCAATCTCTACGTCCCGAATGGCAAGGCGGTGGGGACCGATAAGTACGAATACAAGCTGGCCTGGCTTGGGCATTTGCGCAAATGGCTCGCCGATGAATTAAAAGCCCATGAACAGGTCGTCGTGGTGGGAGATTTCAATATCGCCCCGACCGATGCCGATGTGCATGACCCCGAGGAGTGGCATGAGCAGATTCTCTGCTCCACGCCCGAGCGCGAAGCCCTTGAGGATATTCTCGAGCTGGGTTTCACCGACAGTTTCCGGCAGTTCGAACAGCCCGAGGCGAGTTTCTCGTGGTGGGATTATCGAATGAACAATTTCAAGCGCAACCGTGGGCTGCGCATTGATCTTGTCCTGACCAGTCCGGCTGCAACCGGGGCATTGACCGGCGGCTGGATCGATCGTGAGCCGAGAACCTGGGAGCGTCCCTCTGATCACACGCCTGTCGTTGCCGAGCTTGGCAACAGGGGGAGCTGAGCCACATGCAATACAAGGACCTGCGAGATTTCATCCAGCAACTCGAGTCCCGGGGCGAGCTGAAACGGGTTGGCACCGAAATTGATCCCAATCTCGAGATGACCGAAATCTGCGATCGCACCCTGCGCCGTCGCGGGCCGGCCATTTTGTTTGAAAACCCCAAGGGCCATGAGATACCGGTACTCGGCAATCTCTTTGGCACACCCGAGCGCGTGGCGCTGGGCATGGGGGCAGAAAATGTTGAAGCGCTGCGTGAAATCGGCGAACTGCTCGCCTTTTTAAAATCGCCCGAGCCACCAAAAGGCATGCGCGAGGCCTGGCAGAACCTGCCGGTCTTTCGCAAAGTCCTGGATATGGCGCCCAAGGTCCGCCGCAGCGCCCCCTGCCAGAAAAATGTCATCGAGGGTGATGATGTCGATCTGGGGGAGCTGCCCATTCAGACCTGCTGGCCCGGTGATGCCGGACCGCTCATCACCTGGGCACTCGTTATCACCCGCGGGCCAGGGCAGAAACGTCAGAACCTCGGCATCTATCGCCAGCAGGTCATCGGCCGCAATCGGGTCATCATGCGCTGGCTGTCGCATCGCGGCGGAGCCCTTGATTTTCGCGACTGGCAACAGGCTCATCCCGGCGAGCCCTTCCCGATTGCCGTGGCACTCGGTGCCGACCCGGCGACCCTGCTGGGCGCGGTAACCCCGGTACCCGACAGCCTCTCGGAATACGCGTTCGCCGGATTGCTGCGGGGCAGCCGCACCGAACTGGTCAATTGCATCGGCTCCGATCTTCAGGTCCCGGCGTCGGCCGAGATTGTCCTTGAAGGGCATATTCACCCGGACGACATGGCTCCGGAAGGACCGTTCGGCGATCACACCGGCTACTACAACGAAGTGGATGATTTCCCGGTGTTCACCATTGATCGCATCACACATCGTGATGACCCGATCTACCACAGCACCTATACCGGACGGCCACCGGATGAGCCGGCTGTGCTCGGTGTGGCACTGAATGAAGTCTTCGTGCCCATTCTCCAGCGCCAGTTCCCGGAAATCGTGGACTTTTACCTGCCGCCGGAAGGCTGCAGCTATCGCATGGCCGTGGTCACCATGCGTAAGCAGTATCCCGGGCATGCCAAGCGCGTCATGATGGGCGTCTGGTCGTTTCTTCGGCAGTTCATGTACACCAAGTTCATTATCGTCGCCGATGATGATGTGAACGCCCGCAGCTGGGAGGATGTCATCTGGGCCATGACAACGCGTATGGATCCGGCCCGCGATACCGTCATGGTGGAGAACACCCCCATCGACTATCTCGATTTTGCCTCCCCGGTCTCGGGTCTTGGTTCAAAAATCGGTTTTGATGCCACCAGCAAATGGCCGGGTGAGACCGATCGCGAATGGGGTCGGGCCATCGTAATGGATGAAGCGGTCAAACAGCGTGTTGACGGCCTTTGGGACGAACTTGGCATTGATGGAGACGCGCAATGAGCTATCAGGTGCAAATCGCCGACACCGATCATCAGTTTGAAGTTGAAGCCGACGAATCCATTATCGATGCGGCCATGCGCGCCGGGCTGATGCTGCCTTACAGCTGTCGCAGCGGGACTTGCGGCACCTGCATGGGCCAGGTGATGGAAGGACAAATCCATTACCCGGATGGATTGCCACCGGCCATCGACCCTGATCAGGACGGCGAGGGCAAGGCACTTTTCTGCCAGGCACGTGCCGATAGCGATCTGGTCATACAGGTGGGCGAAGTCCGCGAAGCCGGTGATATCCAACCACAACGCCTCCCGGCCCGGGTTGAGCGCATTGAAGAATGCGCGCCGGATGTCCGGCGACTGTTTTTAAAACTGCCCCGGGACAAGCGACTGCCTTTTCTCGCCGGTCAGTACATCGATTTTCTGCTACGAGGCGGCCAACGGCGCAGTTTCTCGCTCGCCAATGCCCCGCATGATGACGAGTGGCTTGAGCTGCATATCCGCCATCTCCCCGGCGGGGTCTTCTCCGGTCATGTCTTCAATGACATGAAAGAGGGTGCACTGCTGCGCTTCGAAGGCCCGCTCGGCAATTTCTTTCTGCGTGAAGACAGTGACCGGCCGATGATCCTGATCGGCGGCGGCACGGGATTCGGGCCCATTAAGGGTATTGTTGAGCATGCCCTGCATCTGGGTGTCACCCGGCCGATGCATGTCTACTGGGGCGCTCGGGCAAAGGTTGACCTCTACCTCGATGAGCTGCCGGAACGCTGGGCATCCGAGCATGCAAACATCCACTACACGCCCGTGCTCTCCGAGCCGGCCGCCGATGATCAATGGAGTGGTGCAACGGGCTTCGTGCACGAAAAGGTTCTTGCCGACCACCCGGATCTCAGCGGACATGATGTCTATATGAGCGGGCCGCCACCGATGATCAACGCGGCACGTGAGGGCTTCATCGCAGCAGGGCTACCCGCTGATCATCTGTATTATGATTCGTTCGAAGCGGCGCCAGAGTAGCGCTCTGCGATTCAATCCGGAGGGAAGCCTGATGCCGACAACCCGCCTGCTGCCCGCACTGCTTGCTGTCGTCCTGCTCACCGGTTGCGCCAGCAATGGGGGCTCGGCCAATGCTGATGACCCGATCGAGGGCTTTAACCGTGGGGTCTACAGCTTCAACGAAGGCCTCGATACCTACGCCCTGGAGCCAGCCAGCAAGGGCTGGACGGCCGTGACCTCCTCAGAGGTGCGCGACAGTGTCGATAATTTCTTCGACAACCTGGAATCCCCCGGTTATATCCTCAACAACATTCTCCAGGGCAAACCCGTGGATGCGGGTCGCGAGACCTTTCGTTTCGTGCTCAACAGCACCGTCGGGCTGCTCGGACTGTTTGATCCGGCCGCTGCCTGGTTTGGCGTTGAGGGACGTGCCGAGGATTTCGGGCAGACACTCGGGGTCTGGGGAGCGGATGATGGACCCTACCTGGTCGTACCGCTGTTCGGCCCCTCCGGTGCCCGGGATGTCACGCAGTACCCGGTGGCCTACTACACCAATGTTCTCACTTATGTAACGCTCGATACCCTGAGCTTTGGCGCACTCACCGCCGTCAACGTGGTCAACAGCCGGGCACTCATGGAGGATGCCGCGCGCTTCCGAGATGATGCAGCGGTCGATCCGTATGTCTTCACCCGTTCGGCCTATCGTCAATATCGACAGAACGCTGTCTATGACGGCAATCCACCGCTGGACGATGACCCCTACACCGATTTCTTCGAGGAGATGGAGGACGACGGCTCGCCGGAGGGCTAGTCAGCCATCAAGCGCGCCTGCCAGCTCGGCCTGCTGTTCAAGCCGCAGCCGCAGAGGGCTTCGGCGCGGGAAATGCGCGCGCAGGAATTCCATCTGATCGGCAAGGATGCGCCGACCCTGCAGATAGACATATTCGGCATGTGTTGGCGCAAACGGCACGGCGAGCAGTTGCATACCCGCCTGCTCCGGGGTGCGATTGCCCTTGAGGTTGTTGCAGCGCTTGCAGGCCGTCACTACGTTGGTCCAGACATCCTCGCCACCTCGACTGATGGGCTTGACGTGATCCCGTGAGAGCTCACTGCCGCGACGGGACTCACCGCAGTACAGACAAAGATGGTCATCGCGCTTGAACAGCGTCTGATTGTTCAGGGGTGGCACATAGCCGGGGTTGCCCTTGAGGCTTGCCTGCATGGCCCCCGCCGTGGCGATGATGGAGTTCACGTCAACGACGCTGCGTTTGCCGCTGCGTGCGTTATAGCCACCGTGAATGCGATAGAGACTCTGACCGCAGGTGTAGGCCACCTGGTCGAGGTGATAAAGCCGAACCGCGTCCTGGTAAGTAATCCACTCCAGTGGCATGCCCGAGACATCGGTCCGCAAGATGGGGTGCTGCAGCGTAATCACGCTTTTGCCCTCTCAACTTACGCCAGTATCGCGCTGTGCGCTTGACTGATTCAGATCATCTAACGAATTCAGCCTATGATGCAAGCATGACGGCTTGATGACGCTGCGGCGATAATCCCGATACAAGCTGGGATGATTCGTATTTAATATGCTGTAGAATCGCCGATCCGCCGAAGAAAAACGACGGCACGAGGACAGGAGGCAACCGGATGAGTATCACCATCGCCGTACCCAAGGAAACGGCCAACGGAGAACGCCGTGTCGCGGTCGTTCCGAGCGTGCTCAAGCTCATGGACAAACTCGGGGTAGCCGTGCGCATGCAGCATGGCGCCGGCGAGGCCGCGGGCTTCACGGATGACCTCTACGAGGGTGTCACCTGGGCGGATTCCACCGAAGAACTCTACAAAGGCGCTGACATCGTCCTGCGTGTACAACCCCCCAGCGTAGAAGAAGCCGGCAAGCTCCCCGAGTCGAGCCTGCTGCTGAGCTTCCTCACCCCCTATGAGGGCGACAAACGCATTCAGAACCTGCAGAAACGGCGGGTGACGAGCTTCGCACTCGAGCTGGTGCCGCGGATCACGCGCGCACAGTCGATTGACGCGCTCTCCTCGCAGGCAAATATCGCCGGCTATAAATGCGCGCTACTGGCCGCGAGTCTGAGCCCGAAACTCTTCCCCATGCTGACCACGGCGGCCGGCACGGTCCGCCCGGCACGTGTCGTTGTCGTAGGTGCCGGTGTCGCCGGGCTGCAGGCCATCGCCACGGCCAAGCGTCTCGGCGCTATTGTCGAGGCTTATGATGTGCGCTCAGCCACCAAGGAGCAGGTTGAGTCGCTCGGCGGCAAATTCATTGATACCGGCGTCAGTGCCGAGGGTGAGGGTGGCTATGCCCGCGAACTCACCGAAGAAGAGAAGGCACAACAGGCCGAGGTCCTGGCCAAGCATATCGCCCAGGCCGATGCCGTGGTCACGACCGCTGCCATCCCCGGCCGCGCCGCGCCGAAAATTATCGACAAGGCCACGGTGGAGCGTATGAAAGCCGGTGCGGTGATTGTCGATATGGCGGCCGAAACCGGTGGCAACTGCGAGCTCACCGAGGCCGGCAAAGAAGTCACCCATCAGGGTGTCACGATCGCCGGGCCCAAGAACATTCCCAGCATGGCCGCAACGCATGCCAGTGAGATGTATGCACGCAACCTGCATAACCTGCTCGCCCTGCTGATCAAGGACGGCGAGATTCAGCTCGATTGGGACGATCAGGTCGTCGCCGACAGCTGCCTGACGCATGATGGCGAAATCCGGCATGCGCCCACCCGCGAGCGCATGGAAGGAGGCAAATAATGGCAATCGAAGGTTTTGTCGCAATCTATATCTTCATGCTGGCGGCATTCGCCGGCTTTGAGGTGATCTCTCGTGTGCCGGTCATCCTGCACACCCCGCTGATGTCCGGCTCCAACTTTGTCCACGGCATCGTCGTGGTCGGCGCCATGGTGGTGCTCGGGCACGCTGAGAGCGTGGCTGAACAGGTGGTCGGCTTTATTGCCGTGGTGCTTGCGGCAGGTAACGCCGTCGGCGGCTACGTTGTCACCGAACGCATGCTCGAGATGTTCAAGAGCAAGGATGAGCAGAAGAAGGGGGCCGAATAATGAATTTCATCGTTCAGCTGACTTATCTGCTCGCCGCCGTTCTTTTCATCCTTGGCCTCAAGGCCATGAGTTCGCCGAAGACGGCGCGTAAGGGCATTATCTGGGCCGGTGTCGGCATGGTGCTGGCAACGCTGGTGACGTTCGTACACCCGGCGGTCCATGGCTTTACCAATTACCTGCTCATCATCATCGCCATTGCCGTTGCCGGCGCCCTTGCCTGGTGGTCGGGACGACGGGTTGCGATGACCGAGATGCCGCAGATGGTGGCGCTCTACAACGGCATGGGTGGCGGTGCCGCCGCCGCCATTGCCGGCGTGGAGATGCTGCGGGCATTGCGCACCGCACCGGCGGATTTCCGGGCCCAGGCAGAGGCGCTCGCCGCTGATGCCAATATCAGTATGGCTGCTGCGGAAGCCGCACTGCGCGCCGAAGGCGTTGCCAGTGCCAGTATCGCAGGCGGGCTTGGAGCCGATGTGGCGATCCTCGCCATTCTGGGCGCGCTGATCGGCACCGTAGCTTTCTCGGGCTCCCTGGTGGCCTGGGCCAAGCTCGATGGCCGGATGAAACGCAACAGCCTGGTGCCCGCGCAGCAGCTTGTGAACATCGTCATCTTCGCCCTTGCCGTGATCTTCGGCATCATGACTTTCTTCACCGACAGCATTGCCGTTGTGGTCATTTTCTTTGCCCTGGGCCTGCTCTTTGGTGTGTTTGTCGCCGTGCCGATCGGTGGCGCCGACATGCCGGTGATCATTTCGCTATTCAACGCGCTGACCGGCCTCGCCGTCGCCTTTGAGGGCTATGCCATCGGCAACCCGGCGATGATCATTGCCGGCACGGTGGTGGGTGCCGCTGGCACACTCCTGACCCAGCTCATGGCCAAGGCCATGAACCGGCCGATCACCAACGTGCTGTTTGCCGGTTGGGGCGCGACCGAAGGCGCCAGCAGCGAAGGCCCGGAAGGTGAGATGCAGGACATCTCCGCCGAAGACGCCGGCATCATGATGGCCTATGCCGAGCGTGTGGTGATCGTCCCCGGATACGGCATGGCGGTTGCGCAGGCTCAGCACAAGATCTGGGAGCTGGTTGAGCTGCTGCAGGATCGTGGGGTGGATGTGAAATTCGCCATCCATCCGGTGGCCGGCCGTATGCCCGGTCACATGAACGTGCTGCTGGCCGAAGCGGGCGTCCCCTACGACATGATCTACGATATGGAAGACATCAACGAGGATTTCGCCGCAACGGATATCGCCGTTGTCATCGGCGCCAACGATGTCGTCAATCCGGCAGCCCGTGACGATCCGTCCAGTCCGATTTACGGCATGCCGATTCTCAATGTCGATGCCGCCGAGAATGTGCTCGTCATCAAGCGCGGACGCGGCGCCGGATTCTCCGGTGTGGAAAATGCGCTGTTCTTTGGCGAGAACACTCGGATGGTCTTCGGCGACGGCCAGAAAGTGGCCGGCAGCATGGTACAGGCCGTCAAGGGCCTCTAACGCAGAAAGGATGCAGCGATGAGTGATTCGCAACCGCAGGACACCCTGGAGCAGCTTCGGGTTGATACCGAAGGCCTCTATCAGGAGGACAGCTTCACTGACCGTCGCGTCGGCAGCATCCAGCGACTGACACCGGTTACTGCCAATGGCGAGCCGGATCATTCGCGCCCGGTGCTCTATCTTGGCAGCACACAGGTAATGACGCCGGTGGGCGCCCTGCCGCTGAACTTTGAGCTGGAAGCAGACAGCCTCGAGGAAGCGCTCGCCGCTTTCCCCGAGGCGGCTCAGGCCGCCCTCGAGCAGACCATGGAGCAGCTCAAGGAAATGCAGCGGGAACAGGCCTCACGCATCATGACCCCCGATCAAATGGGCGGCATGGGCGGTGGTGGCATGCCGGGCGGCGGTGCACCGGGTGGCGCACCAGGCGGTGGTATTCAGCTGCGCTGATCGGCAAAGGCGGCGACCACACGCTTGATCGCCGCCTGATCCGCCTCATCCGGCTGCGAGGCATAGAGACCGATATAGTCGCTCGCAAGGCTTAGAAGCGCTTCGTCATCGGCCGGCGTCGTAAGCTGGGTATGCGCTCGATAATCGGTGATCAACAACCGCTGCTGAATGGCCTCGGCGGCAATCTCCTCGGCCAGCAGTCGCTTGCGGGCAGCCGCCACGGCATCCATCTCATCAACACTGCCCTGCTCTAACCGAGCCGCCTTTCTGGCGCTGCGCAGCGGCTTGATGACCTCATTCTGCCAGGTCTCGGCACGCGAGAGCACGGCGGTCAGGGAGGATTCATCGCAGAGCCGATAACCGAGCACGGCAAGAGACAGCAGGGCGAACCAGGCGCTCACGCCAACGCCGTAGCGCTCCTGGAGGAAAAGACAATCCTGCTTCACGCCCTCGGCCTCGTAGCTTCGGACCGTCATCTGCCAGACGTCGTTGATGATTGGCTCGATCTCATACATCGGTTGCAGTCTAGCAGTTGTCGGCAAACGGGCTTGCGCAATGGCCGCTGGCCCCCAACAATCTGCGCATGACCAAAACCCTTGCCGTTGCAGTTCCGGGTCCGTTTCTGGCACCGCTGGATTATCTGCCACCCTCTGACAGCCCGCAGCCGCCTATCGGCTCACGCGTGAGGGTGCCGCTCGGCCGGCGCGAAGTCATTGGCATAGTCACTGCCGAACGGGACCAGAGCACCATTAACGAATCCCGGCTGCGCGCAGTCACCCGCGTTATCGACGAGGCCCCGCTGCTGCCCACCTCATTAATGTCGCTCATTGCCTGGGCAGCGCGGTATTACCACCACCCGATCGGTGAAGCCTATGCCACGGCACTTCCGGCCCGACTCCGCCAGGGGCAGCCGGCCGTACCGGGAGAGCAGACCTATTGGCGCATCACCACCACGGGACGTGAGCAATCCGCAGACGCCTGGCAGAAACGTGCGCCAAGACAGGCCATGCTGCTGCAGGCGCTCAAGGACAACGACGCGCTGGCGGCCGGCGATCTCGCCGGCCTTGGCGGCGATGCCCGCGGCGCACTGCAACGCCTGGTCGAGCGCGGGTTTGCGGAAGCCATCAAGCGCAGCGACTACGGCACCATTCAGGCCGAGACGACAGCCCCGGCACCGGTGCTGAATGACGCGCAGGCCACAACAGCCGCCCGCATCATGCCCGGCGAAGGTCATCAGGCCATTCTGCTCGAAGGGGTGACCGGCAGTGGCAAAACCGAGGTTTATCTCGATGCCATTGCCCGCGCCACTGAAATGGGCCTGCAGAGCCTTGTCATCGTCCCGGAAATCGGCCTTACCCCGCAGCTTCTCAGCCGTTTTCGTCGTCGACTCAACGCTCGGATTGCCGTGCTGCACTCGGGGCTTGCCGATGGTGAGCGGCTTAATGCCTGGCTGGCCGCCGCGCACGGCAGGGCCGATGTCATCATCGGGACACGCTCGGCGGTGTTTGTACCGCTGGCCCGACCCGGACTGATGATTGTCGATGAAGAGCATGATGCCTCATTAAAACAGCAGGAAGGCTTCCGCTATTCGGCCCGGGATCTTGCCGTGTTGCGCGCTCATCGGGCTGAAGTCCCTGTTGTGCTGGGCTCGGCGACACCGGCCCTTGAGACATTGGCGAACGCCGCACAAAAACGCTACCTGCACTGCCAGCTCAACGAGCGCGCCGGCAATGCACGCCCGCCTTCCATGCAGCTTCTCGACATGCGCGGCCAACCCACTCAGGAAGGTTTATCGCAGCCGCTGATCACACGCGTTGGCGAGCATCTGGAAGCCGATGGCCAGGTGCTGCTTTTCCTCAACCGGCGAGGCTTTGCGCCGGTAATCATCTGCCATGAATGTGGCTGGCTTGCTGAATGCGAACGCTGCGATGCCCGCTATACCTATCACCGCGGCCGGCGCCGATTGCACTGCCACCACTGTGATAGCGAACGCCGCATCCCGGATGCCTGCCCGCAATGCGGCAGCGTTGACTTACGCCCCCTCGGCCTTGGCACCGAGCGCATTGAAGCCGCACTCGAAGCTGCCTTCCCGGAAACGCCACTGGTGCGCATCGACCGCGACACCACCCGCCGACGCGGCGGTTTTGAGCAGCAGATGGCCGCGGCCGTGCGTGGTGATGCCAGGCTGTTGCTTGGCACCCAAATGCTCGCCAAAGGCCATCACCTCCCGGCGGTGACCCTGGTGGCGATTATTGATGCCGATCAGGGACTTTTTGGGGCGGATTTTCGTGCGGCCGAACGCCTGGCGCAGCTTGTCGTACAGGTTGCAGGCCGTGCCGGGCGAGCCGAGCGGCCCGGTGAAGTGGTCATTCAGACCCATCACCCGGAACATCCACTGCTGCAGACATTGATTCATGGTGGCTACCCGGCCTTCGCGCGCACCGCGTTGCTGGAGCGCGAAGCTGCCGGACTGCCGCCAAGCCGGGCGATGGCTCTGCTGCGCGCCGAGGCGGTGCAGCGCGAGGCGCCGATGCGCTTTTTGCGTGCGGCAAGCCGGATCGCGCCACAGTATCGCGGACTGGAATGTCTCGGCCCCTACCCGGCCCCGATGGAAAAACGCGCCGGGCGTTTTCGAGCACAGCTGATGCTGCAGGCGGATGAACGCGCTGTCCTGCAGACCATGCTCGAGGCCTGGGTGCCGCAACTGCAGCCATTACGTGAGGCCCGAGCGGTACGCTGGTCCATCGATGTGGACCCGACAGAAACGCTTTAACACCGGGGTGCCATGCACCAAGCTTGAACCCAACGGTTGAGACCGGATAATGGTCGCTCATTCGCTACCCGGACAGCATCCGCCAATCATGAAAGAACAACTCGTCGAGCTGCTCGAGCAGGCACTGCAAGCATTGCTGAGCGCCGAATCTGCAACGCTCACAGACACCCTGGATATTCATGTCGAGCGGGCCCGCGATGGTGCCCATGGTGACTATGCCAGCAACATTGCCATGCGTCTGGCAAAGCCCCTGAGCCGACCACCGCGTGATATCGCCCAGGGGCTCATCGATCACATGCCCACCCACCCGCATGTCGAGCGTGTTGAGCTTGCAGGCCCCGGGTTCATCAACTTTTTTGTCACCCAGGATGCCGCCAATGCGGTGGTTGAGCGCATTCATCGCGAAGGCCACGAGTTCGGTCGCTCACAGATTGGCGGTGGCGAGCGTGTGATCATTGAGTTTGTCTCCGCCAATCCGACCGGGCCGCTGCATGTCGGCCATGGCCGTGGGGCAGCCTTCGGCGCGGCACTGGGTAATCTGCTCGAGGCCGCCGGCTATGACGTCCACCGCGAGTACTACGTCAATGATGCCGGCCGGCAGATGCACATCCTCACCGTCAGTGTCCTGGTGCGCTATCTCGAGCATCGCGGCGAGAATATCGCCTTTCCGGTCAATGGTTATCGCGGCGATTATATTCACGATATCGCGCGTGACCTCGAGGCACAGGCCGGAGAGCGCTATCGCATCAGCGCCGCAGAGCTCATCGAAGGCCTGCCCGCCGATGCCAACGCCGGCGGCGACAAGGAAGTCTATATCGACGCACTCATCGCCCGAGCCCGCGAGCAGCTGGGCGAGGCACGCTACAAGGAAATCCTGCAGGCGGCCGTCGCTGCGATCATTGGGGATATCGAGGAAGACCTCGCCGCCTTTGGTGTTCGCTATGACCGTTGGTTCAGCGAACGCAGCCTGGTGGAGGCCGGGGCGGTTGACCGTGCCCTGACACGCCTTGAATCCACCGGCGCCATCTATGAACAGGACGGCGCCAAGTGGTTCCGCTCCAGCGACTATGGTGATGACAAGGACCGGGTTGTGCGTCGGGCCGATGGCCAGATCACCTATTTTGCCTCGGATATTGCCTATCACCTGGATAAGTTCGAGCGCGGTTTCTCCCGGGCTATCGATGTATTCGGTGCGGATCATCACGGTTACATGGCACGGGTGCGGGCAAGCCTTGAGGCATTTGGCCATGACACCGATCGGCTGGAATTCCGCCTGGTGCAATTCGCCATTCTCTACCGGGGTCATGAACGCCTGGCCATGTCCACCCGGTCAGGCGAGTTCGTCACGCTGCGTGAGCTGCGCGAAGAGGTCGGCAACGACGCCGCGCGCTTTTTCTATGTCATGCGCCGGCCTGAACAGCACCTGGATTTTGACCTTGAGCTTGCGAAATCACGCTCCAACGAAAACCCGGTCTACTACATTCAGTATGCCCATGCCCGTGTCTGCAGCGTCCTTGCACAAATGGCGGAGCGTGGCCTGGAACATGACCCGACCCGCGGGCTTGCCCATATCGACAAGCTGACCGAACCCCACGAACAGGCGCTGTTGCAACTGCTCAATCGTTACCCCGAGATGATTGAGAGTGCGGCCGGCAATCACGAACCCCATCAGATCGCGCAATACCTGCGTGAACTGGCAGCCGGTTTCCACACCTACTACAACGCGCATACCTTCCTGGTCGAGGATGAGGGCCTGCGCGATGCCCGACTGGCGCTTATCACCGCCACCCGCCAGGTGATTCGAAACGGCCTCGATCTACTGGGTGTTGCGGCACCCGAGAGCATGTAGTCATGGCAAGCGGTCAGAAAAAAGAGAAAAAATCTTCACGCGCAGCCACGCAGGCGAGCCCGAAGGCGGCAGCATCCGGCGGCAATCGCAGCCCTGTTGCCTGGCTTATCACCGGCTTTGCCATGGGCCTGGTCGTTGCGCTGATCGTCCATCTGGAGCACACCCGCCCCGAGCCGGAGACCATCGCAAGCCCGGCCAATAACACTGAAGCCGCAACGGCAGATGCCAGTGCGCCGCGTTTTGAGTTCTATCAGCTTCTAAGCGAACAGGAAGTGGAGGTCGCCACCCGGGAAGAGGCCGCGCTTGAGGAAAGCAGCGCCCTGCCGCTGGCGACCCCCGAGTCTGCACCGGAGACGGCCACGACACCGGCGACAGAGCCCGCCGAAAGACCGGCACAGGCAAACAGCGCAGTGCGTTATCTGCTCCAGGCCGGCTCCTTTCGGCGCAGCGAGGATGCCGAGTCACTGCGCGCGAGGCTGGGGCTCTTGGGCATCGAAGCCAATCTCCAGCGCGTCGAACTCCCGGGTGGCGAGACCTGGCATCGGGTTCGCATCGGTCCTTTCTCGACCCTTGGCACGGTCAACGAGGTCCGCGCCAGAATGGCTTCACAGAATATCGAATCGATCCTGCTGCGCGCCGGTGGCTGAACCACTACAGGCTGCGCCGATTGCCGGTCTCAAAAAGCTCGCGTTTCAACCGATAGAGCACCGACATATCCTCATCACCGAGGTCCCTTTCGAGCAATCGCTCGTAGTGCTTCACCGTCATCTCCACAATCGGCAGGTTGACGTTGAGATCCTGTAGCAAGCGCCGGCAGAGCTGCAGGTCCTTGTGATGCAGGCTGAGACGAAAACCGGGTGCAAAATCTCCAGCGAGCATGCGCTCGCCCCGTCGCTCGAGAAGCCGACTGCCCACGGCGCCACCCGATAACACCGGCAGGAGCTTGTCAGTATCAAGCCCGCTCGCGTCGGCGAACGCGAGCGCCTCACTGATGGCCTGAACCATGCCGGCGGCCAGCACCTGATTGACGGCCTTGGCCCGCTGACCTGAACCAATCGGGCCGAAATGGGTGAATTCTGAGCCAATCGCATTAAAAACAGGCTCAACCCGGGCCAAGGCATCACGCTCGCCGCCGACCATCACCTGCAATGTGCCGGCTTCCGCCCCTTCGGCGCCGCCAGTGACAGGCGCATCCAGAAAATCCACACCCTCTTCGGCCACCACAGCGGCAATCGCTTCAACCGTATCGGCACCCACCGTTGAGGTATCGATGATGATTTTCCCGCTGCCAAGCCCGGGCATCATGGCATCAACCACCGCCCGCAAATCCTCATCAGCGCTGACACAGGTCAGGACAACATCCACCTGCTGCGCGAGATCAGCCGGATCCCCGGCGATGGTAACGGGGTGGGCAGCGGCGAATTCGGCGGCTCTGGCCGGCGTGCGATTCCAGACAGTGGACAGCAACCCGGCCTGCGCCAGGTTGGCCGCCATCCCCCGGCCCATGACTCCCAACCCGATGACTCCAACGCGCATGTAAAACTCCTGTTGTCATTGCAGCTGAACAGCAACGCGCAGTGTAGCGCAGCAAAAAAAACGGGCGCCAAATGGCGCCCGCGGTTTTACCGAATATTCAGCCAGGAAACTTAATTCTTGGTGAACTCCGGATAGGCCTCGATACCGCACTCGGTAATATCCAGCCCGTTCATCTCCTCTTCCTCGGTGACACGGATACCCATGACCGCCTTGAGGATCGTCCAGAGCACGAAGCTCACGACGAAGGTCCAGATGAAGATGGTGGCGATGCCGATCAGCTGCGGGCCAAAGCTCGCGCCATCCGACCACAGCGGCACAGCCAGCACACCCCAGATACCCGCGGTACCGTGAGCGGAGATGGCACCGACCGGATCGTCCAGCTTGAGCTTATCCAGGCCGACGATCGAGAAGACCACCAGCACACCGCCAACCGCACCGATGAGCGTTGCCACCAGCAGACTCGGTACATTGGGGCCTGCCGTGATGGCAACCAGACCGGCGATACCGCCGTTCAGGGCCATGGTCAGGTCAGCCTTGCCGAACATCAGGCGGGCGGTGATCAGCGCAGCAACCACGCCACCGGCAGCCGCCAGGTTGGTGTTGGCAAATACCAGTGCCACAGCGTTGGCGGAATCAACGTCAGAGACCTTGAGCTCCGAGCCACCGTTGAAGCCGAACCAACCGAGCCAGAGGATGAACACACCCAGTGTGGCCAGCGGCATGTTGGAACCCGGAATCGGCTTGACCTCACCGTTCGGACCATACTTGCCCTTACGCGGGCCAAGCACGATCACCGCGGCAAGTGCGGCGGCAGCACCGAACATGTGCACGATGCCGGAGCCGGCATAGTCAGAGTAGCCCAGCTCGGAGAGGAAGCCACCGCCCCAGCTCCAGAAACCCTGAACCGGATAAATGACACCGGTGAGGATTACCGTGAAGAGCAGGAAGCTCCAGAGCTTCATGCGCTCGGCCACTGCACCCGAGATGATGGACATGGCCGTTGCCACGAACACCACCTGGAAGAAGAAGTCCGAGACATTCGAGTAGTAGGCATCGCTGCCCGCCAGGATCTCGGCAGCCGAATTATCGGCCGTACCCAGGATCAGGCTGAATGACGGCACGATGGAGCTCATGCCCCCGCCGTACATGATGTTGTAGCCCATCACCATGTACATGATGCAGGCAATCGCATACAGCGATACGTTTTTGGTGAGGATCTCGGTCGTGTTCTTCGCCCGGACAAGGCCCGACTCGAGCATCGTGAATCCAGCGGCCATCCACATGACGAGCGCGCCGGAGATCAGAAAGTAGAAGGTATCCAGCGCGTACGCCAGTCCTGCCAGTTCGTTCAGTTCTTCCATTGTTCAAGACTCCCAATATGATTCTTACGAACCGATTCCTAGAGCGCTTCCTTGTCGGTCTCGCCCGTGCGAATCCGAATGGCTTGCTCGACGCTCGAGACAAAAATCTTTCCATCACCGATCTTGCCGGTGTTCGCGGCTTTGGTGATGGCATCCGTCGCCCGGTCAACGAGCTCATCCTCGACCACGACCTCGACTTTCATCTTGGGCAGAAAGTCGACGACGTATTCCGCGCCCCGATAAAGCTCGGTGTGGCCTTTCTGACGACCGAAGCCTTTCACTTCGGTCACGGTGACGCCCTGCACGCCGATTTCCGAGAGGGACTCCCGGACATCATCGAGCTTGAAGGGCTTGATAATGGCAGTGATTAACTTCATGCCTGATCTCCCTGAGTGAAACAGTAATTACCCGATGACTGTCTATGCAGGGACCGTGCCAATTGTTGCAATGCGCCAAAAATACATCGATCAGCGGGCATCAAACCTCCACCAAAGGACGGTTTTTGCCCCATGACGGCGCAGAAATCTCGATTTCGCACCATAAACGTGCAAACACCGTTGATCGGGCGCACTTAAACGGTGCTCGGAATCCATTGGGTATTGGCGACAGAGCGCTTAAACTGGTCAACAAACCATGGAGGACATCCAATGCTCGACCCCAAGCAGCTTGATGAGATGGCAAAACGCTTTACTGAAAACCTCCCGAGCGGTCTGCGTGACTTTCAGCAGGAAGTTGAGAAGAACGCACGCGTTGCAATGCAGAGCGCTTTCAGCCGGATGGAGCTGGTCACTCGCGAAGAGTTTGATGCCCAGGCCAAGGTGCTCGCCCGCACCCGCGAGCGTCTGGAGGCCCTGGAAGCGCGACTCAAGGCGCTGGAGACGGGTGAGCCAACCAGCAGCGATTCATAAACTTTAAAAAAGCACACTGCGCACAAGGAGGTGCGTTGTTATGGCACTGGCTGTGGTCCATACACGGGCCGCACTGGGTGTTGATGCCCCGAGTGTAAGCGTTGAGGTCCATTTGGGCGGCGGTCTGCCCTCGCTTTCCATCGTTGGCCTGCCCAACACCGCCGTTCGCGAAGCCCGTGATCGTGTCCGCGGGGCATTGACCACAAGCGGCTTCGAATTCCCCCGCCGTCGCATTACCGTCAATCTGGCACCGGCTGATTTGCCCAAGGACGGCACCCGCTTTGACCTGGCGATCGCCCTTGGCATTCTTGCAGCCTCCGGCCAGATCCCGGCGAAAGCACTAGAGAATCATGTCTTCAGTGCCGAACTCGCCCTCTCCGGCCATCTGCGACCGGTCTCCGGATCACTGGCCATCGCTCTGCGCTGCGCCGATGCCAGAGAGACACTCATCGTCAGCAAAGCCAATGCCGCAGAGGCGGCCATCGCAGAGGGGAGCGTCCATGGCGCAGGCCACCTTCTCGATGTCTGCGCGCATCTTAATGGTGAACAACTCCTGCCACCGGCTGCGGCGGAGACAATCCAGCGACCCCGAAATCATGCGGATCTGGCCGATGTGATCGGCCAGCAACGTGCCCGTCGGGCGCTTGAGATTGCTGCTGCCGGAGGGCATAGCCTGCTTTTCTCCGGGCCACCCGGCAGCGGCAAGAGCCTGTTGGCTGCGCGACTCCCGGGGCTGCTGCCGCCCATGACG
>CAJXNJ010000008.1 GCA_913057145.1 uncultured Ectothiorhodospiraceae bacterium
TCATCGCGTTTGAGCATTTCATACCAGGCCAGCATGTGATGGCCAAAGCTGACCGGCTGGGCCACCTGCAGATGCGTAAAGCCGGGCATGATGGTGTCCGCCTCACGCTCGGCAAGATCCACCAGACCCTGCTGGAATTCACGCAGCAGGCTGATGGTTTCGTCGCTGACGCCACGCAGCCAGAGCCGGACATCGGTGGCGATCTGGTCGTTGCGGGAGCGGCCGGTATGCAGGCGTTTGCCGGCTTCACCGATGCGCTCGGTGAGGCGGGCTTCGATGTTCATGTGCACATCTTCCAGCGCCGGATCCCAGGGAAAGGTCCCGGCTTCTATCTCAGCGGCAATGTCATCAAGCCCGGCAACGATGGCTTCGGCATCGTCGCGGCTGATGACTCCGCAACTCGCGAGCATCTGTGCATGCGCCTTGGAGCCCTGGATATCCTCGCGATAGAGCCGGCGATCGTAATGCTCTGAAGCACTGAAACGCGCCACGAACGCATCCGTTGGCTCGCTGAAGCGGCCACCCCACATTCCCTTATCGTCTGACTCGGCCATGCCCCTTGCCTGTCCTCTCTGGAAGATCGCTGGAGTATACCAGTCGTCACCGCTGCAGCACCTGTGGTCTGTGAACCGGTTGGCGGCTCGCCATTGAGGGCTTGCGCATCCTTGAGCCATTCGTTGCTGAAGGAGATGTCACCATGAAAATTGTCATTGCCTGTGAACAAGCCTCTCTTCGTCAGCGATTGGCCCGGCTGGCGGCGGCGGGCTCCGTTGGCACGGTCAGTGCCGTGCTGGCGCATCCGGATGAGGCGCTGGTGCGACAGCCCAAGGATCCGGCCGAGGTCATTGTGCTGGGAGTGAAGACCGAAGCTGATCTGCGTACCGCGATTGCATTGAGCGAGGAGCACCCGGCACCGGCGATACTGTTTGCCACGGTTTTTGCTGACCCGATGGTGGCCCGTCTGGAGAAGGCCGGCGTGGATTATGTCCTCGAGCATGTGCAGCCAAGACGCTATGAAACGGCGCTGGCCCATGCACGCCCGCTCACCACCGGACAGGCCCTGTCTCTGCAGCGCTACGGTGAGCCGGGTGAGCGGCGGCATTTGCTGTGTCGGCGGCGATCCGGGCTGGGGCTGATCCCGGTGGATGATGTGCGCTGTTTTGTGGCCGATCACAAGTATGTGGCGGTCAAGCATGATGAGGGCGAAGACCTGATAGAGGAGTCACTGACGAAGCTCGAGCAGGAGTTCGGTCCACGATTCCTGCGCGTTCATCGCAGTGCCCTGGTGGCCCGGGATGCCCTGCGCGGCCTGGAGAAAGATCTGGATGGACGCAGCCATCTGCTGGTGGATGGCAGTGATACCAAACTGCCGGTCAGCCGGCGGCGACTGCCGGTGGTACGGCGCACGCTCAAGGAGGTGGCCCGAGCCGGTTAGCAGTTTGCCTTGTGGCCTGCAGGCGGTATGGTTGCGGGTTGTTGACCCCGCCCTTTTGCGGCGGCTTTATGGAACGACCCTGAATGGCTATCGATCATCTTCGTATTGCAACGCGTCGCAGCCCCCTTGCCGTCTGGCAGGCCGAACACGTGGCCGAGCGCCTGCGTGCTCTGCACCCCGGTTTAACCGTTGAGCTCGTGCGCATGTCCACCCGCGGTGACGAGATCACCGATCGCCCGCTCATGCAGGTGGGCGGCAAGGCGCTGTTCGTCAAGGCGCTGGAAGAAGGCATGCTGGCAGGAGAGGCGGATATTGCGGTGCACTCCATGAAGGATGTCCCCGCACAAATGCCGGATGCCTTTGAGTTGCCTGTCATCATGAGCCGGGAAGACCCCTGTGATGCATTCGTCTCCGACCATTACACCGATGTCGCGGCACTGCCCGAAGGTGCCCGGGTAGGAACGGCGAGCCTGCGCCGTGAATGTCAGCTGCGGGCACGTCGGCCGGATCTTGTCGTTGAGTCCCTGCGTGGCAATGTCCAGACCCGGCTGTCAAAACTCGCCAGTGGCGAATTTGACGCGATCATTCTCGCCGCCTCCGGGCTGCGTCGGCTCGGGATGGCCGATCGCATTACCAGCGTGATGCCCCCTGAGGAGAGTCTCCCGGCGGTCGGTCAGGGCGCACTGGGGATTGAGTGTCGCGCCGGCGACGAGACGGTCAAGGCGCTGCTGGCCGATCTGGATGATGCCGACACCCATGATCGCGTTGCCGCCGAGCGAGCGGTCAATGGCCGCCTCGATGGCAGTTGTCATGTGCCTCTGGCCGCTTACGCTGTGCTCGAAGGCCATGACCTGTGGCTGCGTGGCCTGGTGGCAAGCCGCGATGGCAGCCGGGTGCTGCGCTCGGAGGTACGTGGGGCGCGGGCCGAGGGACCGGCGCTTGGCGAGAAGGTGGCCGAGGATTTATTGGCGCAGGGTGCTGCCGACATCCTTGCCGAGGTCCATTGACCGGGGTGCTCGCTGATACCCGCATCCTGGTCACGCGCCCGCGCGGCCAGGCGGAGACACTGCTGGTCGCTCTGCGCGAGGCCGGTGCCGATGTTCTCCATCGACCCACGCTCGAAATCATCCCGCTGACCCCCGCGGGACCAGCCTTTGCCACACCACCGCAATGGTGTGTTTTCATCAGTCCCAATGCGGTTGACCAGGGTCTGCCGCATTTGCCGCAGGACTGGCGTGAGCATGCGCGCATGGCAGCCGTTGGCCCGGGTACGGCCGCGGCTCTGGCAGCACACGGGCTTGCCGCAGCGGTCGCACCCCGACAGGGTGGCGGTGCGGATGACCTGCTGGCCGAGGCCGATTTCTCGCCGCAACCGCATGAGCGGGTTTTATTGATTCGGGGCGAGGGCGGTCGGCAGCGACTGCAGCAGGCCCTGCGAGCACGTCATGTCGAGGTGGCCGAGTGGGCGGTCTATCGTCGGCAGCGCCCCGTCGGGGTACTCGATATTCCCCCTGATTGGCTTCACAGCCGCCTTGCCTTCACTATAGTGACCAGTGTTGCCGGGTTGGAGAACCTCCTCGGCATGGCCGGTCCTGGCGCGCTAGAGTGGTTGTTGAAAAGCCGGTTGATTACGGTCAGTGACCGTGTTGCACGGGTGGCTCAGGATGCCGGGTTTGATCGGCCCGTGGTGGCCGCCGGCGCCGATGCGCAGGCCTTGACCGATGCCGTGATTGCATCCCGGCAGGAGCAGACATGACAGAGAAAAAACCAACGAAAAAGCCTGAGGAAGCAGCGACCGAAGAGACTGCCGAGCAGGCGGTTGAACCCGCTCAGGACGCCGAGACACCGGTACCCGAGAAGACCGGCGGAGTGACCGGGCCACTCGCGCTGGTCACGGTGTTGGTGCTGGCGATTTTGGTCGGTGGTGCCGCCTGGCATTTCCACCAACAGCTGCTTGCACTGCAGAACGAGCAGTCGGGATTCGCTTCGGCCGGGCAGTTGCAGGCCCTTGATGAAGCACAGGATGAGCGCATGGGTGAAATCGCCGGCCGGGTCGAGACGCTGAACAGCGCGCTTGATTCGCGACTCGAGGCGATTGCCCGGTTGGAAAACCGCATGACGGATCAGCGTGAGTCGGCGCAAGTGCTCGCTGATCGCGTTGATCAGCTTTATCGGCGAATGCAGTCGGAGAATGACGACTGGCGGATTGCCGAGGCCGCTTATCTGGGCCGGATTGCCCTGCATCGCCTGCAATTCAACGACGATGTGGCCGGTGCGCTGGAGGCGCTGGAAGCAGCCGACACCCTGCTGGCAGGTCTTGGGGGTTCGGGCGTCGATCGTCGTGAGGCGATTGCCCGGGCAACCGATCGGCTGCTCGAGGTCTCACCGCCCGATAAAGCCGGTATTCATCGCTCGCTCTCCAGGCTGGCCGATGCGCTGCCGGAGCTGCCGCTTGCCGAAGGGCTGCAGACAGGCACTGCCGCTGCCGAGGAACAGGCCGGGCCTGCCTCCGGCGGCATGGTTGAGGACTGGAGCGCTCGGGCCGAGCGTGCCTGGGGCCGGCTGCGTGAAGGCCTGAGTGAGCTGGTTGTCATCAGCCGTAACCGCGAGGTCGCACCGCTGCCCGATCCCGAGTCGCGCTTTCTGCTCCAGCAGAACCTCATGCTGCAGGTCGAGACCGCCCGACTTGCCGCATTGCGCGGCGAGGCCGATGTCTATGCCCAGTCCATCGCCCGCATTCAGGCCTGGGTTGATGCCTATTTTGACTCCGCTTCCGAGGCGGTCGCCGCGGTCAATGAGCGGCTTGATGAACTCGCGGCCGAGTCGGTGGCCTTTACACCACCTGCCATTGCCGATGATCTGGCGCCGCTTTTTGATGGGAACGCAACGCCATGATGCGCCGAGTGACGCTGCTTTTGCTGTTGCTGGTTGCCAGTGTGGCGGCGGCCCTGTGGTTTGAGCAGCAGAATGGCTTTGTCATGGTGCGCCTGGGCGAGCTCACGCTGCAGAGCAGTCTTTTTGTCGCCGCGGTTGCCCTGGTGGTTGTCTTTGCCCTGTTGTGGCTTGTCTCGGGCTTGTTACAGCGGCTCTGGCAGGCGCCCGGGGCGTTGCGCAGTCGCTGGTCCGAGCACCGCAGTCACAAGGCGCAACGTGAACTCATTGAGGGTCTGATTGAGCTTGCCGAAGGGCGTTTTGCGAAGGCCGAGCGGCAGCTGGAGTCAACCAGTGCGGCGGCCGAGCAGCCGGTTCTGCATCATCTGCTGGCGGCCCTGGCCGCGCAGCGTCAGGGCAACTGGCAACGCCGTGATGATCTCTTGGCGCTCGCCGATGAGACCGCACCGCGAGCCCGCGTTGCCATTGGGCTCGTCCAGGCGCAGCTGCAGGTCGAAGCCGAGCAGTGGGAGCAGGCACTGGCAACCCTGGGCTGGCTGCGGGAGAAAGCGCCGAAAAACCATCGTGTGGTCGATTTGCTGGCAAAGGCGTTGCAGGCCGTTGAAGATGATGAGCGCCTGAGTGAACTCCTGCCCGTGCTGCGGGCGCAAAGCTCTCTGTCTGCCGAGCGTCTGGCGGCGATTGAATATCGTGCCCTGCAACAGGCCTTCGCCGGCCTCGGTGCCGATGCCAGTTCCGATTCCCTGGCCGGGATCTGGAAGGCACTGCCGAAGGCCCGGCAGCGCGACCCTGCCCTGCAGGCCCTCTATGCGCGTGCGCTCATGGCCGCCGATTGCCCGGCAACGGCCGAGCGGGAATTAAAGCGCTGGCTGCGCGGGCACTGGTCGCCCGATCTGGTGGCCGTCTACGGTGAGCTCGAGACAGATCCCCCGGAGCGGGCACTCAAGCAGCTGACACAGTGGTTGAACGAACGCCCCAATGACCCGGAGCTGCTATTTGCCGCAGGCCGTCAGGCGATGCACTGCGAGCTCTGGGGCCAGGCTCGGGATTATCTGGAAGCCGCCGCGGCACGGGAGGCGCGCGTGGAGATTCTGCGCACTCTTGCCGAATTGCATGAGCGACTGGATGAGCCGGATAAGGCCCGTCAGTGTTACCGACGGGCCCTTGGCCTTGAGGGCGATTCAGCCAGCGCGCACTAGTCTTCGCTCTCGCTGGCTGCCATGGCGGCCTCCACACTCGCCAGCGCGGTGAGGTTCACGATACCGCGGACGGTAACCGATGGCGTGAGAATATGCGCCGGCCGCGACACACCGAGCAGAATCGGGCCGATGGAGACGGCATCGGTCACGGTCTTGAGCAGATTGAAGGCAATATTGGCCGCATCCAGTGTCGGCATGATCAGCAGATTGGCCTCGCCCTCAAGCTGTGAGTTGGGGAAGATGCGCGAGCGAATCTCCTCATTCAGCGCGGCGTCACCATGCATTTCACCCTCGACCTCAAGCGATGGGTCGCGGTCTTCGATGAGCTGCAGGGCTTCACGCATTTTGATGGCTTCGTCGGCTTCTGAGCTGCCGAAGTTGCTGTGCGAGAGCAGGGCCACTTTCGGCACCATGCCAAAGCGACGGATCTCATCGGCAGCCAGCACGGTCATCTCCGCGAGCTGATGAGCCGTGGGGTTCTGATTGACATAGGTGTCGCAGAGAAAGAGCGTGCCCTTCGGCGTGATGATGGCGTTCATGGCGGCCAGATTGCGCACTCCGGTGCGGCGGCCGAGCACCTCGTTCACATAATCCAGATGCCGGTGATACTTGCCGACTGCGCCGGAGAGCATGGCATCGGCCTCGCCACGGCGAACCATCAATGAGGCAATCACCGTGTTGCGTGTGCGAACGATCTGCCGGGCCCGGTCAGGGGTGACACCGCGGCGCTCCATGAGTGAGTGATAGAGCTGCCAGTATTCCTTGAATCGCGGATCGTCCTCGGGGTCGACCAGGGTGAGGTGCTCATCGATTTTAAGCCGCAGCCCCAGGCGCTGGATGCGCATTTCCACGACACGGCGACGGCCGATGATGATCGGCTGCGCCAGACTGTCATCCACCACCAGCTGGACCGCCTGCAGAACCCGTTCGTCCTCGCCGTCGCCATAGACCACACGCTGCGGGTTCTGTGTGGCGCGCTCAAAAATGGGCTTCATCAGAAGCCCCGACTGGAAGACGTAGTTGGAGAGGCGCCGGCGATAAGCGGCAAAATCGTCAATGGGCCGGGTCGCTACACCGCTTTCCATGGCGGCCTTGGCCACTTCCGGTGCGATGCGGGTGATCAGCCTCGGGTCAAAGGGTTTCGGGATCAGATAGTCCGGCCCGAAGGAAAGCGGTTTGCCACCGTAAGCGGCGACCACCACATCCGATGACTCCATGGTGGCCAGATCGGCGATGGCCCGCACACAGGCCTTTTTCATCTCATCGTTAATGGTCGTGGCGCCAACATCGAGCGCACCACGGAAGATGAACGGGAAGCACAGAACGTTGTTGACCTGATTGGGGTAATCGGAGCGGCCGGTGGAGATGATGGCATCGGGCCGGACTTCGAGGACTTCCTCGGGCCAGATCTCCGGGGTCGGGTTGGCCAGGGCCATGATGAGCGGTTTGTCCGCCATCGATTTCACCATCTCCTGGGTCAGAACGCCCGGGGCTGAGAGGCCGAGGAAAATATCCGCACCCTCGAGTGCATCGGCCAGTGTTCGTGCACTGGTGTCGGCGGCATAGACCGCCTTGCGATCATCCATGTACTCGGCACGACCCTGATAAATCACGCCCTTGCGATCGGTGGCGATGATGTTCTCGCGCTTCACGCCCATGGAGACCAAAAGATCCAGGCAGGCGATGGCTGAAGCGCCGGCTCCGGAGGTGACAAGCTTGATGTCTTCAAAGCGCTTTTCAACGAGCCGCAGGCCGTTGTAGATGGCTGCAGCGGCGGTGATCGCCGTGCCATGCTGGTCATCGTGGAAGACCGGAATGTTCATGCGCTCGCGCAGTTTCTCCTCGACGATGAAGCATTCCGGGGACTTGATGTCCTCCAGATTGATGCCGCCGAATGTCGGCTCGAGTCGGGCGATGGTTTCAATCAGCATGTCCGGGTCGGTTTCATCGATCTCGATGTCAAAGACATCGATCCCGGCGAACTTTTTAAACAGCACGCCCTTGCCTTCCATGACCGGTTTGGAGGCAAGCGGGCCGATGGCTCCGAGGCCGAGGACGGCGGTGCCGTTGCTGATGACGCCCACGAGATTGCCGCGGGCGGTGACATTGGCCGCCTCATTGGCATCATCGACAATCAGCTCACAGGCGGCCGCGACGCCCGGGCTGTACGCCAGGGCCAGGTCACGCTGGTTGGCCAGCGGTTTGGTCGGGGCCACTTCGATTTTGCCCGGGGTGGGGTAGCGGTGATAGTCGAGCGCGCTTTGCTTGAAGTCCTCAGCCATGGTGGTTTCCTTGAAAATGTTGAATCCGGTCGATGAATGCGGCGGGTGCCTCGGCATGAACCCAGTGCCCGACACCCTCAATGCAGTCGAACTGCGCGTTCGGGAAGCGCTGCCGGGCTTCCGCGATGCCTGCCTGATTGACGTAGGAGGAGTTGCCGCCATAGAGAAAACAGGCGGGACCGGCCCAGCTGTTGGCAAGCGCGCTGGGCCAGCTCTGAATCACGGGGAGCTGGTCGGCGAGAATGTCGAGCGGAATTCGCCATGACCAGCCGTCTCCCTGCCGCTGCAGATTGGTGAGCAGAAACTGCCTGACCATGGGCGTTGTGATCCTCTCCTCCAATTGTCGGTCGGCATCTTCGCGGCTTTTGACCGATGCCAGGTCAATGGCCTGCAGGGCGCGAATAATGCCGCCATGTTCCTGTGAATGGTCGTAGGTGACAGGCGCGATGTCCACCACCACGAGCCGCTCCAGGCGTTCAGGATGCATCAGCGCCAGCGCCATGGCTACTTTGCCGCCCATGCTGTGGCCGATCAGGCTGGCGCGATCAATGCCGCTGGCGTCCATCAGGGCGACCACATCCGCTGCCATGCTGCGGTAATCCATGTCGGGGTCATGGGGGGATTGGCCGTGATTGCGCAGATCCGGTCGCAGCACCCGGTAGTCATTTTCCAGTGCCCGGGCGATGCCTCGCCAGTTGTTGCCCGAGCCATAAAGCCCGTGGAGCATGATGACCGGCTCACCCTGACCGCTTTGCGTGCAGGCAAGCTCCAGTGCGGCTGTCATGCGCTTGCCTCCTCTTGCTCAATGCCAAGGTTGCGCAGGCTCTGCAGGGCAACACCGATCATGGCCGCCTCGGGTTGGGCGGCACTGTCGATCTGGTCGATGAGCTGCTGCAGGTGCTCAATGCGTCCTGCGTGATGCTCGCTCCATTGCTCAAGGCGTTTCTGCAGACTGCGGCCGTGGGCGTGTTTGAGGATATTCTCCGTGATGCGGCGGCGCTGTTCATCAAGTGCATCCATCATGCCGCTGCGGAAGCGGACCTCCCAGTCATTATCGGGCGTGAAGGCCTGGATATTGTGCTGCAGGCGATCAAGCCCGATGACCCGGGCGGAAGAAAAATGCACATAAGCGGCAGACTTCAGGGTGGCATCGCAGCGCGTGGCCGCCTCACTGATATCCAGCGCGGTGTAGAGCAGTGGCAGGATGCGAACCTGTCTGGATAGCGTCTGCGGGATGCCGGCTGCTTCATCATCGGCAATTGCCTGAGCAAGGCGCTTTTCATCCGCTTCGGCCAGCAGATCGGGCAGCATTCGATCGACTCGCTTAACGGCGCTCGTGAGCCTTGCCTGGCGATCGGCGGGATCCTCGCCTTCGGCCGGATGGGTGAGTAGCCATTGCGTTGCGCGCTCCTGTGCCCGGCAGAGGGTTTGCAGGAGGTCATGCTGATCGGTGGTGGCCACCCGATTGTCGAGGCCGTCGATTTGATGCCAGCAGGGGCCCAGTCCATAGATATCCCGCGCGCTCAGATAGGCCTGGATGATTACCGCATGTTGACTGCCCGTGGCTTCTTCGAGGCGCTGCAGAAAAGTCGCGCCCATGCGGTTTAACACGTGATTGGCAAGGCGCGTGGCGATAATCTCACGGCGCAGTGGATGCTGCTCGATACGCTCGGCGAACTGACTGCGCAATGCCGCCGGGAAATAATCGATCAGGGCGGTGCAATTCTCGGGCCGGTCGATGAGATCGGCGTCGAGCAGTGTCTCGTAGCAGCGGATCTTGCTGTAGGCGAGCAGAATGGAGAGCTCGGGTCTTGTCAGACCAAGGCCCTGGCGTTCGCGCTCTGCCAGGGCTTCATCATCCGGGAGTTGCTCTACGGCCCGGTCGAGCCGGCCCTCACGCTCAAGCAGGCGCATACAACGGGCCTGCTCGCTCAAGCGTGCCACGGCGCGCTCACTCATGAGGCTGAGCGCCTGGGTCTGGCGGTAGTTGTTGGCGAGCACCAGGTCGGCTACCGAATCGGTCATCCGGGCGAGTAAACGATTGCGGGCGGTGAAGGTCAGTTCGCCCTCATCGACCGCCCGGTTGAGCAGGATCTTGATATTGACCTCGTGGTCGGAGCAATCCACGCCCCCGGCATTGTCGATGGCATCGGTATTAATGCGCCCGCCGTTGAGGGCAAAGGCGATGCGCCCGCGGGCCGTCACCCCCAGATTGCCGCCCTCGCCAATGACCTGACAACGCAGATCCTCGGCGTCGACGCGAACCGGATCGTTGGTTTTATCGTCCACCTCGATGTCGCGCTCGTCAGCGGCCTTGATATAAGTGCCGAT
The DNA here is from genome assembly GCA_913057145.1 of uncultured Ectothiorhodospiraceae bacterium. Taxonomy (GTDB): domain Bacteria; phylum Pseudomonadota; class Gammaproteobacteria; order Nitrococcales; family Nitrococcaceae; genus Spiribacter. The sequence continues at coordinate 10,140 of CAJXNJ010000008.1, forward strand.
GCCGCCATTCCAGAGCAGGTCCACCGGTGCGCGCAGGATGGCCTGAATGAGCTCGTTGGGTGGCAGCTGTTCTTCGTCGATGCCAAGGGCATTCCTCGCTGCCACCGAGAGCCGGATGGATTTGGCTGACCGTGGCCAGATACCGCCGCCGCTTGAGAGACAGTCGGTATCGTAGTCCGCCCAGCTGGATCGCTCGAGCGCGAACAGCCGCTGGCGCTCGGCATAACTGCGGGCCGGGTCGGGGTCGGGATCGATGAAAATATGGCGGTGGTCGAAAGCCGCGATCAAGCGGGTGCAGGGCGATTGCAGCATGCCGTTGCCAAAGACATCACCGGACATGTCACCAATGCCCACGGCGGTGAAAGGTGTTTCCTGAATGTTGCGGCCGAGCTCACGAAAATGTCGTTGGACGGCCACCCAGGCACCGCGGGCGGTAATGCCCATTTTTTTGTGGTCGTAGCCGGTTGACCCGCCGGAGGCAAAGGCATCGCGCAGCCAGAAACCACGCGCCTCGGCAATGGCGTTGGCCTCATCCGAGAAGGTTGCCGTGCCCTTGTCGGCAGCCACCACCAGATACGGGTCGTCATCGTCATGCCGAACCACCCGCGGCGGCGGCTCGATATCGCCATTGACGATATTGTCAGTGACATCCAGCAGTGCCTGGATGAAAAGCCGATAGCAGGCGAGGACCTCCTCGCGCTGTTCCGCGCGATCGGCTGGCAGTTGTTTGCAGACGAATCCGCCCTTGGCCCCTACCGGGACGATGAGGGCATTTTTCACCATTTGCGCTTTCATCAGGCCGAGGACTTCGGTGCGATAGTCCTCCCGCCGATCCGACCAGCGCAGACCGCCACGGGCGACTTTGCCGCCGCGTAAATGCACCCCTTCAAGCCGTGGCGAGCTGACAAAAATCTCAAAGGCCGGGATGGGCTTGGGCATGCCCGGGATATCGGCCGGGTTGAGCTTGAAGGCGATGTAGTCGCGTGGATGATCGTTGTCATCGAGGCGGTAGAAGTTGGTGCGCAGCGTGGCGTTCATGGCGGCCAGCAGCCGACGCAGGATGCGGTCTTCATCCAGACTCTCGACACGGTCGAGTTCTGTCTCGATTTCTTCGGTCAGGGCGGTGGCGCGCTGCGGGTCGGCGTTGTCCGGATCCATGCGGCAATGAAAGAGTGCGACCAGTGCGCGGGCGATATTCGCATTGGCCGCCAGGGTCTCTTCAAAATAGGGCTGGCTGTAGGCCGATCCTGCCTGGCGCAGATACTGGGTGTAGGCGCGCAGTATGCTGATATCCCGCCAGCCGAGCCCGCTGCGCAGAATCAGGCGATGGAATCCGTCGTTGTCCGTCTCGCCATGCCAGATGGCGGCAAAGGCCTGCTGGAAGGTCTCGCGCAGTGAGCCCGCATCGAGCTGCAGGGCGGGATCGTGACTGAGCCCGAAGTCATGAATCCAGCAGGGTTCGCCATCGGCCGGCTCGATTCCGTAGGGCCGTTCATCGATCACCCTCACGCCCATGTTCTCAAGGACGGGCAGGACATCGGAGAGGCTGATCGGCTCGCCGGCATGATAGAGCTTAAGGCGCAGTTCTCCGGCCTCCGCCCCCGCAGGCCGATACAGACTGATCGCCAGGCCTTTTTGCTCCGGCAGACGTTCGAGTTGCTGGATATCCGCCGCGGCGGTATCCGGGCTGTTGTCCTCGCGGTAGGCCGCGGAGAACGCCTCGCCATAGCGCTGTTGCAGTAGACGGCCGCTTGCCCCCGGATGAATCTTCAACAGCGCGGTGGAGAGATCATCCGACCAGGATCGGGTGGTGGCTGCGAGCTCCGCTTCCAGGGCCTTTTCATCAATCTCGTTGAGCCGAAAATCGGCGAGGTGGACGATAAAGTGAATACGGGCGAGAACGGCCTCGGTCATCTGCACGCTGAATTCGGAATCAGCGCCGTTGAGCCGCTGCATGAGAATCTGCTGCATTTTCTGTCGCACGCTGGTGTCGTAGCGATCACGGGGTGCGAACACCAGACAGGAGACGAAGCGGCCGAAACGGTCATAGCGCAGAAAAAGCCGGACGCGTTGTCGCTCCTGTAATTCCAGAATGCCGAAGGCCGTGGCCTTGAGTGTCTCGACATCCACCTGGAAGAGTTCATCGCGCGGGTAGGTGGCAAGGATATGAGCCAGTGCCTTGCCGGCGTGGCTGCCGCGTCGCAGCCCGGCCTCCTTGATCACGGTCTCCACCTTGCGCCGCAGAAGCGGAATGGAGCGCGGATCACGACTGTAAGCGCTGGAGGTGTAGAGGCCGAGGAAACGATGCTCGCCGATCACCTCACCCTGCTCATTGAAGCGCTTGATGCCGATGGTGTCCATGTAACCCGGCCGGTGCACCGTGGCGCGATGACTGGATTTGGTCAGGATCAGCGGATCGGGGCGAAAGGCCTCGGCCTGAACCGCGCTCGGCAGTGCCGCGAAGCGTTCGCTGGCGTTGGATTGAGCGCGGGTTTCGCGCAGCAGCCCGAGCCCGCTGTCATCGATGGCTTTCAGTTGTGGTGTTTTTCCATCCCGGTGCAGGTCGTAACAGCGGTAGCCGAGAAATGTGAAATGCTCATCGACCATCCAGTCGATGAATTCACTGATCTCTTCAAGCGCATCCGGATCCAGTTCGGGGGGTTGGCGCAGGAGTTCATCGCGGGCAAGGCGAGCCTGTTCACGCATGGCCTGCCAGTCGGTGACAGCCACCTCGACATCACTGAGTGCCGAGCGAAGCGCCTGCTCGAGCTGATGCAACTGCTCATCCGTGCTCTGACGATCAACTTCGATATGTATCCAGGCTTCGGCCGGTGTCTCCTCATTGCGACCACCGGGTTCGACACCGCGGATGATGCCGCTTTGATCACGCTCAACGGCGAGCACGGGATGGTTGATGAGATGGATGATGAGCCCGAGCTCATTGATGGCGATGGACAGCGAGTCGACCAGAAAGGGTTTGTCATCGCTGACGATCTGCACCACGGTGTGGTCCGACTCGGGGTTGCGCAGGGCGAGCGCCAGGGCGCCTGCGGCCCGTTGTTCGCCGAGCTGCCAGTGCGCGCTCGCGGCATCGAGCCAGGCGCTGGTCTCCTGTTCCACCAGGTCCTCGCTGGCGGCCGAGGCCAGATAGTGGCTCAGGAAGTCATCAAAAAGCGCCGTCTGATTACTGCCCCAGCGTTCTTTGGCCAGGGTTCGCGCCGCTTCAATCCGTTGCTGGCGCATTGTTTGCTTCATCCGCCTGCTACCTCCGGGATCTGCAAGGCTACGCCTGCCATGTTATAGCCAACGCCGGAGCCAATCAGCGTCACCAGCCCGGGCGCAGGCTGCTCGCTGAGTGCATGATCGAGTGCGATGGGTACACAGGCTGAGCCGGTATAGCCGTAGCGGTCCATCAGCTTAGGCGCGCGTTGCTCATCGATGCCCAGGGTCTTGCAGGCCGCAGAGATCGTCTCGGCATTGACCTGCGTGAAAATGGCCAGATCAATATCCGCCATGTTGAATTGGCCCTGATCGGAGAGTCTGCGCATCAGTTCAGGCCAGCCGGTTTCATTAATCTCCGGTGGATAACGTTCGCTGAGTCGGACACAGGTGCGGCCGGCCGCAACAGCCGCATGGCTCGCCGGCTCTGCGGTGCCACCGGCGGCGATGCCCCAGTGTCCGGCGTAATGGCCATCGGCCAGAAACGCGCTGGTGATCACACCGGGTGTGTCGCTGGCCTCAACGACAGCCGCCCCAGCGCCATCGCCGTAGAAAAAGATCATGGGATCCGTGGGGTCGGCCAGCCGATGCATGAGGTAGGCACCGATCACAAGGACCCGCTGAATGCTGGGGTTGCCGGCAATCAGCCCGGCGGCATTGGCGAGCGCGGTGGGGAATGAGGCGCAGGCACAGCCGATATCGAAAGTACCGGCATTCCGCGCGCCAAGTTTGGCCTGAACAATAACGCTGGTGGCCGGTGTGATCTGGTCGGGGGTGTCAGTGCCGACGATGATGAGGTCAATGGCATCGGCCGCGATGCCGGCACGCTCCAGGGCATCACGCCCGGCGGCGGCGGCGAGATCCGAGGTCAGCTCATCGGGGGCCGCCCAGTAACGCTGCCGGATGCCCGAGCGCTCGGCGAACCGATCAATCTGCTCGGCCTGATCGCTGTCAGCGAACTGCGCGCGCAGCTCGTCGTTGGTGACAAGGCGCTCAGGGAGGTAGCGCCCGGTGGCAACGACGGCGGCGGTTCGAGTCATGATTCGCTAGCGTTTTTTCTTGGGTATGTACAAATCCGTCAGGGTGCCGGCGGCTGCTTCTGCCGCCATACCCACGGTCTCGGAGAGTGTGGGATGAGGATGTATGGTCAGGCCGATGTCATGCATATCGGCACCCATTTCAATGGCAAGCGCGACCTCGGCGATCAGGTCACCGGCGTTGGTGCCGACGATGCCGGCGCCAATGACCCTCTCGGTATCACGCTCGAAAATCAGCTTGGTGACACCCTCATCGCGGCCGTTCGACAGCGACCGGCCATTGGCGGCCCAGGGAAAGACGCCGACTTCGACATCGCGGCCTTCGGCCTTGGCCTGTTCCTGGGTGACGCCCACCCAGGCGACTTCCGGATCGGTATAGGCCACGGATGGAATGACGCGGGCATCAAAGGCGCTCTTCTCGCCAGCGGCCACTTCTGCGGCCACCTTGCCTTCGTGAACGGCCTTGTGGGCGAGCATCGGCTGGCCAATGACATCGCCAATGGCAAAGAGATGCGGCACCCGGGTTCGCATGGTTTCATCGGCGGCAATGCAGCCATTCTCCAGCACCTCGACGCCGGTGGCCTCAATATTGAGCAGGTCGGTATTGGGCCGCCGGCCCACTGAGACCAGTACGCGGTCGAAGCGGTCTTCAGCCGGGGCCTTGTCACCCTCAAACTTCACCGTCACGCCCTTGTCGTCGGGCTCAAGCGCAGCAACTTTCGTGTTGAGGAAGATATTGGCATAGCGCTTGTCGATGATCTTACGAAACGGCTTGACGATATCGGCATCGGCGCCGGCCATCAGCCGATCGGCGAGTTCGACCACGGTGATCTCGCTGCCAAGGGCGTGATACACCGAGGCCATCTCAAGGCCGATAATGCCGCCACCGACCACGAGCAGGCGTTTCGGTACCTCCTCGAGCTTGAGGGCATCGGTGGAGTCCATGACCCGGGGGTGGTCCAGATCAAAGCCAGGCGGTGCGACCGGCCGTGAACCGGCAGCAATGATGGCCTTGGCAAAGCTGATGGTGCGTTCGCCCTCGGCGCCCGCCACGCTGATGTGATGGTCATCGACAAACGCTGCCTTGCCGGTGACCACTTCCACTTTCCGCTGTTTGGCAAGACCGGTAAGCCCACCGGTGAGCTTGCCCACCACGCCGGCCTTCCAGGCCTCGAGTTTTTTCAGATCAATCTTGGGCTTGCCAAACTGAATGCCGTGTTCGGCAAAGAATTCGGCTTCATCAATGACCTTGGCCGCGTGCAGCAGCGCCTTGGATGGAATGCAGCCGACATTCAGGCAGACACCGCCGAGGCTTTCGTAGCGCTCGATGAGAATGGTCCTGAGCCCGAGATCCGCGGCGCGAAAAGCGGCACTGTAGCCACCCGGGCCCGCGCCAATGACAACGACATCACAGTCGGTATCCGTGGGCGCGTCGGTGTTGGCCGCGACAGTCTGCGTGGCGGGTTCTGCCGTGTTTTCAGCAGCCGGCGCCGGCTGTGTGGCGGGCTCTGTCTCGGTTTCGTTGTCTTCGGCCGCGGGGGCTGCCGGTTCTGCCGCGCCCTCGGCGGGTACCGCCATGCCGATCAGATCCCCTTTCGAGACCTTGTCGCCAACACTCACTGCAATCGATTCAATGGTGCCGGTAAAAGGCGCCGGCACTTCCATGGTTGCCTTGTCACTCTCCAGGGTGATCAGTGAGGCTTCCGCTTCAATGCTGTCTCCGGGGGCGACCAGGATTTCGATGATCTCAACGGCATCGAAATCGCCGATATCAGGGACGCGGACTTCCGTTGGCTGTGTCATGACGCGCGATCCTTTTGGTCTTAGAGGATGAGACGGCGCAGATCCGCCAGTACGCCGGCCAGATAGCTGGTAAAGCGTGCCGCAGCGGCGCCATCGATGACCCGATGGTCATAGGAGAGGCTCAGTGGCAGCATCAGGCGCGGTGCAAATTCGCTGCCATTCCAAACCGGTTTCATCGATGATTTGGAGACCCCGAGAATAGCCACTTCCGGCGCATTGACGATGGGCGTGAAGGCGGTACCACCAATGCCACCGAGGCTTGAGATGCTGAAGGTGCCACCCTGCATGTCGGCCGGCCCCAGCTTGCCATCCCGGGCCTTGCCCGAGAGCTCGGCCAGGTCGGCGGCAATATCATAGATGCCCTTTCGATCGGCATCCTTAATCACCGGGACGACGAGGCCATTGGGTGTGTCGACCGCGACCCCGATATTGATGTAGTGCTTGTAAATCAGCGCTGCCCCGTCACTGCGCAGGGAGCTGTTGAAATCCGGGAATTCCGTGAGGGCCCGGGCCGAGGCCTTGACCAGGAAGGCCAGTGGCGTGAGTTTGACGCCGGCCTTCTCGGCTGCGGCTTTCTCGGCTTTGCGAAAGGCCTCGAGCTCGGTGATATCCGCTTCATCAAACTGCGTGACATGAGGGATATTCAGCCAGCTGCGATGCAGATGTGGGCCGGAGAGCTTCTTGATCCGTGGCAGTTCGACTTCTTCGATCTCGCCGAACTTGCTGAAGTCCACGGCCGGAATCGGTGGTATGCCGCTGCCGCTGGCCGCAGCGGGTGCGGCGGCCGCGCCACCTTCCATGACTGATTTAACAAAGGCCTGCACGTCCTCTCGGGTGATGCGCCCTTTGCGTCCCGTGCCGCTGACCTGATCCAGGGAGACTCCGAGTTCTCGGGCGAAACGCCGAACCGATGGGCTGGCATGTGCCAGGCGTTGGGTCTCGGCGTCGATGCGGTCAGTCGCTGTGTCCTGGCGGGCCGGTTCGGCCGCGGGCGCAGATGCCGGTGCGGGCTCGGCAGCGGCCGGTGCCGGCGTTGCCGCTGCTTCGGCCGGTTCCTCGGCTGTTGCCGGTGCTTCCGTGGCGGGTTCCTCAGCCGGCGCCGATTCGCCATTGCCGGCGGACCCTTCGTCGCTGACCTCAACCTTGGCCACCAGGGTGCCTTCCGAGACTTTATCGCCGACGTTAATAAGGATTTCCTTGATGACGCCACTCACCGGCGCCGGTACCTCCATGGTGGCCTTGTCGCTCTCGAGGGTGATCAGCGAATCTTCAGCGGCGATGCTGTCACCGGGTCCGACCAGGACTTCGATCACATCCACGGCATCGAAGTCGCCGATATCGGGGACGGTTATTTCTTTGACCTCTGCCACGCAATTTCCTCCTGCGGCCTGTGCCGGTCCTAGACCGTGCTCGGGTTGGGGGCTTCGGTGTCGATGCCGTACTGTTTGATGGCCTTGCTGACCTGCTCGACGGCGATCGTGCCTTCATCGGCCAGGGCCTTGAGAGCGGCCACAGTGACGTAGTAGCGATCCACCTCAAAGAAACGGCGCAGGTTCTCCCGCGTGTCGGATCGGCCGTAGCCGTCTGTACCCAGGGTGATGAAATCCCGATCCATATAAGGCCGTATCTGATCGGGGAAGCTACGCATGTAATCCGTTGAGGCCACGGCCGGGCCGTCATGGCCGGCCAGACACTGCTGCACATAGGGGACGCGGGGTTTCTGCTCGGGATGCAACAGATTCCAGCGCTCGCAGTCGATACCGTCGCGGCGCAGCTCAGTGAACGAGGGGCAGCTCCAGACATCACTGTCGACCCCCCAGTCCTTTTTCAGCAGCTCGGCGGCCGCGATGACTTCCATGAGGATGGTGCCGGAGCCCATCAGCTGGACGCGTTTCTTGCCGCGGCCGCCTTTCTGCAGCAGATACATGCCGCGGCGGATGCCTTCTTCGGCACCCTTGGGCATGGCTGGCTGGTGGTAGTTCTCGTTCATCATCGTGATGTAGTAGAAGACCGACTCCTGGTCCTCATACATGCGCCGCATCCCGTCCTGAATGATCACCGCCATTTCGTAGGCAAAGGTGGGGTCATAGGAGATGCAGTTGGGGATGGTGGCACTCATCAGATGACTGTGGCCGTCCTCATGCTGCAGGCCCTCGCCATTGAGCGTCGTGCGCCCGGCGGTGCCGCCCATGAGAAAGCCCTTGGCCTGCATGTCACCGGCCGCCCAGGCCAGATCGCCGATGCGCTGGAAGCCGAACATCGAGTAGTAGGCATAGAAGGGGATCATCTCAACGCCATGATTGGCATAGGCAGTCGCCGCGGCGATCCAGCTGGACATGGCGCCGGCTTCGTTGATGCCTTCCTGCAGGATCTGGCCTTTTTTATCCTCACGGTAGTACATGAGCTGATCGGCATCCTGCGGCTCATAGAGCTGGCCCTTGGGCGAGTAGATACCGATCTGCCGGAAAAGGCCTTCCATGCCGAAGGTTCGTGCTTCATCCGGGACGATCGGGACCAGCCGTGGAGCGAGCGCCTTGTCGCGGGCGATGATCGACAGTGCCCGGACATAGGCCATGGTGGTGGACATTTCCCGCTCGCCGCTGTCTTTGAGCAGCACATCAAAGGCGGAGAGATCCGGAACCTTGATCGGGGCTGCATTCACCTGACGTGAGGGCAGATAGCCGCCCAATGCCTGACGGCGCTCGTGCAGATATTTAATCTCCGGTGAATCATCCGCCGGCTTGTAGAACGGCGCATCGGCCACCTGCTCATCCGGGACCGGGATGTGGAAGCGGTCACGGAATTCCTTGAGTGCCGTCTCCGCCATTTTCTTCTGCTGATGGGTGATGTTCTGGCCTTCACCAGCCTCACCCATGCCATAGCCCTTGACGGTCTTGGCGAGGATGACCGTGGGCTGGCCTTCATGCTCGGTGGCTGCCTTGTAGGCGTTGTAGACCTTGGCGGTGTCATGGCCGCCGCGCTTCAGCCGCCAGATATCCTCATCGGACATGTTGGCCACCATGGCCTTGAGCTCGGGGTATTTGCCGAAGAAATGCTCACGGGTATAAGCCCCGCCCTTGGCCTTGAAGTTCTGGTATTCACCATCAACGGCTTCTTCCATGCGCTGGCGCAGAAGCCCGTCGTGATCCTTGGCAAGGAGTTTGTCCCAGGCCTCGCCCCAGATGACTTTAATGACATTCCAGCCGGCGCCGCGGAACTCCCCTTCGAGCTCCTGGATGATCTTGCCGTTGCCGCGCACCGGGCCATCGAGGCGCTGCAGGTTGCAGTTGACGACAAAGATCAGGTTATCAAGGCCTTCGCGGGCGGCCACGCCAATGGCGCCGAGGCTCTCCGGCTCGTCCATCTCGCCGTCGCCGCAGAACACCCAGACCTTGCGGTTGGAAGTGTCAGCAATGCCGCGGTTATGCAGATACTTCAGGAACCGGGCCTGATACACCCCCATGATCGGGCCAAGGCCCATGGAGACGGTCGGCAGCTGCCAGAAGTCCGGCATCAGCCAGGGGTGGGGGTAGGAGGAGAGCGGTTTGCCCTGCTTCGCCAGATCGGCGCGGAAGTTGTGCAGGTCCTCTTCGCTCAGGCGTCCCTCGAGAAACGCGCGAGCATAGACACCGGGGGCGGAATGGCCCTGAATGAAGACAAGATCCCCGCCGTGATCTTCCGTCGGGGCATGCCAGAAATGGTTGAAGCCGACTTCGTAGAGCGTCGCCGAGGAGGCGAAGGAGGCAATATGCCCGCCGATACCATCGCGATCCCGGTTGGCCTGCACCACCATGGCCATGGCATTCCAGCGAATGATCGAGCGAATCCGTGACTCCAGCGCCCGATCGCCGGGGAAAGGCAGTTCGTTGGCAGTGGCAATGGTGTTCTGGTAGGCCGTGGTGGCCTTGAAGGGGAGTTGGCCGCCGCTGCGGCGGGTTTCATCGACCAGCCGCTCGAGCAGGTACTGTGCTCGCTCCGGGCCGTCGTACTGCAACACCGAGGCAATCGCCTCGATCCACTCCTGGGTCTCCTGCGGATCCGGATCACCGGGGGTCGGCATGGGCTTCATTCTTGCTGCCATCGCTCACCTCTCCGTCGTCGACTGCCTCCCAGACTAGCGAGCGTTTTCGCTCATGACCAGACCGGAAAGCCGCGTAGGTTATTGTTGCGCTGCGGAAAAATCGTTTTTCCGGGATGCGTCAGGGTGGTCAAACTACGCGAGCGGGAAGCGCCTGTCGCCCCATTATTTGAGACTCTCAGGCACAAGTAATATGACCTGAGTGAGTTCAGATCCAGTCGCGAGGGGACAGGAAATCCCGGGTCAGAGCGGCTTCCGGGCTGTCCGGATCGGGCGTGAAACCGTATTCCCAACGCGCCAGCGGGGGCATGGACATGAGTATGGATTCGGTGCGCCCGCCGGATTGAATGCCAAACTTGGTACCCCGGTCATGGAGTAGATTGAATTCCACGTAGCGACCTCGGCGATACAACTGAAACTGTCGCTCGCGCTCTCCATAGGGCGTGTCCTTGCGCCGTTCGACAATCGGTCGATAGGCCTTGAGATAGGCATCACCCACCGCCCGGGTCAGGGCGAAGGCCGAGTCGAATCCGCCCTCATCATAGTCATCGAAGAACAGCCCGCCGATACCCCGGGCCTCGTCGCGGTGAGGCAGATAGAAGTATTCATCGCACCAGCGCTTGAAGCGCGGGTAGTGATCGGCACCGAATGGAGCAACGGCATCATGGGCGGTCTGATGCCAATGCCGGCAGTCCGCCTCAAAGGGATAAAAGGGGGTCAGGTCAAAACCGCCGCCAAACCACCAGACAGGCTCAGCATCCTCCGCCTCGGCGAGAAAAAACCGCACATTGGCGTGTGAGGTGGGCACATAGGGGTTGCGGGGATGGATGACCAGAGACACGCCCAGTGCCTGGAATCCGCGCCCGGCGAGCTCCGGCCGCCGCGCTGTCGCCGTTGGCGGCAGGCCATCCCCGAAGACATGCGAGAAGTTGACGCCGGCCTGTTCAAACACCGCGCCGTCGGCGAGTACGCGACTGCGTCCACCGCCACCGGCCTCCCGTTGCCAGCTGTCTTCGGCAAAGGGTTTGCCATCAACCTCGGTCAAGGCCTGACAGATGGCATCCTGCAGGCCGAGGAAATAATCACGGACTTGATCGGCGTTAATCGTCATGAGGCAAGGTCGGCGAAAAAGCTCTGCAAGGTCTGCTCCGGTTGGCTGCGCATGTTGCCGGATTCATCGATGGCGGCGAGACCGCGTGCCCGCAGTGACTGACAGATGGCAGGCAGGCCCTCGTCGTGCCAGCGTTGCAGTCCGTCGAGCAGGTACCGGGAATAGCGCTCGAGCGCTTCACCGGGCGTGGTCTCGGCACCCGCATCGGCCACCAGCGAGGCATACTCCCAGCCCTCAATGGGGGGTGCAACATTGAGCTGGCAGAGAATCATCAGCCCCTCGTCGCCGGCAGGTTTCAGCGCGATGCCGCCGACCTTGTGGCCATTGATGAGCACATCGTTGGGCCAGCGGTAGTCAAGCCCGGTCAGTGGGGGAACCAGTTCCGCCACCGTTGTGCCAAGGGCAAGCAGGGCCACCAGGGCCGTCTCCGGCCATAAAGCGCGTTCAAAATCCGGTTGCAGGAATACACCGCAGTAGAGCCCGCCGGGCGGTGATGACCAGACACCGTGCTGGCCCTGGCCATCGCGCTGATGTTCGGCCCAGACCAGCAGGCCCTCTTCGGCACCGGCTTCGGCACGCCGGGCGATCTCCTGCTCAATGCTGTCGACTTCGGCCATGAATACCGGCTCATAAACCGGGGGGAGTTGGGCCTGCAGGCGCGGGTCCTGTGGCTGTTCGCTCATGTCAGTCCTCCTGCTGCGGCCTTGCGCAGGCCATCGAGATGGCGTCGCAGTTTCTGCATTGCCGGTGAGAGTACTCGGGTGGTGCCGGCAGCCCGTTCATAGGCCTGCTCCAGCAGCGTTACACCATCGGCGATCCGGCCCTGGCGGCGCATGACCATGGCGAGTCGGCAGAGGCTGTCGACATGCAGGCTGTTATCCACGCCAAGCATCCGCTCAAGTCGGCCCACGGCATCGCGCAACAGCGGCTCGGCGAGTTCCGGGCGGTTGTCGTCTGCATACAGCCCGCCCAGCTCGGCGGCGGTCATGGCGGTGTTGGGATGGTCCTCGCCGTAGAGCTGCCGCCACAGCGCCAGATTCTCCTGATAGAGCGGTTCAGCCTCATCGAGTCGACCGGATTCGCGCAGCAGATCGGCCAGATTGTTAATGCTCGTGGCGGTGGCCGGATGATCATTGCCAACCACGGCGCGCCAGATTTCGATGGCCTCCCGATACAGGGTTTCGGCCTCTTCGCGCTGGCCGACGACATCCAGCACACCGGCGAGATTATGCAGACTGGTGGCGGTTTCGGCATGTTCCCGGCCGAGGGCTGCGGTGCGTATTTCCACGGCCTTGCGAAAGCATCGCTGGGCCTCCGAGAACTGTTCGCGGGCATCAAGTGCGGTGCCAAGATTGTGAATGGCTGCGGCGGTTGCCGCGTGTCCGGGCCCGAAGAGCTGTTGTGTCACATCCACCGCTTCGCGATAGCGGCTTTCTGCCCCTTCATAATCATGGCCCGAGTAGAGCAGACCGGCCAGATTGTCGAGGGCTGCGGCAAGGGCAGGGGAGGTGCTGGCATTGGCGCTTCGGGCGAGTTTGACGCATCGCTCAAAAGGCCCGCGGGCACGCTCGAGCTGATTGGCAGCCCGCAGTGCCGCGCCAAAATTGCTGAGCAGTGGTATCAGGTCCGGATCGTCCCGGCCGATGCTCTTCTCGCGCTCGGCGACAACCTGTGCGTAGGCGGCGATCGCGGCATCGAGCTCACCGGCTGCCTCCAGGGCCGCGGCATGTGCATGGCGGGTGGAGCGGGTCTCGCTGGCATCAGCGCCAAGTTGTTCGGCCCGGATATCGAGCGCTGTCTTGAGGATTTCAGCAGCCTTTGCCGGGTCTTCGTCGGTGAGATCACTGACGGCATGGTGATGGGCCATGGCCGCTGCGGCGAGGCTGCCGGGAGCGCGTTGCTGCAGCGCCTGATGGCCCGCCCGGCGAACTGCCAGTGCCGCGTCGTTGGCATCGAGCTGATCCAGAATACGCCCGGCGTTGCTGTGGCAGCGACTGAGCTTTTCTGCCGGGTAGCTTGCGCTCTCACGCAGGGCCTGGAGCTTTGCCATGAGGTGGCTGACCGCTGTGTCACGGGCCGGGAGCTCAGCCCATAGGCTCTGCCAGAAAAAGGGCGCCTCATGCCATTGCAGCAGCTGCTCCGGCTCGGCCAGGGATTCGAGCAGGGTTGTCCAGTCAGCGGCCCTTGCCAGCCAACGACAACGCTCCCCGGGTGATTCCGTGACAGCGGCAATATCGGCGCAGAGACCGCGCTCATCACGCCCGCCTTCAATGAGCCGGGTCCTGGCGGTCTCCCGCAAAAGCGGATGAGCCCAGGCAGCGAAAGCCTCGTGACCATCAACCAACTCGGCGGGCAGGCTTTTCGGGTCGAGCTTGAGCGCCTGCAGCGTAGCGGCCGGAAGCCCTTCCGGTGCGACGGCGAGATAACGCAACGCGCTGCGGGTTGATTCGTCGCTTACCTTGTTGATGGACGCAGCCAGTGTCTCACCGTCCCAGCTTGTCGGGCGGTTCATGTCGATGACTTCCCAGCCAAGGGCGCGGAGGCGCTCGGCGAGCAGGCCGCGCTCGGTGGTTGCAATCAGCGTCAGGCCCGGAGGCAGATAGTCCGGCAGCCAGTCCGGCTCGCCGGTGAGATCGCTACCGGTAATTCGGTCGATGTTGTCGATAATGATGATCGCATCCTGCCCGCAGAGCCTTGCCAGCCAGCCGGAGAGAGCCTCGCGGAGTCCCGCCTCATCCAGGGGTAGAGCATCCGTGGCACCGATATGCTGGCGGATGGCCTGCAACAGCCCGTGAATCACGCCGGCCGGATGGTCCATTTCCGGATATTGTCCGGCGACATGCACATGCCGGAAGACTGAGGGATCCACGGTCTCCAGCCAGTGACGCAGCGTGGGGCTGCGGCCGCTGCCGGCAGGCCCGGTGAGCAATAGCCGACGCCCGGGCTTTGCGCTGCGGCGCAGGTGCTCGACGACATTGTCGGCCGGGGCGGTGGCGTCATTACCCCAGTGAAACGCTGGACAGGATAGGTCGGAGACCGGCATCTTGTTGCACTCACAAGTATCGATAACAGCACCATAGTGTGCGATTAAAGGCGCAAGTCGCCAAGTTCTATTGAGGAAGAGATTCATGACCGAGCGTGTCGACAGTACCGTCATCGATATCGATCAGCTCCTCGAGCAGACCGACTCACCCGATGCTGGCGCGCTGGTGGTGTTTGGTGGGACGGTGCGTCGCCACCACGACGGCAAAGCCGTAACGGCGATTGAATACTCGGCCTATGAGCCGCTCGCCGAAAAAGCACTGGCTGAGGTCGAAGCCGAAGCCATGGCGCGCTTCGATATCCTCTCCTGCGTCATCCGTCATCGCACCGGAAAGCTGGAGGTGGGTGAGCTCAGCGTGGTTGTCGTCGTGCGTGCGGCCCATCGCGCGGATGCCTTTGAGGCGGGGCGCTTTGCCATCGATACGCTCAAGAAAACCGCACCGGTATGGAAGCGTGAAGCCTACAGTGATGGCACGGAAGTCTATCTGCAGGGTGAGACCCTCCCGGGGGCGGGTAGCTGATGCAGGAAGATGTGCTGACCGATCAGCTGAACCGGCCGTTGCGTGATCTGCGGATTTCGCTCACCGACCGCTGCAATTTTCGCTGTGCCTACTGCATGCCAAAGGCCCTTTTTGGTGCCAATCATGCCTTCATGCCGCGCAGTCAGCTGCTCAGCTTTGAGGAGATTGAGCGTCTTGCCCGATTGTTCGTCGGCCTTGGTGTGCGCAAGCTGCGCTTGACCGGGGGCGAGCCGTTGATTCGCCGCGATCTTGATCAGCTCATCGGCATGCTCGCCGGCATTGACGGGGTCGAGGACATCAGCCTCACCACCAATGCCTCTCTGCTTACCCTGGAGAAAGCGCAGGCGTTGAAAGCGGCCGGGTTGAACCGGATCACCGTGAGTCTGGACGGGATAGATGATGCCACCTTCAAGGCCATGAATGACGTCGGTTTTCCGGTCGCCAAAGTGTTGGAGGGCATCGATAATGCCGAGGCCGCGGGTCTCTCGCCGATCAAGATCAACATGGTGGTCCAGCGCGGAGTGAATGATCACGATATCGTGCCGATGGCGGGTCATTTTCGCGGTACGCCGCATATCGTGCGGTTTATTGAATACATGGATGTGGGCAACACCAATGGCTGGCGACTGGATGAGGTGATGCCTTCCCGTGAGGTGGTCGAGCGGATTCATGCTGAGTGGCCGGTTGAGCCGCTCGAGGCCAACTACCGCGGTGAGGTGGCCGAGCGATATCGCTATGTCGACGGTGGCGGTGAGATCGGGATGATCAGCTCGGTGTCTCAGCCTTTCTGCGGCGATTGCAGCCGGGCAAGGCTATCGGCCGAGGGCAAGCTCTATACCTGTCTTTTTGCGAGCGCCGGGCACGATCTGCGTGATCGGCTGCGCGAAGGTGCCGATGACAGCGAGCTGCTGGAGTTTCTCAAAGGGATCTGGCGCCGGCGCGCGGATCGCTACTCAGAGCTGCGCACCCACGAGACCAAGGTCGTGGACACGCGCAAAATTGAAATGTCTTACATCGGAGGCTAGGGCCATGAATGAAGAAGCACTGAACATCAGCGTTCGTAAATTCCTGAAGAAAGTGGGTGTTACCGCCCAGCGTGAAATTGAGACGGCGGTTCGCGAGGCGGTTGAAAGCGGCAGGCTCAAGGGTGACGAAACGCTTGATGCCGAGGTTACGCTGACCGTCGGCGGCGTTAATCTCACCCACAAGATTGACGGGCAGCTGGAGCTGGACTGACCGGCCTTGTGATTGGCGCGCTGCTCAGACGAGCGGTGCGCCGAAAGGCTCCACATCCACCCAATCGCCCTCGGCGACATTGCCGCAGTCTGCCGGCAGCACGATAAAACAATCCGCTTCGCTCATTGAGCGCAGAATGCCGGAACCCTGCCGGCCAACACTCTCCACGGCCAGAGAGCCATCCGCCTGCTGTACCAGTCGGGCACGCTGGAATTCCTGTCGCCCCGGTTTCTTGCGCAGCGCGCTGCGACAAGGCAGCCGGAATCGCGCAGGCGGTTGATGCAGCTCGCCGGCAAGCTGGCGCAGGGCCGGTGTGACGACCTGGGTGAATGTCGCCATGACTGAGACCGGATTGCCGGGCAGGCCGAAATACCAGGCCTTGCCGTAGCGCCCGAAGGTCAGTGGCCGTCCGGGTTTCATGGCGATGCTCCAGAAATGGGCTTCACCATGCATCTGCAGCAGCTTGCCCATGAAATCGGCTTCCCCGACAGAAACACCACCTGAGGTGAGGATGACATCTGCATTGGCGGCCGCCTGATCGAGGGCATGCTGAAGGGCAGTCTCGTCATCCCGGACGACACCCATGTCGATCAGATCAACCCCCAGTCGGGTGAGCATGCCAAAGAGGGTGTAGCGGTTGCTGTCATAGATCTCCCCGGGCCCGAGCGTCTCACCGAGGCTGCGCAGTTCATCGCCGGTGGAGAAAAACGCGACGCGCAGTGCGCGCATGACGCTCACTTCGGCGACACCCATGGATGCGATCACACCCAGGTCTGCGGCGGTGAGCCTGCGGCCGGCCGGCAGGACCACATCGCCGGCCTGGAGGTCTTCGCCGGCCCGGCGGATGTTATCGCCTGCGGAGGGCGGCCGGGTGATGGTGATGGTTGTGTCCTTTGCCTCGGCATGTTCCTGCATGGCAACGGTATCCGCGCCCGCCGGAACCACACCGCCGGTCATAATGCGAACGCATTCTCCAGGGCCGATTTCGCCGCTGTATGGATGGCCGGCGAATGCCGAGCCCACCAGCTTGAGCGGACCGGCTTCCAGGTCGGCATGGCGCAGGGCGTAACCATCCATGGCGGAGTTGTCATGTGCGGGGACCGGCGCAGGTGCAGTGATCGGCTCGGCGAGGATATGGCCGAGTGCGCTGCGCAGTGCCAGTCGTTGTTGGCCGCTGATGGGCTCAATGACCTCGGCCAGTCGTGCAAGCACGGTGGCAAGTGGCAGGGAGGGGCCATCATGGCCGCAACCATCGGCAATGCGGGGATTGGTCATGACAAACCTCTTGCGGTCCGGCCCTGCAGCCGCTCGGTCATGGCGGCCTGCTGCTCCGGGGTGTTGACGTTGATGAAAAGTGTTGAGCGATCACTGAGATCGGCTTCGCGGCAATCGAGCTCCGCATACCAGCGATCAATCTTGCGCTCACCGGATGCGAGGAAGGCTTGAAGGCTCGGTAGGCAGGCCTTGTTGATCAGGGCATGGACGGGTTGCAGCCGCTCACCATCATGGGCGACGGCGACATCGCCGCCATTGAGCGCTGTTGCCAGCCGTGCAACCAGATCTGATGGCACCAGGGGCCCGTCACAGGGCAATGTGAGCAGCCGCTCGCCGGGGCACCATTGAAGGCCCGCTGCCATGCCGGCGAGCGGCCCCTGAAAATCCTCGAGGTCGTCGCTGATCACGGGGTAACCAAAGGCCTCATAGCGGGCGATGTTGCGATTGGCGTTGATCGCGATGGCATCCACCTGCGGGGCGATGGCTCTGATGACATGGCTGATCATGGGCTCCGTGGCAATTTCCACCAGCCCCTTGTCTTCTCCACCCATGCGTCGGGCGCGACCGCCGGCGAGAATCACGGCGCTGATCGACCCGCTCATCGCTCAGCCCCCGGCCACTGACGGTACGATCACCAACCGCCGATAGCCAGCAACGGCGGTCTCAAGACCCTGGAGGTGGCGGATGTCATCCTCGTCGATGAAAACGTTCACATGAGACCTGAGCGCTCCGCCCCGGGTGAGAACACGCTGACCGACGGCCCTGTGGCTTTCCTGTAGCGCATGCAGCACATCACCCACGCACTCACCGGCAAGGGTTAGTTCGCTTTGGCCACCGGCCAGGGGCTGCAGGGCGGCGGGCAGTTCAACAAGAATATTGGCCATGGGCGTTAGTTTGCCTCGCCCGGCGTCGATCCGACAATTTCCACCACCGGGTTTTCCGCGCGCATGCTGCCAAGGACCACCCGATTCGGTGGTGAAGTCCCCTGCATCGCAGCCTCAGCCGCCTCAAGGGCCAGCGCAGCCCGGGCCTGATTGTCCACCTGATTGATCAGACTGATATGGCGCAGTCCCTCGGTGCCCCGGGCTCCACCGTTGGGATGGCTGATCAGTCGGCCGATATGGGCCGGGGTAAGTCGGTCCCCGGGTTCGGCTTCGAGCAGCTCGCAGAGTTCGGGCAGGCGATGGGCTGTTTCCTGCGTCAGTGGCTGGCCGATCACCGCGGCCGAGACAATGTGAATGACGGTGGCACTGCCGGGGACAATCAGGGGCTCGTCATGACGCGGTGCCTTGATGCCGCGCATGCGTGCACCATCGGCCTTGACCAGGGTTACATCAAACCCCGCCTGTTCATGGCACTCGGCGATGCGCTCGGGCGGTAGCCCGGCGACCCGACCGGATTTCTCGCTCTCAAGGGCAAAGGCGATGCGGCGGTGCTCACGGGCGGCTGCCGGTAGACGCTCGATGAGCTCATCGATGCCCGCTGTGAAAATCCGTTCATCCACCCTTCTTGCCGAGGGCGGCGCGGTCATCGCCGAAGCCGTTATCCCGACGCGACCCCCATGCGCCTCGAGCAGACGGTAGAGCGTGCTTTTCTTGCCGCCCGCACCGACTGCGCAGACGATCCCTTGACGGGCGTTGAGGGCATCCAGCAGATCCACTCAGCCGGCCTCTTCAACGCTTGCCCGAATGCAGAGGATACCGGGGAGAAATCCGGCAATCAGCGACCATTGCTCACCCTCATCACGGCTTGCAAAGAGATGGCCGCTTGAGCTGCCCAGATAAAGCCCGAGCGGGTCGAGCCCGTCGGCCTCCAGGCCATCACGCAGGATCGTGACAAAGACATTCTCCTGGGGCAGGCCCTCGGTCAATGCCTGCCAGCTCTGCCCGGCATCCTGGCTGCGATAGACCCGAAGCCTGCCATCCACCGTGGCACGAAACTGACTGCTCTCCTCCGGTACGCAATAAATGACATCCGGGTCGCGGGGGTTGGTTGCCAGGGCATAGCCGAAATCGCTCGGCAGCCCGGCGGTAATCTCCTGCCAGCTCGCCCCGTCATCATCGCTGCGGTAAATACCGTGATGGCTCTGCTGATAGGCCCGGCCCGGCTGCGCGGGATGCAGTAGCAGCCGATGCACACAATGGCCGCAGTGAGGAGTGCGCTCCGGTAAATAGGGCGCACGAATACCACTGTTGCAGGCCTGCCAGTTGGCGCCATGGTCGTCCGAGCGATAAATCCCGCCGGCCGACATGGCCGCGAACATCCGCCCGCGGGTATGCGGGTCAACCTGCACGGAATGCACGGCAAGCCCGCCTTTCGCCGGGCTCCAGTGGCCCCGGTCGGTATGGTCATTGAAGCCGGATAATGCCTGCCAGTGTTCGCCTGCATCCTGGCTCACGAAAAGCCCTGGCGGCTCGATGCCGGCAAAGATTGTATCGGGTGAGTCCTCCGGCCCCGGTGCCAGTGACCAGATCATTTTCAGGCTTGCCGGGTCCTGATCATCGGTGCCGTGACGGGGAACCTCGGCCAGCGGCATCCAGCTCCGCCCGCCGTCATCGCTGCGGTAAATATGAATACCCCAGACCGGATGATGGGCCGCTGCATAACCCCGGCCCGGGCGCCGAGGGTCGAGAAATGCGGCCTGAATTTCGTAGCCGGCGATATGCGGGCCCTCCAGGGCCCATTCGCGGCGATCGGCATCACTGCGGGCGATGAAAAGGCCTTTGCGGGTGCCAACCAACAGGGCAATGGCAGCCATAAATGCTCCCGGCTTCTGTTATGGATTGTCTTACTATAACTTAGAGTCAAATTGGATCAGTTTCGCTTCAGGAGGAGAAAGCGTGCGATTTCTGCGTGCGTTGCGTCTTGATGACAGTGACGATGCCGTCTACCCGCGGGCGGCGAAAGCCGGCGAATGGGTCGTGCCCGGGACGTTTGTCTATACCTTTGGCGAACGCGATCCGGCCCAGCTCGACACTGGTGAGCGCGCGGCGTTTCGTCATGGCTTCCTCGGCCTTGATTCTTTCGGCTGGAGCACGCTCGCGGTGGTGGTCGACATGCCGGCCGATGATCGGCGGCGGGTATTGGAGCGTCTTGCCCGACATTTTGTCGAACAGTACGGCGCCCCGGATCTGGAGGCCGCCATGGTGGAGGCACGCAACGAAGTGGAATTCTGCGAGTCGTTGTGTACGCCCGACGTCAATACCGTCCTCTCGCTGCAGCGGGATATTGAGGACGGTGAAGTGCGGGAAGCTTTTCGAGTCCATCGGCCGCGCAGCGACTGGGAGTCGGCGCCCGTGTTTCGGATCGAACCCGAGCAACCGGAGTGAGCAGGCATGGTTGAGGTAACGGTAACCCCGCCGGAGCAGACGCAGTGGCCGATCACTGTCGTCCTGCGGCGTGCCATGAAGGAGATGAAGGGCTGGCAGTATCCGTCCTGGTCTCTGGCCTCCATCGAATCGGGCGCGGATCTCGACGGTGTCGAAGAAAAGCGCGTGGATGAAGGGGTTCGTGATTTTCGCTGGGGCGGCATGGTTCTGGTTCTGCGGCGCTCCGATGCCGAGACATACTGGTACAACCTCACCAGTCAGCGGCCATCGATTTTCGTGATCTGCCGGGAAGATCCGCAGTACGGCTTGATGCCGATGGTGGTGACCCTCGACCAGGATCAATCCGCCCGCGAGCAGGAAAGTGAAAACGAAATCTTTGCTGCCCCCATTCCGGATTGGATGATTGCCGGGGTCGAGCAGTTCGTGCTGGCGCATTACAAACCGCAGGACAAGCGTGGCAAACGGCGGCGCAAGCCACAGGAGTCGAGTGATGAGTTCGGAGGATAACAAGCCCCCGGTGACAACCACCGAAGGCGGCGAGCCGGAACCGTTCCTCGCCCGCTGGTCACGGCGCAAGGAGGCGGTGCAGCAGGCAGAGGCCGAGGAAGAAAAGGCGCTGGCGGAAACGCCGCCGGAGGATGATGCGGCTGCCGCGGCAGAGACCGAATCCGAACCGCAGCGGGTGCTCACCGACGAGGATATGCCCGATATCGAGACCCTCACGCCCGAGAGCGATGTCAGCGGCTTTTTCTCACCGGGTGTGAGCGAGGCGTTGCGCAAAAAAGCGCTGCGCAAGCTTTTCCATACATCGCGTTTTAACGTCAAAGACGGGCTTGATGACTACGATGATGACTACACCCTGCTGCAGCCGCTGGGCGATACCGTGCCCTGGGATATGAAAAAGCAGCAGGAGCGTCTGGAGGAGCGACGCCGACGGGCAGCGGAAGCTGCCAATGACGAGACCATGGATGAGGTTGAGGAGACCGAGCAGCAACCCGATGCTGTTGATGCAGACAACGAGGCTGAGGCCATGACCGACGAGGGGTCGGACGGCGAGGCTGAAACTCCCGAGGAGCCAGATAACCGTGCTTGATATCCAGCATCCACCGCTACAGGATCTGCCCGCCACCTCAGCGCTCGGCGCTGCCCGAGCGGCCGCGCTGGCGGCACTGGCTGAGGCCAACATGGGCACGGCCGGTTTCGTTGAGTACCGTGCCGGCAATAATGTTCTGATCTTCGGGCCGGTCGAACGCGCTCTGCCGGCCGCCCGGGCGCTGGCGGATTCGCTGAACTGTCTGCTGGTGGCCGAGGATGATGCCGAGGGTGACGAGGATCTGCGTCAGTATCTGCTCGCCCGCGGCCGGCCTGCGCTGACGGGTCATCTGGGGGCGTTTGAGGCGATCCTCGACAGCGATCAGGGGCCGGTCAATCTGGCCACCATGGCGGCCGGTAAATTCGAGCATTTCGACCTCGTCCTCGATTGCTCCGACACACCGCTCATTGGCGTTGAAAAGCCGCCGATTGGTTATCAGCGCGTGGGTGCGGATACCGAGGCACTGACCGAGGCGCTCGCCCTGCTCCCGGAAATGGTGGGAGAGTTTCAAAAGCCCAAGTTCTTTGCCTATGACGAGCATATCTGTGCGCATGGCGCACGCGGCATTACCGGCTGTACCAATTGCCTGGATGCCTGTGCCACCGGTGCGATCCTCTCGCGGGGTGAGGGCATCGAAGTCGACCCCTATCTCTGTCAGGGCTGCGGCAGCTGTGCGACCGTCTGCCCGAGTGGGGCAATCAGCTATGCCTTCCCGCATGCCAGGGATCTGCTCGGCGGGCTGCGTCGCGCTTTGCGTGCCTTTGCCGAGGCGGGCGCCAACGCGGCACCGGCTTTATTGTTCCATGGCGACGAGGCCGGGGCTGAGATGGTGCAGGCCGTCGCCGAGGCGCTGCCGGAGCGCCTGTTGCCGATCGCCGTGGAGGATGTCGGGACCATCGGCCCGGATATTTGGCTGACCGCTTTCGCACTCGGTGTCTCGGATGTGGTGATTGCCCTGCCGGATGATGCCGAGGGCAGTCTGGTGGCCGCGAGCGAGACGCAGCATTCACTCTTCACACCGGTGCTTGAGGCGCTGCAGCTGGAGCCGGACCGCGTGAGGCTGCTCAAGGGAGGCTCGGCGCTGGCCGCGTTTGCCGACACACCGGCACTACACGATGATCATGGCCGGAATGCCGGTAACTTCAGCATTGCCGGGGGCAAGCGTGAACGGCTTCAGACCGCCTTCAGCGCCCTCTATCGCCCGAATCGGGACGAGGCAACCACGCCGCTCGCCAAGGGAGCGCCATTCGGTCAGATTGTTGTTGATCGTGATGCCTGTACGCTTTGTATGGCCTGTGCGGCTGTCTGTCCGGCCGAGGCCGTGACCAGTGGCGGTGGTGAGCCGCGTCTGTTGTTTGATGAATCTGCCTGCCTGCAGTGCGGCCTTTGTGAGCAGGCCTGTCCGGAAGATGCCATTTCGCTTGAAGCGAGATTGCACCTGCCCGCTTTCGCCAAGCCGGAGACCCGTGTTCTCAACGAAGAAATCCCGTTTCATTGCACCGGTTGTGGCAAGGCATTCGCCACCGAGAAGATGATCGGTCGGGTCGCCGAGCAGCTCGCCGGGCACTGGATGTTCCAGGATGAAAGGGCGCGGCGCCGGCTTGAGATGTGCGAGGACTGTCGGGTTAAGGATCTCTTCGACGAGGAGAACAACAGCCTGCATCACTAGCCCCTGTGGCGGCCGAAAAATGCTGCAGCGCGTCACAAAAACTTTTTGGCATTGGCACGATTCCAAGTTATAACGGAACCTCGGAGGAGAAACAGATTTATGCAGGAAAACAGCATTTCGCGAGTTGACCAGCGTCAAGATGGAGTCGGTTCCATGGTGCCGGACACCGAGGACTGGCTGCGCTCGCGCGTCTACGGGCTCCTGGCCCGGCTGTTTGCCGATATTCCCTCCCAGGATGTTATTGATTCGCTGGCCGCGGTGGACGTGGGTGATGACACCTCTCCGCTTGCGGTTGCCTGGCGCGACCTTGCCGCCGCTGCCGAGGCCAGCGATCCGGAATCCCTCGACATCGAATTTCACGCGCTGTTCATCGGTCTCGGTCGTGGGGAAGTAATGCCCTACGGCAGCTGGTATCAGACCGGCTTTCTGATGGGCCGCCCGCTCGTCAAGCTCCGGGACGATCTGCGTGAGTTCGGGCTCGAGCGGGAAGCAGACATGTGCGAGCCGGAAGATCATGTGGGAGCGCTCTTTGAATCAATGGCGCTGCTCAGTGGACCCGAAGGCGTTCACCTCGCTGGCCAGCGGGCATTTTTCAGTGACCATCTGGCCACCTGGATTGAGCGCTTTATGCAGGACGTTCAGCAGGCGAAATCTGCTGATTTTTACCGTGCCGTGGGCGCTTTTGCTGAGCGCTTCGTGGTTACTGAAAAACAGTATCTGGAGATGGTCTGAAGACCGCAGAGAATGGAGGAAGAAGCCGTGAGTGCCAAAAATCCTCAACAGGATGCAAGCCGTCGCCGTTTTCTCAAGGGAATGGTGATCGGTGGCAGTGTGGCGTCAGTAGCGGGCGGAAGCTCAGTGCTGGCGGCAACCCATTCACCCGCGCCTGCCAAGGCTGAGGGTGACGACTTGACCAAGCGGAAAGGCTATCAGGAAACGGCGCATGTGCGTCGCTTCTATGATCTGGCCCGCAGCTAAGGGGAGAGGGCGTCATGAAGCTCATTAAAAAGAACGCAGGCGCTGAGAAGGGAAGCGGTTCCGTTTCCTCCTTCCCGAGCGTCTTCTACACCGAGATGGACCGACGCACCTTCCTGCGTCGGACCGGTCTGACCGCCGGCGCTGCCGTTGTCGGTTCTGCAATGGCACCCGGGATGATGCGCCGGGCGCATGCCGTTGAAGGAACCCATGCGCGCAAGCAGGGGGTACCGGTTGAAATCCGTCGCTCCGTCTGTAGTCACTGCTCGGTCGGCTGTGGTGTGGTCGCCGAAGTGCAGAACGGTGTCTGGACCGGCCAGGAGCCGGATTTCGACTCCCCGTTCAATCTGGGATCGCACTGTGCCAAGGGCGCTTCGCTGCGTGATCACGGCATCGGTGAGAAGCGCGTCAAATACCCGATGAAGCTTGAAGGCGGCCGCTGGCGCCGGATCAGCTGGGATGACGCGATCACCGAAATTGGTGACAAGTTCCTGCAGATCCGCGAGGAGAGCGGCCCGGACAGCATCTGGTGGTGTGGTTCCTCCAAGGCCAATAACGAAGGCGCTTATCTGCAGCGCAAGTTCGTGGCCTTCTGGGGCACGAACAACATCGACCATCAGGCGCGTATCTGTCACTCCACCACGGTGGCCGGTGTTGCCAACACCTGGGGCTATGGTGCGATGACCAACAGCTTCAACGACATTCACAACGCCAAGTGCATGTTCTTTATCGGCAGTAACGCCGCTGAGGCCCATCCGGTCTCGATGCAGCACATCCTGCGTGCCAAGGAAAACGGCGCCAAGATGATCGTGGTCGATCCGCGATTCACGCGTACAGCCGCCCATGCCGATCAGCACATCAGCATCCGCTCCGGCACCGACGTGCCGTTTATCTGGGGCATGCTCTGGCATATCTTCGAGAACGGTTGGCAGGATGATGAGTACATCCGTCAGCGTGTCTACGGTCTGAACAAGGTCCGCGAGGAAGTGGCCCGCTGGACGCCGGATGTCGTTGAGGACGTTACCGGTGTGCCGGAGGCGCAGGTCCGCCAGGCCGCTCAGACCATGGCTGAAAACCGCCCCGGCACCATTGTCTGGTGCATGGGTGGCACCCAGCATCACATCGGTAACAACAACACCCGGGCCTACTGCATCCTGCAGCTTGCCCTCGGCAACATCGGTGTCTCCGGTGGTGGTGCCAACATCTTCCGTGGCCACTGCAACGTGCAGGGCGCCACCGACGTCGGCCCGAACTGCCACACCCTGCCGGCCTACTATGGGCTCTCCGAGGGCGCCTGGCGTCATTGGAGCCGTGTCTGGGATGTCGACTTTGACTACATCAAGAGCCGTTTTGATGACGGCCAGTACGATGCCGGCGGCGGCAAGATGTCGCATCCGATGCACATCCCGGGTATCCCGGTCTCACGCTGGATTGACGGTGTCCTTGAGGACCCGGCCAACCAGTCACAGCGTGACCGTACCCGTGCCGTGTTCTTCCAGGGTCACGCGGTTAACTCGCAGTCCCGTGGGCCGGACATGAAAGAAGCCATCGAAAAGCTTGAGATGGTGGTTTGCTCCGATCCGTATCCGACGCACCTGGCGGTCATGAGTGAGCGCACGGATGGTGTCTATCTGCTGCCGACCTGCACGCAGTTTGAGCAGCGCGGCTCCATCACCGCGTCCAACCGCTCCATTCAGTGGCGCGAGAAGATCGTTGATCCGCTGTTTGAGTCCAAGACCGACTCCCAGATCCTTTATGCGTTCGCGCAGAAGTTCGGTTTCGCCGATGAGATGTTCAAGAACATCGCCATCGAGGAAGACGGCCTGCCGAGCCCGGAGGATACGCTGCGCGAGATCAACCGCGGCACCTGGACGATCGGTTACACCGGTCAGAGCCCGGAGCGTCTCAAGCTGCATCTGGAGAACAAGCACACCTTCGATACCACCACGCTGCGCGCGGTGGGCGGCCCCTGCGATGGCGACTACTACGGTCTGCCATGGCCGTGCTGGGGAACGCCGGAGATGAAGCATCCGGGCACCCACGTGCTCTACGATCCGAGCCAGCCGGTCAAGGATGGTGGTCTCACCTTCCGCGCCCGCTTCGGTGTCGAGCGTGAGGGCGAAAGTCTGCTTGCGGATGGTTCCTACTCGGTCGACTCCGAGCTGACCGACGGCTATCCGGAGTTCACCTTCGGCATCCTGCGCCAGCTCGGTTGGCATACCGACCTGAGTCGTGAGGAGCTGGAGGTCATCGCCGGTGTCGCCGGTATCAATGCCTCGGAGCTGCCAAGCAACATCCGCACGGCGAGCAGCGAACTGCTCGAGCGCATGGATGGCATCAACTGGAAGACCGACCTCTCGGGCGGTATCCAGCGTGTGGCCATCGATCATGGTTGCGCACCATTCGGTAACGCCAAGGCGCGTTGCGAAGTCTGGCAGTTCCCGGATCCGATTCCGGTCCACCGTGAGCCGCTGTACACGCCGCGTTACGATCTGGTCGCTCAGTACCCGACGTACGACGACGTCAAGGCCTCTTACCGGCTGCCGACACGGTATGGCTCGGTGCAGGCCGAAGACTACTCCAAGGACTTCCCGCTGGTATTCACCAGTGGTCGTCTGGTCGAGTACGAAGGCGGCGGCGAGGAGACCCGTTCCAACCCATGGCTTGCTGAGCTGCAGCAGGAGATGTTCGTCGAGATCCACCCGGCGGATGCCAACGATCGCGGCATCCAGGATGGACAGACGGTGTGGCTGGACGGTCCAGAAGGCGGCAGCATCAAGATTCAGGCCATGGTGACCGAGCGGGTTCCGCGCGGCACGGTCTGGACGCCGTTCCATTTCGGTGGTCACTATCAGGGTGAGGATCTGTTGGATCGTTATCCTGAGGGCACTGCACCGTACGTCCGTGGTGAGGCCTGTAACACGGCCACCACCTACGGTTACGACTCGGTCACGCAGATGCAAGAGACCAAGACCACGTTGTGTCAGATCCGCGCCGCCTAAGGCGGGACAATTTCTGAAGGAGAGCCAAAATGGCCCGAATGAAATTCCTGTGCGACGCTGAGCGGTGTATCGAGTGCAACGCCTGCGTTACCGCATGTAAAAACGAGAACGAGGTGCCCTGGGGCGTGAATCGCCGCCGCGTGGTGACCTTGAATGATGGTGTCCCCGGCGAGAAGTCAATCTCGGTGGCCTGCATGCACTGTACCGACGCGCCCTGTGCGGCCGTCTGTCCGGTGGACTGCTTCTACACCACCGATGACGGCATCGTCCTCCACGACAAGGATCTCTGCATCGGTTGTGGTTATTGCTTCTACGCGTGTCCGTTCGGTGCGCCGCAGTATCCGCAGCAGGAGGCCTTTGGGGTCCGCGGCAAGATGGACAAGTGCACGTTCTGTGCCGGTGGTCCGACCGAGGACCTCGCCGATGCCGAGTATGCCAAGTACGGTGCCAACCGCGTTGCCGAAGGCAAGCTGCCTGCCTGTGCCGAGATGTGCTCGACCAAGGCACTGCTGGCCGGTGATGGCGATATGGTGGCGGACATATACCGTGAGCGCATTATGCGGCGCTCGGGTCGTCCGCAGACCTGGGGTTGGGACAAGGCCTATGGGGGTGGCGTTTAACGCCACCCTGGCCATCGTAAGGAGGTCGTTATGATTACGTCCCGCACTCACATGTCGCGGTGGCGGTTGGTGATCGGGCTGGTATTCACCACGGTGTTGCTGGTCGGGTGCTACGAAGATCCCAAGGACGTCACGCTCTATGATCCGGGCGTCTACAAGGGCGATGATGATCCGTTGATGTCACGCTCGGGTACCGAGGAACTGGAGAGCACGCTGCACGATCGTTTTCAGGCGGTGCAAACGGACCGCTGAGGCGGCCTTCGTTGAAGGAGGATGCAGATATGAAAAATCGCGAGCAGAAAAAGGCCAATGGCAAGCGGGCTCATGTCCGCATCATGCTCTGGAGCCTGTTGCTGATCGCCGTCGGTGCCATGGTGGCGCCGCTGGGTGGCTACTTGTTCGTGGAAATTGCCGAGGCGCAGAGCTTTGAGCAGACCAATCCACGCTCCGAGACCACCTGGCGCGATGTCCGGGTCGGTAACGAAGGCATTACCACGGTGCGTGGTGACGAGACCGGCGTGTTGATCCAGAACGGTGGAGAAAACTGGCGTCAGCTCCGTAACGGGATCGTTGCTGCCATCATGCCCTGGGTGATGGGCATTGCCCTTGTGGGTATTTCGCTGGTGTATTTCATCGGTGGCAAACACAAGCTCGATGAAAAGCCATCGGGTCGTGTGGTGCCGCGCTGGAAGCTCTGGGAGCGGGTCCTGCACTGGTCGACGGCGACCATGTTCATCCTGCTCTCCATAACTGGTCTCAGCCTCTTGTTCGGGCGCGCGGTGATGATCCCGTTGCTGGGACCGGAAGGCTTTGCGGCTTACGCCGGTGTGGCGATGATGACCCATAACTATGTGGGGCCATTTTTCACTGCCTGTGTGGCGCTTATGGCGCTGGCCTGGACTTGGCATAACATCCCGAATCGCACTGATCTTGCTTGGTTCAAGGCAGGCGGCGGCTTCCTGAAAGGCAAGCATCCATCCGCCGGTCGCATGAACGGCGGTGAGAAAGTCTGGTTCTGGTTCATTGTGCTGGTCGGCGGCGCGGTATGCGTCTCCGGCGTGGTGATGAACTTCCCGATCTGGGGCCAGACCCGCGAGATGATGCAGCAGGCCAATCTGGTCCACGCTGTCGCGGCCATTCTCTGGATTGGTCTTTTCTTTGGCCATGCCTATATCGGCACGCTCGGTACTGAAGGCGCCATTGATGGCATGAAGACCGGCTATGTGAGTGTCGAGTGGGCCAAACAGCACCACGACCTGTGGTACGAAGAGGTCAAGGATCAGGAGATCGATGCCAGCGAGATCGGATTGGAGTCCGGCGTGGCGGTCCGACAGGATCGACCGGCCTCAACCGGCTAGCTCGGCTGATCGAATAGTCGGCTGATTCAGGAGCCGGTAGCTGGACGCAAGACGCGCCCACTACCGGCTTCTCTTATTTCTGATGGGCCTTTCTGGCCGCCGAGCGGGCCGGGCAAAAACCAGTCAAGCTGGTTGCCGAAGACCCGCCTTACCCGCCAGCCACTGCGGCAGGCGGGGTGCCCGCTGCGATTAGCGCTTGTCGAGACGAGCGGCAGACCCACTGCCTGGCAGAGATCAATCACCGGCTGATGTCGGGTAACCCTGACAGCGATGGTTCGACGCCCACCGGTCAGCAGTGCTGGCAGCGTCTCGGCGGCTGGCATGACCCAGGTCACCGGCCCCGGCCAGGTCGAAAGTATGGTGTCCCGTGCTTTACGATCAGCAGGCCATTCAACCAAGCCTTCCAACTGCTCGGGGTCCGCGGCGATGACAATCAGGCCCTTTTCTGTGCCGCGACCCTTGAGTGCGATCAATCGGGCGAGCGCTTCTTCGTTCCAGGGATCGCAACCGAGTCCCCAGACGCCTTCTGTGGGATAGGCGCCGACGCCGCCCGCAAGGACCGCATCACGAATCTGCCGTAGCCGAGGAGAGGGCGTTGTCATTGCGTTGACCGTTACTGGCTTTTACTGCTGGCCCGGCGTGTGGTTTTGGTGCCGGTGGCCTTTTTCCGCGGAGTGCTTTTGGCTTTGCTCTTGCCGCCCCGGCCCTTGGGCTCGGGAGCCTCAGCCAAAAGCGCGGCGCATTGTTCGTGAGTCAATTCCGCCGCATCGGTGTCTTTGGGCACGCGAGCGCGCTTTTTGCCATCGGTAATGTAGGGACCAAATCGCCCCCGCATCACGGTGATGGCGCCATCGTCAAAGCTCTGGATGGTGCGCTTGGCGACGTTCTCTTTTTTCTCCTCGACCAGTTCGAGGGCGCGATCCCGCTCGATGGTGTAGGGATCATCGTCTTTTTTCAGGGAGGCGAATTGATCGCCGAATCTAACGTAGGGCCCGAAGCGGCCGATATTCACTGAAAGCGGCAACCCATCCGGGGTCTCCCCCAGATCGCGTGGCAGTGTAAAGAGCGCCAGCGCTTCGTCGAGCGCGATGGTATCGATACTCTGCCCGGGGCGCAGACTCGCGAATTTCGGCTTTTCCTCGTCCTCCCGTGTGCCAATCTGCACGAAAGGCCCATATCGCCCGAGGCGAGCGGTGACCGGTTTGCCGCTTTTCGGGTCAACCCCGAGTTCGCGGGCTTTCATGACTTCGCCACGGGAGACTTGCTGTTTGGCTTCTACCTGCTCCTGGAAGGGTTCCCAGAACTCATGCAGCACCGGTACCCAGTCAATCTCACCGCGAGAGATGTCGTCGAGTCGGTCTTCCAGACGGGCGGTAAATTCGTAATCGACGTAGCGGTCAAAATGCTCCGTCAGGAACTTGGTGACGACCCGCCCGGTATCGGTCGGCTTGAAACGACGATTCTCGAGCGTGACGTAATTGCGCGCCTGCAGAGTGGAGATGATGGAGGCATAGGTCGAAGGGCGTCCGATGCCATATTCCTCAAGGGCGCGAACCAGGCTCGCCTCGGAGTAACGCGGCGGCGGCTCGGTGAAATGTTGCTCCGGGCGTACGGCCAGCAGCGGAATCCGATCGCCTTCCTGCAATGGCGGCAGAATACGTTCTTTGCCATCGCCTGCCTCATCGTCCCGGTCTTCCTGATAGACCGCCATGAAGCCCGGATCGCGCACCGTAGAACCGGTGGCGCGGAAATTCGCCGTATCACCGGCGGCGAGATCAACGGAGACGGTGTCGATCGTCGCGTGAATCATCTGACAGGCCACGGTGCGCTTCCAGATCAGATCATAGAGTCGATACTGATCATCGGAGAGATACCCCTTGAGGCTCTCCGGGGTGCGCTCGGCATCGGTGGGCCGGATGCCTTCATGGGCCTCCTGGGCGTTTTTCGCCCGGGTTCGGTACTGATGCGCCTGGGCCGGTAGTTTGTCCTTGCCGAATCGCTTGGCGATCAGACCGCGCAGGCTTTCTATCGCCTCTGCCGAGAGATTCACCGAATCGGTCCGCATATAGGTGATGAGGCCGACGGTTCCGTTCCCGGTGTCCACCCCTTCATAAAGCTGCTGAGCGATGCGCATGGTCTGCTGGGCCGAGAAGCGCAGCTTGCGGGAGGCCTCCTGCTGCAGCGTTGAGGTGATGAACGGCGCGGAGGGATTACGTCGGCGCTGTTTTTTCTCAACCCGGGCCACCCGCAGCTCGCCACGGCCTGACTCCGGCAACGGCTCGCCAATTGCTGCGGTGCTGTCGGCGCCGGCTGCTTCCAGAATACGGCGGGTGGTCTGTTCGGCGGTCTCGCCGGTGGTGAGCGTGAACTGCTCAACTTTCTCGCCATCGAGCTGCTGGAGACGGCCGACAAAGCCCTGGCCGTCCTTATTCAGATCGGCCTCGATGCTCCAGTACTCCTGCGGTACGAACGCTTCGATTTCCTGCTCGCGCTCAACAATCATGCGCAGTGCCGGGGACTGCACGCGACCGGCCGAGAGCCCACTGGTGATCTTGCGCCAGAGCAGAGGCGAGAGATTGAAGCCAACCAGATAGTCCAGGGCGCGCCTTGCCTGTTGTGCGTTCACCAGATCGGTCGACAGGCCTCGGGGATGCTCGATGGCTTCTTTGATGGCGTCCTTGGTGATTTCGTAGAAAACCACCCGATGCACCGGTTTGTCATCGATGACATTGCGCTCGCGCAGAAGCTCGAGCAGATGCCAGGAAATCGCTTCGCCCTCGCGATCCGGGTCAGTGGCCAGATAAACCGCATCAGCCTTGCGCGTGGCCTTGGCGATGGCATCGACGTGTTTGGCGTTGCGCTCGATGATGTTGTAGCGCATGGCGAAGTCATGTTCAGTGTCCACCGCGCCTTCCTTGGCAACCAGGTCGCGGACATGGCCATAGGAGGCCATGACCTCGAAATCCTTGCCGAGGTATTTGTTAATCGTGCGCGCCTTGGCGGGCGACTCAACAATGACGAGGTGCTGACTCATGAGCGCTTAGTGTGTCATCCGGTCGGGTTGTTCAAACAACAGGTTTTCCATCCAGGCACAGGCCTCTTCCTGACCCGGCCGACTGAAAAGCACCATCAGAACGACCCATTTGAGCTTGTCGAGTTCAATAAAGTCTTCTTCCAGTGCCATCAGCCGTTCGATGACGATCTCGCGGTGACTGGCATCGAGAATGCCGGTCTGCTCGAGGAAGAGCAGAAAGCCGCGGCACTCGGCGTCAAGTCGGGCGCATTCTTCGGGTGTGAAAATGCGCATCGAGCCGTGCGGGCTGCAGGTCGGATGCAGCTCTCGATTTTCGGCCAGCGCATCGATCCAGTTCAGCGCCTTGTGAATCTGATCGTCATTAAAGCCGGCACCCTGGAGTTCGGACTCGATCTCCGAGCGGCTGGGGTCAATGTCGCCTGGTTCGTGGAAATAATGCTCAAACAGGTACATCAGGATGTCGAATACGTTTTCTTTCATCCACCTGTCCGATTGTTGGTTTGCATGTATCGACCGCCGTTGCAGGGTGCAACATAGCCCTTTAGTTCCAGGCTCAGGAGCATGGAGGAAAGGATATCAGGCGTCAATGACAGCCGGGCGGCGAGCGCATCGAAGCTGATGGGATCATGCCCCATGGCTTCAAGCACCGCCTGGTAATCGGCATCCAGTGCATCGGCCGGCGCCGCTCTGCCATCACCGGAATCAGCGGCAGCCGGGACGGCGGTATTCAGGTTGAGCGTGTGCTGCCGCGCCGGTTGTTGGATCGCCTCGATGACATCATCGACCGTCTCCACCAGCGTTGCACCCCGACGGATCAGGGCATGACAGCCGCGGGCCAGCGGGTTGTGGATGGAGCCGGGGATGGCCATGACCTCCCGGCCCTGATCGAGTCCGGAGTAGGCTGTCCCCAGCGCACCACTGCGTCGGCCTGCCTCGACAACCAGTACGCCCAGTGACAGGCCGCTGATGATGCGGTTGCGTCGCGGAAAAAGCCCGCGATTGACCGGTGCTCCGGTGGCCATCTCGCTGATAATGGCGCCCTTGTGCCGGATCTCGCTGGCCAGCTTCTGGTTGTTGCGCGGGTAGATCTGCTCGGGCCCCGTGGCCATGACGGCAATGGTCTTTCCCTGAACGGCCATGGCTCCTTCATGGGCGGCCGTGTCGATTCCGAGCGCAAGCCCGCTTGTCACGGTCAGTCCGGTGGCCGCCAGGTGGGCGGCAAATTCCTCGGCCAGCCGGATGCCATTGGTCGAGGCATGACGGGCACCGACGATGGCGATTTGCGGCTCCGCGAGCACTTCAGGGTTGCCGGTGAGGAAGAGCAGCGGTGGCGGATCGGAGATTTCAGCAAGCAGTCCCGGGTAGCGCACATCCGTTTTGGGGATGATGTGATGCTGCTCGGATGCCTCCAGCCAGTTCAGATCGCTCTCGACACCCGACAAGACGGCCTCCGCATCACGCGGTGCCTGGCAGATGTTCTCGTCGAGGCCACGGGCTTTGCGATCGGCTTCGCTGGCATCGAGGTAGGCAGCGGCATCGCCATAACGCTCAAGGATTTGACTGAAAGCTGCCGGGCCCACGCCTTCAAGCCGCCAGACAGTGAGCCAGGCTTTGAGTTGTTGCTTATCCATCCTGGTTTTCGCTGGCGTCCTCGGTGGCAAGAAGATAATCACCCGGCCGGATTTCCCGCCGTGCTCGTTCGACCATCAGTACCGCAGGGTTGCCGTTGTGTAAAAGGGTCGCTTCGCCAAGGAAGATACTACCGCGTGCCCGGGTGCGGCGGGTGTCGGGTGCGGTCAAGGCCGGGCCGGGCCGCAGAAGATAATAGCGCTCGGCCGCTTCCGGGCCGAGTGGCTCGGTATAGAGGCGATCACCGGCTGCAATCAGCACCCGGCCTTCCTCGCCTTGAATGACCTGTGGCAGCTCGGCCTGCGGCGGGAAGATGGCCGGCGGTGCAGCCGTCGCCGGAGCGAGCGGTCCGAGGGTGAGTGCCATAACGATTGCCCAGGGGCTTGTTGGTAAGCGTTGTTGCATCATGGGTCACGAAACATCCTTGTTGTCGCGCAGGGTGACTGGCCGCTTGTGAACGGCCTTCGTTATACTGTGTCCACAGTCACTACATCGAGGCTAGCAGCGATTTTCTGCCGGCCTCAACGGATCATCCATGGCCAAACGCGAAATTCTCCAATATCCCGATCCGCGGTTGCGAACCCCTGCCAAACGGGTGGAGGTGATTGACGATCGTGTCCGCGCGTTGGTCGAGGATATGTTCGAGACCATGTATGACGCCCCCGGCATCGGCCTTGCGGCAACGCAGATCGATGTCCATGAGCGCATCGTTGTCATGGATGTCAGCGAATCGGGCGATGAGCCGCAGGTGCTGATCAACCCCGAGATCATCGAGCGCGCGCAGACCTGTGACATTGCCGAGGAGGGCTGTCTTTCCATCCCCGGTTATGCCGATAACGTGGAGCGACCGGATGCGCTTTTGCTGCGGGCGCAGGATATCGATGGCAATGAGTTTGAGCTGCGGGCCGAAGGCCTGCTGGCCCGCTGTATTCAGCATGAGCTCGACCATCTGGAGGGCCGGCTTTTCATAGACTATCTCTCCGATCTCAAGCGTAAGCGTCTGCGTCGGCGTTATGAGAAAACCGCACGGCAGCGAGCCGAGCAGACCAACCGATCGGGCGCCGTCTGAGCGGGGTGGCTGAGCAGTCTCGACTGCGGGTGGTTTATGCCGGAACACCGGCATTCGCCGTCCCCGCGCTGCAGGCTCTGATCGACGGGCCCTTTGATGTGGTGGCGGTCTACACCCAGCCCGATCGACCGGCCGGCCGTGGGCGTAAGTTGCGAGCCTCCCCGGTGAAAGAGCTCGCCCTCAGCCACAATCTGCCGGTCGAGCAACCAACGACGCTGCGTGAAGACAGCGCGCAACAGCAGCTTGCCGCCTATGCCCCCGACATCATGGTGGTAGCGGCCTACGGCCTGATTCTGCCGCAGTCCGTACTCGATACGCCCCGCCATGGATGCCTCAATATTCATGCTTCCCTGTTGCCGCGCTGGCGAGGGGCGGCTCCCATTCAGCGCGCCATTGAAGCAGGCGATACCGAGACGGGCGTCTGCCTGATGGAGATGGCGGCGGGGCTGGATACCGGCGCGGTGATTGCCTGTCGCCGGACAGCCATCACAGACAGTGACACGGCGGCAAGCGTGCATGATCGACTGGCTGTGCTGGGGGCTGAGTTGACCGTTGAGTGCCTCGCCGACTGGGCAGCAGGCGCGCTGCCCTCGATGCCGCAATCTGCACAGGGCGTGACTTATGCCGAGAAGATCACGGCGGATGAAGCGTGGATTGATTGGCAGGCGGGTGCCCGTGATCTCGCGCGCCGGGTGAGGGCCTTCAACCCCTGGCCCGTTGCCCGCTGTCGGATGGCCGGTGAGCCGCTGCGGGTGTGGATGGCAAGCGCCCTGCCGGATGATGGTCAGGGCGCAGTACCCGGTACTGTGGTGGCTGTGGCGCCGGGCGGCATTGACGTGCAGACGGGCGACGGCCTGTTGCGTTTGCTTGAAGTGCAGGCCCCGGGGCGCCGGGCGCAACCGGTGGATGAGTTCCTGCGTGGGCATCCGATAACCGCGGGGATTGAGTTTGAGTAAGGCCCGGGCTGCAGCGCTCGATATCCTGCTTGGCGTTTTTAATAACGGCCGATCTGCCGATGCCGGCCTCGCTGCCGTGGCGGAGACATTATCCGATCCGCGCGATCTGGGTTTCTGCCGGGCCATGGTCTATGGCGTATTGCGGGAACACCGGCGGCTCGCCGCGTTGCGTGAGCAGCTCCTGCGCAGTCCGTTGAAGTCACGTGATCAGGATATCGCCCTGCTCATCGAGCTGGGGCTCGCGCAACTGCTCACGCTCGAGGTCAAGCCGCATGCGGCCGTCTCCGAGACCGTGGCGCTTGCGCGAAGACGAGGTAAGCCCTGGGCCGCGAAGTTGATTAACGCCGTTCTGCGGCGTTTTCAGCGTGAACATGAGGCGCTGCTCGCCACTATTGATGCCGACCCTGGCGTTCGCTGGTCCGCCCCGGATTGGCTGGTGCAGCGGTTTGCCGAAGACTGGCCGGATGACTGGCAGGCTTTGCTTGCCGCGCAGAACGCCCGTGCTCCGATGACATTGCGGGTCAATCGCCGGCAGACAACAGTCGCTGACTATCAAGCGCAGCTGGCCGCCGCCGGAATTGCGGCAGAACCACTGACCGGTTTTGCCGATGCGCTGGTGTTGACCGAGCCCGTCGGCGTTGAAGCCCTGCCCGGGTTTGGCGAGGGGCTTTGTTCGGTCCAGGATGGCGCGGCACAGCTTGCGGCAGGGCTGCTTTGTCCGGCCAACGGGGCAAGGGTGCTGGATGCCTGTGCCGCCCCGGGGGGTAAAGCGGCGCATTTGCTGGAGATGGCGGATATCGATCTGCTGGCGCTCGACAGTGACCCGGCGCGGCTTGAGCGGGTCGATGAGACGTTGGCGCGACTGCAGCTCGCGGCCACAACCCAAGCGGCCGATGCCGCAGCGCCGGATGCCTGGTGGGATGGTCGGCGCTTTGACGCCATTCTGCTCGATGCGCCCTGTTCCGGCAGCGGTGTCATCCGTCGTCATCCCGATATTAAATGGCTGCGACGGCCGGATGATCCCGATCGCCTTTCGCACTCGCAGAAGCGCTTGCTTGCTGCACTCTGGCCGTTACTCGCGCCCGGTGGACGACTGCTCTATGCCACCTGTTCGGTGTTTGCCCAGGAGAATGAAAAGGTCATTGAACATTTCATGGCTGAACACAAGGATGCGCATGCGCTGGGCCTGAAGCTTCCCGTCGGCCGCCGGGTCGGTTACGGTCAGCAGATCCTCACCGGTGAGGCCGGGGTTGATGGGTTTTACTATGCCTGCCTTGAGAAAACAGATTAGTGCCAGTCTTGCAGTCTGCCTGTTGCTCGCCGGTGGCTGGGCGATGGCGCAGGCCGATGCCTTCAGGGTCAGGGCATTAACCGGCGTTTTTGACGGTGAGCTGCTGTATGCCGAAGCGCGTATCGACTACCGCCTGACAGCGACCGTGCAGCAGGCGCTGGAGAATGGTGTGGCGCTTGTGATTGCGCAGGAGCTGCGGCTGGAGAAGCCGCGCTGGTGGTGGCGCAATGCAAGGCTCGTTGAGCTTGATCGTCGTTATCGGCTGCAGTACCACGCGATCAGCCGGCGCTATGTGATGACCTGGCTTGCAAGCGGGGACAGCCGCAGTTTTCGTACCCTCGATGCGCTGCTGCAGGAGCTTGGCCGGATTGAAGCCTGGCCCGTCACCCGTGCCGAGCGGCTGACACCAGAGACCGATTATGAGTTGCGACTGCAGAGCCGGCTTGAGGTCGAGTCACTGCCAAGGCTACTTCGCACCGTGGCCCTGACCGAGTCGGACTGGCAGCTTGAGAGTCAGCCCTGGACAGCGGTGGTCGAGCGATGACGGACGCCACTCGCCAGGGGCTGGTGCGGATCGGCCTGAGTCTGCTGCTGATTCTCTCGCTCTATCTGCTCAGTGCCGCGACCGAGAATACGGCGCGTTTCGGCCGGCTCTATCTTTGGCTTCTGCTTTTGAACGGCGTGGTTCTCGTCGCGCTGGTGGCCGTGATTGTCAATAATCTGCGGCGGTTGATCCGTTCGGTGCGCTCGCGCGAAGCCGGCAGTCGTCTCACGCTCAGGCTCATGGGGCTATTTGCAGTGATGGCCGTGCTTCCCGGGCTGGTCGTCTATGGCTTTTCCATGCAGTTCCTGCAGCGTGGCGTTGATAGCTGGTTTGATGTGCGGGTGGAAAACGCACTGGATGATGCGCTGGCACTCTCGCAGGCTTCGCTCGATCAGCGCATGCGCGATATGCAGCAGCGTCTGCAGGAAGCCGCACTGGATCTCTCGGATGTTGATGAGGGTATGGCCCCGATTGCCCTTGGTGATCTGCGGGCACGCACCGGTGCTTCGGAGCTCGCCCTGTTGGGAGAAAACGGGCGCATTATTGCCGCGAGCAGTATTGATACCGCCGATATTCTCCCGCACCGCCCGGAAGAAGGCATCCTGCTGCAGCTGCGCCAGGGCCGGCCTTACGTCGGGCTCGATCCGATTGAAAACGCGGGGTTGCATATTCGTGCGCTGGTGCCGGCGCCAGGGCCGGATGGGCCGAGTGGCTCGCGCGTGCTGCAGGGCCTCTTTCAGGTATCCCCCCGCATCAATGACCTCGCAGCCGAGGTGGAGGATGCTTTTAGCGAATACCGCGAGCTTGCCTATCTGCGCGGCCCGCTCAAGGACAGTTTCAGCCTGACGCTCTCGCTGGTGCTGCTGGTCTCCTTGTTGTTTGCGGTCTGGTCGGCCTTTTATCTGGCCCGGCGACTGGTGGCGCCGGTCAGTCGTCTGGCTGAGGGCACCCGGGCGATGGCCGCCGGTGAGTACGGCAAGCAGTTGCCACCCGGAGGCAATGATGAGTTGGGCTTTCTGGTGCGCTCGTTCAACGACATGAGCCGCCGGGTGGCCGAGGTGCGTGATGCCGCACGCCAGAGTCAGGATCTGGTCGAAGCACAGCGGGCCTATCTGGAAACGGTGCTTGGCCGGCTTTCCTCCGGTGTGCTCGCACTGGCGCCGGATGGTTCGCTGCGGACTTTCAATCAGGCCGCCACGGCCATTCTCTCCGTGCCGCTTGCCGAAGGCGTCGGCCGGCCGCTTTCGGCACTGGCCGGACAATATGCCGATTTCGCGCCCTTTGCCGAACTTGTTGCAAGACATCGTCAGACCTCGGAAGCCGAATGGCGGGCCGAGCTCAGCCTCAATACCAGTGATGGTCGTCGTTCCCTGATCTGCAGCGGGGCCATGCTGCCCGGCGAGGGCGACCGCGGTGGCGAGGTGATCGTCTTTGATGATGTCACCACCTTGATTCAGGCGCAGCGGGATGCCGCCTGGGGCGAGGTGGCAAGGCGTCTTGCGCACGAAATCCGCAATCCGCTGACCCCGATCCAGCTCTCGGCCGAGCGGCTGCAGCATAAGGTCGCCGGGCATCTTCAGGGTGAGGAAGCGTCGGTGCTGGCGCGCTCAACCGATACGATCATTCATCAGGTCGAGGCGATGAAGGAGATGGTGCAGGCTTTCTCTGAATATGCACGCCCGCCGGTATTGCAGCCTCAGTCGGTGGATCTCAACGCCCTGGTCGGTGAGGTGGTGGAGCTTTATCGCAGTGAGCCGGAGCAGCCGGAATTTCGTCTGGCGCTTGCCGACGATCTGCCGCGGCTGGAGGCGGACCCCGGCCGCCTGCGTCAGTTGCTGAATAATCTCCTGCGCAATGCCCTGGAGGCCGCTGAGGGCGGAGACTGTGTGGTGACCGTTGCAACCGCCCGCGGTACCGGCCGCCATGCCGATATGATCGAGTTGCATGTTGAGGACAACGGCCCGGGTTTTGACGAATCCATGCTGGATCAGCTCTTTGAGCCCTATGTCAGTAGCAAGCCGCGCGGCTCGGGGCTGGGGCTTGCCATCGTCAAGAAGATTGTCGAGGAGCACAATGGCATCATAGGTGCGCGTAACACCGGGCATGGCGCGAAAATCACCGTCCGCCTGCCGCGTGTTGCAGCAAGCGATGCCCGCAGCGGGGAGAATCAATGAGCAAGGCCCATGTGCTGGTGGTGGATGATGAGCCGGATATCCGGGAGCTTGTCAGAGAGATCCTGGAGGATGAGGGCTATGTTGTCACCACGGCTGAGAGTGCCGCGGAAGCACGACAGGCGCGCGATGCCCGGCAGCCGGATCTGGCGCTGCTCGATATCTGGATGCCGGGAGAAGACGGCATTTCACTGCTCAAGGATTGGGCCGCAGGGGGCGGGCCGGGATTCCCCGTGGTCATGATCTCAGGCCATGGCACGGTGGAGACTGCCGTCGAGGCGACCCGTCAGGGCGCCGTTGATTTTGTCGAGAAGCCATTGTCGATGGGGCGGCTGCTGGCGACCGTGGAGCAGGCGCTGACCCACTCCGGCGGCGATGAGCCTGCCAGTGCTGTCGCTGACTCGATTGAGCCGGTGGGCCGCAGTGCGCGGATGCGGGAACTGCGTGAGCAGGCGGAGCGTGTCGCGGCAAGCGATAGCTGGATTCTGCTGACCGGTGAGCCGGGCAGTGGCCGTAAATGTCTTGGCCGTTATATCCACGCATTGAGCCCGCGACGGCAGGGGCCGTTGGTGGAAGTCTCGGCGGGGACGATCGCCGGGCAGTCGGCCGCTGAAGAGCTCTTTGGCCAGGAACATGGCGGGCGCATTCTGCCGGGTCGGCTCGAGGCCGCGGCTGGCGGCAGTCTGGTGCTGGATGAAGCCTCAGAGCTTGATGCCGAGGCGCAGACCCGGCTTGCTTCAGCCATTGATGCAGGCGGCTTTCAGCGGGTGGGTGGCAGCAGCTGGGTGCCGTTGGATGCGCGGATCATCTCAACGGCCCGGCAGGAGTTGACCTCTGCGGTCGCCGCCGGTCATTTCCGTCAGGATCTCTGCTACGCGCTCAGTGTCATTCCGATGCATGTGCCGGCATTGCGTGAGCACGCCGAAGATATCCCGGAGCTGGTTGCCTTTTATGTCGATCGGTTGGTTGAGTCTGAGCGCCTGGCCTATCGGCGCTTTACCGTCGCCGCGCAGAATCGGCTGCGCAATCATGACTGGCCCGGCAATGTCAGGGAGCTGCGCAATCTGATTCAGCGGCTGCTGGTACTCGGCGATGGCCTTGATATTGATGTCGCGGAAGTGGAGGCTGCCCTCGCAGCCGGTCAACAGGG
Source organism: uncultured Ectothiorhodospiraceae bacterium (assembly GCA_913057145.1). Classification (GTDB taxonomy): domain Bacteria; phylum Pseudomonadota; class Gammaproteobacteria; order Nitrococcales; family Nitrococcaceae; genus Spiribacter. The sequence goes on from CAJXNJ010000008.1 coordinate 51,352, forward strand.
CGGCTCGACAGAGGATTGGTCGCCGGCGCTGGCGCTTGATCTGCCCCTGCGTGAGGCACGCGAGCAGTTTGAGCGGGCCTATCTCCAGCAACAGCTGGTGCGCGCGGGCGGCAGTGTTGCGCAGCTTGCGCGGCTGGCCGGCATGGAGCGCACACATCTTTACCGCAAATTGCGCTCGCTCGGTATTGATCCGCGAGACAGCAGTGACGCCGCCGGGGGGCAGGCATGAAGATCATTATTCTGGGAGCCGGTCAGGTCGGCGGCACGGTGGCCGCGAATCTGACCAGTGAGGATAACGACATTACGGTGGTTGATCGCGACGCCGGTATTCTGCAGGGGCTGCAGGACCGCCTGGATCTGCGGACAATCGCCGGTAATGCCACTTATCCGGAGGTGCTTGAGCGTGCGGGTGCTGCTGATGCCGATATGGTGATTGCGGTGACCGACTCGGATGAGGCCAATATGGTCGCCTGCCAGGTCGCCGCAACGCTGTTTCACACCCCCACCAAGATTGCCCGGGTGCGTGCCGTTGAGTATCTCTCGCACCCGCAGATCTTCAATCCCGATGCCATCCCGATCGATGTGCTGATCAGCCCCGAGCAGCTGGTCACTCAGTATGTGGAGCGGTTGATCGAGCATCCTGGTGCCCTGCAGGTGATGGACTTTGCCGACGGCCGGGTGCGGCTTGTGGGCGTGCGCGCCTATTACGGCGGGCCGCTGGTCGGCCAGGAATTGCGTGCCCTGCGTGAGCATATGCCTGGTATTGATACCCGGGTGGCCGCGGTATACCGGCGCGGCAGTGCCATCATTCCCGAAGGCGATACGCTGATCGAAGCCGGTGATGAGGTCTTTTTCCTCGCCGCGAGTAAAAACATCCGCGCTGTGATGAGTGAATTGCGGCGGCTCGATAAACCGGTCAAGCGTATTGTCCTCGCCGGCGGCGGCAATATCGGCATGCGGCTTGCTCAGGCGCTGGAGACGAAATACCAGGTCAAACTCATTGAGCACAATGCCGCTCGCTGCCGGGCCATTGCCGATGATCTGAAGAAAACCATCGTCCTGCATGGCGATGCGGCGGATGAGGATCTGCTGCTCGAGGAGAATATCGAGAATACGGATGTCTTCTGTGCCCTGACCAATGACGATGAGGCGAATATCCTCTCGGCCATGCTCGCCAAGCGGCGTGGGGCACGGACCGTCATGGCGCTGATTAACCGCGCCGCCTACGTCGATCTGATTCAGTCCACCGGTGATATTGATGTCGCCATCTCGCCACAGCAGGCGACCATCGGCAGCCTGCTGGCCCATATCCGGCGCGGTGATGTTGCCGCGGTGCACAGCCTGCGTCGGGGTGCGGCAGAGGCCATCGAGGCGGTGGCCCATGGCGATGCCGGCAGCTCCGAGGTGGTGGGCAAGCGGGTCGATCAGATCCGTCTGCCGCGGGGGACGACGATCGGGGCGATCGTGCGCGGGGAAGAGGTGGTGATGGCGCATCACGATACGGTGATAGAGCCGGAGGATCACGTCATTCTGTTTCT
>CAJXNJ010000009.1 GCA_913057145.1 uncultured Ectothiorhodospiraceae bacterium
ATACCGGCGCATCATGCACTGCGACAAGCGTCAATCCCCTTCATGGCGGGGTTTGAAGTCCAGAGCGACAGAATTGATGCAGTAACGCAGACCGGTGGGCTCGGGCCCGTCCGGGAAGACATGCCCGAGATGGGCGTCGCAGTTGGCACAGAGCACTTCCGTGCGACGCATGCCCAGGCTATGGTCGGATTCGGTGGCGATTTCCGCGGCCTGCGCCGGCGCCCAAAAACTCGGCCAGCCCGAGCCGGAGTCATATTTCTGCTCGCTGTCGAATAGCGCCGCCCCGCAGCAGATGCAGTGAAAAACGCCATCCTGCTTGAAATCATTGTAGGCACCGGTAAACGGCCGCTCGGTGCCTTTCTGACGAGTGATCCGATACTGCTCCGGGGTGAGTCGATCCTGCCACTGATCTGCCACTGCACACGCCTCCTTGAACGATTTGCCCTACAATAACGCGCATCAGCGATATCGAGCGAGCCCATGAGCGAGTCAGACAACGACGAAGAGATCATTCTGGTCAACATCTCCGGCAGCGACCGGCCGGGTGTGACGGCTGCGCTCATGGGCATTCTCGCCGACTATGACATCCGTATCCTCGACATGAGCCAGGCCATGGTCCAGCAGAACCTCGCCCTGGCCATTCTGATTAAACTGCCGGCTGCCGCGCGCAATGCCTCGGCCCTCAAGGATCTGCTCTTCGAGGCGCATAAACTCGACCTTCGCGTCCGCTTTCAGCCCATCAACACCACGGAATACCAGCAGTGGGTGATCGGGGAACATCAGTCCGCCTACGTCCTCACACTGCTCGGCCGCCGCGTCACCGCGGCACAGATTGCCCGCATCGCCAGCGTGACCACGGAATACGGCCTGAATATCGAGGATATCGTGCGGCTTTCCGCGCGCAGCCCGCTGCATGATGAAACCGGTTCGAGCCGTGCCTGCCTCGAGCTCAGCCTGCGCGGTGAACCGCGCGATGCCGATGCGATGAAAGCGCAGTTCCTCTCGATCTCTCGAGAGATGGATATTGATATCTCCTTTCAGGAGGACAATTTTTTCCGTCGCAATCGTCGCCTGGTGGTATTCGACATGGACTCCACCCTGATCCACGAAGAAGTGATTGACGAGCTTGCGGTCGAAGCCGGCGTCGGCGAGGCGGTTGCGAGGGTCACGGAAGCGGCCATGCGCGGCGAGATTGATTTTCGTGAGAGCCTCACCCAGCGCGTCGCGCTGCTCGAGGGGCTGGATGCAGGGGTCCTCGAGCGGGTTGCTGAGCGACTCACTCTCACCGAAGGCGCCGAGCGGTTGATGAAGACACTGCGCGTTCTCGGTTACCGTACCGCGGTGATTTCAGGCGGCTTTGATTTCTTTGGCCAACACCTAAAGCAGCGTTTAAAGCTCGATACCGTGCATGCCAACCAGCTTGAGATCGTGGATGGGCGCCTCACCGGCCGGGTGCAGGGAGAGATTATCGATGGCCAGCGCAAGGCTGAGCTGGTGGTGAGCCTTGCCAATGAGATGGGCATTGAACTGGCACAGGTAATCGCCGTGGGTGACGGTGCCAATGATCTGCCGATGCTGCAGACAGCGGGCCTTGGCATTGCCTTCCATGCCAAGCCCCTGGTGCAACGCAGCGCCCGTCAGGCGATCTCGACGATCGGCCTTGACGGGGTGCTGTATCTGATGGGTATGAACGACGCCGAAACGCCGCACTAGAGCGCGGGCTGATCAGTCCGCGCTTTTGGCACCCTTGGCCCGCACCTTCTCGCGAATACGGGCTGCCTTGCCCTGACGCTCGCGCAGGAAGTAGAGCTTGGCACGGCGAACATCACCGCGACGCTTGACCTTGATGCTCTCAATCAGCGGGCTGTGGAGCTGGAACACCCGCTCGACCCCTTCGCCATGGGAGACCTTGCGCAGCGTAAAGGCCGAGTTGAGTCCACGATTGCGCTTGGCAATCACCACGCCCTCGAAAGGCTGTGCCCGCTCGCGGTTACCCTCACGTACCCAGACGTTCACCAGAACGGTATCGCCGGGGTTGATATCGTCCAGGGAGCGACCGGTTTTCTCGATCTGTTCCCGCTCCAGCTCTTCGATGATGTTGCTCATGCCAGCATCCCCTGTCAGTCATTTCCTGTGCTCGGCTTTATAAGCACCAAGCAGTGTTTGTTCCTCTTCGCTCAGACCCCGCTGCTCAAGCAGGTCCGGGCGTTTCTCCCAGGTCCGGCCCAGTGCCTGTTGCGCCCGCCAGCGCGCGATCGCCTGATGATCGCCACTGAGCAGCACCGCTGGCACCGCCAGTCCTTCCACAACTTCAGGGCGCGTGTAATGCGGACAATCCAGCAGCCCTTGTGCAAACGCATCCTGGGCCGCGGACTCCGAGTGTCCAAGCACCCCGGGCAGCATCCGGGCAACGGCATCCATAACCACCATTGCCGGGAGCTCCCCGCCACTGACGACATAATCGCCAATGGACAATTCTGCATCGACCTCAAGCGCGATCACCCGCTCGTCGATGCCCTCATAACGACCGCAGAGCAGAATAATACGCTGCTCACTGGCCATGGCCTCCACCCGAGGGCCGCTGAGGCAGTCACCCGCCGGTGAGAGATAAATCACCGGTGCCGGATCACCTGCCGCTCTTGCCGCCCGAATGGTCGAGCGCAGAGGCTCGACGCTCATGACCATTCCCGGGCCGCCGCCGTAGGGTCGATCATCCACACTCTGGTGGCGGTCGGTGGCGAAATCCCGCGGATTCCAGGTCACCAGCTCAATCAACCCCTGATCGAGCGCCCGGCCGATGACGCCCTGAGACATCACTGCCTTGATCATTTCCGGAAACAGCGTAATGACGTCGAAACGCATCAGCGCCTAAAACTCCGGATCCCAGTCCACCACCATCCGGCCAGCGGCCAGATCCACCGAGCGGACAAATTCATCAGGGACGTAGGGGATGAGTCGCTCCCGATCACCCTTGACCACCAGCACGTCGTTGGCGCCGGTTTCCATCAACCCTGTTATCCGGCCGAGCTTCTGACCATCGAGCGTCTCCACGGTCAGTCCCTCGAGCTCTATCCAGTAATACTCACCGGGTGCCGTTTTCGGGAGCGCTGCACGCTCAACCGTAATGGTGGCACCACGCAGGGCCAGCGCGGCATCCCGATCGCTGACTTCTTCCAATTCCGCCACCAGGCCCCGGCCCTGTTCACGGCCGCTTTTTACCTGCACCGTCCGACTACCCTCATGGCTGTCGAGCTGCCAGATCGGATAGTCAAAAATATTGCTGCGCGGCCGCGTCCAGGAGAGCACTTTTACCGCGCCGCGCACACCATGCGCGCCGGCAATCTCACCGAGCACGACCCGCCCGGTGCTCTGCTCAGGCGCTTTGGGCCTCTGCGGCACCGCTACGACGCGCCTGACGGATGAGCTGGTTAACCCGCTCACTCGGCTTGGCGCCAGTCGCCAACCAGTGGTCCACCCGTGCCAGATCAATCTGCAACGGCACTTCCTGGCCGGCTGCCACGGGGTTGAAGAAACCGAGGCGCTCAATGAAGCGGCCATCGCGAGCATTGCGGCTGTCGGTTACCACAACGTGGTAGAAAGGCCGCTTTTTCGCACCGGCGCGTGAAAGACGAATCGTAACCATGCTTGTCCCTAACTGATCAGGTGAACTGATAAACCGTCAATTGTACCCGGGTGACTAGCGCCCGCCAAGCCCCGGCGGAAAACCCCCACCCGGTGGCGGGCCACCCATGCCGCCCGGGGGAAATCCACCGCCGCCGCCCATCTGCCGCATCATCTTCTTCATGCCGCCGTTTTTAAACTGCTTCATCATCTTCTGCATCTGTTTATGCTGTTTGAGCAGACGATTGACATCCTGCACCTGCAGACCACAGCCGGTGGCGATACGGCGTTTACGTGACCCGTTAATGACCTCGGGCTTGCGCCGCTCACCCGGTGTCATGGAATTGATGATGGCGATCTGCCGGCGCAGCTGACCGTCATTCATTTGCTGATTGACCTGCTCGGTCATTTTGCCCATGCCGGGGAGCTTGTCCATCAGCCCGCCAACACCACCCATTTTGGTCACCTGCTGCAACTGCTCACGCATGTCTTCAAGGTCAAAGCCCTTGCCTTTTTTGAGCTTACCGGCCATGCGCTCGGCCTGGGCCTTGTCAACGCTGCGCTCCACTTCTTCGACCAGACTGAGCACATCGCCCATGCCGAGAATGCGGGAGGCCATGCGATCGGGGTGGAAGGCCTCCAGCGCATCGGTCTTCTCACCCATGCCGATGAATTTGATCGGCTTGCCGGTGATCTGGCGAATGGACAAAGCAGCGCCACCACGCGCATCACCATCGGCTTTGGTAAGAATAACGCCGGTAAGCGGCAATGCCTGATCGAAGGCTCTGGCCGTGTTGGCCGCGTCCTGACCGGTCATGCTATCGACAACGAACAGCGTCTCCACCGGCGAGACAGCCTCATGAATACGGCGCGCCTCGCTCATCATCTGATCGTCGACATGCAGACGACCGGCCGTATCCACCAGCAGCACGTCGTAGTAACCGGTCCGGGCACGCTCCAATGCCTCTCGGGCAGCTGCTACCGGATCCGCATCCGCTGCCGTGGGCTGGAAATCCATGCCCACCTCACCGGCGAGGCGCTCGAGCTGGTCGATTGCCGCTGGTCGGTAGACATCCAGCGAGACCGCCAGGACTTTCTTTTTCTCCTGTTCAACCAGACGCCGGCCCAGCTTGGCCAGACTGGTGGTCTTGCCGGAACCCTGCAGGCCGGCGACCATCACTACAGCCGGCGGACGGGCGCTGAGGTCGAGCGCATCATTGCGCTCACCCATCACCCGGATGAGCTCGTCATTGACGATCTTGATGAAGGCCTGGCCCGGGGTGAGACTCTTCATCACCTCAGCACCCATGGCCCGTTCACGGACATCAGCGATGAAGTCCTTGACCACCGGCAGGGCAACGTCGGCCTCAAGCAGGGCCATGCGCACTTCGCGCAGCGACTCCTGAATGTTCTCCTCGGTCAGGCGCCCCTTGCCGCGTATACGCTTGCCAATCGCCTCGAGGCGATCACTGAGATTATCGAACATAATGCATGGGCTCCGAACGGACAGCACTGTTTGCCCTCGATTGTAACAGCGCTCGAACCGCTCGGGGTTCTATGCGAAGATGCCAGCTACTATGGATGTCGCGAACACTGGCGCGCTCGAATGATCCACGGGCTTGGCATTTCAGCCTCAGTACTGCTTTATGGCCTGGCAATGCTGGCATTGCTGGCAGGCCTGCGCGGCACTGTGACCGTGACAAAGGGCGAACAGGGCGCGATGGGCCTCGCCGCGCCGGCCCTGCTGCTGCATGCAGTTTTGCTGTGGCAGGCGACCTGGAGTGTAGCGGGCATCAACCTGTCCTTTTTCAATGCGCTGTCGCTGCTTGGCTGGCTGATGGCCCTGATGCTGGTTCTCGCAGCCATCCGTCAGCCGGTGCACAGCCTCGGGCTGATCATCTTCCCCATTGCCCTGCTCGGGGTGCTGCTTGCCGGTATCACCGGGAGTCCGGGCCAGACCCTGGTGCCGTTGGGCGCCGGTATTGATGTCCACGTCATCAGCTCCGTGGTCGCCTATGCCGTACTGGGTCTTGCCAGCGCACAGGCGCTTTTGATTGCCTGGCAGGAACATGCCCTGCGCCACGGCGGGGCGGGTGCGATTCTCGGCCTGCTGCCACCGCTTCGCGGCATGGAAGCTCTGCTGTTTCAGCTGCTCGGCAGCGGATTTATTCTGCTGTCCATCTCACTGGTCACTGGCTGGCTTTTTGTCGCCGATCTGTTCGCGCAGGATCTCGTTCATAAAACCGTGCTCACCATGCTTGCCTGGGTGGTGTTCGGCGGACTGCTGCTCGGCCGCTATCGCGCCGGCTGGCGCGGTCGCACGGCGATCCGCTGGACGCTATCAGGGTTTGTCCTGCTGGCCCTCGGCTACTTCGGCAGCAAAGCGGTTCTCGAGCTTATTCTCGGACGCTGAGCAACACCTGTCGTGAACACCATCCCACTGCCCGTCCTGTTTCTGATTCTCGGCGTCCTGGTCCTGTTATCCGCCAGTTTCTCGAGCTCCGAGACCGCGCTGATGACACTCAACCGCTATCGCCTCAAGCACTTGGCCGGCAGCGGGCACCGCGCGGCAAAGCGCGCCGAGAAACTGCTGCAGCGCCCGGACCGTCTGATCGGCATCATCCTGCTTGGTAACAATTTCGTGAACATCTCAGCCTCGGCGGTGGCCACCATCATCGCCCTGCGGCTTGGTGGCGAAGGCGCCATTGCAGCGGCAACCGGGCTGCTTACCCTGGTGATTCTGATCTTTGCCGAGGTCGCCCCGAAAACCCTGGCGGCGCTGCGTCCCGAGCGTGTGGCTTTCCCCGCCTCCTATGTCCTGGGCCCGCTGTTGAAGCTGCTCTATCCACTGGTCTGGCTGACCAATGGGATGGCCAACGGGCTGCTCTCGCTGCTGGGCGTGCGGCCGGAAGAGGGTGAGCCCTCGGCACTCACCCGAGAAGAACTGCGCACCGTGGTGAATGAGGCAGGCGCCATGATTCCGCGGCGACATCAACGCATGCTGCTCAGCATCCTCGATCTCGACCGGGCGACCGTGGACGACATCATGGTCCCGCGCAATGAGGTGGTCGGCATCGACCTGACCGATGACTGGCGCGAAATCGCCCGCCAGATCAGTGAGTCCGAGTACACCCGACTACCGGTCTTTGAGGGAGGAATCGATCATATCCGCGGTATTCTGCATGTCCGTCGCATGCTCACCGCCATGCTCGATGGCGAACTCACCCGCGAGCGACTGCTCGAGCATGTCCGGGATCCCTACTTCATCCCGGAAGGCACCCCCTTGCATGTTCAGATGATCAACTTTCAGTCGCAGCGGCGGCGCATCGGGCTGGTTGTCGATGAATACGGTGAATTCCTCGGGCTGGCCACGCTGGAGGATATCCTCGAGGAGATCGTGGGTGAATTCACCACCGATCCGGCGGAGGCCGTGCGCGATATTCATCCACAGCCTGATGGCAGTTATCTGGCCGCTGGCAGCGCCAGCACGCGCGAGCTCAAGCGTCTACTCAACTGGGACCTGGCAGCAGACGGCCCCAAGACGCTGAACGGACTGATTCTTGAGCATCTGGAGACCATCCCGGAGCCGGGGACCAGCCTGCTCATCGACGGCCATCCGGTCACGGTCCTGCAGACCGAAGAGAATCGCGTCAAAGTCGCGCGGCTTGATCACCGGGTTGCTTCAGCCAAAGCGGCAAAGCCGCAGGACTGATCATCGACTGCGCCGCCACTGGGTACCACCGGCTGCATCCTCAAGCACCACGCCCTCGGCAAGCAACTGATCGCGAATGGCATCGGCGCGCGCAAAATCCCGGGCCTCTCGCGCCGCCGTGCGCTCAGCCACCAGGGCCTCAATGCGCGCGGCATCATCAGCCTCGCCGGCATTGGCCACCTCGGCCTTGAGCCAGACTTCGGGATCCTGCAGCAGCAGGCCGAGCACGCCGGCCAGATGACGCAGAGTCAGACCCAGCTCATCGGCACGCGCGATGTCCCCGGCCTCGCGGGCACGGTTGATTGCCCGGGCCAGATCAAACAACACCGACAACGCAAGCGGGGTATTAAAATCATCGTCCATCGCCTCGATGAAGCGGGCAACCATCTCTGAGTCAGGCTGCTCCGCTTCTCCCGGCAATCCGCGCAGAGCTCCATAGAGACGCTCGAGGGCGCTGTGGGCCTGCTCAATGGCCGCCTCGGTGTAGTTCAGTGGACTGCGGTAATGGCTCGAGAGCAGAAAATGGCGAACGGCCTCCGCATCATGACGGGCCAGAATGTCGCGGACGGTGGTGAAATTACCCAATGATTTCGCCATTTTCTCGTCGTTAATGCGCACATGTCCGTTATGCATCCAGTAATTGACAAAATGCTCACCGGTGGCCGCCTCGGACTGGGCGATTTCGTTTTCATGGTGGGGGAATTTCAAATCAAGCCCGCCGCCATGAATATCGAAATGATGGCCCAGGCAATGCGTTGACATCGCTGAGCACTCAATATGCCAGCCCGGCCGACCATCACCCCAGGGCGAAGGCCAGCTCGGTTCACCTTCACGGGCGGCCTTCCAGAGCACGAAATCAGCCGGATCGCGCTTATGCTCTCCCGGTGCAATACGCGCGCCGGCCCTGAGTTCATCGAGTCGCTTGCCGGAGAGCGCACCGTAATCGGCAAACTGCGAGACGGCATAGTAGACATCACCGCCGGCGGCGTAGGCATAGCCTTTGGCAATCAGCTGTTCAATCATGCCGATGATTTCGCGCATATGTGCTGTCGCCCGCGGCTCCTCATCCGGGCGCAGACAGCCAAGGGCGTCCGCATCCTCGTGCATGGCCTCGATGAACCGCTCGGTCAGCCGATCAATGGGCTCACCGAGCTCCGCGGCACGGCGAATGATCTTGTCATCGATATCGGTAATGTTGCGGATATAACGCACGCGATAATCGCGATAGCGCAGATAGCGCACCACGGCATCGAACACCACCATGGCCCGGGCGTGGCCCAGATGGCAGAGATCATAGACGGTCATCCCGCAGACATAGAGGTCCACCTGCGGTGGATTGATGGGTGTGAACGCCCGCTTCTCACCGCTCAGGCTGTCATGAATCTCAAGCATCGTCGGCCTCCCCGGCCATGGCCGCAGCCCGCTGAAGCCTTGTCCGACGGGTCTCCGGGACCATCAAATTAATCACTGCGCCCAACGCCGGGCCGTGACCGAGCCCGGTCAGCGCAAACCTCAGCGGCTTCATCAGCTTGCCACCCTTGCATCCGGTCAGCGCTTCGAGCCTCGGCCGCCAGACCTGCCAGTCAATCTCCCCGCTGGCCTCCAGCAATGCCTGATCGATCTGCCCGAAAAATTCAGCATCTCTCGATCGAATCGCCGCCACGGCATCCGCACTGAGCTCGAGCTCATCCGCGAACAGTCGCTGCGCCCAGTCATTGAGTTCATGGGCAAAGCGAATATTCGGCTGCACCAGGGCGACCAATGACTCACGCCGATCCGCCGGCAGACAATCGGCCGTGAGCGCCGGCAGCAAAGAAGCCATATCGGCCTGCGCCATCGCCAGGGACTGCCAGTGATCCAGCTGACTGCGATCAAAGCGTGCCGGACTGCGGGCAAGCCTTGACGGCTCAAATGCCCGGGCGAGGCCATCGAGATCATGCAACTGCTCATCCAGACCGGCGTTACCCAGACGCGCGAGATAATTCAGAACCGCTTCCGGGCGGTAGCCGGCAGCATGCAGCTCGGCAATGCCAGCACTGCCACTGCGCTTGGATAGCGGCGCACCTGCCTCGTCAGTTACCAGGGAGAGATGACCATAGGCCGGTGCCGTCAACCCGAGCTGGCGCAGCAGGACCTGTTGCCGCGGTGTATTGGAGAGATGATCCTCCCCACGCAGGACATGCGTCACCCCCATGAGGCCGTCATCAAGGGCATTGGCAAACAGAAAAGCCGCTGTGCCATCGGCCCGTTGAATCACCGGGTCACCCAGGGCATCGGCCGGGACGGTCTGCTGTCCGCGCACCAGGTCGTTAAATTCGAGCATCCCGCTCTGCGGCATCCGCAGCCGCAGCACCGCCGGCTCGCCCGCTGCGCGACGGTCATCGGCCTCGCGACGCGGCAGCGAAGCACAACAACCATCGTAGCGAGGGGCCTTACCCTGACGGGTCTGCTCCGCCCTGAGCTCGGCCAGCCGCTGCTGACTGCAAAAGCACCAATAGGCCGCATCCGCCGCCAACAGTTTATCCGCCGCGCTGGTATAAACTTCGGCACGAGCCGACTGCTGCCAGTCCTGAGGCGCTCCGATACCCGGCCCTTCATCCCAATCCAGGCCCAACCAGCGCAGATCCGCGGCAATGGCATCGAAAGCACTGGCGTCATTGCGTGCCAGATCGCTGTCCTCGATGCGGAGCAGAAAATGCCCTCCGTCACGGCGTGCCAGCAGGACGTTGAAAAGCGCGGTACGCAGATTACCCAGATGCAGTTTGCCGGTGGGACTGGGAGCGAAGCGGGTTTTCACGGCGTTTGAAGTCATGACGCGCATCATAATGGAGCGGCCGCTTGCATGCAGCCGCAATGCTCGCCATCTTAGGCGTCATGGACAGCATTCGCCTCGACTCACACAGCCGGCCGATTTATTTCCTTGCCGACCTGCACCTGGATGAAAAACGGCCCGAGGCCATTGCGGCCTTCATTCAGTTTCTTGCCGGGCCGGCCCGTGAGGCCAGTGCCTTATTCATCCTCGGTGACCTTTTTGAAGCCTGGATCGGCGATGACGCCCGGCCCGAGCATGACCCGGTAGCACCGGCGCTGGCCCGCCTCAGCCAGCAGGGAACAGCCGTTTATCTCATGCACGGCAATCGCGATTTCCTGCTCGGTGAGCGGTTTGCCACAGCCGCATCCGCAGAACTCATCGAAGAGCCCTGCCTGATCAGCATCGATTCCGAACCGGTACTCCTCGAGCATGGCGATGCTCTGTGCGTGGATGATCTGGCCTATCAGGCCTTTCGCCAGCAGGTCAGGGATCCGGCCTGGCAGGCTGAATTCCTCTCTCTGCCCATCGAAGCGCGCATCCGCCAGGCCCAGGATGCGCGCGTTAAAAGCGGCGAGGCCATGGCCGGCAAAACGAGCGAGATTATGGACGTCAATGCCGAGGCGGTCGTTGAGCGGCTGCGTGCATACGATGTCAGGCGGCTTATTCATGGCCACACCCATCGCCCGGCGGTACACACGCTGATGGTTGACGGCGAGCCGGCGACGCGTATTGTCCTTGGCGATTGGTTTGAACAGGCGAGTATCCTGCGGGTGAGCAACGGGGATTATTCGCTGAGGACAATCAATCTCGGGCCGACGGCGTGAATCCGATCACCAGATCCATCACATTGGTGCCGGTTGCACCGGTTTGGATCAAATCACCGCTTGCCGCCAGAAACCGGCCCGCATCCGCTGCCTGAAGACATTCCCTGGCATCCAGACCCTTGCCAGTCCCCCGCGCGATTGTGCCGCCATCAACCACGGCACCCGCATCTTCTCCCGGGCCATCGGCACCATCGGTACCGGCCGCCAACAGCAGGGCATCGCTTGCGGCAAGACGCTGAGCGGCAGCCAATGCCAGCGCCTGCATCCGTCCGCCACGACCGGGCTCGGCCGGCAGGGTCACCGTTGGCTCACCTCCCCAGATCGTGACCCCTGGATCTGCGCCAAGCACCGCCTCGGCAAGCTCGGCGCCGAGCGGCGCGGCCTCGCCATCCAGAAACTGATCGCGGCAATCCACCCGATAACCGCGCTTGCGGGCGGCTTGCGCGGCCGCCGCACGGGCTATGGCATTGCTCGCGACAATGCGGCTTTTCACGCTTGCAAGCCGCCGGTCATCAGGCCGTGGCGGCGGGTCAGCCGGCAACAGACCGGCCGGCAGTACCGCGGCGGCTTCGGCCTTGGTCAGCGGGTCGGCATCACCCGCCAGCAGTCCCGAACCAATGACGGCCGGATCATCGCCCGGGACATCCGAGATCAACAGCACCTCGGCCGTGCGTCCGCGCAGCCAATTGGCAAGGCGGCCGCCCTTGATGGTCGAGACCGATTTGCGAATACGGTTCATCTGCGTGATGTCGAGCCCACCGGCAAGCAGTGACTCGTTGAGCCGGGAGAGCGCATCGGCATCGGCTTCACCGGCAAGCCGCTCCACCAGACTGGAGCTGCCGCCGGAGATGAGCACAAGAAACCTGGCCTGCTCATCCGCCTCATCAAAAAAGCGAACCAGGGCCTCACCGGCAGCGAGACTCCGCGCATCCGGCACCGGATGCGGTGCCGTGAGAATGTCCACCGGGATTCGTTCAGCCAGACTGGCGTCGGCATAACCCACTCGGGTGATGACCCGAGCGGCTTTAATGGCATCGCCCAGCACATCCACCGCACCATGCGCCATGGCCATTGCGGCTTTGCCAACAGCCACCAGGTGCCAGGGGCCTTCGGGCAGAGGGTCAGTCAGTAATGCCTGACGGACTGCCGCCCGCCCCTCGACGGCCGCAATGGCCGCTGCATGCATTGCGATCAGCGCATCCCGCGGTGACTGAGACATTCCCCTTAGCCTCGGATACCGGCAAACCCCCGGGCCAGATCAGCCTGGATATCCGCCTGGTCTTCCAACCCGACCGAGATCCGCACCAGGCCCTCGCCAATCCCCATTGCCTCTCGCTGTTGCGGTGATAGACGGCCATGCGTGGTGCTGGCCGGATGGGTAATGGTGGTCCGCACATCACCCAGATTGGCCGTAATGGAGAGCATTTCGGTCTGATCGATAACCCGCCAGGCGGCCTCACGGCCACCCTCGACCTCAAAAGAGACAATCCCGCCAAAGCCCGACTGCTGACGGGCCGCCAGGGCGCGTTGCGGGTGATCCGCAAGGCCGGGGTAGAAAACCCGCTTCACTGCCGGCTGCTCAACCAACCACTCCGCCAGTTGCATGGCCGCTTCGCTGTGGGCCCGCATGCGCAGATTAAGCGTCTCCAACCCCTTGAGAAATACCCAGGCATTAAACGGGCTCATGCTCGGGCCCGCGGTCCGGAGAAACGGAAAAATCTGGCTGTCGAGCGTTTTTGCATCCCCCACCACAGCGCCGCCCACACAGCGGCCCTGGCCATCCAGGTATTTGGTGGCCGAATGCGTTACCAGGTCGGCACCGAGCTCAAGCGGCCGCTGCAGCGCCGGGGTACAAAAACAGTTGTCCACCACCAAAAGGGCATCGGACTGATGGGCGAGGTCGGCAAGCGCACGGATATCGGCGATTTCGGTCAGCGGATTGGAGGGTGTCTCGAGGAAAAAAAGCCGCGTCTGCGGCCGTACCGCCGCCGCCCAGGCTTTCGTATCAGCCGGAGCGATAAAATCGGTGCTGATCCCGAAACGACTCAAATGCTTGTCAAACAGCGAGGCCGTTGTCCCAAAAACGCCCAGGGAACACAGAACATGGTCGCCCGCGCGCAGCAGCCCCATGCAAACGGCAAGGATGGCCGCCATACCGGAGGCCATGCCAATGGCAGCCTCACCACCCTCCATGGCGGCAAGACGCTTTTCAAAGGCCCGCACCGTGGGGTTGGTGAATCGTGAGTAAATATTCCCCGGTTCATCACCGGCAAAACGCGCAGCCGCCTCAGCGGCAGAGCGGAAACTGAAGCTCGAGGTCGGGAAGATCGCCTCGGAATGCTCCTGCTCCAGAGTCCGCTCCCAGCCGGCACGCAGGCCTTTTGTATCCGGCCCCCAGCTCAAGAGTGCACCAGACCGAGTTCGCGCCCAAGACTGCCGGCGCCGCCACCCTGGCGCGCCGCATCGTTGCGCCGGGCTTCAAGGTCGAGCAGATAATCGGCGCTGATATCGCCGGTGACGTACTCACCGTTAAAGCAGGAGCAATCAAACTCACGCAGGTTTTCATTGCCCTCACGCACCGCCTCGACCAGATCGTCAAGATCCTGATAGATCATGTGATCGGCGCCGATGGTATGACAGATCTCATCGACACTGCGGCCATGGGCAATCAGCTCATGCGCCGCCGGCATATCGATGCCATAGACATTCGGATAGCGCACCGGAGGCGCGGCCGAGGCGAAATAGACCTTGTTGGCACCGGCATCGCGGGCCATTTCAATGATCTGCTCGGAAGTGGTACCACGGACAATGGAGTCATCGAGCAGGAGCACGTTCTTGCCGCGGAATTCAAGCTCAATGGGATTCAGCTTCTGGCGCACCGATTTTTTGCGCACCGCCTGCCCCGGCATGATGAAGGTCCGGCCGATGTAGCGATTCTTGATGAAGCCCTCACGGTAGGTGAGGTTGAGCTCATTGGCGAGATCCAGTGCACTGGTACGGCTTGTGTCCGGAATCGGGATGACGACATCGATATCGTGATTGGCCCACTCGCGCTGAATCTTGCCGGCGAGCATCCGGCCCATGCGCAGACGCGATTTGTACACCGAGACGTCATCAAGCATGGAATCCGGACGAGCCAGGTAGACATATTCGAAGATGCACGGGGACAGGCGCGGCGCTTCAGCGCACTGGCGGGTGTGGAGATTGCCATCAAGGTCGATGAACACCGCCTCCCCGGGTGCCACATCGCGAATCAGCGTAAACCCGAGCACGCTCAGCGCCACACTCTCCGAGGCGATCATGTACTCAGTGCCGGCCTCTGTCTCGCGCTTACCGTAGCAAAGCGGCCGGATCCCATGGGGGTCGCGGAAACCAAGCACACCATAGCCGTTGATCATCACTATGGCGGCATACCCGCCCCGGCAGCGTTCATGGATCCCTGTCACCGCATCAAAGATATCCGCTTCGCTGATGCGCAGCTTGCCGAGCTCGCCCAACCGATGGGCGAAGACGTTGAGCAGGATTTCCGAGTCGGAACTGGTATTGATATGCCGCAGGTCTTCGAGATAGAGATCCCGCTTGATGGCATCGGCGTTGGTGAGATTGCCGTTATGGGCGATGCTGATGCCGTAGGGTGAGTTGACATAAAACGGCTGCGATTCCGCCGAGCTCGAGCAGCCGGCGGTGGGATAACGGCAGTGGCCGATGCCGACATTGCCGCTCAGCTGCAACATGTCATCGCTGCCGAAGACATCCCTTACCAGGCCATTGTCTTTGCGCAGATGCAGCCGGCCCCGGTCAAAAGTCATGATCCCGGCGGCGTCCTGACCTCGATGCTGCAGCACGGTCAGTCCGTCGTACAACGCCTGATTGACCGGCGATTTCGCCACCATCCCAATCACGCCACACATAGGCTTCTAGCTCCCCGCCGCGTTATTCGAGCTCTGCACACCGGCACAGTAGGCCTCCCAGTAGGCCAGGGCCACCGCACCGTTTACCGGCGCCTGATCGATGGGCGCCGCCTGCCTTGCCTGCTGCAGCCAGCGTCCCACCTGCGCGTGGCAGACCCAGGGCTCATAACCACGCACTACCATCGAGGCCTGCCACCACGGCGCCTGCGGAATGGCCGTCAGCCCCGCCCCGAGCACCACCAGGCCGACCAGCAGTCCGCCGCGCAATCCACCAAAGACAACACCGAGCAGGCGATCCGTGCCACTGAGCCCGGTCTTGCCCACCAGGGCCCGGCCGACATAACCGACCAGTGCCCCGAGAATCAGCGTCAGAATGAAAAGCCCACCAAATCCAAGCACCCATCGAATCATCGATGAAGCGATCCAGGGCGAGAGATATTCCCCGACCTGAGCGCCGTAGCGAATGGCAATCCAAAAGGCCGCTACCCAGACCACCACCGAAATGACTTCACGGACAAATCCGCGGATAACGCCGATGAGTACCGAGATGGCAACGACGCCGAGCAGTGCGTAATCGAGCCAGTTCATTGATCACCTAAAGCGACAAGTATAACAGCGCTGATACTCATGGCTCGATAATAAAGCCGGGCAGCTCATGGTCCTGAGCGAGCTGTTGGGTCATACGCTCGGCACTGGCACGGTCCTCAAGTGGCCCGACCTGGACGCGATGCGCACCGGATTCCTCAACCACCCGAACCGAGAGCGCGTCCTCACGCAGCTGCCGGGCGAGCCGTTCAGCATTCTCCGCGCTTCCAAAGGCCCCCACCTGGACATAAAAGCCGGCCGCAGTTGCCGGTGCCGGTTCCGGTACCGGTTCAGCTTCCGGTTCAGGCTGCGGGTCAGGTTCTGGCTCGGCTGTGCTCTGCGGCTCGGTTGGAGCCGGTACTTCCAGGGTCTGTTGCGCTGTCTCGGCGGATTGCCCGGCGTTGCTGGACGGAGCCTCCTGCGCGTTGAAATCATCGATCGTAGGCAGAGTCGGTGCGGCATCCACCTCGGGCTCTGGCGGCATATCCAGCTCGATATCAACCCGAGTGCGCTCAACCGGCCCGCTTAACAGCATCGGAAGAAAAATCACGGCCAGTGCCACCAGCACCACCGCCCCCAACAATCGCTGTTTAAATCGCTGTTCCAACTGCCGCTCCCGCCACCAGCACCACCTTCAGTTTCGGCTGCCCGCTTGCTTGTTGCAACCACCAATCCCCTGCTGCATGAAAGCCTCGACCACCCGAAAGGAGCCGGCCGCCACATTCAGATCTTCAGGACGGCTCAGCGCCTCGAGCCTGGTTTTAGCCAGGGCGGCATCCCCCTCGCCCAGACAGACTGCTCCATGCGCTTTCAGTGCGGCCGCAACGGCATCGGGCGCATGGGCCTGCGGGTCATCCAGCGCCAGGACAAACCATTCATCAACCACCGGCAGCAGCTCTGCAAGCAGCGGCTCAAGCGGCTTACGCTTCATCAGTGCAAAAGCCATGCGCACGGTTGCCCTCTCGCGCTCTGTAGCCAGTCGCTCAGCGAGCAGCGCGATGGCCGATGGATTGTGCCCGACATCGAGCAACCAGCGTGTTGCATCCGTGGCCACCAGCTGCTGCCGGCCGGCAAGGCTTGCCCTGGCCAACCCCTCGCGCACGGCCGCCTCCGGCAGCATCAGCGCCGGGCAGGCTCCACTGACGGCCATCACCGCCCCCGCCGCGTTGGCGAGCGCATTATCCGGTAACCAGGCCGGCCTTGGCAGATCCGCATAAGCCCGCTCGGCCGCATGCCACCGCCAGGTCGCCTGCCCGGGCTCGCCATGATAGTCGACGCCCAGCTGCCAGAGTGGTGCTTCCAGCGCCTGCGCGCGCTGGGCGATTCTTGCCGGCGGTTCGGGGTCGGCACAGACAATCGGGCGGCCCGGCCGGGCAATCCCCATTTTCTCACCGGCAATCGCCTCGCGGTTATCACCCAGCCATTCCATGTGATCGAGATCGATGCGGGTGACGATCGCCAGATCGGCATCAAAACAATTCGTGGCATCGAGACGGCCACCCAGACCCACTTCAAGAATCCAGGGAGAGACCTCACAGTGACGGAAGCACCACGCGGCGGCCAGCGTCGCGAACTCGAAATAAGTGAGTGTTATCTCGGCACGCGCCGTGTTGATGGCCTCGAATGCCTGCAGAATCAGCGCATCCGAGGCCGGTTCGCCAGCAATCCGTATACGCTCGTTATAGTGCAGAAGATGCGGTGAGGTATAAGCACCGGGTGTTTTACCAGCGGCGAGCGCCATCGACTCAAGGCAGGCAACGGTACTCCCCTTGCCGTTGGTCCCGGCCACCGTGACGATGGGCGCACCA
Source organism: uncultured Ectothiorhodospiraceae bacterium (assembly GCA_913057145.1). Lineage (GTDB taxonomy): Bacteria > Pseudomonadota > Gammaproteobacteria > Nitrococcales > Nitrococcaceae > Spiribacter. The sequence goes on from CAJXNJ010000009.1 coordinate 17,274, forward strand.
ACCTCGCGCAGACCCATGCGATCGGCCACCACGCTGATGCGCTCCAGGCCCAGGTCAATTTCACGCGGATGAACGCCCTCGAGCCACTGCAGCCAGTCGTTGAGCGCGCCGGCGGTCACTCCGGTTGCTTACTCTTCAGCGGGCGTGAGTGCGACCGACCCCACTGAACGGGCATCGGGACCCGGCGCCGGGGCCTGCATCAGCATCGCGAGCAGACTGCTGATGCGAGCGCGCTGCTCCCGACGGTCGATAATTAAATCGACGGCACCGTGTTCGAGCAGAAATTCACTGCGCTGAAAACCCTCCGGCAGTGTCTCGCGCACGGTCTGCTCAATCACCCGGGGCCCGGCAAAACCAATCAGGGCGCCGGGCTCGGCAACAATCACATCACCCAGCATAGCGAGGCTTGCGGAGACACCACCCATGGTCGGGTCGGTCAGCACGCTGACAAAGGGAATACGGGCATCGGAGAGGCGTTTCAGCGCCGCACTGGTCTTGGCCATCTGCATCAGGGAGAAGAGCGCTTCCTGCATGCGCGCGCCACCACTGGCACTGAAACAGACCAAAGGCGCCTTGCGTCGGCGCGCCTCCTCGACCGCCATGACGAAACGCTCGCCGACCACAGCCCCCATGGAACCGCCCATGAAGCGAAATTCAAAAGCGGCCGCGACGACAGGCAGATCATTCACCCGCCCACTGATGGCCACCAGCGCGTCGTTTTCACCAGTGGCTTTCTGCGCCTGAGACAGGCGATCCTTGTAGCGCTTGGAGTCCTTGAACTTGAGCATGTCCACCGGCTGCAGATCAGCGCCGATCTCTGTGCGGCCCTGCTCGTCGAGGAACAGATCAAGCCGCTCGCGCGCTCCAAGACGCATATGCGCATCGCATTTGGGACAGACCTCGAGGTTACGCTCGAGCTCGGGGCGATACAGTACCGCCGAGCAGCCTTCGCATTTGGTCCAAAGCCCTTCCGGGACGCTGCGACTGCGCGCAGCGCCTTCTGTACGGATACGCGAGGGCATGAGTTTTTCAAACCAGCTCAAGACGAGGCCTCCAGACTGGGGGCATCAAGGCCCGCGCGCAGGCTGCGGGTAAAGGCGCCGACGGCCTCAATCCCCGCTGCCTGATCTTCAGCGTGCTCTGCAATGCGTGAGACAATGGCGCTGCCGACCACCACCGCATCCGCCACCTCACCAAGCCGGGCAGCATCATCGCCGTTACGGACACCGAAGCCGACGCCCACCGGCAGCTGTGTCGTCTGACGAATCGCCTCGACATGTTCGGAGACGCTGTCGATATCCAGTGTCGCCGCACCCGTCACGCCCTTGAGCGAGACGTAATAGACAAAGCCGCGGGCGTGATCACAAATCGCCCGGATACGTTCGATCCGCGTGGTCGGTGCAACCAACCAGATCGGATCGAGATCATGATCGGCGAGTGCGGCGACCAGTTCATTGCCCTCCTCGGGCGGCAGGTCAACCGTCAGCACCCCATCCACGCCGGCTGCCGCCGCCAGGCGGGCGAATTCGATATAACCGATCTGCTCGATGGGATTGAGATATCCCATGAGTACCACCGGCGTATCCTGATCCTCGCGGCGAAACTCACGAACCATCTCCAGCACGCCGCGCAGCCCGGTGCCAGCCGCCAGGGCGCGATCACAGGCCGCCTGGATGACCGGTCCGTCGGCCATGGGATCAGAGAACGGCATACCGACCTCGATGATGTCGGCGCCCGATGCCACCAGTGTCTGCATCATCGGCACCGTTGCCTGCGGATTCGGGTCACCCCCGGTGAGATAGGTCACCAGTGTCTTGCGGCCCTCAGCCCGGCGTTGCGAGAAGCGATGAGAGATGCGGCTCATAATTCCATCCCCTCCACCTCGGCCACGGTATTAATGTCTTTATCACCGCGGCCGGAGCAGTTAATCACGATAATCTGATCAGGTCTCATCTGCTTTGCCAGTTTCTCGGCGTAGGCAATGGCATGCGCGGTCTCAAGCGCCGGGATAATGCCTTCGCTGCGCGCGAGACCATGAAAGGCAGCCAGCGCATCGTCATCATTCACCGCCACGTATTCAACACGATGGGTGTCCTTGAGCCAGGCGTGCTCCGGCCCCACCCCCGGGTAATCCAGGCCGGCAGAGACCGAATGCGTGGCCATGATCTGGCCATCCTCATCCTCCATGAGATAGGTCCGATTGCCATGCAGCACGCCCGGGCGGCCGGCCGAAAGGGGAGCGGCGTGACGCCCGGTCTCAACGCCATCGCCACCGGCCTCAACGCCATAAATCGCCACTTCGCGGTCTTCAAGGAAAGGATGAAACAGCCCGATGGCGTTGGACCCACCGCCCACACATGCCACCAGGGCATCAGGCAGACGGCCATGCTGCTCGAGGCACTGTTCGCGGGTTTCATGGCCGATCACGGACTGAAAGTCGCGAACCATGGCCGGGTAAGGATGCGGGCCGGCCACTGTGCCAATGATGTAGAAGGTATCGTCCACATTGGCCGCCCAGTCACGGAAGGCTTCGTTCAGGGCATCTTTCAGGGTCCGGGTGCCCGACTCCACCGGCACCACCGTGGCCCCCATTAACCGCATGCGGTAGACATTGACCGACTGCCGACGAACGTCCTCGGCGCCCATGTAGACAATGCACTCAAGCCCCAGACGTGCACAGACCGCGGCCGTTGCCACACCATGCTGACCGGCGCCGGTCTCGGCGACAATGCGTTTTTTGCCCATGTGGTAGGCCAGAAGGGCCTGCCCCATGGTGTTGTTCACCTTGTGCGCGCCGGTGTGGTCGAGGTCTTCACGCTTGAGATAAAGCCGCGCCCCGCCCACCTGGTTGGACCAGTGTTCGGCGTAATAAAGCGGTGTCGGCCGGCCGACATAGTCCTTGAGATCAGCATCCAGCGATGCCTTGAACGCGGGGTCGTTGCGGTAACGCTCATAGGCCGCCGAGAGCTCTTCGAGCGGTGCCATGAGAAGCTCCGGGACGAAACGGCCGCCATAGGGGCCGAAATGTCCGAGCGTATCGGGGAAATGCCCGTAATCGGCGGGCGCTTCGATGGCCTCAATTGCGTTCGACACGATAAACCTCTTTGCTGAAGGCGACGAGCTTGCGCCGCTCCTTGATACCGGGTGCAGATTCCACCCCGCTGCTGCAATCCACCCCCCAGGGGTGCATATCGCGCACGGCCTGCGCCACATTATCCGCGTTGAGCCCGCCGGCAACAATCACCCGGTGACTCTCCGGGGCCGGCTGGCGCCAATCAAATGTCTCCCCCGAGCCACCGGCCTGCCCGGGCGCATGCCCGTCAAGCAGCAGGGCGGCGGCATTGGGATGCGCTGCCGCCACCGCATGCGCGTCACCACCTGACATACCAACGGCCTTGATGTAACGACGCCCATAGCGCTCGCAATCCGCAGCCGTCTCGCTGCCATGAAACTGCAGTGCATCCAGCGGAACGGCCTCTAGTACGCCCTCCACCCAATCCGCATCGGCATCCATGAACAGCCCGACACTGCTGGTCAGGACCGGAAGGGCCGCAATAATCTCCCGCGCAAGCGCCGGGCTCACATACCGCGGGCTTTTCGGGTAGAAGACAAGCCCAATGGCATCCGCACCCGCCTCAGCCGCGGCAATGGCATCTTCAACGCGGGTTATCCCGCAAATTTTAATTCGCGTACGCACCGATTCATCCTACCCGCCGCACCGAATTCAGGCAAAAACCGGCCCCGGCGCCGGATCCGGCAGGCCGTGCTCCGCCGGATAGCGCACGCCGAGTAAATACAACCCGGCAGCCGGCGCGGTTATCCCGGCAACCCGCCGATCCCTTGCTGCGAGAACCTCGCCAAGCCACTCCGGTGGCTGCTCGCCACTGCCAATGACCATCAGACTGCCCACGATGTTGCGCACCATATGGTGCAAAAAGGCGTTGGCCTCGATATCAATCGCAATCAACCGCCCCTCGCGTTTGACATTGACCGAGAGAATGCGACGGACCGGATGATGGGCCTGACAGCCGGCGGCGCGAAAACTGGAGAAATCATGTTCACCAACCAGCATCTGAGCGGCCAGATGCATTGGCTCGACCGAGAGCCGCTTGTAGGTCCAGCCCACCCGATCCCGCCAGAGCACCGGGGAGAGGGGATCATCCAGGAGCAGATAACGATAGCAGCGGGAAAGCCCACTACGACGGGCATCGAACCCTGCTCCCGGATCGCGCACCCAGCGCACCCCAATGGCATCCGGGAGCTGGCTGTTTACCCCCCGCAGCCAGGCGCGATCCGGACGCTGCGCGGTAGTGTCAAAATGCACCACTTGCCCGCAGGCATGCACACCGGCATCGGTGCGGCCGGCGGCGGTCACTTCAATCGGGTGCTCCGCGATAGCGGCGAGCGCCTGTTCCAGACAACCCTGGACCGAGCGGGCATGCTTTTGACGCTGCCAGCCGCTGAAGGCGGTACCGTCATACTCAATGCCAAGCGCAATGCGCGTCATTCGGGGGTGGCAAATAACGGATGATCCGGCGAGAGCTCACGGCCCTGACGGGCAATACGTTGCCAACGCGGGTCATTGTCATCGTCAATCTGGGCATGCAGGACATGCGCTTCGGAGACGAAACCGGATCGATCTCCGCGCATGGCAAGGACTTCCAGCAACCGAAGCCGCAGACCGATGCTATCCGGTGTCTCGCCGAGCGCATCATCCAGCACCGACTGTGCCTGGGCCAGCTGTCCGTAAGCGATGAGCTCGCTCGCCCGATCCAGCGGATCCGTCGCAACGGTCTCGGTCTCGCGCACCGAGGTCGGCCCGATTTCGGCCTCATCAATGGCATCGGTCCGCTCAGTACGCCCGGTCTGTGGTCGCCACTGCTCAGGCAACGCGTTTTCACTCTGCGGCTTTGGCACCGCACGCCGCCGTCCCAGCAACCAGGCAAGCAGCAACAGGGCAAAAAATACAACCAACCCGATAATCAGGCCACGCGACCAGGGCCGCTGCAGCGCCAGCCGGGGCTCAGCCATCACCGCGGCCCACTCAGCCTGAATCCAGGCGGCAACGGCCTCGGCACTCACTGGCGCGGCATCGCCACTGCCCCGCTCAGTGCTCCCAACACCTTCGCTTTGCCCCTCTGTGACCAGCGTCTGCAGGCGAGCGACATCGTCCTGCAAGGCCGTGATCGAGCGTTGCAGGTCACGATTCTGTGCCATGAGCGCCTGATTCGCCGCTTCCACCCGATTGAGCTGCTCGGCCAGTGCTTCAAATTCCGCGGCGCCAAAGTCCGACTCGGCCTCGGGGGCAGCGGGTTGCGCAGGCGGCAGCAACCGCAGCGAAGCCGATGGTGGCGTCAGCGTTTGTGCTGATTCAGCCGGTTCACCGGATGCAACGGGTTCGCGGGATGCAACCGACTCGGACATGCCCTGCCCCCAGTCAGCAAGCTGCCGTCTGACCTCATCATCGGCCGTTGCACGATCGGGAAACTGCAGCGCTTCCGGCTGTGGCAGACGCAACAGCACATCGCGCTGCAGGGCATTGATGTTCGGGGCATTAAAGCGGGATGGGTTTTCAGCCAGCAGTGCCAGCATCATCTGATTGGTGGCAACCGCCGGTGGCCGCAGTGCGTTGGCAATGCTGTAGAGCGTGTCTGCCCGCTGAGTCGGCCCGTACCGGGTCTGCGCCAGCGCGACGGCCTGCAGCGCTCCGGCTTCACGGGTAAGACCATAAGCTCTCGTCAGCCGCCCGCCTGACCATTGCAATTCGACAATAAAATCAAAGACCTGGCGCTCCGGCGGCATCTGCGCCGGCAGAGCGAGCAGAATCGCCTCGCCGTCGGCATCCGCCACCAGGCTCAGCTTCAATGCCTCCGGGATCCGCGCCGGATTGATACCGGCCTCGGTGTGCTCGCGGGCCCCGGCGATGGCCACTTCCGCGTCCTGCAGCTCGGCAGGTGTTGCGTGCAGCAGCTCGATTCGGGCTTCAATCGACTGCGGTGGTGGTGTCGTGATCTCAATCCCGCCGAGCTGCAGCGCTGAGGCTGTACCCATTGACAGCACCCAGCCCAGCAGGACGAGCCCTGATCGGCGCATCAGAGGCTGACCACCAGGCGGAGCATACGTCGCAGCGGCTCGGCTGCCCCCCAGAGAAGCTGATCGCCAACGGTAAAGGCCGAGAGATAATCTTCGCCCATCGCCAGCTTGCGCAGCCGGCCCACCGGAATCTCAAGCCCCCCGCTGACTGCCGTTGGCGTGAGTCGTTGCTGACTGGCCTCCGGCTCATTCGGGATGACATGGACCCAGTCATTGGCCTGAGCCAGCATGGCTTCGATGTCATCCATCGGCACATCACGCCGCAGCTTGATGGTCAACGCCTGGGCATGAGAGCGCATGGCCCCGATGCGCACACAAATGCCATCGATGGGAATCGGCTCATAATGGCGGCCGAGAATCTTGTTGGTCTCAACACCGGCTTTCCATTCCTCGCGACTCTGACCGGATTCCATCGGGGAGTCGATCCAGGGGATCAGACTGCCGGCAAGCGGCACCGGGAAGTGCTCGGCGGGATAACCATCGCTGCGAAGCGCGGCGGTAATCTCGCGGTCAATCTCCAGAATGGCACTGCCGGGGTTATCCAGGGCAGCACCGGCAGCATCGCGCAAATAGCCCATCTGCCGCAGCAGCTCACGCATATGCTGGGCACCCGAGCCCGAAGCAGCCTGATAGGTCATGGGCGTAATCCACTCGATGAGATCATGCTCAAAAAGCCCACCAATGGCCATGAGCATGAGACTGACCGTGCAGTTACCGCCCACAAAAGTCCGGGTTCCATCGGCAAGCGCCTGGCGGATAACCCCCTCATTCACCGGATCAAGGACGATGACGCTCTCGTCTTTCATGCGCAGTGTTGAGGCCGCATCAATCCAATAGCCCTGCCACCCCCTGCCGCGCAGATCGTCATACACCGCCTTGGTGTAATCGCCCCCCTGACAGGTCACGATGGCATCCATGCCAGCAAGGGCATCGAGATCGTGGGCATCAGCGAGTGCCGGCACCGGCCGGCCGATATCGGGCCCCGGCGCTCCTACCTGGGAGGTGGAGAAGAAAACCGGTTCGATATCGGCGAAGTCATTCTCGCTTCGCATCCGTTGCATCAGAACGGAGCCCACCATGCCCCGCCAGCCGATAAAACCTACCGTATTCATGATTCCGTCCTTACTGTTGTGCGCGAAGCGCAGCGACCACTGCATCACCCATCGCCGCGGTGCTGATGGTCTTTGCCTGACTGCCGGCAATATCGGCGGTTCGAAGGCCATCGGCAAGCACCATGGCGACCGCCTGTTCAACGCGTGTGGCCTGCTCGCCCTCACCCAGACTGTAGCGAAGCAGCATGGCCACCGAGAGAATGGTTGCAAGCGGGTTGGCAAGCCCCTTGCCGGCAATATCCGGCGCCGATCCGTGAACCGGTTCGTAAAGGCCCCGACCCGAGGCATCCAGCGAGGCCGACGGGAGCATCCCGATCGACCCGGTCAGCATCGCCGCACAGTCAGAGAGCACATCCCCGAAGAGATTGCCGGTGACCATGACGTCAAACTGTTTCGGCGCCCGCACCAACTGCATGGCTGCGTTATCCACATACATGTGGGAGAGCTCCACACCGGGATAATCGCCGGCGATACCCTCCATGACCTCGCGCCAGAGTTCGCTTGACTCCAGCACATTGGCCTTGTCCACAGAGCACAGCCGACCGTTGCGTTTGGCAGCGGCTTCAAAGGCCGCCCTGCCGATGCGCTCAATTTCATCGGCGCCGTAGACCAGCGTGTTGTATCCCTCGCGCACGCCGTCATCACGGCTGCGAATGCCACGAGGCTTACCGAAGTAAATACCCCCGGTGAGCTCGCGGATAATGAGAATATCCAGACCCGCCACCACCTCGGGCTTGAGGCTGGAGGCATCGGCCAGTTCGGGGAAAAGGATGGCCGGGCGCAAATTGGCAAACAGCCCCAGCTCGGAGCGAATGGCCAGAAGCCCCCGCTCCGGCCGCTTATCACGCTCGATGGCATCCCATTCCGGGCCACCCACCGCACCAAGCAGAAGAGCGTCGGATTGACGCGCAAGCGAGAGCGTGGACGCCGGCAGCGGGGCTCCCTCGGCATCCACGGCGCAACCACCCAGGTTGGCGTATTCAAGCTCGGCGGCGAGACCGAAATCCGCCATCAGACAACGCAGGACCTTATCGGCCTCGGCAACGATTTCCGGGCCGATATGATCGCCCGGCAACATCAAAATACGATGACTCATGCCGGCCCCAGGTCTTCGAAGAGCCAGGGCGTCACTGCTCGGCGCTGCTGTTCATAGGCACGAATTTCATCGGCATGCTCGAGGGTCAGTCCGATTTCATCGAGCCCCTCCACAAGCATGTGCTTGCGATGCGGGTCGATCTCAAACGAATACCGGTCACCCTCCGGTGTGATCACCACCTGCTCGGGCAGATCAACCGTCAACCGATACCCTTCTGTGGCCTCGGTCGCTTCAAACAGCGCCTGGACCGTCTCGGCCGGCAGGGCCAGCGCCAGAATCCCGTTTTTCGAGCAGTTGTTGTAGAAAATATCGGCAAAGCTCGGGGCGATAATGACCCGAAAACCATAATCGGCGAGCGCCCAGGGGGCGTGTTCACGCGAGGAGCCACAGCCGAAGTTCTCCCGCGCCAGCAGGATACTCGCACCCTGATAGCGGGGCTGATTGAGCACGAAATCCGGATTCAGCGGCCGGTTGCTGCAGTCCTGACCCGGCTCGCCGTAATCCAGATAACGCCACTCATCAAACAGATTGGGGCCAAATCCCGTGCGATGAATGGATTTAAGAAACTGCTTGGGGATGATCGCATCGGTATCGACGTTGGATCGATCCAGCGGGGCCACCAGGCCCTCGACGCGGGTCAATGGCTCCATGTCTACTGCTCCAGTTCTCTGATATCGACAAAATGCCCGGCAACCGCTGCCGCCGCCGCCATCTCGGGGCTGACCAGATGCGTCCGGCCACCGGCGCCCTGACGGCCCTCGAAATTACGGTTGGAGGTCGAAGCACAGCGCTCACCGGCACTGAGTTTGTCCGGGTTCATCCCCAGACACATTGAACAGCCGGCATCGCGCCACTCAAACCCGGCATCCTTGAACACCTGATCCAGGCCTTCCTGTTCGGCCTGCCATTTCACCAGCCCGGAGCCGGGGACCACCATGGCCTCGCGAATATTCTTGGCGATCCGCTTGCCGCGCAGAATACTCGCGGCGGCCCGCAGATCCTCAATTCGCGAGTTGGTGCAGGAGCCGATGAAAACCTTCTCAGGCCGAATCTCGCGGATCGGCGTGCCGGGCTTGAGATCCATGTACTCAAGCGCCCGCTGCATACCGGCCCGCTTGGTCTCATCCGGCTCATCCGCCGGATCCGGCACCACACCATCCACCGGCACCACCATCTCCGGCGATGTTCCCCAGGAGACCTGGGGCTTGATGGCCGCGGCATCCAGGGTGACCACACGATCAAATTCGGCATCCTCATCGCTTACCAGGGTGCGCCAGTAAGCTTCGGCCTGATCCCACCTCTCGCCCTTGGGCGAATAGGGCCGGTCACGCAGATACTCGATGGTGGTGTCATCCACCGCCACCATGCCACAGCGCGCACCGGCCTCAATCGACATATTGCAGATGGTCATGCGGCCGGCCATGGGCAGGGCACGGATGGCCTCACCACCGTACTCCACGGCGTATCCGGTACCGCCGGCGGTGCCGATCTTGCCGATAATGGCGAGCATGATGTCCTTGGCAGTGACTCCCGGGCCGGCCTTACCGTCGACGCGAATGAGCATCCGCTTGGAGCGGGCCTGCACCACCGTTTGCGTGGCCAGCGCATGCTCCACCTCGGAGGTACCAATCCCAAACGCCAGGGCACCGAGGGCGCCATGGGTGGAAGTATGGGAATCGCCACAGACCACCGTCATGCCCGGCTGGGTGGCACCCTGCTCGGGGCCGATGATGTGGACAATGCCCTGACGCCGATCGAGCAGGCCGAACTGGGTGATGCCGTATTCACGACAATTCTGGTTGAGGGTTTCCACCTGCAGTGCCGAAATCGGATCAGCAATGCCCTTGTCACGATCGGTGGTGGGCACGTTGTGATCGACAACCGCCAGATTGGCATCAACACGCCATAGCGGACGGTCCGCCAGGCGCAGGCCTTCAAAAGCCTGGGGCGAGGTCACTTCGTGGACCAGCTGCCGGTCGATATACAAAAGCGCGGTGCCGTCGCCGTTATCGCGAACGACATGCGCATCCCAGAGTTTGTCGTAAAGGGTCTTGCCACCCATGGTTGTCCTCACGGTGTTCATCGCGCCAATGAAATCATATTGCAGTATACGCGCAGAGAGGATGTCGGTTAAGCGCGGGAGACAGCCGGCCTGTCATCGCCGGCGACCATCCAAAAGGCCACCAGCCCGCCCAGACCGGCAATCACGGCCGCCAGATAATAGGTCCCGACGCCACCGATCGGCTGCCAGAGCATGCCGGCCAGGTAACTGCCAAGGGCAACGCCGGCGCCGAAGGTCAGGCTGCTATAGAGCGCTTGCCCGCGGCCCTGAAGATGGCCGGTGAAGTAGCGGTTGACCAGGCTGATGGCGGTGGCGTGATAGACCCCGTAAGTAGCCGCATGCAGAAGCTGGGCGAAGGCCTGGATGATCGGCGAGTGAGCGAAAGTGGCCACCAGCACCCACCTCAGGACCGCCAACAGCATTGCCGCGAGCAGCAGACGTCGCGGACCGATCCGCGGTAACCAGCGCGGCATCAACAAAAACACCAGTATCTCGGCCGTCAGTGCAACCGCCCAGAGCAGACCGATCGAAAGGCCCGAGTAGCCATAATCCTGCAGGTAGATGCTATAGAAGGCATAAAACGGGCCATGACTGGCCTGGAGCAGAAAACAGGCGAGGAAAAGCCCCACCACGGGACGTGCACTGAGAATGCGCCAGAGCCCATGATGATCTTCATGACGCGCGACCGGCTGAGTGGCCGGCAGCGTCAGACTCAAAAGCACCAGCGCCAGCATCAGCCCCATGATCATCATCGGCACCACACCGGCACCGTAGAGGTCTATCGCCTCGCCACCGAGCAGCACGGCGGCCATGAAACCCACGGTGCCCCAGAGCCGGATCCGTGGGTAGCGATGGGTGTCAGTATGCAGATGAGAGAACGTCAGGGCCTCGAGCTGCGGCAGCGTGGCATTCCAGAAAAAGCTGAATGTCGTCATGACAAGCGCCATCCAGAGAAAGCCGCCGTCGAGGAACACCCCGAGAAAACCCACAGAGGCAAAGGCGCAGGCAACCCGGATCACCACGATGCGCTGGCCGGTATGATCGGCAATCCAGCCCCAGAGATTGGGTGCAATGATCTTGGTGGCGTGGACGATCGCGATCAGGATGCCGATCGCCGCTGCGTCATACCCCTGCTCCCGCAGGTACGGGCCCCAATAGGGCGCCAACAGCCCCATCACGGCAAAGAAAAGCGCATAGGAGCCGCCGAGCCGGACGAACGGCAGGGCCATGGATTGACGCCTCCGGTCAGTCAGACGGGTGGGCGGGTATTACCGGCGTGCCGGAGTCGACATCGGCATTCTGGGCGCGATGGCGCAGATAATGATCGAGCAGCACGATGGCGAGCATGGCCTCGGCAATGGGTGTCGCGCGGATACCCACACAAGGGTCATGGCGGCCTTTGGTCACCACCTCGACCGGGTTGCCGTGGATATCGACGGACCGCCCGGGCAGGCGAATGCTCGATGTCGGCTTGAGCGCCATGCGAATCACCAGGTCCTGACCGGTGGAAATCCCGCCCAGGGTGCCGCCGGCATGATTGGAGAGAAACCCCTCGGGGGTGATCTCATCACGATGCTCCGTGCCCTTTTGCCCGGCGCTGGCAAACCCGGCCCCCACTTCCACCCCTTTGACCGCATTAATGCTCATCATGGCATGGGCAATATCGGCATCGAGACGATCGAAGACCGGCTCGCCGAGGCCGGGCGGGACACCACGGGCGAGCACACCCACCGCCGCGCCCACTGAATCACCTTCTTTACGCAGGGCATCCATGTAGGCCTCAAGCTCCTCAACACGGCCCGGCTCGCCACAGAAAAACGGATTGGTGTCGACCAGGTCCCAGTCTTCGAGCTTCAGTGCGATCGGCCCGAGCTGATCCAGCCAGCCGCGAATCCGCACCCCCAGCCTGTCAGCGAGATATTTGCGGGCAATGCCACCGGCCGCCACCCGAAGGGCCGTCTCGCGCGCCGAGGAACGACCGCCACCGCGATAATCGCGAATGCCGTATTTCTGCCAATAGGTGTAATCGGCGTGGCCGGGGCGAAACTTCTCGGCGATCTCGGAGTAGTCCTTGGAGCGCTGATCCATGTTCTCGATGAGCAGCCCAATCGGAGCACCCGTCGTCCTGCCCTCGAACACGCCGGAGAGAATACGCACCTCGTCACCCTCACGCCGCTGCGAGGTGTGCCGTGAGGTCCCGGGCTTGCGGCGGTCGAGATCGCCCTGCAGATCGGCTTCACTGAGCGCAAGCCCCGGCGGGCAGCCATCGACGATGGCGCCGAGTGCCGCGCCGTGGCTTTCGCCGAAGGTGGTCACGCTGAAAAGCCGTCCGATGGAATTGCCTGACATGATGAATCCTTTATTGCGGGAATGCGGATTGAAGCGTTGCAGCATCCACTGCAAAAACGCCCTCACCACCGCGTTCAAATTCTAACCAAGTCACCGGCAGATCGGGAAAGGCCTGGGTAAAGGCCCTGACACCGTGGCCGATTTCACAAAAAAGCATGCCCTCGGCGGTTAACCGGGCCGCTGCCTGCGGCAACAGACGACGCACGATATCCATACCATCGGCACCGGCCGCGAGTGCTTCTCGTGGCTCATGCTGATACTCCGGCGGCAGATCAATCATGGCCCGGGCATCGACATAAGGCGGATTGCTGACGATGACATCCAGCAACGGCTCAGCCGGTATCGATGCCAACAGATCGGAGCGCTGCACCGCGACCTGACCGGAGACGCCATGCCGCCGGGCATTGTGTGCAGCCCAGGCCAGTGCCCCCGGCGCTACATCAAGCGCATCAACCCGGGCCTCCGGGAAGGCCAGCGCACAGGCGATGGCGATGCAGCCACTGCCGGTGCCGACATCGGCAATGCGCTGAACCCCGGCAGGCTCCACCCATGGGGTAAAGCCCGACTCAATGAGCTCGGCCATCGGTGAGCGGGGAATCAGCACTGTCTCGTCAACTTCAAATGAAAGCCCGCAGAACCAGGCTTCACCCAGGATATAGGGCACCGGGCGACGGCTTTGGATACGCGCTTCGATGCGCTCCTGCAGCAAAGCCCGCTCGGCATCAGTCAATCGCGATTGAAAATAAACAGAGTGCAGATCAGGGGGCAGATGCAGCGAGCCGAGCACCAGCGCGGCGGCCTCATCCAGGGCATTGTCCGTGCCATGGCCGAAATGCAGCCCGGCGGCCTGAAAACGGCTCGCCGCGTAACGAATAAAATCAACGACCGTCAGCAGGCCCTGGGAATGTTCTGTCATCCGGGCAGTCTACCAAGCCCGGAGAGACTGTGCGCGGACGCAAGCCTTGGCATAATGGCGGATATGACACACACCAAGCATTTATTGCGCCTACTGAGCATCATGCTGCTGGCCGGCGTTGTCGGCGCGGCGGCCGTTTTTTTCTGGCCGGAGCCCGAGCCTGCGGAGATGGTCGGCACGGTCTTCCCCGAGCCCAGGACGCTACCCGATGTCAGCCTCACGAATCACAGCGGCGCGGACTGGGGAGTCAGCGATCTTCGGGATGGCTGGTCGTTCGTGTTCTTCGGCTTTACCCATTGCCCCGATGTCTGCCCCATGACACTGGCCACACTCGCCGGGACCCTCTCCCGCATCGAGCAGACTGAAACAAAAGCGCTGCCCGAGGTGGTATTCGTCTCGGTGGATCCCGGTCGCGACAGCCCGGCGCAGCTTGCGACCTACGTACGGCATTTTCATGATGATTTTATCGGTGTCACCGGCGAGCGTGAGGCCATCGACACCTTCACTCGAGGCCTTGGCATTGCCTATAGCCTCGGCGAGCCGGATGACAACGGTGACTATGCGGTTGACCACAGTGCCGCCATTCTGCTCATCAACCCGGATGGACGGCTGCAGGCGCTCTGGCAGCCACCCCATGGCCGCGATGTGCTGGCCGATGAATTCCTGCGCATTAAAAATGCCTATGAGGGGGCGAGAATCTGATGCTCGGTAGACTCCTGCCGCTTGTCTTTGGCCTGCTGCCACAGCATGCAATCTCTCGCGTCATTCATGCCCTTGCGCGCTGGCGCTGGCGTCCCTGGAAGAACCTGCTGATTCGGGTTTTTACCCGGGTTTTCAACGTCAATCTCACCGAAGCGGCGAATGCCGGTGCCGAGACCTACGAGAGCTTTAACGCCTTTTTCACCCGGGCGCTGACGCCGGGCAGCCGCCCACTGGCCAGCGAGCCCGGTGTGATCGCAAGCCCCGTGGATGGTCATGTCAGCGAGGCCGGCAGCATCACCGCCGGACGTCTCATTCAGGCCAAGGGCCGCGATTATGGGGTTGTTGAGCTGCTTGGCGGCGATGCGACGATTGCCGAGCCGTTTCTGGAGGGCCGTTTCGCCACCCTCTATCTCTCTCCGCGTGACTATCACCGCATTCACATGCCGCTGGCCGGGGATCTTGAGCGCATGTTTCACATCCCCGGCCGCCTATTCGGCGTTTCCCGGCCGCTGGTAAAACATGTCCCGAGTCTTTTTGCCCGCAATGAACGACTCGTCACCCTGTTCGAGACCGCAGCAGGCCCCATGGCCCTGGTCCTGGTCGGCGCCATCGGCGTTGGCAGCATCGAGACCGTCTGGGCCGGGGAAATCACCCCGCCGCGCGGTCAGCGCATCCGCAGCTGGGACTATCGACATGACCCGCTCAACCTGGCCGCCGGTGAAGAAATGGGCCGGTTCAACATGGGCTCAACGGTCATCGTGCTCTTCGCCAACCCGGCCGTTGAATGGAATACCGGCCTCACCGCCGAGCAGCCTGTGCAAATGGGACGCGCGATCGGCAGGCTGGGGCCGGAGACTACGCCCGATCCCAACTGAAGGCCATGGCGGCCTCAATGCCATCGGCATCAAGGCCGAGTGCGATCAGACGATCAATACCAAGGGCAACGCCCGCGCAGGCGGGGAGGCCTGACGCCATCGCAGCCAACAGACGTTCATCGATATCAGGCACCGGTCTTGCGGACTCCGCCCGCCGCGACTGATCGCGCCGGAAGCGCTCACGCAATTGATCCGGGTCGGTTAACTCATGAAATCCATTGGCGATCTCAACGCCATGACAGAAAAGCTCAAAACGCTCGGCCGTTCGCGGATCATCGGGACTGAGGCGCGCCAGCACGGCCTGACCGGCGGGAAAGCGGGTGATGAAACAGCGCGCCGGCAGGCAGGGCACCACCACCCGACTGAAGAGCCAATCCAGCAATCCATCGTATTCCAGCCCGGCCGGCAGCGGTTGTGCCTGATCATGCTGACGCGCAGCCGCGCACATATCGGCGTGGCTTGTGGTAAGGGGATCGGGGAGGCCCGCCTTGGCAAAGGATTCCGCATAGGTTTGGGTGGCGATTGGCAGCACCCCCAGGACTTCGGCGACCAACTCGGCCACTTCGGCCATGAGCGCCTCGGCATCAAACCCCAGCCGATACCATTCAAGTAACGTGAATTCCGGGTTGTGCCAGCGCCCCTGCTCGCCCGCCCGGAACGCCCGGGTGATCTGATAGCAATCACCCAGACCCGCTGCCAGCAGGCGTTTCATGGCGTATTCGGGTGAGCTCTGCAGCCAGCGGCCACTTTCAGCCTCCCGCAACCCATCGATATGGATATCGGTCACACCGGCTGCGGCGAGGATGGGTGTCTCGACTTCAACGACGTGACGCTGCGCAAAAAAAGCCCGGATGGCAGCCAGTTGCGCTGCCCGGTAGCGCAGTGCCGTGATGTCAGCAGCGGGTGCCCAGTCAGGCTTCGGGCGGCCGGCCAAGGCTCAGTCCTTGGCGCGAGAGACGTACTCGCCGGTACGCGTGTCCACCTTGAGCAGTTCGCCTTCCTGAATGAACAGCGGGACCTGAATGACCGCACCGGTCTCCAGCGTCGCCGGCTTACTGCCGCCGCTGCTGGTATCGCCCTTCAGCCCCGGGTCGGTCTGCGTGACGGTAAGCGTGACATGCGGCGGCGGCTCTACCGAGAGCGGCTCACCGTTGTAGAGGATGACACTGCAGACATCCTGTTCCTTGAGCCATTTACCCGTATCACCAACCACGGCCGCCGGCGTTGCATGCTGCTCGAAGGTATCCGGCTTCATGAAATGATAGAACTCGCCGTCGTTGTAGAGATACTGCATCTCGGTTTCCATGACGTCGGCGGCTTCCACGCTCTCGCCCGATTTGAATGTCCGATCGATCACCTTACCGGTTTTCAGGTTCTTCACCCGTACCCGATTGAAGGCCTGACCCTTGCCGGGTTTCACGAATTCGTTCTCGACGATGGTGTAGGGATCGCCATCAAGCAGAATTTTCAGGCCTGATTTGAACTGGTTGGTGGTAAAGCTCGCCATATCCACTCCATTACTGAGAAAGCCGCCTGTCGCGACAACCATTGCCGCGGCATGCTAACGGAAACGCTTTCATGCGTATACTCACCCCGCCCCGAGATGAGAGATCCAGCAGACCTATGGCAACCGCAGACTGGCAACGCGAATGGCAGGCAAGCATCACCGATCCGGCAGCGCTCATCCGCGCGCTGGATCTCGACCCCGGCTGGCTGACAGCAGCGCGGGAGGCTGCAGAACTGTTCCCGTTGCGCGTCCCGGCGGCCTTCCTCAAACGCATCCGCCGCGGTGACCCGAATGACCCGCTGCTGCGTCAGGTCCTCCCACTTGGCGCTGAAACCGAGCAGACACCCGGCTTTGTCACCGATCCGGTCGGTGATGGCCAGAGCCTGCATCCCGGAGGGGTCATTCACAAATACCACGGCAGAGCGCTGCTGATTGCAACCGGTGCCTGCGCGATCAACTGTCGTTATTGTTTCCGCCGACATTTCCCCTACGCCGAGGCCAATGCCAGCACCGCCCAATGGCAGCCAGCGCTGGATTATCTGCGCGCGGACAGCAGTATTGAAGAGGTCATTCTCAGTGGCGGCGACCCGCTCAGCCTGAGTGACCGCCGCCTCGCACAATTGACCGAGGGGCTCAGCGTCATCCCGCATCTCAAACGGCTGCGCGTCCACTCCCGCCTGCCGGTCGTCCTGCCGAGTCGCGTGGATACGGCCCTGCTGGAATGGCTGACCGGCCATCGTCTGCAGCCGGTAATGGTGATTCACGCCAATCACCCCAATGAGCTGGATGCCGAAGTCGCCGAAGCGATGCGGCGACTCGCCGGAGCCGGGGTGCGACTGTTCAACCAGACGGTGCTGCTGCGCGGTGTCAATGATTCGGTAAAGACGCTCAAGGCACTCAACGAGCGGCTTTTTGAGATTGGCGTGCAGCCCTACTACCTGCATCTACTCGATCGCGTCCAGGGTGCCGCCCACTTCGATGTCGAAGAGCCTGAGGCGGTTGAGCTGATGCAGCGCCTCGCCTCCAGCCAGCCCGGCTATCTGTTGCCGAGGCTGGTACGCGAAATCGCCGGCGAGCCCTACAAGGTGCCCGTTGAGGCCGCAGCCAAGTAGCCGTTCGCAACACGCAGTGTCAAACTTGGCCCATGTGGCGTTTACTGATCATCGTCTTTGCACTGCTACCGGCTGTCCTGCAGGCGCAAACCATCCGTCCGAGCGAGGGCATGGCGAGCGTTGATCATGCGGTCTGGTATCTCGAGGACAGCAGCGGTGAGATGTCCATCGATGCGGTTCGCGCCGCCGATGCCAATGGTGAATTCAACAGGCATCAGGAGGAAGGCGCAGCCAATTTCGGCCTTTCTTCATCGGCATGGTGGCTGCGTTTCACGCTGGCCGGCGACCGGCTCGAAACCCAGCGCTATCTGCTTGAGGTTGGCTTCTACGCCCTCACCGACGTCCAGCTTTTCCACCCCGATGGCCGGGTGGTGAAAACCGGCGCACACCAACCGGCTGCACAACGACCATGGCCAAACCATCACCTGGTCTTTCCCATCCATCTGACAACCGCCAAGGAGCAGACGTATTACCTTCGGGTCAGCTCGGTCGGCTCGGTGACTGTGCCGCTCACGCTCTGGACACCGGAGGCCTTCGCCAACCAGACACAGATCAAATATCTCTGGACCGCCTCGTATTACGGCGGGGCCTTTGCGCTGCTGCTTTTCAACTTCTTTCTTTTTGTCTCTCTGCGCGATCGCAACTATCTGCTCTACTGCAGCTTTTTATTCTTCACCGCCTCGGGCATGTTCATCATGAATGGCTTCGGCGCCTATGCCCTGGCGCCGATCGGCTGGCCGGAGAACATCGGCACCAACACTTTCTTCTCCCTATCGGGCTTTTTTGCCGTCTGGTTTCTGCGCGCGTTTCTCGACACCCGCCGCTACCTGCCGGGCACTGACAAGGTCCTGCAGATACTCATGGCGGCTTTTCTGTTCATCGCTGCCAACCCGCTGCTCGACGTACCGGTTCGCATCGGCGTTGGCCTGCTCAGCACGCTGGGCGTCATCGCCGGGCCGATTCTCATCTTCGTCACACTGGTCAGCTGGTGGCGCGGGCATCCGGGAGCACGTTATCTGCTGCTCGCCTGGACGGTACTGCTGGTGGCAACCAGTGTGCAGTCCGCGAGAAACTTTGGCCTGATCCCCACCAACTTCCTGACATCCAACCTGCTGCAGATCGGGTCACTCCTCGATATGCTGCTGCTCTCCTTTGCGCTGGCCGATCGCATCCAGGCCGAGCGTATGGCCAAGGAGGCCGCGCAGCAGAAAGCCCTCGAGGCACAGACACAGCTTGTCGAAGGGTTGAAAGAATCCGAGCGCCGTCTCGAGCGCACCGTCCAGCAGAGAACCCGATCACTGGAATCGGCGTTGAGAAGAGAGCGGGAGACGCTTGATCAGTATGTGGAGTTCGGCGCGCTGATTGCTCATGAATTCCGCAATCCGCTCGCCATCATCACCAATCAGGCCCAGCTCGCTCAGCTTGAGGAGGAGAACGCCCAACAACCTCCCAGTCCGCGACTGAAAACCATCATGCGGGCAAGCGAGCGTCTACAGGTGCTGTTTGACCAATGGCTGCAGAGTGATCGCCTCAAGGACAACATCGAGGCACTGGAGGCAGAGACGCTCGACCTGTCAACCTGGCTGCCCGAGATGCTGGCCCCCGGCAATATCCGTATCACCCATCCGGTTGTCCTTGATGACCGCCCGCTCAAGATAAGCGCGGATGAAGCACTGCTGGCGACGGCACTGCATAACCTCATCGACAATGCGGCCAAGTACTCTCCGCCGGAGGCGCCCATTGAGGTGACGGTTCGGCAGCAGGATCATTGGGTGGGTATCGCGGTGACGGATCGGGGACCCGGCATCCCCGATTCGGAGCAGAAACTGATCTTCAAAAAACATCACCGGGCCGCGAACAATTCAAGCCGCCGCGGCCTGGGGCTCGGTCTTTATTTCGTCTCCGAGGTGATGAAAGCTCATGACGGCGCAGTGAGCGTCGAGAGTGAGCCCGGTGAGGGCAGCACCTTCATTCTCTGGCTGCCCCGGGCCGATGCCGATTAGCGCTCAGGAGACCGTTTCACCGGCCCAGTCAAGCTTGGCCGTGAACGCATAGCCTGTCGCCCGCACCGTCGAGATGGGCGGATCCATGCTGAGTGTTTCTGAGATTTTGGTGCGCAGGCGACGGATCATGACCTCCATACGCCGGATATCATAGGCATCGGGATCCTCGCCCAAGCGCTCGATGATGGTGGCGCGCTCGACAATGCCGCCAGGTTTTTCCGCCAGGCACTCCATGAGGGTCAATTCGGAGGCGGTCAGCTTGGCCACCTTGCCATTCGGCGCCGTCAACTCCCAGGTCAATGAGTCGAGCATCCAGCGATCTGCAACCCGCAACCGCTCGAGCAGGTTTTTAACGCTCATGCCCAATTCGACGAGGTTGACCGGTTTGACAAAATACCCGTCAGCACCGGCCGCGCGACCGGCGATGCGCTCGGCGTCCGACCCGGCGGCGGTCACCATCATGATGCCTTTTTCTTTCAGGTCGACACGACGCTGCAGCCACTCGAGCCCGGATTCACCCGGCAGGCTCAGATCGAGCACCAGCACCGAGGCATCGTTGCGTTCCAGCCAGCGTTCAGCGGCCTCGACAGAATCAACGCCTGCGGTCTCATTGCCCATCTGAGCCAGAAATCCGACGACGGCATCGCGAAGATCGGACTCGTCTTCAATTACCAGAATGTCGAATGCCTTGCTCATACCCCTAGGCTAACGCAAGCATTCGTTCAATATGGGATATTGTCGTTTTCGGTCAGGAGAATTCAGTAAATTTCAGTCTTTCCGCAACGCAGCGATACGCTCTTCAATCGGTGGATGTGACATGAACCAGCGCTTCAACCCGCCGCGTGCGATCCGCCCGGAAATGCCAAAGGCCTCCATCTGATCCGGCAGGTCCTCCGCCGGCGGCGTACCGCCGAGCCGCTGCAGAGCGGCAATCATGCTCTCGCGACTGGAGAGCTCGGCGGCCCCGGCATCGGCGCGGAATTCACGCTGGCGCGAAAACCACATCACAATCACCGAGGCGAGCACCGCAAGCACGATCTCGGCGATGATGGTGACAATCCAGAACCCCGGGCCATGACCGCGCTCGTTCTTGAAGACCACCCGGTCGACGAAATGCCCGATAATGCGGGCGAAGAAAATCACGAAGGTATTCACTACCCCCTGAATGAGCGCCAGGGTGACCATATCGCCATTGCGGACGTGACTGACTTCATGGGCGAGGACCGCCTCGACCTCATCCCGGGTCATGGTACGCATCAGCCCCGTGCTGACCGCCACCAACGCGTTGTTGCGGCTCATACCGGTGGCAAATGCGTTGACCTGCGGGGAGTCATAAACCCCGACCTCCGGCATACCGATACCCGCCGCCTGTGCCTGACGCGAGACGGTATCCAGCAACCATTGCTCACCCTCGTGGGAAGGGGTCTCGATAATCTTCACCCCCATTGCCCGCTTGGCCATCCACTTCGATATGGCGAGCGAGAGAAAGCTGCCGCCCATGCCGAATACCGCGGCAAAAATCAGCAGCGATTGATAATTGAGCGCCCCGCCATCGGCCTCAAGCAGACGATCCACGCCCAACAGGCGCAACACCGTACCGAGAACGATGATAATGGCGATATTGGTGCCAAGAAAAAGCATTATGCGTTTCATGCCGTTACTCCTTGACTGAGGGCGCAAGCCCATCGACCCGCTGAAAACCTCTTGGCAGCGCCCGTCCGCGTCGCCCCCGCTCTCCCTCATACCCGGCAAGATCCGGGCCCTTGAGCGTGAGCGTGCGTTTACCCGCGAGCACCATGAGTGGCTGATCGGGGGTCAGCACACAGAGCCCCGCCACTTTCTCGCTGCCATCCTTGCGCCGTGCCGCCGGGATATCAATCAGCTTATTGCCTTTCCCCCGGGCAAGCTCGGGCAACTGCGCGAGCGGAAATACCAGAAGGCGCCCCGCGCTGGTGGCGACCGCGACCCGATCGGCCTCGGCCTCGACATCGACGGGGGGCACGATCGCACTGCCCGCAGTCAGGTTGAGAACGGCCTTGCCGGCTTTCTGGCGGCCATGCAGGTTTTTCAGCCGGGTGATAAAGCCGTAGCCGGTATCACCGGCAAGCAGCAGGGCATCCTCGGCATCGCCACAGAGAACATGCACAAAATGCTCGCCATTGGGCGGCTGCAGTCGTCCGGTCAGCGGCTCGCCCTGACCCCGCGCCGATGGCAGGGTATGCGCCGGCAGACTGTAGCTGCGTCCGGCAGTATCGAGGAAAACCGCCAACTGATTGCTGCGCCCGGGAGCCGCGTCGGCAAAGCCATCCCCGGCCCGATAGGAGAGCTTTTCGGGGTCAATATCATGCCCCTTCGCCGCGCGCGCCCAGCCTTTTTTGGATAACACCACGGTCACCGGCTCACTCGGGACCAGATCCTGCTCACTGAGAGCCCGGGCACTGTCCCTGACGACCAACGGTGAGCGGCGATCATCACCGTATTTCTCGGCATCGGCATTGAGCTCGGATTGGATGAGCCGGGTCATGCGCGCCTTGGAACCCAATGTCTTCTGCAACTGATCACGCTCGGCGGCGAGCTCGTCCTGCTCACCGCGGATCTTCATCTCCTCAAGCCGTGCAAGATGCCGCAGGCGCAGCTCAAGGATGGCTTCCGCCTGTATCTCGGTCAGCCCGAAGCGCTCCATCAGCGCCGGTTTGGGCTCATCGGCCTCACGAATAATGGCGATGACTTCATCAATATTCAGGTAGGCAACCAGCAGGCCCTCGAGTACATGCAGCCGCGCTTCAACCTTATCGAGCCGCCACTGCAGACGCCGCCGCACGGTCTCGCGCCGATACTCAAGCCAGTCGACCAGGATCTCGCGCAGATTGCGCACGCGTGGCCGGCCATCGAGACCGATCACATTGAGATTGACCCGATAGCTTTTCTCCAGGTCGGTTGTCGCGAAGAGATGCTGCATCACCTCCTCGGCATCAACCCGGTTGGAGCGCAGTGTAATCACCAGCCGTGTCGGGTTTTCATGATCGGACTCATCGCGAAGGTCTTCGACCATGGGCAGTTTTTTGCCCTGCATCTGTGCGGCGATCTGCTCGAGCACCTTACTCCCGGAGACCTGATAAGGCAGCGCCGTGACGATGACATCATTACCGTCGCGCTCGTAGCAGGCCCGCAGTCGCAGCCCCCCGTGCCCGGTTTCGTAAATGGCACGAACATCCTCGGCCGGGGTAATGATCTCGGCCTCGGTGGGGAAATCAGGCCCGTGAATATGCTCACAGAGTGCCGCCACATCGGCCTTCGGGTCATCGAGCAGTCGGATACAGGCGGCGGCCACTTCACGCAGGTTATGCGGCGGGATGTCTGTTGCCATGCCAACGGCAATACCGGTGCCACCGTTGAGTAGCACATTGGGCACCCGCGATGGCAGCGTCACCGGTTCATCAAGGCTGCCATCGAAGTTCGGCTGCCAGTCAACCGTCCCCTGGCCGAGCTCCTGGAGCAGGAGTTGTGCATAGGGGGCCAATCGCGCTTCGGTATAGCGCATGGCGGCAAAGGATTTCGGGTCATCCGCCGAGCCCCAGTTGCCCTGGCCATCCACCAGCGGGTAGCGATAACTGAAGGGCTGGGCCATGAGCACCATGGCCTCATAACAGGCCGAATCCCCATGGGGGTGATATTTACCGAGCACATCACCGACCGTGCGCGCCGATTTCTTGTGCTTGGATGCCGCCGAGAGCCCGAGCTCGGACATGGCATAAACAATGCGCCGTTGCACGGGTTTCAACCCATCGCCGACATGCGGCAATGCGCGATCGAGAATGACGTACATCGAATAGTCGAGATAGGCCTTCTCGGTGAACTCATGCAGCGGACGCTGTTCGAAATCCGGCATCGTCTGAGTATCAGCCATCAGATCAACACCTCCGCCAGATCACCCTTGCGCTCCAGCCATGCGCGACGTTGCGATGCCGCGCGCTTGCCCAACAACATGCTCATCAATGTTTCAGTCTCCTCCGGGGCATCGACGGTCAGCTGCACCAGGCGTCGGGTATCCCGCGCCATGGTGGTTTCACGCAGTTGCAACGGATTCATTTCACCCAGGCCCTTGAAGCGGGTGATCAGCACCTTGCCCTTGCGGCCCTCGGCAGCAATGCGGTCAAGAACACCCTGGCGTTCCTGCTCATCGAGCGCATACCAGGTCTCTTTGCCGACATCGATGCGATAAAGCGGTGGCATGGCGATAAACACATGACCGGCCCGGACCAGGGCGGGAAAATGTTTCAGAAAAAGCGCACACAGCAGCGTGGCGATATGCGCACCGTCCGGATCGGCATCAGCAAGAACACAGACCTTGCCGTAACGCAGGCCGGAGAGATCCTCGGAGCCCGGCTCAATGCCCAGCGCCACGGCAATGTCATGCACTTCCTGCGAGGCCATGACCTCGGCCGGGTCGACCTCCCAGGTGTTCAGGATCTTGCCGCGCAGGGGCATGACCGCCTGGTATTCACGATCCCGGGCCTGTTTGGCCGATCCGCCGGCGGAGTCGCCCTCCACCAGAAAAAGTTCGCTGATCGCCGGGTCCTGACTGCTGCAATCAGCAAGTTTCCCGGGGAGAGCCGGGCCCTGAGTCACGCGCTTGCGGGTGACCTTGCGCGCGGCACGCATCCGCCGCTGGGCACTGGCGAGCACCAGCTCAACCAGCTTTTCCGCCTCATCCGTATGCTCGTTCAACCACAGGCTGAAGGCATCCTTGACGACACCGGCGACAAACGTCGCACACTCCCGCGAGGACAGCCGCTCTTTGGTCTGGCCGGAGAACTGCGGCTCCTCGAGCTTGGCGGAGAGCACATAGGCGGCGCGCTCCCAGACATCCTCGGGTGCAATCCGAACCCCGCGCGGCAGCAGATTACGGAATTCACAGAACTCACGCAGCGCCTCGGTCAGCCCCGTGCGCAGACCATTGACATGCGTGCCGCCCTGTAGCGTTGGGATCAGATTGACATAGCTCTCCTGGAGCAACTCGCCATCTTCGGGCAGCCAGACAATGGCCCACTCGGCCGCCTCATGCGTGGCACTGAACTGCCCGACGAAAGCCTCGGCCGGCAGCCGTTCGGCCTCCCCGAGCGCACCCAGCAGATAATCCGCGAGGCCGTTCTCATAGAACCAGACATTCTCCTCACCACTGGCTTCTTCGATCAGCTTGACGGTCAGACCGGGGCAGAGCACGGCCTTGGCGCGCAGGACATGCTTGAGACGCGGCAGCGAGAACTTCGCGGAGTCAAAGTAGCGGGCATCCGGCCAGAAATGAATGCGTGTGCCGGTATTGCGTTTGCCGACCTCGGCAATGGCTGCGAGATCCTGGATCTTCTCGCCGTCGGCAAAAATCATGTGCCATTCCCGGCCATCACGGCGAATATTGACCTCGAGCCGGGTGGACAGTGCATTGACCACCGACACCCCGACCCCGTGCAGCCCGCCGGAGAACTGATAGCTCTCGCGTGAGAACTTGCCACCGGCATGCAGGGTACTGAGGATGACTTCAACGCCCGGTGCGCCCTCTTCCGGATGGATATCGACCGGCATGCCACGGCCATCATCGAGGACGCTCAAGGAGCCGTCACGATGCAGGACCACTTCAATCTGCTTGCAATGCCCGGCAATGGCCTCATCGACACTGTTGTCGATGACTTCCTGGGCCAGATGATTGGGCCGAGCGGTATCGGTATACATGCCCGGGCGGCGGCGCACCGGGTCGAGGCCGGTGAGGACCTCAATCGACGCGGAGTCGTAGCGTTCACTCATAATTGACAGAGCGTTCCTGTGGAATCGGGATCAGCGCCGGAGTGTACCGTGCGAACCTCGCCCGGGCGAGTGCGTTGTCCGCAACAGCGCGCTAGACTTGTCGCCATGACCGAGCAAAACGACACCCCGGATTTCGAAGCGGCCCTGAAAACCCTCGAGTCACTGGTCGAGCGCATGGAACGCGGCGAGCTCAGCCTCGAGCAGTCACTTGAGTGTTTTGAGCAGGGCATCAAGCTCACGCGCGAGTGTCAGAAGGCACTCACGGATGCCGAACAACGCGTGGAAATACTGCTGGGCAAGGATGCCGATGCCAAGCCGGAGCCCTTCGGCGAGGCGAGCGATGAACTCACTGAATAAGGCACTCAGCGAGGCTCAACAGCGCCTGGAGACGGCGCTGGAAACCGTCCTCCCCAATCCAGCGCTGATTCCCAACCGACTGCACGAGGCAATGCGCTACGCAGCACTGGGCCCTGGCAAACGGTTGCGGCCCTTTCTGGTGTATCAGGCCGGCGCCCTGTTCAACGAATCAGGCCCGGTCCTCGACGCACCGGCCTGCGCGGTGGAAATGATTCACGCCTACTCCCTCATTCACGACGATCTACCGGCGATGGATGATGATGATTTGCGACGCGGCCGCGCCACCTGTCACCGCGCCTTTGATGAGGCCACCGCCATCCTCGCAGGCGATGCTCTGCAGAGCCTTGCCTTTGAGTTGCTGGCCGCGGCAGAGATGCCGGATGCCGAGCAACGGCTTGCCATGGTCGAGATACTGGCTCGGGCCATCGGCTCACGGGGTATGGCAGGCGGGCAGATGATGGATCTGGATGCCGTCGGCAAGGCACCCGACATCGCCGAGCTCGAAGATATGCATATCCACAAAACCGGGATGCTGATGCTCGCCTCGCTGCAGCTTGGCGCCCGCTGTGCGGGTGTCACCGATCAAAAAGCGATCCGCTCACTTGAGAAATATGGACGGGCGATCGGTCTTGCCTTCCAGGTCCAGGATGATCTGCTGGATGTCACCGGCGATGCCGAGACCACCGGCAAGGCCAGTGGCGCGGACGCCGAACGCCACAAACCCACCTACCCCGGTCTGATCGGCGTCACTGAGGCAAGGGCCTTTGCCGAGACCCTCTGCGATTCAGCCATCTCGGCACTGGATGATTTTGACGGCAGGGCCGATCTACTGCGCGAGCTCGCCCGCTATATCATCCAGCGCGATCACTAATCGCCGACTCAGCCGCCGGCTTTGGCCGCGCGCTTTCGCTCATGCTCGAGCAGGTATTTCTTGCGAATACGAACCGCGGTGGGCGTGACCTCGACGAGCTCATCGTCATCGATGAACTCCAGCGCCTGCTCCAGGGTCATGCGCTGCGGCGGGCTCAGGATAATATTTTCATCTGACCCGGCGGCCCGGATGTTGGTCAGCTGCTTGGCCTTCATGGGATTGACCACCAGATCGTTATCGCGACTGTGCAGCCCGATCACCATGCCTTCGTAGACTTCCTCGCCCGGATCGATGAACAGACGACCGCGGTCCTGAAGATTGAAAAGCGCATAGGCGAGCGCCTTGCCGGTGGCCATGGCGATCAGAACGCCATTGATGCGCTGGCCGTAATCACCGGTTTTCACCGGGCCGTAATGATCAAACACGTGATACATGAGCCCGGTACCGGAGGTGGCGGTGAGAAATTCGGTGCGGAAACCAATCAGACCGCGGGCCGGGATGATGTAATCAAGCCGGACTCGACCGCGACCATCGGGCAACATGTCGGTGAGCTCACCACCACGCTCCCCCAGGCGCTGCATGACCGCCCCCTGGTAGTCCTCCTCCACATCCACGGTGAGCTGCTCGTAAGGCTCCTGGCGGACCCCATCGACCTCGCGGGTAATGACCTCGGGCCGGGAGACACCAAGCTCATAGCCTTCACGGCGCATGTTTTCAATGAGAATGCCAAGATGCAGCTCGCCACGGCCGGATACCCGGAATTTCTCGGGATCGTCGGTATCCTCAACCCGCAGCGCCACATTATGCTCGAGCTCACGCATGAGCCGGTCGCGCAGCTGCCGCGACGTCACATATTTGCCTTCCCGGCCCACGAAGGGAGAGGTATTGACCTGAAAGGTCATCGAGACGGTTGGCTCATCCACGGTGAGCGGAGTCATCGGCTCCACTGCCGTTGGATCACAGAGCGTATCGGAGATGTTGATTCCATCAATGCCGGTAAACGCAATGATATCCCCGGCGCTGGCCTCGGGCACTTCCACCCGCTCCAGGCCCATGAAACCGAGCACCTGCAGCAGACGCACATTGCGCTGCTTGCCGTCGCGATCCACGCAGATGAGCGGCTGATTGCTCTTGACCATTCCGCGCTCAATCCGCCCAATGCCGATGACGCCAACGTAGCTGTTGTAGTCGAGCGAGATGACCTGCATGCGAAAGGGCCCTTCGGCATCAACCTCCGGTGACGGGACGCTGTCGCGGATCAGCTCGAATAGCGGTGTCATATCCCCGCTTCTCACATCGGCATCGGTGCCGGCATAGCCATTGAGCGCCGAGGCGTAGATCACCGGAAAATCAAGCTGTTCATCACTCGCGCCAAGGTTGTCGAACAGATCAAACGTCTTGTCCACCACCCAATCAGGACGGGCCCCGTCACGGTCAACCTTGTTCACCACCACAATCGGCTTCAGCCCCCGGGCCAGGGCTTTCTGGGTAACAAACCGGGTCTGCGGCATCGGCCCGTCCACCGCATCGACCAGCAGCAGCACCGAGTCCACCATCGACAGCACGCGCTCCACTTCGCCACCGAAGTCGGCATGGCCGGGTGTGTCGACAATGTTCACGCGCAGGTCCTGCCATTGAATGGCGGTATTCTTGGAGAGGATCGTGATACCCCGCTCGCGCTCGAGGTCATTCGAGTCCATGACCCGCTCCTGCGCCTCGCCACGGGATTCAAGGGTGCCCGA
>CAJXNJ010000010.1 GCA_913057145.1 uncultured Ectothiorhodospiraceae bacterium
CGACTGGCCGATTACAAGGACGTAAAGGCCATCATGGATCAGGTCTACCCGGATTTGGGCGGTGCCTGGACCCGCAAGCAGTTCGCCGCGCAAATCAACCGCTTCGCCGAGGGTCAGATCTGCATTGAGGACAATGGCCGCGTTGTCGCCGGTGCGATTTCCATGATCGTGGACTATGACCGCTACGGCGACCGGCATAAATACGACCAGATCACCAGCAATGGTTATCTCACCAATCACGACCCCAATGGCGATGTCCTCTACGGTGTGGATATTTTCGTTGACCCGGACTATCGCGGGATGCGTCTGGGCCGGCGGCTGTATGACGCGCGCAAGGAGCTCTGCCGCAGCCTCAACCTGCGCGCCATCGTGGCCGGCGGCCGCATGCCCGGCTACCGTGAGCATGCCGCCGAGATGAAGCCCGAGGAATACATTGATCTGGTCAAGCGTCGCGAGCTCTACGACCCCATCCTCTCCTTCCAGCTGGCCAATGATTTCCATGTCCGCCGGGTGATTACCGCCTATCTGCCGGAAGACCAGGAATCCAGGGCCTATGCCACCCTGCTGCAATGGGACAACATCTTCTATGAATCCGAGCGCACACCACTGATTGGTGGGCGCAAATCGATGGTGCGCGTGGGGACGGTGCAGTGGCAGATGCGCCGGGTGACCAACTTTGAAGATCTGATGAGCAATATCGAGTTCTTCATTGACGCGATGGCCGGCTACAACTGCGATTTCATCCTCTTCCCGGAGCTCTTCAACGCGCCGTTGCTGGCACAGTTCAACCAGGATGACCCGGCCGAGGCCATGCGTGGACTCGCGCAGTACACCAGCGAAATCGTCGACGCCATGAGCCAGCTCGCGGTCTCCTA
Organism: uncultured Ectothiorhodospiraceae bacterium; assembly: GCA_913057145.1. Classification (GTDB taxonomy): domain Bacteria; phylum Pseudomonadota; class Gammaproteobacteria; order Nitrococcales; family Nitrococcaceae; genus Spiribacter. The sequence goes on from CAJXNJ010000010.1 coordinate 876, forward strand.
CAACATCAACATCATCGCCGGCTCGATGCCGGTTTATGACGAGAATGCGCTCTACAACGTGGCCTATCTGTGTCGCCGGGATGGCACGGTGGATTCGCATCACAAGCTCCACCCCACCCCGGATGAGCGCTTCTACTGGGGGGTACAGGGCGGTGATGCGCTCAAGGTCTTTGACACCGATGTCGGCAAGATCGGCATTCTGGTCTGCTACGACGTGGAGTTCCCCGAGGCCTGCCGCCTGCTCGCCGACCAGGGCATGCAGATCCTCTTCGTCCCCTTCTGGACCGATACCAAGAATGCTTATCTGCGCGTACGCCGCTGTGCCCAGGCAAGAGCCATTGAAAATGAATGCTATGTCGCCATTACCGGCAGTGTCGGCAACCTGCCGCGGGTGGAGAATATCGAGATTCAGTATTCTCAGGCGGCGGTCTTCTCACCCTCGGATTTTGCCTTCCCGCATGATGGCATCGTCAGCGAATCCACCCCCAACACCGAGATGACGCTGGTGGTGGATCTCGACATGGACAAGATCAAGCAGCTGCGGGCCGAGGGTTCGGTGCAGAACTCCAAGGACCGGCGACTCGATTTGTATCGCGTCCACTGGCTGGACGAGGCCGATAGCTGATCAGAACTTCTGCTGCGCAAGCCACGGTTGCATGCGGGCGAAAGCCTCCTCGATATTCTCCATGGAGTTGGAGAAGCTGATGCGTATGGCGTTACCACAGGTATCACCAAAGGCATCACCCGGGATCACGCAGACTCCGGTGTCCTGCAGCATGCGCAGCGCCAGATCGGTGCCATCGGTGCGCGGCGGCAATGAGGGGAAGATGTAAAACGCGCCCTGCGGGACGTAGCCTGTGAGATGCGGGGTTTCACTGACCAGCTCCACCACCCGATCGCGGCGGCGCCGGTATTCAGCATTCATCTCATCGACACAGCGCATATCCCCCTTGAGCGCAGCCACACCGGCCCATTGCGCCGGCGTGCTGGCCACCGTCGTGGTGAACATGTGGTAACGCCGCAGCTTCTTGATGGCACCCTGACTCGAGATCATCCAGCCGATGCGAAAACCCGCCATGCTGAAGGTCTTGGAGAAACTGGAGATCGACATCACGTGGTCGAGATCGGAGGTGCAGTTGATCACACTCGGAAACTCCATCCCCTCCTCGAGCAGAATATGGTCGTAGACCTCATCGGCAAAGACATAGACGCCGCGATAGGCGGCTTCCTGGACGATCGCCTCAATGGTCTCGCGCGGATAGACCGCCCCGCTCGGGTTGCTCGGTGAATTGAGGACAATCGCGAAAGTCCGCATGCCAATGGCATCAATGACCTCCTGCGGGTCAATCTGATGACCATGCTCAGGCCGGGTGGGGATGAGTTTGACCTCACCGCCATTCATGCGAATCAGCGGGGCATACAGCAGAAACGTCGGGTCGGTGACGATGAACTGCCGCCCCGGCGCCGCTGTGGCCGTCAGCGCCAGATACATCGCCTCGGTGGCGCCGGTGGTCACGAGAAAATTATCCTCGGTCAGTTCCCGGTCATAACGCTTGCTGTAATAGCGGGCCAGTTCCGTCAGCAGCTCCGGCAGCCCGGCATCCATGGTGTAACCGGTCAGCCCATCCTGTAGCGCCTCAATATGCGCATCAACAATATGCTTGGGCGTCGGGAAATCCGGCTGGCCGATCGACAGATGAATCACATCATCCATATCGGCCGCCGTATTGATCATGCGCCGAATACCCGGCATTGGGATGGCCTGTAGCGAGGGGCTGAAGAGTGGTGCCTCGGCCTGATCACCCTGATCCATCTCAACCGGATTGACCATAATCGTTACCCTTTCTGTGACAATTTCATGAATGAAGCGGAACATGGGCGAAGCTAGACCGCGCCGGGCATTCGGTCAACCCCTTTAAGGCGCATCATGGCGCGGTTGACGGGGAATCTATCGGTCGCTACCGTCGTGCCTTCTCAAGCCTCGTGACACCGGAGTCCGGCATGCCAGAATCAAAGCCCGTCGTTGCCGTTCTCACCGCCCCCGGTGAGCGCCTGCCAGAAGGCCTCGAGGCCCTTGAGACCACGGTCGATTTTCGGCTCGCCAATGACAGCGACAGCCTGCGCTCGGCGCTGCGCGGCGCACAGATCCTTTGTGTCACCGACTTTCGGACCCAGGCGGTCAGCGATGCCTGGCCGGCTGCCGATGCGCTTGAGTGGATCCATGCGACCAGCGCCGGGGTGGATGCCCTGCTCACCCCCGAAGTCCGCGCCAGCGAGATTCCGGTGACCAATGCCCGGGGCATTTTTGACCGCTGTATTGCTGAATATGTACTCGGGCAGATTATCGCTTTTGCCAAGGATTTCGCTGGCAACTACCGCTATCAGTCCGCGCATGAATGGCAGCATCGTGAGACCGAACCGGTCACCGGGCGCAGTGTGCTGGTGGTGGGAGCAGGCTCCATCGGCCGGACGATCGCCAGGCTCTGCAACGCCGTTGGCATGGCCGTGGATGGCGTCGGCCGGCGGGCCCGGCCCGGCGATGCCGAGTTCGGGGCGATCTATGCGCAGGCCGATCTGCTATCGATCCTGGCTGACTATGACTACGTCGTGATCGCGGCACCCCTCACGCCGGATACCGAGGGGCTCTTTGGCGCTGCGGAATTCAAAGCCATGCAGCCCTCGGCAAGACTGATCAACATCGGACGCGGGCCCATCGTTCGCACCGCGGATCTCGTGGATGCCCTGGTCGATGGGGAAATCGACGGGGCCGCGCTGGATGTTTTTGAAGAGGAGCCCCTGCCCACCGATCATCCACTCTGGGACCTGCCCAATGTCGCCATCTCCGCACATATGGCCGGAGATTTCATTGGCTGGAAGCGGGCACTCTCCGAGCAATTCATCGACAACTTTCACCGCTGGCAGCGCGGTGAACCCCTTGAGAACATCGTCGACAAGGCACAGGGCTTTGTCACCAGCGGAGGCCAATCATGATCGAATCCCCCTTATTGAAAAACCTCGGTGGCTATATCAACGGCCAATGGACACCGGCCGACAGCGGCAAAACACTGACCGTCACCAATCCGGTGGATCACTCGCCACTCGCCGAGGTGGCCGCCATGGGGACGGCCGAGACCGAGCGTGCAATCGCCGCTGCCGAGGGCGCGATGACTCGACCGGCAAGCCTCGAGCAGCGCCGGGACTGGCTCAATGGCATTGCCGATGCGCTGACAGCCGAGCGCGAGGAAATCGGCCGGATTCTCTGCATGGAACATGGCAAGCCGCTTGCTGAAGCGCAGGGCGAAGTCGATTACGCCGCCGGGTTTTTCCGCTACGCCGCCGACCAGATTGATGCGCTGGCACCGCGCACACTCAAGGAGCGCCCCCGCGACTGCAGCTGGACCGTCCATCACCGCCCGGCCGGCGTTGTCGGACTGATCACCCCCTGGAATTTCCCGATTGGCATGATCGCGAAGAAACTCTCCTCGGCCATCGCCGCGGATTGCGCCAGCGTCATCAAGCCTTCATCCAAGACACCACTGACCATGATCGCGCTTTTCAGCCTGCTCGATCGCAAGCTTGATCTGCCCGCCGGCATGGTCAATCTGGTGATGGGCTCGGCCGGGCCAATCACCCAGGCACTGTTTGATGCACCGAGCGTGCGGGTAATCAGCTTCACCGGCTCGACCGAGGTGGGACGCGAACTCATCCGTCAGGCTGCCCCGGGTGTCAAACGCCTGACACTGGAGCTCGGCGGCAATGCGCCCTACATCATCTTTGAGGATGCTGATCTCGAGAAAGCCGCTGATCAGCTGATCGGCAATAAATTCCGCGGTGGTGGGCAGACCTGTGTCTGCGCCAATCGCATTTTCGTCCACCAGGATGTCGCCGAGGCTTTCGCTGAAAAGCTCGCGACACGGGTCGCCGAGCTGAAGGTCGGCGATGGGATGCAGCCGGGCATCAATCTTGGCCCGCTGATTGATGAAAACGCGGTTGCCAAGGTGGCCCGCCACGTCGAAGACGCCGTCGCCAAGGGCGCCAAAAAGGTCTTTGAGGGCGATACCAGTGGCCTTGCCGGTACGTTCCACGCCCCCACGGTGCTGCTCGATGTGCCCGAGAATGCCGCCTGTTATCGCGAAGAAACGTTCGGCCCGCTGGTGCCGATCATCACCTTTGGCGATGAAGCCGAGGTGGTGCGCATGGCCAATGACACCGACTTCGGCCTCGCCTGCTATGTCTTCACCGGCAACGAGTCACGCGGCCAGCAGGTGATCAGCCGTTTGCACTTCGGCCATGCCGCGCTCAATACGGGCTCCGGGCCAACGCCCGAGGCACCTTTTGGTGGCATGAAACAGTCCGGCTACGGCCGCGAAGGCGGGCTTGAAGGATTGTTTGAATTCACCGAGGCACAGACGGTGCCGGTCGGCGCATAAAAAAAGCCCGGTCTGTACCGGGCCTTTTTCGGATCCGCCGGGGGCATCCCCCGGCGATGACGGAATGGGTCTAACCGGTTCCGCGCATCGCCTCGGTGGTCTCGCCGCCACCGGTTTCCACCAGTGCGGCTTCAAACTGATCCACCGCCCAGTCGATCTCCTCGGCGGTGACGATCAACGGCGGGATCCAGCGCACCACATTGCCGCCCCAGGGGCCACAACGAATCATCAACAGGCCGCGATGCTCGCAGGCTTTCAGCATTTTGGCTCCGCGATCGCCGTCCGGCTTACCGTGCGCATCGACCAGATGCGTGCCGATCATCAGCCCCTTGCCGGAAATATTGCCGATCTCGGGATGACGTTTCTGCACGTCTTCGAGTCGGGCACGCAGCTGCGCACCGCGCTCGGCCGCGTTCTCCACCAGCCGTTCATCGCGCATGACATCCAGTGTAGCCAGCGCTGCGGCGCAGGCCACGGCGTTACCGCCATAGGTGCCACCCTGGGAACCCGGCAGGGCCTTGCTCATGAGCTCGGCCGGTGCCGCCATGAAGGAGAGCTGAAAGCCGCTTGCGACACCCTTGGCGGAGATCACCACATCGGGCTCCACACCAAAGTGCTCATAGCCCCACTGCAGCCCCGTGCGGCCGTTACCTGACTGCACCTCATCCATCATCAACAGGATGCCGTGTTTGTTGCAGCGCTCCTGCAGCCCCTGCATGAACCGGGTGTTGGCCGGAATATAACCGGCCTCGCCCTGAATCGGCTCAATCAGCATGGCCGCGGTTTCCATGGGTGTGCTCTGCACCTGCAGGATGTAGTCGAGTTCCCGCAGCGCAAAATCCGCCGCCTCGTCCTCGCTCATGCCGTACCAGTAGGTATCCGGGAAGGGGGCCGTCACCACGCCACCCATCATCGGCTGGACACCCTGACGCACGGCCGCGCTCGAGGTCGTCGTGGAGAGCGAGCCCATGGTCCGGCCATGGAAGCATCCACGAAAAGCGATGATATTCGGTTTGCCGGTGGCCTGACGGGCCAGGCGCAGAGAAGCCTCCACCGCCTCGGTCCCGGCGTTGGAGAAAAACACACTGTCGATGGCATCCGGCAGCAGTTCCACCAGACGATCGGAGAGCTCCAGTATCGGCGGATGCTTCATGATGGCGTACTGCGCATGCACCACTTTGTCGATCTGGGCTTTGGCGGCTTCAACCACACGCGGATGACAGTGACCGGTGCTGAGCACGCCGATCCCTGAGGCAAAGTCCATGTATTTACCGCCATCTTCGGCATAGATGTACATGCCCTGTGCGCGCTCGACCAGAATGTCGCTGGACTGGCGCAGCAGCGGCGAGAGATGGTGGACGTTGTCAGACATGACATTGTCTCCTGCTAATCGGATTCCCTTGACACCATACGCGAGTTGCCGGGAGATTTCTTCCCGCGACATTCTCTCGGACAGCCTCGCGAGCAATGCTATCCTCTATGCCATAGCCGAAACCGTGAGGACTGCAACAATGGCGATGCAAAGCAACGAGCCGGTGGTTTTTGAGCGCGACTGCGAGGCGGCCCTCATTCCCGCCGGCGATACCGGGATCATCCCCAAAGGCGCCGAGGGCATGATCACCCAGGCGCTCGGTGGCAGCTATACCGTCTATATCCAGGGCAATCTCTTCCGCATTGACGGCAAGGATGCCGATGCCATCGGCAAGGAACCGGAACCCACCCCCGAACTGCCCGATAATGCTTCCGACGAAGACGTCGAGCAGCTGGTCTGGGATCAGATGCGGCGCTGCTTCGACCCGGAAATTCCGGTCAATATCGTTGAGCTGGGCCTGGTCTACCGCTGTGACATTCATCTCAATGATGATGGCAGCCGCACGGTCGAGGTGGATATGACACTCACCGCGCCGGGCTGCGGTATGGGCGATATCATTGCCTATGACGTCCGGGAGAAGGTCCGTCAGGTCCCCACGGTCGAAGACGTGAAGGTGGAAGTGGTGTTCGACCCGCCCTGGAGCTTTGAGATGATGTCAGAAGCCGCCAAGCTCCAGACCGGCATGATGTAGCGCTAGTCGGTGCCGTCGCTCAGCTGTTTGCTGTCAACATCTTCCCGCGCTTGCCGACCGGAGAGTTCGGCGAGCGCCGGCTGATCCAGCAACTGAATCTCACGACCCTCGGCCTGCAACCAGCCGTTCTCCTGGAACCGCCGGAACAGTCGGCTCATGGTCTCAGGCGCCAGCCCCAGATAGTTGCCGAGGTCACTGCGGGCCATTGGCAGCCGAAAGCGTGTCGACGACAGGCCCCGACGGCCAAAGCGTTCCGAGAAACTGAGCAGCAGCATCGCGAGGCGCTCCTCGGCACTTCGCCGGGCCATGGCGAACAGCATCTCCTGATCAGCAAAAATCTCCTTGGACATCAGGCGCAGCAACTGACGCTGCAGGCTTGGAATGTCTGATGCCAGATCTTCCAACTGCTCGAATGGCAATTCGCAGATGCTGGTGGTCTCCAGGGCCGAGGCCGAGCAAGGGTGTACCCAGCTGTTGATGGCATCCAGCCCGACCAGCTCACCGGGCAAATGAAATCCGGTGACCTGTTCCTCACCCGATTCGGTGGTGGTGAACGTCTTCAAAGAGCCGGAGCGAACCGCGTAAATCGCCTGGAAGTCATCACCGCCGCGGTAGAGATGCTCGCCTCGCTGCAGCGGGCGCTTGCGCTCAACAATGGCATCAAGCTGCTCGATGTCCGCTTCGCTCAGCGACATCGGAAGGCAGAGCTGATTCAGGCTGCAGTGCGCACAGGCCTGACGGAGACTGGAGACACGAAAATCAGAAAGGTCGGGACCACTCATAGGGCTATCCTGCCTTCGGCCACCATCGGGCAGCCATTCCTCCCGGTTCTAAAGATATAACCAAATGATACGCCCACCGAAAACCGCTTGCCAGCTTGGTTTTACGGGGGAAAATGCGTATAGCCAACAGTCGTGTTCTTATCACAGCGCAGCTCACCCCAAAAAACGCCCTCGCCGGCCTCCGCATGACCGACACAACGCACCGGGACGCGGGCTTCTCGGGCCGCCGCGACCACCGCCCGGTCCGCCGCGGCCGGCGCCGTGAAACAGAGCTCATAATCATCGCCACCGGCACGAAATAGCGCCAGTGCCGCATCCCGGCTGCCCGCCCAGCGCTGCAAGCGCACTGAGGGCTGGCACCGATCCGGGTCAAAAATCATCTTCACCCCACTGCGCTCGGCAATATGCCCGGCATCCGCCAACAGCCCATCCGAGACATCAATCGCCGCTGAGGCCACTCCGCCCAGAGCCTCTCCCAACGAGAGCCTCGGCCGCGGCCTGATGAAAGCCTCTTTCAATCCCTGCCAGGATGCCTGATCACGTGCCGCTGCCGACTGCCACACCGCAAGCCCCGCAGCGGCCTCACCGGGACGCCCGGAGACCCAGAGCCGGTCACCCGGCAGCGCGCCATCCCGGCGCAATGGCTCTGTGGATGTAAATCCGGTGATCTGCAGACTGATGGTTAACGGCCCGCGTGTGACATCACCACCGATGAGCGCGACGTTGCTGTCTCTCGCCAGCCGGTCGAGGCCACGGGCAAATTCCGATACCCAGGCCTCGTTGACTTCCGGCAGCGTCAACCCGAGCAGCGCCCAGCATGGCTGTGCGCCCATGGCGGCGATGTCACTCAGATTCACGGCAAGCGAGCGATATCCCACCCACTGCGCCGGCAGATCGGCCGGGAAGTGAACCCCTTCAACCAGTGTATCGAGCGCCATGACCTGTTGGCTGCCGGCCGGTGCCCGAACCACCGCGGCGTCATCGCCGACGCCCAGAGACACATCCTCGCGACGCGCCCCGAGTCCGGAGAGATAATCATCAATTAAGGCGAATTCGGAGCATCCGGCCATGCCGCAGGACTCCCTAACCCTGACGCGTTTTCAGCTCTGCCTGTCGCAGCGGAAAATCCCGCCCGACCTTATCCAGCACACCATTGATGAAGCGATGACTCTGCTCAGCACCGAACGCCTTGGCCAGTTCAACAGCCTCGTCGATACAGACGCGATAAGGCACTTCAATGCGCTCACGCAATTCATAGGTGCCAAGCCGCAGCAGAGCCAGCTCAACCGGATCGAGCGTGCGGGCCGGTCGATCCAGATAGCCGTCATAGGCGGCATCTAACGTATCGGAATCGGCCGTGACCCCTCGAAAGAGGGCGGAGAAATAATCCAGGTCAACCCGCCCGAGGCGGTGATTGCTCAGGAACTGACGCTCAATCTCGGCCGGTTCCTGGCCCGTGAGCTGCCACTGATAAAGCGCCTGGAGCGCGCGCCGGCGGGCCCGAACGCGCTCATGCCTGCTCCGAGTGCCGGTCACAGCTGTCGCAGCAGACTGATCATCTCGAGCAACGAGAGCGCAGCCTCAGCACCTTTGTTACCGGCCTTGGTGCCGGCACGCTCGATGGCCTGTTCAATGGTATCGGTGGTCAGCACGCCAAAGGCCACCGGCACACCGCGCTGCTGGCTCACCTGCCCGATCCCCTTGGCGCATTCCCCGGCGACGTAATCAAAATGCGGGGTGCCACCGCGAATCACGCAGCCAAGCGCGACCACTCCATCGTAATCGCCACTGGCTGCGGCCTTATCCACCACCAGTGGCAGCTCCCAGGCCCCCGGGACACGGATCAGCGTCAGTGCCTCATCAGCGACACCGTGCCGCAGCAGGGTATCCTGCGCACCGCCGACCAGGGCGTCGACGATAAAGCTGTTGAACCGGGTAGCCACAATCGCAATGCGTGCATTGTTGGCCGTGAAATCGCCTTCGAGGGTTTTCATAGTCCTACCGTGTCGTTTGTTCTTGCCGCAAGGTTAAACCGCCGACTGCACATAGTCGACTACCTCGATACCAAAGCCGGAGAGGCCGTACATGATTTTCGGCGAGGAGAGAACGCGCATCCGCCGAATCCCCAGATCCGAGAGGATCTGTGCCCCCACCCCGTAGGTGCGCAGCGCCTGGCTCTGCTCACTGGCCTGACGCGGCTCGGGCGTCATTTTCCCGCTGTGCGCCAGTGCCTGGAACTCCCGCATACGCGCCATGACTTCATCCTGATCATTGGCCTGACGCAGCATGATCAGGCAGGCCGGCTCCGCCTCGCTACCGGCAATCTCCTCCAGGGCCTGGCGCAGGGACCAGGTCTGATCCGGCGCCATGGCGGCAAAAAGATCCGATAACGTGTTCTCGACCTGCACCCGCACCAGTGCCGGTGTCTCTGGGTCAGGCCGGCCGCGCAGCAGTGCAAAATGCAGAGCACCGTCCACCGTGTCCTGATAGGCGTAGAGATGAAAACGCCCGTACTCGGTCGGCAACTCGCAGTCGGCCACCCGCTCAACGGTGCGTTCGTTGCGAATACGATACGCAATCAGATCCGCCACGGTGCCGATCTTCAGATCATGCTCACGGGCAAAGGCGAGCAGATCATCGCGCCGCGCCATGGTGCCATCCTCGTTGAGCACCTCGACAATCACCGCGGCCGGCTCAAATCCGGCCAAGCGGGCGAGATCACAACCAGCCTCGGTATGGCCGGCCCGGGTCAGCACACCCCCGGGTTGCGCCATCAACGGGAAGACATGCCCGGGCTGGGTAATGTCCGCTGGCGAGGCCTGCGGGGCGACTGCTGCCTGGACAGTGCGGGCCCGGTCAGCCGCCGAAATCCCGGTGGTAACCCCCTGAGCGGCTTCAATACTGACGGTGAACTTCGTGCCCTGGTGATCGCTCGAGCCGGTGACCATCAGGGGCAGGCGCAGTTGCTCGCAGCGATCCCGCGTGAGGGTCAGGCAGATGAGCCCGCGCCCGTAACGGGCCATGAAATTAATATCATCCGGCCGCACCATGGAGGCGACCATCAGCAGGTCACCCTCGTTCTCGCGGTCTTCATCATCGAGCATCAGCACCATCCGCCCGATGCTCAGATCCTCGATGATCTCTTCGATGCTGTTGAATGCCATAGATCAGTCCTTGAGAAACCCGCTGCGACGCAACAGTGCCTCGCTGACACCGCCACTGCCGCTTGTCTCACCGGCGAGCAGCCGCTCCAGATAACGCGCGACCAGATCCACCTCGATATTCACCGGCTGGCCCGCCCGGTAGTCACCCAGGGTGGTCACCGCGGCCGTATGCGGGACGATATTGACATCAAACTCACTGCCATCCACCGCATTAACCGTAAGGCTTATGCCCTCGATGGTGATTGAGCCTTTCTCAGCGATGTAGCGGGCAAGCCCTTCCGGGGCGCGAAAGCGCCAGCGCTCGGAGCGCCCGGCAGGCTCACGCAGGATGACTTCACCCACACCATCAACATGACCGCTGACCAGATGCCCGCCCAGCGGCGTCGAAAGAGTCAATGCCTTTTCAAGATTCACCGGGCTACCGGTCTCAAGCCGACCAAGGGTGGTGCGCTGCAGGGTCTCCAGGGAGACATCCGCGGCAAATTGCTGTGCCTCCACGACAACCGCCGTGAGACAGCAGCCGTTTACCGCAATGCTGTCGCCGATCTGCACGCCCTGCATGGAAAGCCCGCCGGTGTTGAACACCAGACGCCGATCACCACCCACCTCAAGGCTCTCCTGCAGATGCCCCTTGGCTTCAATAATGCCTGTGAACATTCAGACCTCCTCGGCCTCGTGCAGCCTGAGCGTCATGCGCAGATCCTCACCGACCCGACGACTGTCGAGCCATTGCACCGGCAGCCGATCGGCCATGGCCTCAAGCCCCGGCAGGATGAGCAGCGGATTGGCCTCATGACCCATGAGATGCGGGGCGAGATAGACCACCAGCTCATCGACCACGCCGGCCTGGATCCAGGCCCCGGCAAGCCGTGGACCGGATTCCAGCCAGATCTCGTTGATTTCCGCCTCGGCCAGAGCACTGAGGGCTGCGACCGGGTCGACATGCCCATCGCCATCAAGCCCCACCTGCCAGAGCTCTGCGCCAGCCTGGGTATGCTCGGCTTCGCGGGCGGGCATCGTACCCCCGTGGATAATCAGAAGGCCGTTTTCATCGGTGAGCATCTGCGCATCGGTTGGCGTGCGCAGATGGGTATCCATCACCACGCGCTGCGGCGGGAGAAACTCCGCTTCCAGATCACGGGCCGTCAAGGCCGGGTCGTCGGCCAACACCGTATCGACACCGGTGACAATCGCGCTGCTTGAAGCCCGCCAGTGGTGGACATCGGCCCGCGCCGCCGCCGAGGTGATCCAGCGGCTCTCACCCGAGGCCATGGCGGTTCGGCCATCAAGGCTCATGGCCAGTTTTGCCCGGACATAAGGCAGGCCGGAGCGCATACGCCGGAAAAAGCCCGGGTTCAGTCGCTCGGACTGCTCGGCCATCAGCCCGGCTGTCACCGCCACACCGGCCTCACGCAGACGCTCCAGGCCACGGCCGGAGACTTTTGGGTTGGGATCGGTCGCCCCGACCACCACCCGGGCGATACCGGCTTCGATGAGCGCATCGGCACAGGGCGGCGTGCGTCCATAGTGACTGCAGGGCTCAAGCGTGATGTAGGCCGTCGCGCCAGCCACTTCGGCCTGCGCCGACTCCAGCGCACGGATCTCGGCATGCGCATCACCGGTTCGGGCATGCCAGCCCTCGGCAATGCACTCGCCATCGCGGACCAGCACACAACCGACACGCGGATTGGGATCGCAGGTAAGCCGGCCGCGCTCGGCAAGCTGCAGCGCCCGGCCCATCCAGGCATGATCGGCGGCACTGAACTCGCTCACGAAGATTCACCGTCATCGACGAACGGCGGGGTCTGATGCTCCAGACCTTCGATGACCTCCCGAAAGGCACTGACATCCTGGAAGCTGCGATAAACCGAGGCAAAGCGGACATAGGCCACCTCATCAAGCTCGCGCAGCTCCTCCATCACCCACTCACCGATCGTACTCGCCGCCACTTCGGCCTCACCCAGCGACTGCATGCGCTGGCGGATGCGATTGAGTGCGGCTTCCACCGCTTCGGTGGCCACCGGGCGTTTCTCCAACGCCCGCATCATCCCCGTGCGAAGTCGGCTTTCATCAAACTGCACCCGTGTGCCATCGCGCTTGACCACCCGCGGCATGACAAGCTCCGCCGCCTCATAGGTCGTAAAACGCTCGCCACAGCCCACACACTCGCGCCGCCGCCGCACCTGATCACCTTCACTGGCGAGGCGTGAATCGACAACCCGGGTGTCCTGGGTATGACAGAAAGGACAGCGCATGCGCCTGACTTACCCCTGCAGGGCTTCGTAGACCGGGAAGCGCCGACAGATATCCGTGACCTGTTCAATCACCCGCGCCTGGACCGCCTCATCACCCATGTTATCGAGCACATCGCAGATCCAGCCGGCAAGCTCACGGCTCTCGGCCTCACCAAATCCACGCGTGGTGATCGCCGGTGTGCCGATGCGAAGACCGGAGGTGACAAACGGTGACTGCGGGTCATTCGGGACGGTGTTCTTGTTGACCGTGATATGCGCGGCCTCCAGCGCCGCATCGGCGTCCTTACCGGTAATGCCCTTGTCAACCAGATCCATTAAGAAGAGATGATTGTCGGTACCGCCGGAGACGACGTTATAGCCGCGCTCCATGACCGCATTGGCCATGGCGCGAGCGTTGGCGACCACCTTTTCCTGATACAACCGGAAATCCGGATCCTGTGCCTCCCGGAAAGCCACGGCCTTGGCGGCGATCACATGCATCAGCGGGCCGCCCTGCGTACCCGGGAAAATCAATGACTGCAGCTTTTTGGTCACTTCCGGGTTTTCCCGTGCGAGGATCAAGCCGCCCCGCGGCCCGCGCAGGCTCTTGTGTGTGGTTGTCGTCACCACATCGGCATAAGGCACCGGGCTCGGGTAGACACCGGCTGCCACCAGACCCGCGATATGCGCCATATCCGCTACCAGCCAGGCACCCACGGCATCGGCAATGGCGCGGAAACGCGCCCAGTGGATCACCCGGGAGTAGGCGGAAAAACCGGCCACAATGATTTTTGGCTTGTGCTCGTGGGCAAGACGCTCGACCTCGGCGTAGTCGATTTCACCGGTGCTCGAATCGATGCCGTATTGCACGGCGTTGTAAATCTTGCCGGAGAAATTCGGTTTGGCGCCGTGAGTCAGATGCCCGCCATGATCAAGCGAAAGCCCCATGAGCGTGTCACCCGGATTGGCCAGCGCCATGAACACCGCCAGATTGGCACTCGAGCCCGAATGCGGCTGCACATTGGCATAGTCGGCGCCGAAAAGCGCCTTGGCCCGCTCGATGGCGAGATCTTCGGCGATATCGACAAATTCGCAACCCCCGTAATAACGCTTGCCCGGATAACCCTCAGCGTACTTGTTCGTCAGCACACTGCCCTGCATCTCGAGAACGCGCGGACTCGCGTAATTCTCGGAGGCAATGAGCTCAATATGGGTCTCCTGGCGATGCCGCTCACGCTCAATGGCATCGTTTAACTCAGGGTCGAAACCGGCAACGGTCATGCTGGTGGGGTACATGCCTGGTCCTCTTATTGCGGAGCACCCCATGATAAAGGATAAGGCCCGAAAATAAGAGAGGGCCGAACGGCATTGAAGACCGAACGACCCTCTGTGTGGAAGAACGCTCTGATTAGTTGGCGTTGGGGGTGAAAAGCTGCTGGCCGCGCAGACGATAAGCGCCAATCGCAGCCTGGCCTTCCTCGGATACCAACCAGTCATGCCACTCCTGCGCCAGCTCATGCTTGACGTCATGGTTGGCCGGATTCACCAGCACGCTGCCGTACTGGTTGAACAGATTGGGATCACCCTCAACCAGAATCTCCAGGTTCTGACGGTTATCAAAGCTGATCCAGGTACCCCGGTCGGCCATGATGTAGGCATCCATGCCTGCTGCGGTATTCAACGCCGCACCCATACCCGAGCCGAGCTCGCGGTACCAGCTGCCGGCCGGCTCAATACCGGCATCGGCCCAGATCGACATCTCTTTTTTATGCGTGCCGCTGTCATCACCGCGTGAGGCAAAGGGCGCCTCGGCATCGGCGATAATCTGGAAGGCCTCGGCAGCCGTCTCGGTGCCCTCGATACCGGCCGGATCACTGCCCGGGCCAATGACGATGAAATCGTTGTACATGATCTCGCGCCGATCGACACCACAGCCATCCGCGATGAACTGACGCTCGGCAGCCGGCGCGTGCACCAGCACGGCATCAGCATCGCCATTACAGCCGATCCGAAGCGCCTGACCGGTGCCCACCGCGACCACACGCACCTCAATCCCGGTGGACTCGGTGAACTGCGGCAGGATGTCCTCAAACAGCCCCGAGTTTTCCGTCGAGGTGGTCGAGGCAATGGTAATGAACCCACGCTCCTGAGCGTTGACACTGAGCGACAGCGACAGGGCAATCAACAGTGCCGTGCTAAACCGAATAATAGTCCGGATCATCATCTCTCTCCTTCAAGTAAGCCCCCTGTTCTCCAGCCAGAAAATGCGCCGCCTCGGGGGAGTTAGGCTGCGCGAGGAAAGTCGCGGCCGGGGCGCTCTCGACGATGCGCCCGCCAGCGAGAAACAGACAGTGATCAGCCAGGCGCCGCGCCTGACCGAGGTTGTGGGTGACCATCACGATTTTGGTGCCGTTATCGGCGAAGCGATTGATCGCCGCTTCAATGGCCTGTGTAGCCCCTGGATCCAGGGCCGATGTCGGCTCATCCAGAAACAGAATCTCCGGCTGCAACACCCAGGCCCGCGCCAGCGCGAGTCGCTGCTGCTCACCACCGGAGAGCACCCGGGCCGACCGCTCGGCAAGCGATGCCAGGCCCACCAGATCGAGCGCTTCCATCGCCCTCGATCGGGCCAGCTGACCTCTGATGCCGACCAGGCCAAGCGCATAAGTCACGTTGGCGATCGCCGAGCGGCGCAGCAGGACGGGCCGCTGGAAAACCATGGCCTGACGCCGGCGTACCTCCGCGCGGGTCGGTGAGCCGAGCGTGGCACAGCAGACCTCACCGAGCGTCGGGGACAGCAGCCCATGGCAGAGCCGCAGCAAAAGGCTCTTGCCGGCACCGTTGGGCCCGAGGATGACCGTCCGACCCGAGGCCTCAAGCTGCAGATTGATCGGGCCGAGCAGCGTCTTACCCGCCCGCTCGAGGACGACATTGCGCAACAGAACCGGCAGCGTTGTCGGCATGGTTCTCATGCCCCGTAGCGCCTGCGCGAAAACTCACCAACCCCGTAGGCAAAGCCGTTAATCAACAGGGTCAGCGTCATGAGAATGGCCCCGAGGGCGAGCGCCAGGGTGAGATTGCCTTTGTTGGTCTCAAGCGCAATGGCCGTGGTCATCACGCGGGTTACCCCGGCGATGTTGCCGCCGACGATCAACACCGCACCGACCTCGGCCGTCGCCCGACCGAAACCAGCCAGCAAGGCGGTAATCAGACTGAAACGCCCGTCCCAGAGCAGCGTCGGAATAGCGCGCAGACGACTGGCCCCCAGCGAAGTGAGCTGTTCGCGATACTCCTCCCAGAGATCACTGACGATCTGCCGGGTCAGCGCCGCGACGATGGGGAAAATCAGCAGGCTTTGCACGATGACCATGGCCGTGGGTGTGAACAGCAGACCCAACGGACCCAGCGGCCCGACCCGGGAGAGCAGCAGATAGACGATCAGACCGGCGACAACCGGCGGCAGGCCCATGAGGGCATTCAGCACCACGATCACACCACTGCGGCCGGGGAAGCTGAAAAGCGCGACTGCCGCGCCAACCGGCAGGGCCAGAAGGCTCGCGAAGAATACCGCCGAGAGGCTCACTCGCAGAGACAACCCGACGATACCGAGCAGCTCGGCATCCCCTGAGATGATTAATGCAAAGGCGCTCGCGAACGCATCGAGCATGAATGAAGAACTCCTCCTCGTAAGCCTCCAGTCTAGGTATGATGCGATGGATTGATAGACGGCAAAGGAATTGCTGCAGGATTATGCGCAAGGAGACAGTATGGATTTGCTGACAACCGCCGAAGTCGCCGAATATCTGCGCTTAAAAGAGCGCAAAATTTACGATCTGGTCAGCCAGGGTGAGATTCCTTATGCGCGGGTCACCGGCAAACTGGTCTTCCCGCGGCAGGCCATTGATCTATGGGTGATGAAGCATCTGGAGGGTGACCAGGCCGGTACAGCCAATACACCACCGGTCTATGCCGGCAGCTCCGATCCTCTGCTCGACTGGGCTCTGCGCGAGGCGGGCACCGAGCTGGCGCAACTGTGTAACGGCAGCGGTGATGGTGTGGCGCGTCTGCTCGACGGCCGGGCCCAGGTTGCCGGCATCCATATCATCGACTCGCGGAACGGGACCTTTAACGACCCGACTCACTGCGGACTGGGCGGCATGCGTGATCTGGTCATGCTGCGCTGGGCAAAACGGACACAGGGCCTCGTGCTGCCGGCCGGCAATCCGCTGGGCATTCGCGGCATCGAGGATCTCAAGCGCACGGACCTGCGCATCTGCCAGCGCCAGCCGGGCGCCGGCGCTCAGGCGCTGTTGCTGTATCTGATGGATCGGGCCGGGCTGCATCCACCACCGGCGCCACGCCCCGGTCATACCGCCCTGGATGAAGATGCCGTCGCCGTTGAAGTCGGCAGCGGCCGGGCCGATTGCGGGCTTGCCATCGAGGCGGCAGCCAGACGTCACGGGCTCGATTTCATTCCGCTCATCGAAGAGCCGCTCGATCTGGCGATGAAACGGCGCAATTATTTCGAAGCGCCCGTCCAGCGACTGATTGAATTCACACAGACCCCTCGTTTTCGCGACTACGCCGCGGCCATGCAGGGCTATGACATCAATGAATGCGGCAAGGTGCTGTTCAACGCCTGAAATAGTAGACTGACGCGATGGCACAATATATCTACACAATGAACCGGGTCGGCAAGGTCGTCCCGCCGAAAAAACACATCCTCAAGGACATCTCGCTGTCGTTCTTCCCGGGCGCGAAGATCGGCGTGCTCGGCCTCAACGGATCGGGCAAATCGACGCTGCTTCGCATCATGGCCGGCCTCGACACCGAGATTGAGGGCGAAGCCCGACCGCAGCCGGGCATTAACATCGGCTATCTGCCGCAGGAGCCGGAACTCGATCCGGCCAAAGACGTCCGCGGCAATGTTGAAGAAGGCGTGGCCGAGACCAAGGCGCTCATCGATCGCTTCAATGAAGTCTCCGCTCAGTTCGCCGACCCGGACGCCGATTTTGAGGCGCTGATGGCCGAGCAGGGCAAACTGCAGGACCAGATCGATGCAGCGGATGCCTGGGATCTGGAGCGCAAGCTCGATCAGGCGGCTGAGGCCCTGCGGCTGCCGGCCTGGGAGGCCGATGTCAGCAAACTCTCCGGTGGTGAGCGGCGACGCGTGGCGCTATGCCGGCTGCTACTCTCCAACCCCGACATGCTGCTGCTCGATGAGCCGACCAACCATCTGGACGCGGAGTCGGTGGCCTGGCTCGAGCGCTTTCTCGCGGAATTCCCCGGCACCGTCGTTGCGGTCACCCATGACCGCTACTTCCTCGACAATGTCGCCGGCTGGATTCTTGAGCTCGACCGCGGGCACGGCATCCCCTGGGAAGGCAACTACTCCTCCTGGCTTGAGCAGAAGGAACAGCGCCTCGCCCAGGAAGCCCGCGAGCAGGCCGCGCATCGCAAGACCATGCAGGCCGAGCTTGAGTGGGTCCGCTCCAACCCCAAGGGCCGGCAGTCCAAGAGCAAGGCGCGTCTGAAGCAATTCGATGAGCTGCAGTCCCGCGAATTCCAGGAGCGCAACGAAACCAACGAGATCTACATCCCACCGGGCCCACGTCTCGGCAATGTGGTCGTGGAAGCCGATGGGGTCAAGAAAGGCTTCGATGACACCCTGCTGGTCGATGGCCTCTCGTTCAGTCTGCCACCGGGCGGAATCTGCGGCATTATCGGGCCCAATGGCGCCGGTAAGACGACGATGTTTCGCATGATCGTCGGCCAGGAGCAGCCTGATGCCGGTAGCCTGCGCCTCGGTGAGACGGTGGATCTGGCCTACGTCGATCAGAGTCGCGATCATCTCGATGACGGCAAGACGGTCTGGGAGGAGATCTCCGGCGGCCACGACATCCTGCAGGTAGGCAAATTCGAACTGAACTCGCGCGCCTATGTCGGGCGGTTCAACTTCAAGGGCCAGGACCAGCAGAAGCGCATTGGCGATCTCTCCGGCGGCGAGCGCAACCGGGTGCATCTGGCAAAACTCCTGCAGCGTGGCGGCAATCTGCTGCTGCTCGACGAGCCCACCAATGATCTTGATGTCGAGACGCTGCGGGCGCTTGAGGAAGCCCTGCTGGTCTTCCCCGGCTCGGCCATGGTGATCTCCCATGACCGCTGGTTCCTCGATCGCATCGCAACGCATATCCTGGCCTTTGAGGGCGACAGTCAGGTCACCTTCTTTGAAGGCAACTACCAGGAATATGAAGCCGACCGGCGTCGACGCCTGGGCGATGAAGCCCTCAATCCGCACCGGATCAAGTACCGGCGGCTGGCGGATTAATGGCCGCAGGCGCTCCGCGAACCGCCACACTGCTCATGCACTGCCCGGACCGGCCCGGGCTGGTGGCGGCGGTCACCCGTTTTCTCGCCGACCATGGCGCCAACATCATCGATCTTGACCAGCATGTCGATCGAGCCGAAGGCGTCTTTTTCATGCGGGTGAAATGGGAGCTCGACAGCTTTGATTTAAGCCCGGAGGCGTTTGATGCGACCTTCGCTCCTGCGATCGCCGAGCCATTCAGTGTGACCTGGCAGCTGCACACCGACGACCGGCCGCTGCGCATGGCCATTTTCGTCTCGAAAATGTCGCACTGCCTCTATGATCTGCTCTCGCGCTGGCAGTCCGGTGAATGGGCGGTGGAAATCCCGCTGATCATCAGCAATCACGAGACGCTGCGCCCGGTCGCCGAGCAGTTCGGCGTGCCTTTTGAGCATTTCCCGATCACTCCGGAGAACAAGGCCGAGCAGGAGGCACGGGAAATCGCGCTACTGCAATCGCAGGCTATCGATCTGGTGGTGCTGGCGCGCTACATGCAGATCGTCAGCCCTCGGCTCATCGAGGCCTATCCGCAGCGCATCATCAATATCCACCATTCCTTCCTGCCGGCCTTTGCCGGGGCAAAGCCCTATCATGCCGCCCATGCCCGGGGGGTGAAGATCATCGGTGCCACCAGTCATTACGTCACCGAGGAGCTTGATGCCGGGCCGATCATCGAGCAGGACGTCACGCGCATTACGCACCGTGACTCGGTCGGCGAGCTGGTTCGCAAGGGACAGGATCTGGAAAAACTGGTTCTGGCACGCGGTGTCTGGGCGCACATCCAGCGCCAGACCCTGGTTTATCGCAACCGCACCATCGTCTTTAGTTAGCTGTCCTGCGGCTCGGGCAGATCGGGGCGCTGACAGTCGGGCTCACGCCCTGCGGCCTGGGCCTGCTCATACCAATAAAGCGCCCGCGGCATGGCCGCCTGCAAATCCTCAATACGACGGTCGCGCGAGGGATGCGTGGAGAGGAATTCCGGTGGCGAACTGCCACCGGCCTTGGCCATATTCCGCCATAATTCAACACTCTGCTCCGGGTCAAAACCGGCGGTGGCCATGAGCTCAAGCCCGATCTCATCCGCCTCCGACTCATGCAGCCGACTGAACGGCAGAATAATCCCGACCTGGGCACCCACCCCGAGTGCGGCCATCAGGCGCTGGCGTTCCGGATCATCCCCCGCTGCCACCTGCAGGGCACCCAAACCGACCACCGTGGCAAACTGCGTCGACATGCGCTCGTTGGCGTGCTCTGCCATGACATGGGCGATTTCATGGCCGATCACCGCGGCCAGCTGGTGCTGATTCTCGGCAACCCGAAGCAGACCGGTGTAGACACCCATCTTGCCACCCGGCAGGGCGAAAGCATTCACCGCCTCACTGTCAAAGACAGTGACCTCCCAGCCGTTATCCGCGTATTCCGGCGGGACATGCGGGACAATGGCATCGGTGACGCACTGCACGTAATCCACCACCGGGCCGGTGGTGATGGTGGGCTCATCGCTGCGCATCTGTTCATAGGCCTCAACGCCCATGCTGCGCATCTGCGCATCCGGGAAGAACTGCAGTTGTGACCGGCCGGTCGGTGAGGTGGCACAGGCGCTGAGGAGCGGCAGGACAAGTGCGATGATCAGCCACCGCGACCACCATGGGCTGCGATGCCGTCTTGTTTCAATCACGCTCAGGCTTGTCTTCGTCATCATTGTCATTCTGCGGAAAATCCACCGGCGCATCGATCTTCGGCGGCCCGGCCTTCTTCTGCGCCATGATCTGCCAGGTGATGTGCCACATGCCCATGGCGAGCCCGAACAGCCCCAGAAAGGCAATCGGCGCCGAGGAGATGAACGGTGTGCTGAACAAAAGCCACAGCCCTGCCCCGACGGCAAACCAGCGCCCGGCGAAAACGCCACAGTGATCGCGACACCAGCACTGACGATCATGGTCTGATGCGGCGGCCAGCGGGGCCCGTCGCAGATGCCAGAGCGCAAACCAGTAAGCCGCTGCTTTTTCCAGCCAATCTGTCATAGCCGCAGTATGAACCCTTTCACCACTGGGGTCATAGCCCATTATCCGTATAATGGCCGCTTTGCCGTTTTGACCGGAGCCGATGACGAATGTCCGAGCGCATTGAAAAACTGCGTAATGCCCTTGCCGAGCGCATCCTGCTGCTCGACTGCGCCATGGGCACAATGATTCAGGGCTTCGGACTTGAGGAAGCGGATTTCCGCGGTGAGCGCTTTGCCGATCACCCCAAGGATCTCAATGGCAACAACGACTTACTGGTCCTCACCCGCCCCGAGATCATTGAAGACATTCATCGCCAGAATCTCGCCGCCGGTGCGGATATTCTCGAGACCAACACGTTCTCCGCCACCACCATCGCGCAGGCCGACTACGGGCTTGAGCATCTGGCACGCGAGATCAATGTCGAGGCCGCCCGCATTGCCCGTGCCGCCTGTGATGCATTCGAGGCCGAGAATCCGGAGCGCCCCCGTCTGGTCGCCGGCGCCATCGGCCCCACCAACCGCACGGCTTCGATTTCTCCGGATGTGAATGACCCGGGCAAGCGCAATGTCACCTTTGATGAACTGGTCACCGCCTATCGCGAGGCGGCCGAGGGGTTGATTGAAGGCGGCGCCGACCTGCTGCTCATCGAAACCATCTTTGACACGCTGAATGCCAAAGCCGCCATCTACGCGCTCGAGCAGCTGTTTGATGACCGCGGTGAGCGCATGCCGGTCATGATCTCCGGCACCATCACCGATGCCTCGGGGCGCACGCTATCCGGACAGACGACTGAGGCATTCTGGAACTCGGTCCGGCATGCCCGGCCCTTTACCGTGGGCCTTAACTGTGCGCTTGGCGCTGATCTCATGCGCCCGTTCGTCAAGGAAATCAGCCGGGTGGCCGATACCTTCGTCACGGTCTACCCCAACGCGGGCCTGCCCAACGAGTTTGGCGAGTACGATCACTCGGCTGAGTTCATGGCCGGGATCATGCGCGAATTCGCCGAGAGCGGCTTCGTCAACATCATCGGCGGCTGCTGCGGCACCACGCCTGAGCATATTGCCGCTCTGGCAGAAGTCGTGGAGGGCCTTCCACCACGGCCTATCCCAACCCCCGAGCGGGCCATGCGCCTCTCCGGGCTTGAGCCCTGCAATATCGGCGAAGACTCACTCTTTGTGAACATCGGCGAGCGGACCAATGTCACCGGCTCCGCCCGCTTCAAGCGTCTGATCCTGGATGAGGATTACGACACCGCGCTCGAAGTCGCCCGCGATCAGGTCGAGGGTGGTGCACAGATTATTGATGTGAACATGGACGAGGGCATGCTCGATGCCACCGCGGCCATGGAAAGCTATCTCAAGCTCGTGGCCTCGGAGCCCGATATCGCCCGCGTGCCGATGATGATCGACTCCTCAAAATGGGAAGCGATCGAGGCCGGGCTCAAATGCATTCAGGGCAAGTCGGTGGTCAACTCCATCTCGCTCAAGGAGGGCGAGACGCCGTTTCTGGAGCAGGCCGCAAAGCTTCGTCGCCACGGTGCCGCGGTGGTCATCATGGCCTTTGATGAAAAGGGCCAGGCCGATACCTATGAGCGGCGGATCAGCATTTGCGAGCGGGCCTACAAGCTGCTCACCGAGCGCATCGACTTCCCCCCGGAAGATATTATTTTCGACCCCAACATCTTCCCGGTGGCGACCGGTATTGCCGAGCATGATCGCTATGCGGTGGATTTCATCGAGGCCACCCGCTGGATAAAACACAACCTCCCCTATGCCAAGGTCAGTGGCGGGCTTTCCAACCTGTCATTTTCCTTCCGCGGCAACAATGCCGTGCGCGAGGCCATGCATTCGGTCTTCCTCTATCACGCGATTCGGGCAGGGCTCGATATGGCCATCGTCAATGCCGGACAGCTTGAGGTCTATGACGATATCGACCCGGAGCTGCGTGAGCATGTCGAGGATGTAGTGCTTGCCCGCCGCGAGGATGCCACCGAGCGACTGCTGGATCTGGCCGAGCGCTTCCGCGGCCAGGGCGGCAAGAAAAAGGAAGAAGATCTCGCCTGGCGCGAGCAGCCGGTCGCCAAGCGCCTCGAGCACGCCCTGGTCAAGGGCATCGCCGATTACACCGATGAGGATGTCGAGGAGGCGCGACAGCAGTTTGACCGGCCCATTGAGGTCATCGAAGGCCCGCTCATGGACGGCATGAATGTGGTCGGTGATCTCTTTGGCGAGGGCAAGATGTTCCTGCCACAGGTGGTGAAGTCGGCCCGGGTGATGAAAAAGGCCGTGGCCTATCTCCTGCCCTATATCGAGGCCGAGAAAGCAGCGAGCGGCAATACCAATGATGAACCCGCCGGGCGCATGCTGCTTGCCACAGTCAAAGGTGATGTCCACGACATCGGCAAGAACATCGTCGGTGTGGTGCTGCAGTGTAATAACTTCGAGGTCATTGACCTCGGCGTCATGGTGCCGGCCGAACAGATCCTCGATACCGCCATCGAGAAAAACGCCGACATGATCGGGCTCTCGGGTCTGATCACACCCTCTCTTGATGAAATGGTGAACGTGGCCAAAGAGATGCAGCGACGGGAGATGAAGCTGCCGCTGCTCATTGGTGGTGCGACCACTTCCCGGGTACACACGGCCGTGAAAATCGCCCCGCGCTATGACGGCGATGTGATTTACGTCAAGGACGCCTCTCGCGCCGTCGGTGTGGCGAGCAATCTGGTCAGCGAGACCCGCTATACCGATTTTGCGGCCGGTATCCGCGAGGAATACGAGCGGGTGCGCCAGCAGCACGCCGGCCGGCAGAAACGGCAGAAATGGCTTGCGATAGACAAAGCCCGAGCCAACCGAACACCGATCGACTGGTCAACCTGGCAGCCGGTCAAACCGGCCCGCCCCGGTGTGCATGTGATCGAGCCGGCGCTCGAGGAGCTGGTCGATTACATCGACTGGACGCCGTTTTTCCATGCCTGGGAGCTGGCAGGTTCCTATCCGAAAATCCTCAATGACGAGGTCGTCGGCGAGGAGGCCCGCAAACTGCTGGCCGACGCCAAGGCCATGCTCGAGCAGTTGGTCGCGGAGAAATGGCTGACGGCGCGCGGCGTCTATGGGCTCTTCCCCGCCAATGCCGTTGGTGATGACACCGAGCTCTACACCGATGAGAGCCGCAAGAAAGTGCTCGCGACCCTGCACCACCTGCGTCAGCAGAATGAAAAACCCGAGGGCCGGCCCAATCAATCACTGGCGGATTTTATCGCCCCGAAAGAAAGCGGCTGCGCGGACTGGATGGGCGCCTTCGCCGTGAGTGCGGGCATTGGCATCGATGAACCGGTGGCACGGTTTGAAGCCGATCATGATGACTACAGCGCGATTATGGTCAAGGCACTTGCCGATCGACTCGCCGAGGCCTTCGCCGAGATGCTGCACCAGAGAATCCGGCGCGAGTTCTGGGGCTATCAGCCCGATGAATCGCTCGATAACGAGGCACTCATCGATGAGCAGTATCTGGGCATTCGCCCCGCCCCCGGCTATCCGGCCTGCCCCGATCACACCGAAAAAGACCGGCTCTGGGCGCTGCTTGATGTCGAGGAGAACATCGGCCTGCAACTCACCGAAAGCCGTGCCATGTACCCCACGGCCGCCGTCTCGGGCTGGTATTTCAGTCATCCGGACAGCCGCTATTTCGGCCTTGGGCGGATCTATCGGGACCAGGTCGAGGATTACGCCCGGCGCAAGGACATGCCAGTCCGCGAGGTCGAGCGATGGCTCGCCCCCAATCTGGGCTATGAACCTGAAGACGGCTGATTTTCATCCCCTCTCGAATGCGGCAGACTGTCGATAACATGCACATCATTGAGGCTTTCTATGAACGCTCCTTGGCGTAAGTTTCTTGCCGGGCTGGTCATCGCACTCAGCATTCCGGCCACCACCGCCCTCGCCCAGACCGATGCACCGGAAACCGAAATGCAGGCGCCGCAGGCCGAAGTTCGCGGCCAGTACCAGGATTGGATTGTGCGCTGTCAGCCGGCACCCGAGGACGCTTTTGGCGCCGGCGAGCTCTGCGAGATGTATCAGAGCGTGAGTGAATCGGAAAACGGCCAGACCGTCTTCGAGGTGGTCATCGGCTACCCCCAGGGCGCTGAATCGCCGATTGCGCTTTTCAACCTGCCACTCGGCATGCGCCTGCCACCCGGGGTGCAGATGCAGGTCGATGACAACGAGCCGGTCCGCTTTGCCATTCAGATCTGCCTGACCAGTGGCTGCCGGGGCGATATCGCGCTGGATGACTCCCTGGTCTCACAAATGCGCGCCGGTGCCGAGGCGACGCTGACCATTGCCGATCCCCAGGGACGCGGCATCGAGCTACCGCTCTCACTCTCCGGATTCAGTGCGGCCCTCGATGAAGTCGAGGCAAGCCGTCCATAACCGCTTACCAACGGCGAACACAGGAGGCAATACGCCATGGAATTGATCATTAATCCCGGCGATGGTGTCCATCTCTCGGACGCGCTTCGCGATCATGTCCGCCACAAGCTCGAGCCGGTCGAGCGTCACCATGGTGACCGACTCACGCGTATCGAGGTGCATTTCAAGGATGACAATGGCAGCAAGGGCGGCCGGGACTCACGCTGCCTGCTGGAAGCCCATCCCCGTGGCGCCGACCCGATCGTCGCTGAAGCCGTGGCGGAAGATGCCTACACCGCATCCCATCAGGCCGCAGGCAAGCTGGACCGGGCGCTTGCCAATCACTTTGGCAAAACGGACCGGGTACGGCCGCACTGATTGTCATCGAATGGTCATACGGGCGGAACAGACTGGCTAGATGCTGAGGGTCCTGGTTGATCTCGCTGACCTGATCACGGCCGGTCTGCTCCCCCGAACCAACGCCATCGCCACCTCCTGGCCGCGACGCGCGCTGGTCTCCCTGGCAGCCCTGCTGTTGCTGCCACCGTTGCTGCTCTACTACTGGGCCGGTCTGATCGCCGATGAGATCTTCTTTCGGCACTATCGCAAGATCCGCATTCAACGACCGCTTTTCATTCTCGGTGTCCCACGCAGCGGCACGACGGCCCTGCATGAGGCGCTCGCTGGCGATACACAGTTCACCACAACCCGCACCTGGGAATGTTTGCTCGCACCGGCCATCACCCATCGCTATCTCTGGCAGGGCATTGCCGCCGCCGATCGGCGATTGGGCCGTCCACTGCGGCGTCTTGCCCGCCGCATCAATCAGTCCTTCATCGCACCGCTGAGCAACGCCCATCCACTCAGGCTCAAGGCAGCGGAGGAGGACTATCTCACCCTGCTGCCACGGCTCTCGGCCTTCATTCTGATTATCGCCTCGCCCGAGAACCAACGACTCTGGCGACTGGGACGCGGCGACCAGGCCTTGAGTGCACCCGAACAAAAGCGCCTGATGCAGGCCTACCGGCGCAGTATTCAGCGGCATCTTTACTACCATGGCAGCGATAAGCGCTACCTCGCCAAAAACGCCAGTCACGCGACCCTCGCGGGCAGTCTGCTCACCGCCTTTCCGGATGCCCGTATCATTGCCTGCCTGCGCGAGCCCGAACAGGTGGTCTCCTCCCAGCTCTCGAGTCTCCTGCCGACGCTGACCACGCTGTATGGGCGCATCAACCATGCAGCCTTTAACGAGCGCATGCTCCGCCAGCTGCATTTTGCTTACGAAAACCTGTTGCAAAAACTGCCCTCACGCGCCCCGACACAAGCGGTATTCCTGCCGCTGCAGGCCCAGCGCCAGGGCCTCGGCGAATCCATTCGGATCATCTACGACCAACTTGATATATCGCTCTCGGAAGATTTCTCGCAGCGCCTGGAAGCGCTTGGTGAGCGTGCACGATCGCACCAGTCCGGCCATCATCACGCCCTCGCCGACCATCAACTGAATGAAGCCGATATCCGCGAGCGCTTTGCCGATATACATGCGGTCTTTGATTTCACCCGGGCCACACCGCAGCCTGCAGCCGAGCAGACAGTGCTGAGGCCGACAAAAACCGTAGCGGTGATCTGCGACGCCGAGCCCGAGCGCAATGGCGTAGGCACTTACTATGCGGATCTGGTGGATCACCTGCAGGCCCGGGGCGTTCCGGTTCATTTCATTGCACCCGGCACTAAGGCGACTCGCATCCAGCACTGGCTTGAGATGAAAATGCCCGGAGATGCCAGCCAGCGGGTCTGCCTGCCTTCACCGGTTGCACTTTATCGGCATCTGCAAAGCATTCAGCCCGATGTCATGATCCTCGCCGCGCCCGGCCCCTACGCCCTTGTCGCAAGTGCGCTTGCTCATCGACTCGGCAGCCGCAGCGTCCTCGGGCTGCATACGGACTTTGAAGCCTTGAGCAGTCTCTATTACGGCCGCTTACTGGCACCCCTCAACCGGCTTTTCATGCGCGGCATCAATCACTTCCTCTTCACCCGGGCGGATGCGGTGGTGAGCAATGCCGAGCCCATGCAGCAGATCGCAAAAAATAAAGGCGCCCGTCGCGCGGTCAAGGTCAAAACACCGCTGCCAAGAGCGCTGCTCGACACCCCTCAGCGCCCACTCAACACGCCACCCGCAAGAATCCTGTTCGTCGGCCGGTTGGCCGCTGAAAAACGGGTCGAGACCGTTATTGAAGCCGCCGCCGCCCATCCTGATCTCTCATTTGCCATCGCCGGGGACGGGCCGGAGCGCGCCCGAGTGGAAGCGGCCACCAGCACCTATCCCAATCTGCGCTATTTGGGCTGGATCGACCGCCATCAACTGATCGAAACCCTCGATAATACCGACCTGCTGGTCCTGCCCTCGGAAGTGGAAGCCTTCGGCACGGTTGCCCTTGAGGCCATGGCCCGCGGCCGCTTGGCGCTGGTTTCACCCGGCTGTGGGATCGCTGACTGGCCCGCGTTCAGGCCTTGCCTTGAGATCATGCAACCGGGCGAGAACACGGCTCAGGCACTGAGCCGCATCCTGCAGACTCCCGCCGATGTGCTGAGCGCGAAGGCCGCACAGGGGCGCATTGAGGCCGAGGCCATGGCGCGGGACTGCATCGATGAGTGGCAAACGCTGCTGGAGTGCTTGTGAAAACCGCGCCGCCTGTTCATCTGAGCATTCACGATGTCATGCCCGAGACGCTCTCGCGGGTCGAGGCGTTGATTGATACCACTGCCCGCGCCGGCTGGCCGCCACCGGTGCTGCTGGTGGTACCGGATGCCGGCTGGGATGCACAGGGCATCCAGAAGCTTCGTGACTGGCAGACCAGGGGCCATGAGCTCGCGGGGCACGGCTGGCAGCATCGAATCAGCGGTTATGGCGGGCTCTGGCACCGCATTCACGCAGCGCTGATCTCCCGGGATGTCGCCGAGCATCTGAGCCTTGATGCCGAAGGAATCCTGAATCTCATGCAACGCTCGTTCGCCTGGTTCGGCGAACAGGGACTTACCAGGCCTTCGCTTTACGTACCGCCGGCCTGGGCGCTTGGCTCACTGCCGAGGCATCGACTGGATGAACAGCCTTTTGAGCAGGTGGAGACGCTGCGCGGGATTTATTCGGTGTCTGAAGGCATCTGGCGCTATCGGGCGCTGCTCGGTTATGAGGCGGGCAACGGATTCCAACGCCTGGCGCTTGAACTCAGCAACGCCCTCAATCGAAAAAGGGCGCCGCGGGCGGGACTTCGCATCGGGTTACACCCTTATGATGCCAGTCTTCCGCTCGCCGACGCCCTTGTCGCGGATCTCAATCGCTTCAGGCCGCGGCCAACAGGCGATTGACCTCCTCCCAGTTCACCACGTCCCAGAAGGCCTCGACATAGTCGGGCCGGCGGTTCTGGTAGCGCAGATAATAGGCATGTTCCCAGACATCAAGCCCGAGCACGGGTGTGCCCTGCTCTTCGGCGACGTCCATGATCGGGTTGTCCTGATTGGGTGTGGAGGTGACTTTCAGCCCGCTCGGGGTGGCAATCAGCCAGGCCCAACCGGAGCCGAATCGGCCCAGGGCGGCATTGGTGAAGGTCTCACGAAAGGCATCGAATGAGCCAAATGCCGCGTTGATGCCGTCCGCGACGGCGCCATCCGGTGCACCGCCACCGTTGGGCGAGAGCATCTTCCAGAAAAGCGAATGGTTGTAATGGCCGCCACCATTGTTGCGCACCGCCGCTGGCAGTGCCGAGACACCGGTCAACAGGTCTTCGAGTGACTTGCCTTCATACTCAGTCCCGGCCACAGCGTCGTTGAGCTTGGTGACATAGGTGTTGTGATGCTTGGTGTGATGGATCTCCATCGTCCGTGCATCAATGGAGCGATCCAGCGCATCATAATCATACGAAAGATCCGGCAGCGTGAAGGCCATGAGCTACTCCTTGGCAGTCGGTAAAAATGAATGGAAACGCCCAAAACGTACCAGCTCGGTCCGATTTTGGCCATAGCCCAACCCGCTCGGCTCTGGTCAACGCGGGGGTGAATCAGCAATACTTGGCGTTTATTCAGACATTCATCCGATCGGAGTCGCCGATGAAATTCCGCTGCAGCCTCCTGCTTGCCGCCTCCAGCCTCACCCTGACCGCCTGCGGCATGATGCCGGGCAACAACGCCGCCAACACCGAGGCCGAGCCGCCGGAGGAGATCACCGCACCGGCGGCTGAGACGCTCAGCACCCCCGGGCTTACCGTAAGCACCGATGATCCTGAGACCTTTTCCCGTCAGGTCGGCCGCTACACCACCTACGCCCGGACCGACTGCAACAGCGACCGCGAACGGCGCGCCGCCTTCAATGAAACGCTGGAGAAACTGCGCGCCAACGCCGTTGAGGATGGCGCTGATTATCTGCGCGTCCTCGGGACCGGTTCGCTTGAGAGCCGCGGGCTCTGCCACAACGACATGTTCCAGCTCACCGGCGTGGCGTTTCGCGAAGAAAACATCCCGCAGGGCGGCATGACGGGCGGCCAGAGCAGCACCGATTCACTCACCGCGCGGCTTGAAGAGCTCGATGCTCTGCTCGAGCGCGGCCTTTTGAGTGACAGCGAATACGAGCAGCTGCGCGAGCGGGTTCTCAACGAAGCCTACTGACCAGGGCACAGGTGACTGATCGCACCACCTGGCTGTGGTCGCTGGGGCTTCCGGCGACCTTTGTGCTGCTGTGGAGTACCGGGTTTATCGGGGCCAAGCTGGGGCTGCCCTGGATAGAACCCATGACCTTCCTGGCCGTGCGCATGCTGCTGGCCTCGGCCCTGTTGCTGGGCCTGGCAGTGATCATGCGCGCACCCTGGCCGAAAACCCCCATCGCCATGCTTCACACAGCCGTCGCCGGGCTGCTGGTCCATGCCTGTTATCTGGGTGGCGTCTTCTGGGCCATCGACCGTGGGCAGCTGGCGGGGGTCACCGCCATTCTGGTTGCCCTGCAGCCACTGCTGACGGCAACGCTGGCGGGCCCACTGCTCGGTGAGCGCGTGACGAGCCGACAGTGGCTTGGCCTGTCATTGGGTTTTCTCGGAGTCACACTGGTGATGACAGCGCGTACAGAAGGCGGCGTCACCAGCCCCGCTACGCTGACAGCCACAACCATTGCCCTTGTCGGCATCACCATCGGGACGCTCTATCAAAAACGCTTCTGCCCGCTTACCGATCTGCGCACCGGAGGTGTCATCCAATACGCGGCAAGCGGCCTGGTCTTCTTCGCCCTGGCGTTTTTTACCGAGTCACGCGAGATCACCTGGACCGGGGAGCTCGTCTTCGCCCTTGGCTGGCTGGTGCTGGTTCTCTCGGTGGGTGCGGTCGGGCTTTTATACCTGCTCATCCGTCACGGCGCGGCCTCAAGGGTGGCCTCGCTTTTCTATCTGGCGCCTCCGGTGACGGTCTTCACCGCCTGGCTGCTTTTTGATGAACGCCTTGGGCTCAATGCACTCCTTGGCCTCATTGTCGTGGTGATCGGTGTTGCTCTGGTACAGACACGGCCGGCCCCCTCAGCCATTCGGGGGTAGTCAGCCCCAATCAGCCGGCTTATCCTGCCCGCCATGAGTGACAGTCTGCGCGAACAACTGCTTAAAACCGGGCTCGTCGATGAGCAGTCGGTGAAAAAGGCCCGCACCCAGAAGCGTAAAAAACGCCGTCAGGGTGAGGCGGATGACGAGCAATCAGCGGCCAGTAAGGCGGCTGCCCAACGCGAGGCCGACCGCCGCGCCCGCGACCGCACACTCAACCGTCGTCGCGAAGAAGAGCGCCGAAAACAGGCCGATGAACAGGCGGCCCGACAGATGGTGATTGATGCCGAGGTGGCTCACGATGGCGAGGAGCGATTCAACTTCAGCCACAACGGCCGGATCCGCCCGATTCATGTCTCCGCCGAACAACGCAAGGCACTGGCAGCCGGAAAACTCGCCATTGCCCGCACCCGCGGTCGTTATCGCCTGATCCCCGGCGAGCTGGTGGAGAAGATTCGTGCCCGGGCACCGTTTCTTGTGGCCTGGACGGCCGGTGATGCCGTCAACAGCGACGAGTCTTCAGCGGATGATCCCTACGCTGATCATCCCATCCCCGATGATCTTATGTGGTAAGCCCGTAGACCTTGAGTAAAAAGGCATAACGCAGCGCCACTTCCTCAAGATACTGAAAGCGGCCACCCGGCCCGCCATGACCGGCTGTCATGTTGGTGCGCAGAAGAATCATTCCGCCTGGCCTTCCCTCAGCGCGCAGCCTCGCCACCCATTTCGCAGGCTCCCAGTAGGTCACCCGCGGGTCGGAGACGCCGGCGGTGACCAGCAGATGGGGATATGGCCGCTCGGCGATATTGTCGTAAGGCGAATAAGCGGCGATATCGGCATAGGCGCTGGCACTCTCGATCGGATTACCCCACTCCGGCCACTCCGGCGGGGTCAGCGGCAGCGTCTCATCGAGCATGGTATTGAGCACATCAACAAAGGGGACATCGGCAATCGCTGCCTTGAATAACGCCGGGCGCTGATTAATGACCGCGCCGATCAGCATGCCCCCGGCACTCCCGCCGTGAATGGCGATCTGCCCGGCACCGGTATAGCCGGCCTCAATCAGGGCCTCAGCACAGGCAATGAAATCACCAAAGGTATTCGCCTTCTGCGCCTCCCGACCACCGCGGTACCAGCGATAACCGCGCTCCCGGCCGCCGCGGACATGGGCAATGGCATAGACAAACCCCCGATCCACCAGCGAGAGCCGATGCGGACTGAACCCCGGCAGCTCACTGATGCCATAGGCTCCATAGCCATAGAGCAGGAGCGGTGTTGATGCATTCGGTGTGACATCGCGGCGATGGAAAAGCGAGATGGGGACCTGCTCCCCATCACTCGCCGTTGCCATCAACCGCCGCGAGACATAGGCCTCGGGATCATGACCTGAGGGGATCTCCTGAATCTTGCGTCGCTGGCGTTCGCGTCTGCGCATGTCGTAGTCGAACACCTGCGCGGGCTCGGCAAACCCGCTGAGGCCAAAGCGAAGGGTATCGGTCTGATACTCAAACCCGCCCATCAGGCCCACTTCCACACAGGGGTCGGGTTGTTCGATGACATGCTCATCGCCCGTCGCCATCTCACGAATGACAATGCGCGATTCGGCATCCTCGAGCTCCTGGCGGACCAACCAGTCAGCGAACACCAGCATGCCTTCAATCAGCCGGCCCGGGCGGTGCGGGACCAGGGCCTGCCAGTGGTGACGGCCCTCGGTGCCGATCGGCGCCTGGCAGATGCAGAAATCCTCGGCATCTCCGGCGTTGGTGAGAATCAGCCATCGATCCCCCCAGTCACTGACTGAATACTCGATATCCCGCTCGCGCGGCGCCACGCAGCGTGGCTTGCCCTGCGGTTCATCCGCCGAGAGCCAATGGACTTCGGAGGTGGTGTGATCATGACTGTCGATAATCAGATAACGGCCACTCTCGGTGCGATCCACGCCCAGGAAGAACCCCGGATCGGTCTCGGTGTAAATCAGGGTGTCGGCCGCGGCCGGCTCCCCGAGGCGATGGCAGTAGACCCAGCGCGGGCGATGCTCATCGTCAATCACCGTGTAGAGAAAGCTCACGCCATCATTGGCCCAGGCGATGTCTCCGCGGGCGGCATGAATGCGCTCATCCAGATCTTCACCGCTTTGCAGGTCACGAACACGCAGCTCAAAGGACTCCGCACCGCTGCGATCAACGGCGTAAGCAAGGTAGCGATGATCAGGGCTATGGACAGCGGCCCCGAGGCGGAAATAATCCGCACCCTGGGCCTCGACATCGCCATCAAGCAGGATCTGCTCATCACCGCCGTCACGCGGGCAGCGGCAGAGGATCGGGTGCTGCCCGCCCTCGCGATAGCGGCTGTAATAAGCCCAGTCGCCATCAACGGCAGGCACACTGCGATCATCCTCGCGGATGCGGCCACGCAGCTCGGCGACGAGCGCCTGACGCAGCGGCTCCACATCGCTGAGCATCGCCTCGGCATAGTCGTTCTCGGCTTCCAGGTAACTGCGAATGGCCGGATCCAGTTGACTCGGATCCACCATGGCCTCGCGCCATCGCGCATCCCGCAGCCAGGCATACGGGTCTTCGCGACTCTCCCCATGAAAGCTCAGAGAGACCGGGCGACGCGCCGCCACCGGTGGTGTTAATGCATGATCTTTTTCGCCGGACATCAGCGACGTTCCTCCGAGAGGGCCAGGACCGCATGAATGGCAACCGTGAGCAGAATAACCACCCCTCCGATCAGTGTGAGTGCCGGCACCTGCTCATCCAACGCCCACCAGACCCAGATCGGCGCGAGCACCGTCTCGAGCAGCAGGAACAGACTCACCTCGGGCGAAGGCAGGTAGCGCGTGGCAACAGACAGCATCAACGTCGCAAGCGGCATCTGCAGACAACCCATCACCGCCAGCACCCAATAGCTCGATGGAGCCAGTGCAAACGGATCGGCAAACGGAATGGCCATCGCCCCGGCAATGGCACCGCTGAGACAGACCAGTGGCAACCGCGGCACACCCGGGAAGTGACGCAGGATCGTTAAATGCGCACCCACGGTAACCGCCAGTGCCAGCGCGTAGAAATCACCCAGCCAGGTACCAAGCTCCAGCCCACCGCCAAAAACAATGACAACGCCAAGGACCGCCGCGGCAATGGCAAGCCAGGTCCGAAGCGGCACCCGCTCGCGCAGGAAAAACCAGGAGAACAGTGCCGCGAAGAAAGGCGATGAAGCGAGGATCACCACCGTATTCGCGGCCGCGGTATGCGCCACCGAGAGGACAAACAGCGTGGTATTACCGGAGAGGAGCACCACGCTGAGAGCAATCAGCCAGCGATCCCGACGACGCGGCGGGAGGACGATGCGCTGGCCACTGAACAGCATCCACAGCGCAAACGTGAAGAAAATCAGCCAGCCCCGCCAGAAAACAATATCCCAGTGCGGAGCCCCGGCAAGCCTCACCATCAGCGCATCAAAACTGATCAACAACACCGCGGCGGTGGCAATGAGCAGGCCGCGGGCGTGGGCCGATTGCCCCGTCCATTGATCATTGAACGCCGGTGTTGCCAAAGCGCACTCCCCTGTCTCCGCGCCATAAGGAATCCGGCAGGGTATCGCTCGCCGCGTTCAACTGCCAGTACCCCGGGTGCCAGGAGGTTTGTTCATGACCAGCCGGGCGTTTAAACTGTGCGGTCAAATTTAAAACGAGATAGAGGTCTGCATGCAGATTGCAAAAAACGCGGTGGTTGCCATCGACTACACCCTGCGCGACACCGACGGCGAGGTGCTTGACGCCTCCCCGGAAGGTCAGCCCCTGCAGTATCTGCATGGCGCAGGCAATATCATTCCCGGTCTTGAAAAGGCGCTTGAGGGCAAGTCCGCCGGCGACGATGTGGATGTCAGCATCGCACCGGAAGATGCCTACGGCGAGCGTGACGAGCGCCTGCAGCAGGACGTGCCGAAGAGCATGTTCGAGGGCGTTGAGAAAATCGAGGCCGGCATGCGCTTTCAGGCCCAGACGCAGTCAGGCCCGCAGGTTGTCACGGTGGCGGCGGTAACCGGTGACCAGGTCACGGTTGACGCCAACCATCCGCTCGCCGGTCAGACACTGAACTTCAAGGTGAAGGTATCAGACGTGCGTGAGGCCTCCGACGAGGAACTCGAACACGGCCACGTTCACAGCTAAACCGCTCAACCCAAGGGGCACAATCGGTGATTGAAATTGATCGAATCTCCCGGGCCTTCGGTGGTCTGCAGGCTGTTCGGGATGTTTCTTTCACCGTCGCCCCGGGCAGCATCACCGGCCTGATCGGTCCCAACGGGGCCGGCAAAACGACCCTTTTCAATATCATCGCCGGCGCCATCCCGCCCGACAGCGGCCATATCCGCCTGCAGGGCGAAGACATCACCGGCCTTCCCACTCACAAGCTCTTCCACAAGGGCCTGGTGCGTACCTTCCAGATTCCGCATGAATTCTCTCGCATGACCGTGCGCGAGAATCTGATGCTGGTCCCGGCCCGGCAGGCCGGTGAGAACCTGCTGAAAAGCTGGCTGCGCTGGGGCAAGGTCATTGAGCAGGACCACGAGATCCTGAAGCGGGCCGATGAGGTCCTCGACTTTCTTGAAATCGGCCATCTCCGCGATGAACTGGCCGGCAATCTCTCCGGTGGGCAGAAAAAACTGCTGGATCTGGGCCGCACCATGATGACGGATGCCAAGGCCGTGCTGCTGGATGAACCCGGGGCCGGCGTGAACCGCACCCTGCTTGGCAAACTGGCCGAGGCCATCGAGCGGCTCAACAAGGAACGGGGCTATACCTTCTGCGTCATTGAACATGACATGGACTTAATCGCCCGGCTTTGTGACCCGGTCATGGTCATGGCCAACGGGGAGCTCATTGCCTCGGGCGATATGGCGACCCTGCGTGAAAACCCCGAAGTCCGCGAGGCCTATCTTGGCACCGGGGCGAGCGGCAAGGCGGGGGCAGCCTGAGATGAGTCTGCTGCAAGCCAATGGCCTTTACGCCGGCTATGGCGGCGTGGATATCCTCCGCGGCACCAACCTTCGGGTTGAAGCGGACGAAATCGTGGTCATTGTCGGGCCTAACGGCGCCGGCAAATCAACGGCCATGAAAGCGGTATTCGGGCTCGTGCCGATTCGCGAGGGTGAAGTCATCTACCGCGGAGATGTCATCACCAATCAGCCGCCGGAGAAAATGGTTACCCGGGGCATCGCTTATGTCCCGCAGGAGTCCAATGTTTTCCCATCGCTGAGCGTGCTTGAAAACCTCGAGCTCGGCGCCTATGCGCTCAAGGGTGACAACCACGAACGGCTGGAGAAAGTGTTTGCCATCTTCCCGCGGCTCAAAGAGCGGCGCCACCAACAGGCCGGGGTGATGTCCGGTGGCGAGCGGCAGATGGTGGCCATGGGCCGGGCGCTCATGGTCGATCCACAACTGCTGATGCTCGATGAGCCCACCGCCGGCCTCTCGCCGCGGTTGATCGATGAGACCATCGAGCGCATCGCCGAGGTCAACAAACTGGGTATCGGGGTGTTGATGGTGGAGCAGAATGCCCGCCAGGCACTGGCGGTGGCCCACCGCGGTTATGTGCTGGCCACCGGCGAGAATCGACACGAAGACACCGGCCCGGCGCTGCTCGCCAACCCCGAGGTCGCCGAAATGTTCCTGGGTGGATAATCCTGATGGTTGAAGTCATCCAACTGCTGATTAACGGCATTCTGCTTGGCAGCATTCTGGCGCTGGGCGCTGTTGGCGCGACCATGATCTTCGGTGTGCTGCGCTTCGCGCATTTCGCTCATGGTGATTTCATGGCGATTGGCGCGTATTTCGCGCTCACCGTGGTCACCGTCTTTAATATGCCGGTGCTTGCGGCTCTGCCGGTGGCCATGCTGCTTACCGCAGGCCTTGCCGTCGGCATCGACCAGGTGGTCTACAAGCGTATTCGCCGCGTCCAGCCGGTCATCCTGCTGATCTCCTCTTTCGCCACGGCACTGATCCTGCGCTCGCTCATTCAGATGATCTGGGGCAGCAGCAATCAGGTCTATGAAACCGGGATCCAGCTGCCCTGGCGCATCGGCCCATTCGTGCTCAAGCCGGATCATCTGCTGATATTCTGCGCTGCGGCCGTACTGGTCATTGGTGTCCATCTTTTCCTCACCCGCACCCGCATGGGCAAGGCAATGCGGGCGATGAGTGACAACATGAACCTCGCGCTCATTACCGGCATTCCGGCCGATCGGGTGATCATGTGGACCTGGGCCATCGGCGGTGCCCTGGCCGCCGCTGCCGGTGTATTCCTGGGTATGGACACCCGGCTGCACCCGGTGATGGGCTGGACGCTGCTGCTGCCGATCTTCGCGGCCACCATTCTCGGTGGCATTGGCCGGCCCTATGGCGCCATCTTCGGCGGCCTGGTGATCGGCTGTGCGATGGAGCTCTCGACACTGGTCATCCCCGGCGCCTATAAGCCGGCGGTTGCGTTCGCCATCATGGTGGCAACGCTGATCCTGCGGCCTCAGGGCATTATCAAGGGAGCAACCTGATGGAACTGACCGGCCTGCTTGCCTATGCCATCTTTTTTCTGAACCTGGTGGGTATCTACGCCATCATGACCCTGGGGCTGAATATGCAATGGGGGATGACCGGGCAGTTTAATATCGGCATCGCCGGCTTCTTTGCCGTGGGTGCCTACAGCAGCGCCATCCTCACCACGGGCCCTGCCGATAACTGGCTGGGCGGGTTCAACCTGCCGTTTCTCCTGGGGCTGGCAGGTGCCGTGATCGTCTGCCTGCCCGTGGCCTGGCTGATCGGTCGGATCACGGCGCGCCTGCGCACGGACTACCTGGCCATCGCCACCATTGGTATCGCCGAGATCATTCGGTTGTTTTTCCTCAACGAAGGCTGGCTCAGCAACGGCGTACGCGGCATTCCGGGCATTCAGAAGCCCTTTGGCGTCGGCAACGGCGGTTATCTATTGATCGTCCTCGGCTTTGTCGGACTGGTCTGGTTGCTGGTGGAGGTCGCACGACGCTCGCCCTGGGGCCGGGTGCTGCGTGCGATTCGGGACAACGAACCCGCCACCGCCGCGGCGGGCAAGGACATCGCCCGTTTTCGGCTGGAAGCCTTTGTGGTCGGCTCCTGCATCATGGCGTTGGCCGGTGGCCTGTACGCGCATTTTGTCGGCTTCGTCAGCCCGGAGGCCTTCCGCCCGCTCTATGGCACCTTCCTGGTCTGGGTCATGCTGATCGCCGGTGGCAGCGGCAACAACCTGGGCGCCATCCTCGGGGCTTTCGTCGTCTGGCTGATCTGGTCGTCAACGGAGCTTCTGGCAGGCGTTGTCCCGACCGCACTCATCGGTAATGAGAGCGCCTTTCGGGTGTTCCTCATCGGCGTCATCCTGCAGATCATTCTGGTCAGCCGGCCCGAAGGCCTTCTGCCGGAGAAACGCCCGCCCATGCCGGGCGAAGGCCGCCGCTGATCCGGTCGTACGCGGGCTGGGCGATATTGAACGCTTTACTCACGGTACGGTGCCCTTATCTGGGAGACGCATTGCCGAACACTCGCCACCGCCTCCACGTTCCTAAAGTCGGCGGTACCGAGTATTCGACACTGCGTCTGAGGCGCTATTGAATAACGAAAAAACGCCCCGTCGATGCGGGGCGTTTTGGTGCTCGGCCTGGAGCCGAGTGGCCGGGATCGATCAGAGATTACATCGCCGGTTCAAACACCCGCAGCGTGTTGTACTCACCATCCTGGATTTCCCAGTGGGCGAAGGTACCGCCGACATCGCCGTTGGCATCAAAGTCGACACTGCCCGAGGCACCCTGGTAGTTGATCGGCATGCCACTGTCGAGCAGCTCCACCGCGCGGGCGAACTCGCCCGGGCCGACCACCTCGCCATCCGGATCATTGATGACGCGCAGGTTGTCGCGAATGGAGACCGGGTCGGTGCTCTCACCGGCCACTGCCGCCAGCGCGATGCTGTAGACAGCGTCGTAAGCGGTATCGATATACGGGACCGGCGGCACCTCACCATAGGCACCCTCATAAGC
>CAJXNJ010000011.1 GCA_913057145.1 uncultured Ectothiorhodospiraceae bacterium
GGCGATTTTGATCCGCCCTTCATTCGCTAGACGGTACTGATCAGCCGGCGGATCTCATGAGCCCGGTTAAGTAACCGGAAGCGGCACAGCACCATACATAGGCCAGCCGATAACTCTATGAGCCCGAGAAAGGTAGCAGGAGTCGCCGTGGCACGGCATCAGCCCGCATGAGCTTTCGGGGTGAAGGGGTGGTGGTTAGCCGGTGGCGGCCTCGAGGCCGACGTTGTTTTTCTCGAGCACGCGATCGGCGCGATAGCTTGAGCGGACCAGCGGCCCGGCAACCACCTCCAAAAAGCCTTTGGCAAGCCCGATCTCGCGATAGCGGTTGAACTGCTCCGGCGTGACATAGCGGTCGACCGGCAGATGGTTGACCGTGGGGCGCAGGTATTGGCCGAAGGTGACGATGTCGACGCCAATGGCGCGCAGATCATCCATCGTCTCAACGATTTCCTCATCCGTCTCCCCAAGCCCCACCATCAGGCTGGTCTTGGTGAGGACATCGGGGCGGCGGGCCTTGGCATGGGCGAGGACATCGAGCGTTTGCTGATAACCGGCACGCGGATCCCGGACCGGGTGGGTCAGTCGCTTGACGGTCTCGACGTTCTGCGCGAACACCTCAAGCCCGGTATCGACCACGGTATTGATGGCATCGTGACTACCGTCGAAATCCGGCGTCAGGGCCTCTACGGCGGTCTGCGGGTTGCGGCGCTTGATCTCACGAATGCAGTCCGCGTAGTGCTGCGCGCCGCCATCCGGCAGGTCGTCCCGGTCCACCGAGGTGAGCACTACGTATTTCAGATCCATCAGTGAGACGGTCTCCGCGGCACCGGCCGGCTCGTTTTCATCCAGCCAGCCGCGCGGGTTGCCGGTGTCCACCGCGCAAAACCGACAGGCGCGGGTGCAGACATC
Source organism: uncultured Ectothiorhodospiraceae bacterium (assembly GCA_913057145.1). Lineage (GTDB taxonomy): Bacteria > Pseudomonadota > Gammaproteobacteria > Nitrococcales > Nitrococcaceae > Spiribacter. Next base: position 910 of record CAJXNJ010000011.1, read on the forward strand.
CCCCATCAGCATGATGGTGGCGGTTCCGGCGCTCCAGCACTCGCCGATGTTCGGGCACATGGACTCTTCGCAGACCGTGGCGAGTTTATAGTCGCGTACCGTCTGCTTGACCTTCTGATAAGTCTCGCCCGTAGGGATTTTTACCCGCAGCCAATCGGGCTTGTCGCCACGGCCGACCGGGGCGGCGTCGCGCTGGGTCTTGATGCCGTTTTTAATGGCCCGCACGCCATTGGGCTTTTCCACCTTCTGGCCGCTGACAACAACGGGAATGCCTTTGAGCTCGCTCATGGTTTGACTCCCTGGCCGTAACTAGTCTTTGCCGTAGGGGTTGTTCATTACCGAAAACCAGTTCTGATGCGCCTTATCGGCCTTGCGACGATAGCCTTCGACTTCCTCGCGGCTGACTTCCTCGCGCATCTCCGCATCGCTGACCGGGCGCGGGTCATAGGCGCTGTTGCCGCTGGTCTCTTCGTTCTTGGTCTTGTCCTCTGGCGCTTGCCGCTCAGACATAACGGGTTTCCTTGAGGCGATTGTTATACTACCGCTCAGTATACGCGCTAAGCGGGGATGGGCTCCATGGCCGTCGAGTCACAAGTCGATTACGACCAGGATCTGGATGTGCGCGGGTTGAACTGCCCGCTGCCCATCCTGCGCACCAAGCAGACATTAAGAGACCTGCCGAGCGGAGCCCGGCTGCGGGTGCGCGCCACGGACCCGCATTCGGTCATTGATTTCTGTGGGTTCTGTGACCGCAGTGAGCATCGTCTGATCCAGCACGACGAGACCGATGGGGTCTTTACCTTCTATCTAGAGAAGGGCTGAGCGGTCTTCAGTCAGCCCGAGCCGCGCCAGAAGCGATTCCAGCACCACCGACAGACGCCGCTTGAGCGTTGGCGCCGGATGCCAGGTCAGGCCGATGAGCTCCATGCGATCCTTGCGCTCGAGTAGCAGGTCATCGCTGGTTCCAAGGTCATCCACCAGCCCGAGCTCGAGTGCACGCTCCCCGAGCCAGTGCTCGCCGGTGGCGACCGTCTCAAGGTCAAGCCGCGGGCGATAACGGGCGATGTGGTTTTTGAAAAGATCATGGACTTCCTGCAGGGACTCACGAAACTTGGCACGCCCTTCATCGGTATTGCGCCCGAAGACCGTGAGGTCACGCTTGTGTTCGCCGGCGGTATGCAGCTCGAAATCGATGTCATGGCGCTTGAGCAGGCCGTGGAAGTTGGGTAGCTGCCCGACCACGCCGATGGACCCGATAATCGCAAAGGGTGCCGCGACCACCCGGTCGGCGACACAGGCCATGAGATAACCGCCGCTGGCGGCTACCCGATCCACCGAAATGGTCAATCGAATGCCTTTCTCGCGCAGCCTCGCGAGCTGGCTTGCCGCAAGGCCATAGCCCGGCACCATGCCGCCCGGGCTCTCGAGGCGCAGCAGCACCTCATCGTCACGGCGGGCACTGGTAATGATGGCGCTGACTTCCTCGCGCAGGGCATCAACCGCACTCGCGCGCAGGTCGCCATTGAAATCGAGGACAAAAAGGCGCGGCAGACGGCCTTCGCCGGCCTGCTTTTTCTGCCCGCGGCGTTCCTTGATTCTTTGCAGCAGCCCGGGTTGCTTGCGCTTGGCACCCTGCTCAATGCGCCGGCTCATCGCCTCGTAGTGACGGTTGAGGGGCTCGACCTCAAGTTCCTGTCGCTGCTTGCCGCGGCGTTTGCCGGCCATGCCGCCAATCATGCCGAGCGCGATGGCAAAGGCAAAAAGCAGTGTGAGCACCTGGGCGAGAAACTGGGCATACTCTTGGATGAATTGCATGATGCTGAGTCTACGCGAGTCAACGGACAAGAAAAGTGCAGTTTCTCTTTGGCGACACCCCGGTTCTTACCCTGCGACAGATTGATCAGATGAATGCCGTGGCAAAAGGGACGGCGTTTCGGGCCTTCAAGCGCGCAGAACCGACGCTGGAGGAGGGCGTGGATTATTTCGTCCTCGATATGAATGCACCCGGTGGCAAGGAGGCGGAGTCGTTGTTGCAACGCCTGAACGCCGCCGGGGCGCTCTATCCGAGTAGCCGGGTCGCGGTATTAATTAGCGAGAAAGCCTATGCGCGGATGCAGGCGATTGCTAATCTTCGCAGCCAATGAACACACTGATTGAATGGCTTCGGCCCTGGGAGCCCTCAGCACCGGTTTTTATTGCCTGTGCGCTGGCCTTTGCGTTGTATGCCATTGGCATGATGCGGGGGGCAAGACCCGGTTTTTGGGCCGCCACCTCCTACTTCCTGGGTGTTGGCCTGATCTATGTGGTCACTCAGACCCATTACGATTACTACTCACAGTATCTGTTCTCGGCTCATCGACTGCAGCATCTAATCCTGCATCATCTCGGCCCGTTCCTCATTGCGCTGTCGATGCCAACGGCGGTGCTTGCTGCCGCCATGCCGGCTACGCTGCGCGGTCTCCCGCAGGGGCCCATGCGGCCGTTATTCTCGGGGCTGGGGGTGATCTATCGCATTCTCCAGCAGCCTTTCATCGCGGGTTTTCTCTTCGTCGGGCTGATTTATCTGTGGCTGACACCGGCCATCCATTTCAACGCCATGTTGAGCCTCGATCTTTATTGGTTCATGAACTGGACCATGGCGGTGGATGGGCTGCTTTTCTGGTGGTTGATTTTTGAGCGCGGCAATCACGGTGTCACCCCGCGGCTCACCCCGGGCCGGCGTATTCTGGTGCTGGCGCTGGTGATGCCCCCGCAGATCGCCCTTGGGGCCTACATCACCTTCAGCCGGCAGGATCTCTTTGACATCTACGACGTCTGCGGCAGGGCCTTCCCCATCTCGCCGATGCTTGATCAGCAGATCGGTGGTCTGATTACCTGGATTCCGGCGTCGATGATGAGTGTGGTCGCGGCCATTATCGTGCTCGCCTTTCGTCTGGAGAAAACGCATGCAAGCCAGTCTCGGTCTTAAAAGCGGATTTGCCTTAGCGCTCGTGCTCTTGCTCGCCGGCTGCGGCGGCTCGGGTTATCAGACCAAAGGCATTGAGGGGCTGTTGCCGGAGCTGCAGTTCGACCTCACGGCGGAGACGGGGGAGCGGATTACCGAGGAGGACTTCTACGGGGCGCCGACGGTGATGTTTTTCGGTTTCACCCACTGCCCGGATGTCTGCCCCACGGCGATGGCCCGAATTGCCGCGGCGATTGAGGCCTCAGGCGCGGAGGAGGCCGATGAGCTGCGGGTGCTCTTTGTCTCGGTGGACCCCGAGCGGGATGACTTACCGAAGCTCGCCCGCTACACCGATTTCTTCAGCGAGCATGTCACCGGGGCGACAGCCAGCATCCCGGAACTCCGGGAACTGACCAAGCATTATCGGGTGACCTTTGGCTATGACGAGCCCAATGAGTTCGGCGACTACAACGTCTCGCATCCAAGCGTGATGTACGTGTTCGACGCCGCAGGCGAACCTCGGGCGTTATTCCGCCCGAGTGATTCGATCGCGGCCATGGCCGCGGATCTTCGCCGTATTACCCGCGGTTAGTCGAACAGATCCTTGTCGGTGACGGCACCGTATGAGGCTGAGCTCACCAGCTTGGCGAACTTGCCAAGAATGCCGCGCTTGTAGTTCGGCGGGCGGGGCTGCCAGCGCTTGCGCCGCTCGGCAAGCGTCTCCTCACTGATTTTGACCTCGAGCAGGTTCTGGTCCGCATCGATCACCACGGTGTCACCTTCTTCGACCAGCGCGATATTGCCGCCCACGGCCGCCTCCGGTGCCACATGGCCGACCACCATGCCGTAGGTGCCGCCGGAGAAGCGGCCATCGGTGATCAGACCGACCGAGTCCCCGAGCCCACGGCCGATAATCGCTGAGGTGGGGGCGAGCATCTCACGCATGCCCGGCCCGCCTTTCGGTCCTTCATAGCGGATGATCAGCACGTCGCCGGCCTTGATCTTATCGGCGAGGATCGCCTCCATGGCGATTTCCTCGGAGTCGAAGACGCGGGCCGGGCCCTCAATGCGGCGGTTCTTGATGCCGCTGATCTTGGCCACGGATCCTTCCTCGGCGAGGTTGCCGCGCAGGATGGCCAGATGTCCCTCGTCGTAGACGGGGTTGTCGAAGCTGCGAATGATGTCCTGACCTGCCGGTGGCGTTGACGGGACGTCGGCCAAGAGCTCTTCGATGGTCTGGCCGGTAATGGTCATGCAATCGCCATGCAGCAGTCCGTTGGCAAGCAGGATTTTCATCACCTGAGGCGTGCCGCCGACTTCGTGGAACTCACTGGTGACATACCGGCCCGAAGGCTTCAGGTCGCAGAGTACCGGGACTTTGCGTCGGGTACGCTCGATATCGTCAATGGACAGATCCACCTCGCAGGCATTGGCGATGGCCAGGTAATGCAGCACCGCATTGGTCGAGCCGCCGACCGCCATCAGCAGGCTCAAGCCGTTTTCAAAGGCCTTGCGGGTCATGATGTCGCGCGGCAGGCGCTGATGCCGGATGGCATCCACCAGCACCTCGGCGGCGCGGGCGGCGACCGTATGCGCCTCATCATCCACGGCCGAGACCGTGCTCGAGCCCATCAGGCTCATGCCCATGGCTTCAAAGGCGCTCGACATGGTGTTAGCGGTGTACATGCCGCCACAGGATCCCGCCCCCGGGCAGGCGTTCATTTCCACACCCTTGAGGTCTTCATCCGAGAGACGTCCGGCGGCTGCTTCGCCCACTGCCTCGAAGGCGCTGACGATGGTGAGGTCCTTGCCCTTGTAGTTACCCGGCTTGATGGTGCCCCCGTAGACAAAGATAGCGGGGATGTTCAGTCGGGCAATGCCGATCATCGCCCCGGGCATGTTTTTATCGCAGCCGCCGGTGGCGAGCACGCCGTCCAGGCTCTGACCGTTGCACACGGTCTCGATGGAATCGGCAATCACTTCGCGCGAGACGAGCGAGTATTTCATGCCCTCGGTGCCCATGGAGATGCCATCAGAGATCGTGATGGTGCCGAACATCACCGGCATGGCACCGGCTTTTCGCAGCGCGTCACTGGCGCGCTCGGCCTGGGCACCGATGCCCACGTTGCAGGGCGTAATGGTGCTGTGGGCATTGCCCACACCGACGATCGGTTTGCTGAAGTCCTCATCGCGGAATCCCACGGCGCGCAGCATGGCGCGGTTGGGCGTGCGGGCCAGTCCTTCGGTCGTTACTCGGCTGCGGCGATTCTCGGCCATTGTGGTTCCTTTGGATTAAAAGCCAGTACCTGAAGTTGAACCGCCAAAATACGAAACTCCCGGGCTGCTGGCAATCGCTTCGGCAGTGGTCATGGCATAATTCGCGCCAATGGATGCCGGGGATCCACAATCAGCGTGACAACACCAAGCGAACAGTATCAGGCCGATCTTCGCGACGAGCGGATGCAGGAGGATGCCTCGCAGCTTGCCGCGGTAACGGCCCTGGATGCGCTCTACCAGCGTTTGTTGAGCCCCGAGGAGACACCTTCGGGGCTGCGTGGTTGGTGGCAGCGCCGCCGCGGGTCTGCGGTGCCGGCCCCCAAGGGGCTTTATCTCTGGGGGGGTGTCGGCCGGGGCAAGACCTATCTCATGGATCTGTTCTACGAATGCCTGCCATCGCAGGTGGGCAAGCGTCGGTCGCATTTCCACCGCTTCATGCGCTCAGCCCATGAGCGCCTGCGAGTCCTGCGTAATGAACCCGACCCACTGCGCCTGCTCGCCACTGAGTGGGCAAAAGAAACGCGGGTGCTCTGCTTTGATGAATTCTTTGTCAGCGATATCGCCGATGCGATGATCCTCTCGGGGCTTTTGCATGGTTTGATCGAGGAGGGGGTGACGCTGATCGCAACCTCCAATATTCAGCCGAGCGGGCTTTATGAAGGGGGGCTTCAGCGCGAGCGCTTCCTCCCGGCGATCGATCTTCTTGAAACCCACACTCGGGTATTGAATGTGGATGGCGGGATCGATTATCGCCTGCGCCTGCTCTCTCAGGCCCCGATTTATCATTTCCCGGCCGATGCCAGGGCCGAGACGAAACTTGCCGAGTCCTTCGAGAAGCTCTGTCCGGAACGCGAGCATGCCGAGCCCATTCTTGAGATCAATCATCGCGAGATTGTGGCGAGGGGCGTGGGCGATGGTGTCCTTTGGGCGGGTTTCGATGCGCTTTGTGAGGGGCCACGGAGTCAGGATGATTATGTTGAGCTTGCCCGGCAGTTTCATACCGTCTTGATTTCGGCGGTACCCATTCTCGATCGTGATCGCGAAGATGCCGCTCGCCGGTTTATTGCGCTCGTGGATGAGTTCTACGATCGCGGCGTTAAATTGATCATCTCGGCCATGGCGGATATCGAGTGGTTGTATCGCGGCTCGCGCAATCGATTTGAATTCAAGCGCACCGCTTCAAGGCTGCGGGAGATGCAGTCTCACGAGTATCTGGCCCTGCCGCATCGGCCCTGAAGTTTTCCCCAGACTCTGTGGATAAGTCTGTGGAGGAACTTTTTCCAAGGCGATGTAGCGCCCATGTCATGCGGATCCGCCTTAAATCGGTGGATCTTTGATCAAAATAAAATAATCAATAAAAACAGTAACTTATAGTTTATCTCGCGCAATCAGGCAGTTAGCGACACTTCCAGAGATGACAGGCGAGTTACCGTGTGCATAACCACGCTTGTCAAGTCCTTATCGCATTAATCCGGCAACATGTGCGGCAACCCCATCGGCAAGGGCTTTGAGGTCATAACCGCCCTCGAGCATCGAGCAGATATGACCGCCACAGCAGTAGTTGGCAACGGCCACCAGCTCGTCGGTGATCCAGGCAAAATCCTCGGTGGTGAGCTCAAGCCCTGCGAGCGGATCGGTTGCCGCGGCATCGAACCCGGCAGAGAGGATGAGCAGTTCAGGATCAAAGTCGATGAGTGCGGAAATGGCCTCGCCGTGAAACTGCTGGCGATAGGCTTCGCTGCCGGTGCCGGCCGGCAGCGGCAGGTTGAAGATGTTGCCCGGAATGTTCTCGGCCCGGGTCCCGCTGCCGGGGAAGAGCGGGTGCTGATGCAGCGAGAGGTAGAAAAGCCCCTCCTGGCCCTGGAACATCGTCTGCGTGCCGTTGCCGTGGTGGACATCAAAATCGACCACCGCGACGCGCTGAATGCCATGCGCCTGACGCGCATGAAACGCGGCAATCGCGGCATTGTTGAACAGGCAAAAGCCCATCGACTCATCGGGCTCTGCATGGTGTCCCGGTGGCCGGGTGGCACAAAAAACCCGTCTCGCCTCGCCCGCCTGAATGGCATCCACGGCCTGGATACCGGCGCCTGCGGCTTTCAGTGCGGCCTCTCGTGATCCGGCGGAGACGACAGTGTCGGCATTGATGTGCTGACGCCCACTCGCCGGGATGGCCGCGAATATTCGCTCGATGTACTCGGCATCATGGACCGCGGCCAACGCCTCATGCGGCGCCGCTATTGCCGCTTCCCGATGGAGATCGGCGAATGCCGGTGCCGAGAGTGCTGTCAGGATGGCCTCGAGCCGGGCGATGCGTTCGGGATGATCACTGCCGGTATCATGCTCCAGGCAGTCCTCATGCGTAATCAGCCAGGTGGACACCGATTTTACTCGCTGGCGTAGAAAGTCTGGCGGAAGGCCATTTCATAGGGGCCACCACCGGCATGCGGGTTGACCGTAATCTCAAAGGTCAGTGCCTCGCCTTCTTCCACCGGGAAGGTGCCCACGTACGACACCCAACCGCTGTCGCGCACCCGGCGGGCACCGATTTCGGTGATGTCCTCATCGACATCCCGCGCGAGGATATCCACCCGGGCGGTCACCGGCTCACCATCGCGCAGCACCGTCACCATGACCATGCCGCGGGTGCGGCTGCGAAGAATGCCGTAGCTCTCGGCAATCTGGTCATTGAGCATGCCGGTGGGCATGGCGCTGTAGTGAATCTCATAGTCATCGAAGCGATTGGCCTGCTGTGCGCCGGCAACAACCGAGAAACCGAGCAGAACAGCAAGGGCAGAGACAGCGGATAAGCGGCGACAGAATCGCATAAGGCCTCCTCGTTATCGATCGGCACGACAGATTCGATAGAGCGCGACTTCGCCGAAGAGATTGGGCAGAAAGCGCGCGAGCAACGGCTCCTTTAAGTCATGAGATACCACGCGGCGCTCCAGGATGTGAATACCCAGCTCTTCGCAAAGTGCCTCAAAGTCATCAATCGTGCAGAAATGAATATTCGGTGTCTCGTACCAGGCATAAGACAGCGCATCGCTCATGGGCATCCGACCGCGCACGGCAAGGTGATAGCGCAGCTTGTAGTAGGCGAAGTTGGGGAAGGTCACAATCCCTGTGCGTCCCACCCGGAGCATCTCGCGCAGCAATTGATCCGGGCGTTGGACCGCCTGCAGCGTCTGGGTGAGGATGACCTGGTCAAAGGCATCGTCCTCAAAATCCGCGAGCCCTTCATCAAGGTCACTTTCAATCACGTTAATGCCGTTGGCGAGGCTCTGTGTGATGCCCTCGGGGTCGATTTCAAGCCCGTAGCCGGTCGCATTGCGGCTGTCGAAGAGATAACGCAGCAGCCGGCCGTCGCCGCAGCCCAGGTCCAGGACCCGCTCGCCGCTATCCACCCAGTCGGCGACGATCTGCAGATCAGCACGAAGCGGATTCATGCCCCCACCTCCGCAGCAACCCGCTGCATGTATGTGCCAAAGACGTCGATGTAGCGCGGTACCGGCATGAGAAAAGCGTCATGGCCGTGATCGGCACGGATCTCGGCGTAGCTCACGCGTTTGTTGGTATCAAGCAGGGCACGGACAATCTCGCGGCTCGCTGAGGGGGGGAAACGCCAGTCACTGGTAAACGAGGCCACCAGAAACTGCGCCTTGACCTGCTTGAGCGCGCGCTCAAGGTCGCCCCCGAACTTCGCCGCCGGGTCGAAATAATCCAGAGCCTTGGTCATCAGCAGGTAGGTGTTGGCGTCAAACCGGTCGACAAAAGACTGTCCCTGATGGCGCAGATAACTCTCGACCTCAAACTCCACATCGTAGTGGAAGCCAAAATCATCTTCTTCGCCGCGACGGTCGCGGCCGAACTTCGCCCCCATCGCCGCTTCCGAGAGATAGGTGATATGCCCGAGCATGCGCGCAAGCATCAGCCCTGTCCGCGGACGGCTGCCCGCGACGGCGTAACGGCCTTCATGGAAATCCGGATCGGAGCGAATGGCCTGCCGGGCCACTTCATTGAAGGCGATATTCTGGGCCGAGAGCCGGGGCGCTGCGGCAATGACAACGGCATGCCGGATCCGCTCGGGCAGGTCGATGGCCCACTGCAGCGCCTGCATTCCGCCAAGACTGCCGCCGGCCACCGCCGCCCAACGCTCGACCCCCAGATAATCGGCAAGCCGTGCCTGGCTTCTCACCCAGTCGCGCACCGTGACCATGGGGAAATCCGCCCCATAGGGCTTGCCGGTATCCGGGTTGTCGCTGACCGGGCCGGTGGAGCCATGACAGCCCCCGATGTTGTTGCTGCAGACAATAAAAAAGCGATTGGTATCGAGTGGCTTGCCGGGGCCGATGCAGGCTTCCCACCAGCCTGGCTTACGCTCACCGTGCTCGTAATAACCGGCTGCATGGTGATTACCTGAGAGTGCATGGCAGACCAGAATGGCGTTACTTGCCTCGGCGTTCAGCTCGCCATAAGTCTCATAGGCGAGCTCGAAACCCGGCAGGCTGTGCCCGGATTCCAGTTCAAGCGCTTCATCAAAACGCACATGGGCGGGTGTCACCAGCCCGACAGAGTCTTCCGGAAATTGCTCGCTCATGGCTACATCATGAGCCCCGGGGCGATATGGTCAAGCGGCGGCATGACCAGCATCTTTGCGACCTGAATGGCGATAATGGCGGCTAGCGGCGAGAGATCGATGCCCCCGAGCGGCGGCAGGATGCTGCGAATCGGCCGGATGACTGGCTCCGTGAGGCTCAGCAGAATGGTCGTCGCCGGGTTGTAGTCATGCGGATTCACCCAGGAGAGGATGGCCCGCACGATGATCGCCACCAGATAGACATTGAATAAAAGCCCGATGAGCTCGGCGGGAGTGCGCAGCACCAGATACTCAATGCGCGGAGTGACCCCGGCGATCATCATTAATAACGCGAGCGAGATCATCTGCAGGATGATCATCAGCAGCACGGCCGAGAAATCAAAGCCGCCCCAGCCTGGCACCAGGCGGCGCAGCGGATGCAGCAGAGGTTGGGTGATGCGCACCAGAAACTGCGAGAGCGGATTGTAGAAATCCGCTCTTACCCACTGCAGCAGAAACCGCAGCATCACGGCCATGATGTAGAGGCTGAAAAGCGTGTCGACCAGAAAGGCGAGCGGATGGGTGAGATAGCCCGGTGTCATTGCGATTGTGCTCCCAGCTCGTCGCCCAGTTCGGCGGCGCGGCGTGCCGCGGCTCCCAGGGCTTTTGCATAGAGCCCTGCCAGATCGCCGCGGTTGAATTCTTCGATTGCCGCCGCCGTCGTGCCGCCCGGTGAGGTCACCCGTTTGCGCAGCGTGGCGGCATCTTCCGAGCTCTCCAACGCCATGCGTGCGGCACCGAGTGCGGTCTCGAGCGTGAGCAGGCGGGCCGTCTCCCGATCCAGTCCCAGCTGCTCGGCGGCCTGCTGCATGACTTCCATGGTGTAGAAGAAATAGGCGGGCCCGCTGCCGGATAACGCCGTAACGGCATCCATTTGTTGTTCATCGGCAAGCCAGACCACCATGCCCACCGCGCGCATGGTGCTCTCGGCAAGATCGCGCTGATCGGCAGTCACCGCTGCATTGGCAAACAGCGCGGTTGCGCCGGTTTGTACCAGAGCCGGTGTATTGGGCATGGCTCTGACCACCGGGGCATTTTCCCCGAGCCAGCCGGCAATATCTGCGCTGCGAACGCCCGCGGCGATGGACATCACCAGGCTCGCCTGGTCGCGAATCTGTGCCGCGAGATCGCCGGCCACCTCGGCGACGGTGTTGGGTTTGACGGCAAGAATAACGGCATCCGCACCGCGGGCGGCCGTGGCGTTATCCTCAAAGCCCTGAATGGCGAAGTCGTTAATCAATGCCTCGCGCCGTGCAGCATCCGGTTCGGCGACGCGAATGGCGGCAGCCGGATGGCCATCGGCGATCAGCCCGCCGATTAAGCTGCGGGCCATATTGCCGCCGCCGATAAAGCTGATGATTTTCTCACTCATGATGTCTTCTCCGGCCGTGGCCCGAATACCGCCGTGCCCAGTCGCACCAGGGTGCTCCCCTCGGCAATGGCTGCCTCGAGATCATTGGACATGCCCATGGACAGCGTGTCGAGCGTGAATCCTGATTCAATCAGTGCCTCCTGCAGGCAGCGAAGCTCACGAAAAGCGGCGCGTTGCTCGGCAAACTCATCCACGGCTTCGGGCAGGGTCATTAATCCGCGCAGACAAAGCCCCGGCAGCCCGGCTATTTCATGGGCAAGCGCCTCGGCCTGTGCCGGCTCCACGCCGGATTTGCTCGCCTCGCCACTGACATTCACCTGAATGCAGCAGTTCAGTGCCGGCAGGCCCGCCGGGCGCTGCTCCGAGAGCCGTCGGGCAATCTTGGCCCGGTCGATGGTATGCACCCAGTCGAAATGCTCGGCGACAGCTCTGGTTTTGTTGGATTGCAAAGCCCCGATGAAATGCCACTCGATCGGTTTGTCCTGCAGTTGCTCGCATTTCTCGACGCCCTCCTGCAGGTAGTTCTCGCCAAAAGCCCTCTGGCCGGCGGCGAGCGCCTCTTCAATCAGGCTCACCGGCTGGCGCTTGCTTACCGCGAGCAAACGCACACTGCCGGCCGGGCGGCCGTATTGCTGCTCGGCTTGCGCGATGCGTGCCTGAAGGCTCGATAATCGCTCGGTCACGCTGGTCTTAAGAGGCCTGTGTTCGGTCATTGACTTGATAATAAGGCCTGTCTGGCGGATGCGTCGACCGGCTGTCTGCCTGTCATCCGGTTTTTCGGCAGGGGAATTCATGCCATTGCACAGATCCCACCGCCGCTTTCAGTCCGCCGGGCGATTGGGCGGTCGCACTTCGACCCCAGGGCATGAGCGCAATGATTTCAGTCTGCGCGCGACGCTCGCCCGGCAGTTCGCTGAGATAAAGCGCGAGCAGCTCGAGGACATCGCCTTCAAAGACGCCGGGGCGTTCCTCGGGCAGTGCCACCCGCGCCGGCAGCCCCAGGGACTCCAGCGTGCCGATGCCTGCAATCGCCTGCTCGGCCAATGCCGGTAAGTAAAAGCGTGATGGGGCAAGGCGGGCCGGTATGCCGTATTGCCCGCCAAGGATGACGAGATTGACCCGCTCTGCCTGTGTCTCGGCGAGATGCAGGGCGGCCCCGATGCCAATATCCTCGGCCACGACAATCGCTGATTCCGCTGTCTTTGGCTGCAGGGCATCTCCCATGAGCGCCGAGCGCTTGATCGCCGAGCCGGGGCCAAGCCCTTCGGGCAGCAACGCGGCGGGTAGCACCCCGGCGATCCAACCTTCGCCGGCATCAGCGTCCCGCACCGGCAGGCAGAAACGCTGCTCGTTGGTCTCCAGCCAGAGCCAGTGCCCCGGGGCGGGAGTGGTTGTCTCCGGGGTTTTCTCCCAGGGTAGACGAATCAGCCGCCAGTCATCGGCAATTGGCGTGGCATCAATGAGCCGGGTTGGCGTCATTGCGTTGGCTGATGAACGAGGCGGCCGGCGATCAGGGTATGTGTTGCACGGGCGCTGAACTCCCAGCCGAGGAAGGGCGAGTTCTTGCCGCGGCTTTGCAGCGACTCATTGGTGCAGAACCAGGGCGCGTTCGGGTTGACCAGGGTGATATCCGCCGGTGCGCCTTCGGCGAGACGCCCGCTCTCGAGCCCGAGCAGTTTCGCCGGCTCAATGGTGACGGCAGCCAGGGCTTTATGCAGGGAGAGGACCTCTTCTTCCACCAGGCGCAGAACAAGCGCCAGCAATGTATCAATGCCGGAGGCACCGGGTTCGGTGCTGGCGAAAGGTCCATCCTTGGCGTCCTGATCATGCGGCTGGTGGTCAGAGCAGATGATGCGGATGACCCCATCAGAGACGGCCTGACGCAGTGCCTCACGATCAATGATATCCCGCAGCGGTGGTTGTAAGTGGAAGCGCGGGTCAAATTCCATGGCGTCCTGGTCGGTGAGGAAGAGCTGATGGACGGCCACATCGGCGGAGAGCTTGCGGCCCTCGCCAAGTGCAGCTGTCATCAGCCGGACACCTTCGACGCTGGACAGGCGGCCAAAATGCACCCGGGCCTGAGTTGCACTGGCGATAGCCATTTGTCTGCCAAGCCCTGCGGTCTCCGCGGCGGCAGGCACGCCGGCAAGGCCCAGGCGGGTGGCGGTCGGCCCTTCATTCAGACAGCCCTGTGCGAGCGCGGTGTCCACGGGGGTCAGCAGACAGGGCAGGGCAAAGGTGCTGGCATATTCAAGGGCCCGCCGCAGCACCAGCGAGTCAGCGACCGGATATCCGCCATCGGATAATCCCGGGCAGCCGGCCGCAGCCAATCCGGCCATGCCGGGTAGCTGCTCACCGGCGAGCCCCGTTGTCAGTGCTCCCAATGCGACGACGCGGGCAGCGCCTGCTGCCTCGGCTCGATGGTGGACCAGTTCGACAACGGACGGGGAGTCCATGACCGGTTGCGTGTCGGGTGGGACCACCAGGGTGGTGATGCCGGCGCTTGCCGCCGCGCGCGCCTCGCTGGCGATATCCGCTTTGCGGGTAGCGCCCGGCTCGCGGGTCCGGGCAGCCAGATCAATCAGCCCGGGTATCGCCCATTGCCCGTCGGCCTCGATGGTCTGCACCGGCGTGAAATCACTGACTTCGCCAAGCGCGACAATGCGGCCATCGGCAATGGCGATATCGCCTGTGCTATCCAGTCCGCTGTCCGGGTCAATCAGGCGGGCGTTACGGATGAGAATTCGGCTCATGTCGACTCCCGTGCCGTCTCCGGCTGCAGTCCCAGTACCAGTGACATGACCGCCATGCGCACGGCAATGCCGTTGGTTACCTGCTCGAGAATGACGGAGCGCGGACCGTCCGCCAGTGAGGAGTCGATTTCAACGCCTCGATTGATCGGGCCCGGATGCATCACGATGGCCTGTGGATGGGCTGAGCGCAGCCTCGCCTCACTGAGTCCGTAGTGACGAAAATACTCCGCCTCGCCCGGCAGCAGCGCTCCTTGCATGCGCTCACGCTGCAGGCGCAGGGCGATGACGACATCGGCATCCCGAAGCCCGGCGCCAAGGTCGTTGTAAACCTGCACGCCGAGGCTGTCGATATCGCCTGGCAGCAGGGTGTTGGGCGCGACCACCCGGATTTCACCGGCTCCGAGGCCATTGAATGCATGAATCTGTGAGCGGGCGACACGCGAATGCGCGATATCACCGACGATGGCGATGCGCAGTTGCTCGAAATCACCCTTGTGCTGACGGATGGTGTAGGCATCCAGCATGGCCTGCGTGGGATGCGCATGCCAGCCATCGCCGGCATTCAGTACCGCAACGCCCGGGTCGACATGGCGCGCGAAGTATTCGGCCGCACCGCTCTGGCTGTGGCGGATGACGAACATGTCTGCCTGCATGGCCTGCAGGTTGCGCAGCATATCGAGCAGGCTCTCGCCCTTGGTGGTTGTGGTGTCGACGCTTACATTCAGGACATCGGCCGAGAGCCGCTTGGCAGCCAGCTCAAAGGTCGTGCGGGTCCGTGTGCTCGATTCAAAGAACAGGTTGATCACGGTCCGGCCGCGCAGCAGCGGGACTTTCTTGACCGATTTGCCAATGACACCCGAGAACGATTCAGCGGTGTCCAGAATGCGGGTGAGTAATGCGGGGTCGAGGCCTTCGGTGGTGAGGAAGTGGCGCAGCTGGCCGTTTTCATCAAGCTGCACGCTCATTCATTGGCCTCCTCGATGACCAGGTGAAGCGGATCGGGCCCGCGCAGCTTGACGCGTTGCCGCGGTGGCAACTCGATTTCATGGGCTGCGATATCCGCACTGATCGGCAGCTCCCGACCCGGTCGCTGCATCAGTACAGCAAGCCGGATCGCCGCCGGCCGGCCATAGTCGAAGAGCTCGTTCATCGCGGCGCGAATGGTACGGCCGGTGTAGAGAATGTCATCGATGAGAATGATCACCCGGCCGTCAATATCCATGGGCATGCGGGTAGGGCGCACGGTGGCCTGCAAACCGCCCTGAGCCAGATCGTCGCGGTAGAAAGCGATATCAACGGCGCCCGGCTCATCGGCAAGTCCGATTCGAGCCTGCAGGGCCTCGGCGAGCCAGTAGCCACCCTGATGGATACCGACCAGCGCACAATGCTCTCGGCCTTCACGCTCGATGAGCTCGCGCACGGCTTCGGTGAACTCATCCAGAAGCGGTTCAATGTCGGGCAGATTGATGCTCACGATGACTGCTCGCTTAACCAGGTTTCGAGAATAATACGCGCTGCTTCGGCATCTAGCACGTCCGTTGCCTGACCGCGTTCACGAAGTGATTCCGCGGCGGCATGGCTTGAGAGGTGTTCATCAATGCGATGCACGCTCAATCCCGAGCGTCTTGCCAGCTCGCCGGCAAAACGCTCGGCAATGCGTGTGCTGTGTGAAGCGCTGCCATCGGCCTGGCGTGGAATACCCACAATGACTGCGTCGGGTTGCCATTCGCTTAGATGGGCATTGACCATGGCCCAATCCGGCTCACCCGCCTTGCAGCGGATCACATCCAGCGCTCTCGCGGTAGCCGTCACACGTTCGCCAACGGCCACCCCCAGGCGTTTTTCGCCGGCGTCAAAACCCAAATAAAGACCTGTGCCGCTCATCGTCAGACAGTATCGGCGAGTGCTTTGCTGTGAACAAGTGGTCATTTTCCTGGCAGTTTTTGCGCTAGATAAAGCCTGTTGCGGTCGGAATTCACGGAGCCTATGCTATGGCCTATGCTAAGCAATGGATGACAAGACAATACGCGATGAGTAATCCCCGTCATGCCCGCTTGTTCCGCAATGGTCGCAACCAGGCCATTCGTATTCCGCGTGAGATGGAACTCCCGGGGGAGGAGGTTTTAGTGCGCAAGGAAGGCGGTCGTTTGATTATCGAGCCGATCGAGCGAGAGGGTCTGTTGCCGTGGTTGCACAGCCTTGCGCCTCTTGATCAGGCTTTCCCCGATGTTGATCAAGGACTCACCGGGCTGGATGATCCGGATCTGGCCGATTTTTCTGATCAGTCGTGATGACCCGATCGTATCTGCTCGACACCAATATTATTTCGGATCTCATTCGTGAACCGCAGGGGACGGTGACCCAGCACATTGAACGCGTTGGGCCAGGCCAAGTCTGCACCAATGTGGTTGTCGCCTGTGAATTGCGCTTCGGAGCCAGGAAGTCCGATTCGCAGAAGCTCGCCGCGCGAATTGATCAACTGCTCTCTTATTTGCCGGTTCACCCGCTTGAGCCCGGCGTTGATCAGGCCTATGCGCGATTGCGCCTGGCGCTGGAGCAAAAGGGACGGCCGATCGGCCCGAATGATCTGCTGATTGCCGCGGATGCACTCACCCGCGGCTGCACGCTGGTCACCGATAATATGCGCGAGTTCCGGCGTATTGCAGGGCTGGCCGTCGAAAACTGGCGCCTACTCCCCGAATGACCAGGCGCGGGTGATCACCAGCGCGTCATTACCCTGCAGCACCTCGGATGGCACCGCGGCGTACGGGGCGGCTGCGCGCACCAATTCATTGGCGGCCTGGTGCAGGGCCGGGTTTTCGCTGCCGGCCATGATGCGGGTTTCAACCACCTCACCCTGTGCATTGAGGGTGACGGCCATGACAACCCGGCCGCTCAGGCCCTGCTGGCGTAGCGCCTCGGGATAGTTTTGATTGCCGATGGTCTCCGCCTGAACGATCCAGTCACGTAGATACCGCGCTGCTGGCCCATCGTCCGTGGTGCCATCGATATGCCGTTGATTGGGCTGCATTATGGCCGAGGCATTGTTGTCTGCTGCCTCTGCCGCTTCGGCAAAGAGTCGCAGTTCCGACTCGGCAGCCGGCTCGAGCTGCAGTTCGAGTGTCAGCGGCTCGGTGTTGATGACCGGTGCTTTTGGCGCCCCGCCCATAGGGCCGAACAGGACCAGCACATGGATGATCACCGACAGGAACATCGCCATGAGCACTCGGTCGCGGGCCAGCACCGGATCGTTCATTTTGTAAGGCGCTTCTCGATGGCGGCAAAAAGATCGCCGGCCAGGTTCGTGCCTTTCTGCGCATCAATCTCTCGCACGCAGGTAGGGCTGGTGACGTTGACTTCAGTGAGATATCCGCCGATGACATCCAGTCCGGCAAAAAGAATCCCGTGTTCGGTAAGCAGCGGCCGCACCTCGGCGACGATCTCGCGTTCACGTTCGGTCAGTGGGCTGGCAACCCCGCGGCCGCCGGCAGCCAGGTTGCCGCGGCTCTCACCCGCTGCGGGCAGACGCGCAAGCGCATAGGGCGCCGGTTCACCATCGATGACCAGGACGCGACGATCGCCCTCGCTGATCTCCGGCAGATACCGCTGCGCCATCACGTATTTGCTGCCGCGCTCGGACAGCTGCTCGATAATGACACTGGTGTTGGGGTCTCCGGCGTGTACCACGAAGATGGCTTCGCCTCCCATGCCATGCAGCGGCTTGAGAACGGCGCGGCCCTGGGCATTGATGAAGGCCTTGAGTGGTTCGGCTTTCATCTCCACCACGGTCGGGGTGCAGCATTGCGGGAACTGTGCGATGGCAAGTTTTTCCTGCACGTCGCGCAGACCACGCGGCCGGTTGACCACCAGCACACCGGCTTTCTCGGCAATCTCCAGGATGTGTGTGGCGTAGACATAGGCGCTGTCCACCGGTGGGTCCTTGCGCATGAGGATGGCGTCGAGATTCTCCAGCGGTTCTTCATCGCGCTCGCCCAGGGTGAACCAGTCGTGATTGTCATCACGGACTTCCAGCAGCGCCCCATCGCCCCAGGCCATGCCCTCGCGCAGCGAGAGGTCGGCCAGCGTCATGTAGCGGATCTCCCAGCCGCGCCGTTGCGCCTCGAGCAGCATGGCAAGCGTTGTGTCCTTGTATGGGGTGATTCCCTCGATGGGGTCCATCACTACCCCCAGGCGATAGGGCATGGGCAACTCCTGTGGCTGATTATTGAGCAATCCTCATTGTATCGGATGTCTTGAGCATCGTTGACCGCTTCATCTTTTGACAGGAGTCACGTGACACATTACATTTTTGATCATGATCAAAAGCTTCGGCGATAAAAAAACGAGGGAGCTTTTTCTGACCGGGCAATCCAAGCAGGTCCCGGCGCAGATTTTGAAGCGTACGTTAAGAAAATTGGACTATGTTGATCTTGCCATGACGATTGATGATCTGAGAGTGCCGCCAGGTAATCGATTGCATGCTCTATCTGGGGACAGGGATGGTCAGTACGCCATTGCGATCAATGATCAATGGCGGATCTGTTTTCGGTTTGAAAATGGTGATGCTTTTGAGGTTGAAGTGTGTGATTACCATTAGGAGATGCGAAATATGAGCGATCTGAAACGACATAAATTTGGCCGCAGGCCAACGCATCCCGGCGAAATGTTACGTGAGGACTTCATGCCTGATTATGGTCTGAGTGTATCGCAGCTCGCGGGCCTGCTGGGTGTCTCCAGACAGTCGGTCAATGAGTTGTTACGCGAACGTCGCGCTGCCAGCCCGGAAATGGCGCTTCGCTTGAGCCGGCTTTTTGGTAATACGGCCGAGTTTTGGCTGAATGCACAATCCGCGGTGGACCTATGGCAGGCAGCTCAGGCAATCGATTCCGAGGTTCAACAGATCAGGCCCTTAAATGCCGCTTGATGACATGGGTCGTGGGCGATAAAGCGCCCAGAGCCCGAGTACCGGCCCGGGCAGCAGCCAGAGCAGGGCCCAGGGGCCGTGGGTGGCCTGCTTTAGAGGCTGTTCAAATAACGTCGCCACGAGCGCATATGCGAAACATCCTCGGCGTCACCTGTTAGGGCGCATCCCTCGCACAGGAACCCGGTCACGCTGGTGCCATCGGCCAGATGCACTCGTCCAAGGCCCAGTGGTGCGGGAATGGTTGAGAGAAACTCGCCGAATATGCTGCGTGGTAATGACCATATTTCGAGTTCGATTGCGGTGCCAC
Organism: uncultured Ectothiorhodospiraceae bacterium; assembly: GCA_913057145.1. GTDB lineage: Bacteria > Pseudomonadota > Gammaproteobacteria > Nitrococcales > Nitrococcaceae > Spiribacter. Next base: position 20,126 of record CAJXNJ010000011.1, read on the forward strand.
CTTCATTGACGCGAACCAGGCCGGGCCTTTGCGGTGGGCCGCCGGGCAGTGCATAGAGACGATAGCTGGCTGCTGTGCAGGTTTTGGTTAGTAGGCGTCCGCCGCGCTCGATGAGTTCATGATTGAGGGGAAGCCCGGTCATATGTGCACCGCAAACTGCCAATGGTAGCCGGTGCGCATTGTCTTCTAGGTGGGATGATTCTTGAATGGGTACTGATCGTTCACTGGTCCCCAGCGGTAGCGCAAGATGTTGTTGCAAGCGCCCAGCCAGTCTCAGCAAAGGCTGATCAAGGAACGTGGGTGCAAACAATGTGACACCGAATGGCAGACCATTGGGTGCAAATCCGACGGGTGTGGCAACAGCGCTCAGGTCGAGCAAGTTCATGAAATTGGTATATAGCCCGAGCTGGCTGTTTATACCGATCGGATCTGCCTCGACGGCTGCCAGCGTGGGTAGAGTCGGCGCCGTCGGAGTGACGATACAATCTAGCTCTGACCAAACAGCGTCTGTCCTGCGGCGCAGTTCTGCCAAGCGGTGTTCCGCGGCAAAAAGATCGCATGCAAGCGGTATTTTGCCTTCCGCAATAATCTGTCGGGTTATCGGCAGCAGCGCCTCGGGCTGCGACTCGATGAAATCACGTATGGCACTGTAGCGCTCAGCCACCCAAGGCCCTTCATAAAGTAGACGCGCGGTTTCGAAAAATGGGGCGAAGTTTATAAATTCGGCTTTACCACCCAGTGCCTCAAGTCCAGCAACGGCCGCGTCAAAAGTAGCTCTGTCGAAAGGCGCCTCGATGTTCTGAAGCCCCGCTTCTGTTGGTACCCCAAAACTGAAGTCATCGATGGGCAGGTCGGCTTGCAACGGCAGGGGTGACTGTGGGGGGCGGGACTGCGCATCCAAAGGATCAAATGCCTGTGCTACCGCGAATACACGTTGCACGTCATCCGCGCAAAGCCCAAATATGCTCACGCAGTCGAGGCTGCGGCATGCAGGAACCACGCCGCGGGTGCTGATTAGGCCGCGGCTTGGTTTAAGGCCTACCAAGTTATTGAAGGCTGCAGGAACGCGTCCCGACCCGGCGGTATCCGTGCCAAGTGAGAAGCTGACTTGCCCAAGCGCTACGGCAACGGCCGACCCCGAACTGGAGCCACCCGATACGCGTTCGGGATCAAAGGCATTACGACAGGGTCCGTAGGGTGATCGAGCGCCTACCAGCCCCGTAGCAAATTGATCAAGGTTGGTTTTCCCCATCGGTACAGCGCCGGCTTCAATTAAGCGCTGGACTACCGTAGCTGAAGCCTCAGGCTGGTAGCGGTAATCGGGGCACCCAGCGGTGGTTGGCATGCCCGCGACGTCGATATTGTCCTTGACCGCGAATGGAATGCCATAAAGCGGCAGCGTTGTTGGGTCTATCTGTTCGAGCCGGGCAATGTGTGACTCGAGCAGCATGTCATCTATTACTGTAATCCAGGCATTATGGAGATCGCGCTCGAGAATGGTTTTGCGTTTACGGCTCAGATATTCGCGTGGCGTTCTGGCACCGGAGCGATAAGCCGCCAACTCTTCGGCGATGGTGTCCATTAATCAGTCTCCCATTCAATGATGGCCAAAGGCTGACCCGGTGTGACCGGGCGACCGGGCTTACACAGCATCCGCTTGATTACCCCCGCCTGTGGTGCGTGGACGGGGATTTCCATTTTCATTGATTCGATGACCAGCAGTAGGGCATCAGAAGTAACGTGAGCACCTTCGCCAACCGCAATGGTCCAAATGCTGCCATGGACATCGGCTTCAAGGACTCCCTCGCCTTCATTTAGCTCAAGGCCTTCGGCGACCGGCGTCGGTGGCTCGACCTCGGTTGTAAAGTCAGCTTGACCGTTCGCGAGCCAACGTTGCCGCTCAGCTTCGAACGCCGTTTGCTGGCGCTCTTTGAATGCCGCGATGCTAGCCTCGTTATCCGCAACAAACCTTTGATAACGCGCCAGCGAGAACGTAGTCTCTTCGATATTGAGCTGCAGGCCACCACTCGGGAATGCGGCGCGCATATCCATCAGCTCTGACTCGCTAACCTCATAGAAGCGGATCTGGTCAAAAAACCTAAGCAACCAGGGTTTTTGGAACTCGGACGTTGTGCGATAGCGATTCCAGATTTGTAGCGTGCGGCCAACAAACTGATATCCACCTGGGCCTTCCATGCCATAGATGCACATGTATGATCCCCCTATTCCCACCGCATTCTCCGGTGTCCAGGTTCGGGCTGGGTTGTATTTGGTGGTAACTAGCCGATGTCGGGGGTCGACTGGGGTCGCAAGCGGGGCAGATAGGTAAACATCACCTAGTCCCATGACCAGATAGGAAGCATCAAAGACAATGCGCCGCAGCTCGATCTCATCCTTGAGCCCATTGATGCGACGGATAAATTCAATATTGTCGGGGCACCAGGGTGCATCAGGGCGCACCGACTGCATGTATTTCTCGGTAGCGAGTCGTGTCTGGCTATCATTCCAGGCCAGCGGCAGGTGAATAATGCGTGATGGCAGTTCCTCGCTATCTAAATTGATCAGCTCAGCTTCAGACTGCTCCAGGATCTCTAGCAGCCGTTCGACCGGAAGCTGACCCGGGTCAAAGTGGATCTGCAGGCTTCGAACGCCGGGTGTCATCTCGATGACCCCAGGGATAGCAAGTTCAGCGAGCCATTCCAGTAGTGCCTGCACGCGAAAGCGCAGAGCAAGGTCCAGCACGATGGGACCGTATTCGACCAGTAGGTAGCGATCGCCGGCCGCGCGATAGGTCACTTCGGGACGTCGCGACGAGGCCTCGTGGTGCGAGATAATTGGGCTGGCAGGCGCCGTTGGCTTGAGTTCGGGCCGCGGCGTCGGCGGCTGCAGGGTGGCAATCATTGCTGTTTGCTCTGCGGCCGACTGTCGAGCTTCGTCCCGACTGACTACCTGAAAGCGGACAGTATCGCCGGGCCGCAGCTGACCAAGCTTCCATAGATCGGCGTCGATGATAGTGGCGGGACAGACAAATCCGCCCAAGCTGGGGCCGTCCGGCCCCAGAATAACCGGCATGTCCCCAGTGAAGTCGACGCTGCCAATGGCATAAGCGTTGTCATGGATATTGGATGGATGCAGTCCTGCTTCTCCACCGTCGTCGCGTGCCCATTCCGGTTTGGGGCCGATTAGGCGAACGCCCGTACGGCTTGAGTTGTAGTGAACTTCCCATTCAGCGTCAAAAAATTTTTTGATGTAGGCGGGAGTGAAAAAATCCGGCGCTCCGTGGGGGCCGGACATTGCGCGTAGAGTCCAGAATCTGCGGATCTTCGGAATCAGCTCGGTGGGCAGGCTTCGTCCCCGCTGCGCTGATACCTGTGTCGATGAAGGTTTGCTTTCGGCAGGCCGCAGTACGTCGCCGGCCATAAGTGCTCTGCCGCCATGGCCGCCTAGTCGGCCAAGCGCAAAGGTTGCACGGCTACCCATATGCAGCGGCACATCCAGTCCGCCTTCGACCAGTAGATAGGCCCGGATGCCCGCGTCGCCGGCGCCGCCAATGTTTAAGGTTTTGCCGGCAGCGATGGTGAAAACTTCCCAGAAAGGCACCGGCTGACTGTCGCATGTAGCGGCCATGGGGGCTCCGGCAAGTACGATTTGGGTAGTTTCTGAGAAGCGCAGGCTGGGCCCCTGAGCTGTGATTTCAAGGCCGCTAGCCGTCTCGGGGTTCCCCAGTAGGCGATTGCCCAAGCGAAAGGATAGATTGTCCATCGGTCCCGAGGGCGGTAAACCGATATCCCAGTAGCCCACGCGACCCGGCCAGTCCTGGATTGTTGTCAAGGTACCCGCAGTAATCACATCAATTCGGGCCTCGTCATCCCGAAATTCAGCCAAACTCTGGGTAATAGCCTCACCGTTTTGTAATGCCGACATGCGCGTAATAGCCCGGAGATAAGCCAGGTTGGTCATCACACCATCGATACGCATGTCTGTAAGCGCCCGGCCAAGTCGATCTAGTGCCGTGCTCCGATCTTCAGCATGGACGATGACCTTAGCCAGCATCGGATCGTAGTAGTGCGTTACCTCGAGTCCGCGTTCAATCCATGTGTCTACTCGGCAGTCCTTTGGCAGTATTGCCTCGGTGATAAGCCCAGTGGCAGGCTGAAAATCCTTACCCGGATCTTCAGCATAAACTCGCGCCTGAATGGAATGACCGACGGGTGGCTTGGGCCGGCGTTCAACCAGATCGTTAAGTTCGCCGGCGGCCGCGTCCAGCATCCAGCTGACAAGATCGATACCTGTCACGCTTTCGGTAACGCCGTGCTCGACCTGTAAGCGGGTATTTACCTCCAAAAAGTAGAAATCATTCGTCTCGGCATCGAGAAGGAACTCTACGGTTCCGGCCGAGCGGTAATTCACGCTTCGACCCAGTCGCTCTGCGGCCTCCAGCAAGTTGGCTCGGGTGGCGGCCCTGAGGTTGGGCGCGGGTGTCTCTTCGATGACTTTCTGGTGGCGGCGTTGCAGCGAGCAGTCACGCTCGCCAAGTGCAATGACTTCGCCGTGGCCATCACCAAAGATTTGAACTTCGATATGACGTGCCTGCTTGATGTATTTCTCGAGAAAAATTCCGTTGTTAGAAAAATTGTTTTGTGACAGGCGCTGCACAGAGTCAAAGGCAATTTTCAATTCGGCGGCGTTTTCGCAAAGCTGCATGCCGATCCCGCCTCCTCCGGCAGTACTCTTTAGCATGACCGGATATCCGATTTCTCTGGCGTGTTTGAGTGCCGCTTCAACATCGACCAGAAGCTCTGTACCTGGCAGCAGCGGAACCTGATTGGCCATGGCCAAGGCACGGGCAGTGTGCTTAAGGCCGAATTCACGTATCTGGGTGGGAGTGGGGCCGATAAAGACGATCCCCGCTGCTTCGCAAGCTTCGGCGAAATCGGCATTTTCGGAGAGAAAACCATAGCCTGGGTGAATGGCCTCGGCGCCATATTCACGCGCGGTGGCAAGAATGCGGGCGGCATCCAGATACGACTCGCTTGCTCTCGATGGTCCGATGGCGACGGCCTCATCGGCCTCGCGGGCATGCGGTGAAGCGCGATCGGCTTCGGAGAAGATCGCGAGGCTTCTGATGCCGCGCTCTTTTAGCGTGCGCTCAATGCGGCAGGCAATGGCGCCACGATTGGCGATGAGTACCTTGCTGAACATGTGTGATCCGGCTAATGGAGGCGGGTCGTCCCGCCGCTGCAACAGGCTCGCTAGGGTCGTCCCTAGCGGTCGGGGTCATTCCCAGATAATCATCTGAAGCGGTGTCGGGTTGAAGCCGCTACATGGGTTGTTGAGCTGCGGGCAGTTCGAAACCAGCGCGATCACATCCATCTCGGCGCGCATCTCTACGTACTTACCCGGCCCGGATATGCCGTCCTCGAATGAAAGTCCTCCTTCGGGTGTGACCGGGACATTCATAAAGAAGTTAATGTTACTTACTACATCGCGCTTGGTCAGACCGTAATGGCTTTCCTGGATCGCGTGCAAAAAGTTGTCGCGGCAGGAATGCATCGACTTTTTCTCTAGTGCATAGCGCATTTGGTTTGCCTCGGCTGAGCAAGCGCCGCCCAGTGTGTCATGGCGGCCGCAGGTGTCCGCGGTAATGGTCAACATAACGTTACCTCGGTTTGAGACAAGCGGTGAGCCAGTGGTCAGGTAAACATTGTTTTGACGCTGTGTAGTGTCAATGGCGCTGTAACGCTCGCCAGTCGGATCAGCGAGGCTGTAGAACAGCGTGTCGGCGGCTTCATTACCCTCTACATCTACGATGCGCAGCGTTTGTCCGCGGCTAAGTTCGGCGATCCACCAATCGCCTGCGAGGACGGTTTCACGGCGGATTGCGTTTTTAGGGTCGAGCGTGCTGGGTTGGAGGTTTATTGCAGGCACGGCATTCACTCCTGGCAGGTGGCGATCAATGTATTGGCATAGGCGCGGGCATTTTCCGGGGCATGGTGGACGCAGAAGTCATCATCTGCCACAGGGGCTGATCGAAAGAGGGATACTTCTACTGCTCCGGGTTGGTAATCCGGGCCGGACGCCATGGGGTGGGGTGCCGTCGTCAGTACGACAAGGCTGTCGCTCTCAGCCCGCAGGTCAACGCTTGCGCCAGGGTGGCTGTGATTAGCGTGATAGTGCAGGTCACCGTCATCGTCCACGCTGACTTTTTGGAAAAAATTAACCGGAATGACAAGGTCGCGTGGCCCAAGTCCCCATTTTGCCAGTTCAATCAGAAAAAGCTCGCGTCCGTCGCGGTAGAAGTCGTTCCAATGATCCTGAAAATTGGCCGTGCCATAACGTGAACGAATCAGCTCAGCATCACTAATGCCGCCAATCGGATCATGCCAGCCCACGGTGTCCTCAATAATGGAAAACATCGCCCGGCCCATGTCCGAGAACAGCATGTTGCCATGGGATAAGCGGCTGACATGCTGCCCTTTGAGCGTATCAGCCATATTGTAGCGTTCCAGTGGATTGCTGGGGTTATAGGCCAGGAATGAAGCGTTAGCCCGTCCATCGATGTCGGTCAGGCGCAAAGTGTAGCCACGTCTGACAATCATCGACCAGTAGCGGGCACCTGGCACCATCTCACGGTGCACGATACGGTTTTGTGCAATGGGTGTGGCGTGCATCAATTGCTCTCCTCATCGTGGTTGGATGGAAGCCCTTCAAGCATGGTGGCCGGCAAACGATCGGTTGAACGGGCACCATGCTGTAACGGGATATCGTAGGTAATCGTTGCTCCGTACGCGTTGGGCGCATGCGGGTCGACCCGGGTCTTATCGAACACCAACATTCGGGTGCCTAGATCAAAACCTTCTTTCAGGTCGTGGGTGACCATAAAAACAGTGATCTCAAGCCGCTCCCAGAGCTCGAGAATCAGTGCATGCATGTCTTTGCGGATGCCAGGGTCGAGTGCGCCGAAAGGTTCGTCCAAGAGTAGAATGCGGGGGTTCTTCATCAACGCCTGTGCAATGGCGAGGCGCTGTTGCATGCCGCCCGAGAGTTGGCTGGGGTATTTTTTGGCCGCGCTGCCAAGCCCTACGCGTTCCAGCATTTCATGTGCCCTTACCAGAGCTTCGCGGCGCGCCCTCCCTAAAAGTCGGGCAGTGATCGCGGCCTGTTCCAGTTCCTCGGCCAGTAACACATTCCCAAGAGCGGTAAGGTGGGGAAATACCGAGTACTTCTGGAACACGACGCCTCTGTCGGGTCCCGGTTCTTCCGGCATGGGACGGCCATCCAGCAGCAACTCGCCCCGGGTCGGTGTCTCTTCGCCAAGGAGCATGCGCAAAAACGTGCTTTTACCGCACCCCGAGGCCCCCACTACCGTGACAAAGTCGCCTGCTGCAACATTTAGGTGAATATCTTCAAGAACGACGTCTCGGCCGTATTCTTTCCAAAGGCCTCTGGCTTCGATAACGCTCATTTAGCCCTCCCTGTCGAATACCAAGGGAAGAACCAGTAATTAAGACGTCTGAGCAACCAATCCAGCAGAAATGCCAGCAGCGTGATCCACGCTACGTATGGGAGAATTGTCTGCATGTCTAGATAGCGTCGGACGAGAAAGATACGGTAGCCAAGCCCGTTTTCGGCGGCGATTGCCTCCGCGGCAATCAGAAAGAGCCAGGCAGCGCCCAGCGCGAGTCGGGTGGCGTCAAACAGTCGTGGCAGGGTTTGCGGAATGGCTACCCGCAGTAGGATCTGCCAAGTCGAGCCGCCCAGAGTTTGGGCCTTGACGAACTGCTCCCCGGGAATTTCTTCCACGCGCTGCTGCAGGTCCCTTATCATAAACGGCAGGATGCCAAAGATGATCAGGACCACCTTGGACAGCTCGCCCACACCAAAAGTGATGAACAAAATGGGTAGGATCGAGAGTGGGGGAATCATGGCCAGCGCCGCCAGAAATGGCGATAGCGAGCGGCGTAGATAGGGAATCAGCCCGGTGGCCGTACCCACGATCAGCGCTAGTACCATGCTGATAGCAACCCCGGTCATCAATCGCGCCAGGCTGGCCGCCGTGTCGGCCCACAACAGAATTTCGCCGGTGCGCCGCGAGGGCTCGGTGGCTAGGCGTACTAACGCGTCTGCCATGCTTATGAGCGAGGGCAGCAGTTTATCACCGGGGTTTTCGGCCAGCCGGGCTGTCGATGCCGTCATGTAGGCAAGCACCACCAGCGCAAACGGCAGCAGGGCTAGCACGGCTCCTAGCACCCGTCCGGGGCGTTGATTGATCAGTCGTCTCATTATGTCGGATTTGCGTGACAGGGGGCCGGAGGCGGCTGCGCCGCCCCCAGGCTACCCATTGGCCCTAAAGCTCGCCCTCGGCGGCCATGCGCATGTACTCGTCGGTAAACCGCAGTTTGACGTTGCTGGAGGCGCCTAGCACCGAACCATCGGCAAACTCGATGCCTACAAAATCGGGATTTTGGGCACTGGCTCCCAGTAGACCGCGGTCGAAGGCAAACTGGCGCACGTTGTCCATGGTGGCTCGCGGCTGGTCGCTGGTCACAAAGTCCACTGCATCCGCGGCTTTATAGAACATCTCGGTGCTATCGAGCTGCAGCTCATATCCGGCAAGATCAGTCCCCGCTGCCTCGGCCATCTCTCTGCGTGCTTCGATGCCTGTGTCGTCATCCGTCGACATATTGGCCATGATTTCGTACCAGGCACCAGCAAGAGCCATGCCTAGTTCGGGATTGGCCTCAAGTACCTCGGTGTTGAGCGCAAGGGTGTCGATGATCTCACCGGGGATGTCCGACGAGTCAAAGACTATGTTGGCATCAGGCATGCCCCCCAGCTCGCTCAGCTGCGGGTTCCAGGTAGCTGCCGCAGTGACATCCGGGCTTGAAAACGCCCCTACGATGTCGGCATCCGAGGTGTTTACCACGTTCACGTCGCGTTCGGTCAGGTCGACCGACTCTAGGGCGCGGGCCAGGAGGTAGTGCGAGACCGAGAGCTCCACTAGGTTGACGCTTCGGCCTTCAATATCGGCCAGATCATCGCTCCCCTTCAGAACAACGCCGTCGTTCCCATTGGAGAAATCGCCCACAATGGCGAGCGTCGTATCCACGCCGCTGGCGGCGGGAATGGCGAGTGCGTCCATATTGGTGATGGTGACGCCATCAAACTCTCCAGCGGTATAAAGATTGATTGATTCGATGTAGTCATTGATCTGCACCACATCGATATCGATGTCGTATCGATCGGCCCATTTATTGACAATGCCTGAGCTCTCGCCGTAGCCCCAGGGCATCCAGCCCACGTAGATGCTCCAGGCAATACGGAAGCTATCGCGCTCCTGCGCAACGGCAAAGCCAGGAATGGCGAGGGTGAGCGCGACGAGCGTGGGGGTCAGGCGGCGCAGGCCGCTGCGGAAGGACTTGTTAGGACGTTTCATGGCCGTCTCCTGTCGATTTGGTCGGGAAATACACACGGGAGGTCCTCGACGAATCTCCCGGGCTTTTGTCCCGCCGTGTAACCCCTTCAGGAGAGGTCGGATGCTCTCGGACCAGTCATCCGCAGTGCGGACCGGAACCCTAGCGTCCCATTACTCACCAAATTGTTGTTGCGGGTTGCCAGAGGCAGATCCGCCGCAGGGTCCCGTGTACCCAATCTATGCTGTGCAAAATTCCTGCCAGTTTGGTCCGGAAGGTAGATGATGTCCGTTGTGAATCGCCTGGCCGGCGGATTATCGCGCGGTTCGATGGGGGTGAGGGGGCGGCCTGTTGCACCTTTATGGTTCGGATTTGAACCAGTCGGCACCATTTCGAGGCGCGGCGGGTTGCCAGTGCAGCGCCCAGAGCCCGAGTACCGGCCCGGGCAGCAGCCAGATCAGTACCGATGGCCCTTGAGTAGTCCAGAGGTGGCTGGTCAGCCAGATGGCCGGGATGCTCAGGCCAAAGCCGATAGTGTTCATGATGGCAAGCGATGCGCCAACGCGATGCTGTGGCGCATTCGCTGAGGCCAGTGCGGAGAACTGCGGAGAGTCGGCGGCGAGCGCCAGGCCCCAGAGAAAAAGCAGCGCCAGCAGCAGCATCGGAGGTGCGCCAAGTATCGCCAATAGTGGATAGATCAGGCACAGGCTGCCGGAGAGCCCCAATGCACGGCCTGCCACCCAGGCACTGCCGCGTGACCGGCTGATCTGCCCGCCGATAATGCAGCCAACAAGACCAATACCGATCACCAGATAGGAGAGGATGGGAATGAGAGCGGGTGATGCATCAAGCCGTGCGATTTCCCGGGCAACAAGCAAAGGCATGAGCATCCAGGCGGCATAGACCTCCCACATATGGCCGAAATAACCGCCCGCTGCGGCGCGGAATTCGGGAATGCGAAGTGCCTCGAGCCCACCGCGCAGGGCAATTGGCCCCGCTGTGGACGGCAGATGCGGGCCATCGCCTAATCGCAGAATAAAAAGCCCGCCAAGTAGCGTCAGCCCGGAGGCACCCAAGAGCGCCCATTCCCAAGGCAGCCCAAGTGTCAGCCCGCGCATCAGATGTGGTGTGGCGGTACCAAGGACCAGCATCCCCACCAGCCAGCTTAACGCCGCCCCGGCATAAGCCGGTGTCCAGGCAATCACCATTTTCATGCCCAGTGGGTAAATGCCGGCAAGACATAAACCGGTCAGAAAACGCACTGCCGCGTCCAGCCCGGCATGCGGTGCAGCGATAATAAACCCAGCGTTGGTCAACGCTCCGAGAAGGCTTGCCAGGGCAAATATGCGGCTTGCGGGAAACCGGTCTGCCAATCCGGTGGTCGCCAGAATCAGCGTGCCGGTAATAAATCCGGCCTGCACGCTCAGAGTAAGCCGTCCGAGATCACTCTCGCTCAGACCAAGTTCGCCCGAGAGCGAAAACCACACTCCATTAATGCTGAACCAAAGCGATGTCCCGAAAAGCTGGGCGATCACGATTACCGCAAGCGGTGCACGCTGCAGCAGCGCGGTGTTCACCCAAGGTCCCCGATCATGGTCTGGATTACAGCGAGGGCAGCGACCGGGGCTGTGTCACTGCGCAGAATCCGCGGCCCAAGCCGAATCCGTTGCCAGCCAAGATCGGCTACCTGCTGGATCTCCCCAGGAGCAAGCCCGCCTTCCGGGCCGATCAGTGTCGCCAATTGCTCAGCGGGTTGAAGATCGCCAGCGGCCCGATCTCCTTCGGTATCGAAGATGACACCGGGCAGGCCTTCGACGGCGGCGAGCGCCTCGGTGAGGCTGCAGGCCTCATCAATGATTGGTATGCGGTTGCGGCCACACTGCTCGCAGGCGGCAATGGCAACGGCCTGCCAGTGGCGCTGTTTTTTTGCCCAGCGTTTAGCATCCAGCCGCACGACACAGCGTTCGCTGATCACTGGAATGACGCGTGCCACACCCAGTTCGGTCGCTTTTTGCACGGAATAGTCCATGCGCTCGCCACGGCTGATGCCCTGCAGAATGGTGACAGCAATGGGGGATTCCGCTTCACGTGCCTGAAACCGCTCGATGCGGGCGGTGGCATCACGTCGGCCCAGCGATAGCAGTGTGGCGATGTGTTCACCGCCTTCACCATCAAAAAGCACAAGCCCGTCGCCTGTTTTCAGACGACGGGCCTGGATGTGTTTAACCGCACCATCGGGCAGGTCCATGACCTCCCCGATGGCCGGGATGCCTGTGACGTACAGGCGGGTGGAAGGCTCAGTAGCGATAGTGCTCTGGCTTGAAGGGGCCATTCACCGGAACGCCAATGTAGTCGGCCTGCTCATCACGCAGCGTGGTGAGCTTGGCGCCGATCTTCTCGAGATGCAGCCGTGCCACTTCCTCATCGAGGTGCTTGGGCAGTACATAGACCTCATTGCCATAGCTGCCGTCATTATTGAACAGCGCCATCTGTGCGAGCACCTGGTTGGTGAAGCTCGCTGACATGACAAAGCTGGGATGCCCGGTGGCACAGCCCAGGTTCACCAGACGGCCCTCGGCGAGCAGGATGATCTTCTTGCCATCAGGGAAGGTGATGTGATCCACCTGTGGCTTGATGTTCTCCCACTCGTACTGACGCAGGCTCGCGACATCGATTTCGTTGTCGAAATGGCCGATGTTGCAGACGATGGCCTCGTTTTTCATCGCCGCCATGTGGTCATGGCTGATGACCTGGTAGTTGCCAGTGGCACTGACAAAGATATCCGCCTGGCTGGCCGCCTCGTCCATGGTGACCACGCGATAACCTTCCATGGCCGCCTGCAGGGCACAGATCGGATCAATTTCGGTGACCCAGACGCTGGCGCCTAGTGCTTTCAGACTCTGGGCACAGCCCTTGCCGACATCACCATAGCCCACCACAACGGCAATCTTGCCGGCGATCATGACATCGGTGGCCCGTTTCAGGCCATCGACCAGCGACTCGCGACAGCCGTAGAGGTTGTCGAACTTGGACTTGGTCACCGAGTCGTTCACGTTAATCGCCGGGAAGGGCAGCTCACCCTTGGCGGCCATTTCATAAAGCCGCATAACGCCGGTGGTGGTCTCTTCGGTGACACCCTGGATGGCGGCCTGCGTGCGGGCGTAAAAGCCAGGGTTCTCTTTCAGTCGCCGACGAATGGCGGCAAACAATGCGCGCTCTTCGTCACTGCCGGGGTTGTCGAGCACGGACGGGTCCTGCTCGGCCTTGGCACCCAGGGTCACGGCCATGGTCGCATCACCCCCGTCATCCAGAATCATGTTGGGGGTGCCATTCGGCCATTCCAGAATGCGGTGGGTGTACTCCCAGTACTCCTCCAGCGTCTCGCCTTTGTAGGCAAAGACCGGGGTGCCGGTCTCGGCAATGGCCGCGGCGGCGTGATCCTGAGTCGAGTAGATATTACAGCTTGCCCAACGGCATTCCGCGCCGAGTGCCTGCAGCGTCTCGATGAGGACAGCCGTCTGAATGGTCATGTGCAGGGAGCCGGCAATCCGGGCACCCTTCAGGGGTTGCTCACCGGCATACTTCTCGCGCAGGGCGATCAGGCCGGGCATTTCGGTTTCGGCAATATCGATTTCGCGACGGCCCCAGGGCGCGAGGCTCGCATCGGCGATGATTGAGCCGCTCAGTTTTGTGTCAACGACAGCGTTCATGGCTTCACTCCATGTGTTGCAGTCGAGCGCCGTTGTTGTTGTAGCGCGGGCATCGAGCCTCTCCCACCGGTTGGTGAGATGCAGCGCTCCTCGACACCCGCGCCGGGTAATCTTCTTGCTTTACAGACCGGCGGCGCTGCGTAGCGCTTCGGCCTTGTCCGTTTTCTCCCAGCTAAAGGTATCCTCTTCGCGGCCGAAATGGCCATAGCTTGCGGTCGGCCGGTAAATCGGCCGGACCAGATCGAGCATCTTGAGGATGCCATAGGGGCGTAGATCAAAATGCTCGCGCACCAGTTCCACGAGCCGCTCCTCGGAAATCCGGCCGGTGCCGAAGGTCTCAACAAAAATGGAGGTCGGCTCGGCGACGCCGATGGCATAAGAGACCTGAATCTCGCATTTATCGGCAAGCCCGGCGGCAACGATGTTCTTCGCCACATAACGACAGGCGTAGGCCGCGGAGCGGTCCACCTTCGATGGGTCCTTGCCGGAGAAGGCGCCGCCGCCATGGCGTGACATACCGCCGTAGGTATCGACAATGATCTTGCGGCCGGTCAGTCCGCAATCACCCACCGGGCCGCCAATCACGAACTTGCCCGTGGGGTTGATGAAAAACCGCGTCTTCTCAGAGATCCACTCCGACGGGATCACCGGGCGGATGATCTCTTCCATGATGGCTTCCTGGATATCGCCCTGGGAGACCGTTTCATCGTGCTGGCTGGAGATAACGATGGTATCAACGGCCACCGGCTCGCCGTCTTCGTAGACAAAGCTCACCTGGGATTTGGCATCCGGGCGCAGCCAGGGCAGCACACCGCGGTGGCGGATGTCGCTGTGGCGTTTAACCAGACGATGGGCGTAGGTAATCGGTGCGGGCATGAGCACATCGGTCTCACGACAGGCGTAGCCGAACATCATGCCCTGATCACCCGCACCCTGTTCCTCCGGGGCCTGGCGGTCGACGCCCTGGTTGATATCCGGGCTCTGCTTGCCGATGGCGTTGAGTACGGCACAGGTGGCGCCGTCAAAACCCACCTCAGCGCTGTCATAGCCGATGTCAAGAATGGTCTGGCGAACCAGTTCTTCAAGATCAATCCAGGCACTGGTGGTGATTTCGCCGGCGACGATGACCATGCCGGTCTTCACCATGGTCTCGCAGGCAACGCGTGCGCTCGGGTCATCGGCGATGATGGCGTCAAGCACCACGTCCGAGATCTGGTCGGCGACCTTATCCGGATGGCCCTCGGAGACCGACTCGGAGGTAAACAAATACTGAGTGCCCATGGATTGCGACTTTCTCCCTGATTCGCAGGCAATAAATCCGCGGATTGTACCGTTAGTTGCCTGCGAACGGGAAGTTCTGGACAATTGCCCGTCTTGCAAGCGCCTTGATTTACCGGGGGAGAACCTGCGCCATGTCCACTCGCCGTCAGCTCGCCAACGCCATCCGCGCCCTATCCATGGATGCGGTCCAACAGGCCAACTCCGGGCATCCCGGCGCACCGATGGGGATGGCGGATATCGCCGAAGTCCTCTGGAATGATTTCTTAAAGCACAACCCCGACAACCCCAACTGGGCCGATCGCGATCGCTTTGTCCTGTCCAACGGACATGGCTCCATGCTGATCTACTCGCTGCTGCATTTAAGCGGTTACGACCTGCCGCTGCAGGCGCTCAAGGATTTCCGCCAGCTCCACTCCGGCACGCCCGGGCATCCGGAGGTCGGTGATACCCCCGGGGTCGAGACGACTACCGGCCCGCTGGGTCAGGGTATTACCAATGCCGTTGGGATGGCGCTTGCCGAGCGCATTCTGGCCGGGCAGTTCAACCGTCCGGGACACACACTGGTTGATCATTACACCTATTGCTTCCTCGGCGATGGCTGTCTGATGGAAGGCATCTCGCATGAGGCCTGTTCGCTGGCCGGGACGCTTGGGCTCGGGAAGCTGATTGCGGTGTATGACGACAACGGCATCTCCATCGATGGCAAGGTCCACGGCTGGTTTACCGATGACACGCCGGGCCGCTTCCGCGCCTATGGCTGGCACGTCATCGAAGATGTTGACGGGCATGACGCCGAGGCCGTCCGCAAGGCCATCGAATCAGCCCGGGCCGAGACCGGCCGGCCGTCGCTGATCTGTGCGAAGACCGTGATCGGTTTTGGTGCGCCCAATGTCTGTGGCACCCATGGCGTCCATGGCGCCCCGCTTGGTGCCGAGGAAATTGCGGCAACCCGTGAATTCCTGGGCTGGGAGCACGGGCCTTTCGAAATCCCGGATGAGATTTATGCCGCCTGGGATGCCCGCGAGCGCGGCGCCCGGGCAGAATCCGCCTGGCAGGAGAAGCTTGCGGCTTACCGCAAGGCGCATCCGGAGCTTGCTGCGGATTTCGAACGCCGTATGGCCGGTGACCTGCCTGATCAGTTTGCCGAGCATGCCCGCGCTTTTATTGAGAAAGTGCAGGCCGAGGGCAAGGAGGATGCCAGCCGCAAGCACTCGCAGGCGGCGCTCAATGGCTTTGGCCCGTATCTGCCCGAGTTGGTCGGTGGCTCGGCCGATCTCACCGGCTCCAACAACACATTGTGGGATGACTGCACCGCGGTCAGCGCCGATGATGCCGATGGCAACTACATCTACTACGGTGTGCGCGAATTCGGCATGACCGCCATTATGAACGGCATGGCACTGCATGGCGGTGTCATCCCCTACGGCGGGACGTTTCTGGTCTTCTCCGATTACGCGCGCAACGCGGTTCGCATGGCCGCGCTCATGGGGATACGCAATATTCTGGTCTACACCCATGACTCCATCGGCCTGGGCGAAGATGGCCCGACCCATCAGCCAATCGAACATCTGCCGAGTCTGCGCCTGATCCCCGGGCTTGATGTCTGGCGGCCCTGCGATGTCACGGAGACGGCGGTGGCCTGGAAAGCATCGCTTGAGCGACGCAACGGCCCCTCCGTGCTGGCGCTCTCACGGCAGAAGCTCGCGCATCAGCCGAGGCAGGATGATCAGATTGAGGCGATCGAGCGCGGCGGTTATGTGCTGCGCGAGCCTGCTGCCAGGCCCGATGCAATTATCATGGCCAGCGGCTCGGAAGTGGGCATGGCCGTTGAGGCGGCTGAGGCGCTCGAGGCCAAGGGCCATGCGGTGCGGGTGGTCTCCATGCCCTGTATCGAGCGATTCCAGGCACAGCCTGCCGAGTATCGTGAAGCCGTTCTGCCGGCCTCGGTGACGGCCAGGGCAGCTGTCGAGGCGGCCGTCCCGGATAGTTGGCGCGCCTTTGTGCCGAATGAAGTCGGACTGGTGGGGCTCAGGAGCTTCGGGGCTTCTGCGCCGGCCGGTGTCGTTTATGAATACATGGGGTTGACCACTGAAGCCGTGGTCGCCGCCGTTGAAGCACAGTTGCCGGGTTAACCGCCGGCGCTGGAGATCCATCAATCAGGAGTGATGACATGGCAATTAAAGTAGGAATCAATGGCTACGGCCGCATCGGACGGAATGTGTTGCGCGCCCTGTATGAGGCTGGTCGCACCGATGAGATCCGTGTGGTGGCCATTAATGATCTGGGCGATGCCGAGACCAACGCTCATCTCACCCGGGTTGATACGGCCCATGGCCGCTTCCCCGGGACGGTGGAGGTCACCGGCGGCAACCTGGTGGTCAATGGTGATGAGATCAAGGTGCTCGCCGAGCGTGATCCCGCCAAACTCCCCTGGGGTGAGCTCGGCGTTGATGTCGTCCTTGAGTGCACCGGGCTTTTCGCAAGCCGCGACAAAGCCGCCGCCCATCTCGCCGGTGGCGCGAAAAAGGTGCTGATCTCCGCCCCGGCGGGCAAGGATGTTGATGCCTCGGTGGTCTATGGCGTCAACCATGATGTCCTGCGTGGCGACCACCAGATCGTCTCCAACGCCTCCTGCACCACCAACTGTCTGGCGCCGCTGGTCAAGCCGCTGCATGAGGCAATCGGCCTTGAGCAGGGTCTGATGACCACCATTCACGCCTATACCAATGACCAGGTGCTCACCGACGTTTATCACTCCGATCTGCGCCGGGCCCGGAGTGCGACGATGTCGCAGATTCCGACCAAAACCGGTGCCGCGGCCATGGTCGGCCTGGTCATGCCGGAGCTCGATGGCCGTCTTGATGGCTATGCCATGCGGGTGCCGACGATTAATGTCTCAAGCGTCGATCTGTCCTTCATCGCGGCACGCGATACCTCGGTGGAGGAAATTAACAGCGTCCTCAAGGCCGCGGCCGAGGGTCCGCTCAAGGGTGTGCTGGCCTACAGCGATGGGCCGTATGTCTCGGTGGACTTCAACCATGACCCGCATTCCTCAACCTATGACGCCACACTGACCAAGGTCAGCGGGCGTCTGGTCAAGGTCTGCTCCTGGTATGACAACGAGTGGGGCTTCTCCAACCGCATGCTCGATACCACCGTGGCGATGATGCAGGCCAAGTAATGGCCGTTCGCACGCTGGATGATGTCGATGTTGCGGGCCAGCGCGTGCTGGTTCGCGAGGACCTGAATGTTCCGCTGAAAAACGGCGCAGTCGCCGATGAATCCCGCCTGCAGGCAGCACTCCCGACGCTTGAGCGGCTGCTCGCCGCCGGCGCCCGGGTGATGGTGATGAGTCACCTGGGCCGACCCGAGGCCGGACGCTTTGACCCCGAGGCCTCGCTGGCCCCGGTGGCAAAGCGACTCGGTGAACTGCTCGGGCGTGAAGTGCCGGTGATTCGTGACTGGCTCGATGGCGCTGAGATCGCACCGGCAGCCGGTGAGCTCGTCCTCTGTGAGAACGTGCGCTTCAACACAGGCGAGACCAAGGACGATGAGGCGCTTGCCCGGCAGATGGCAGGCCTTTGTGATCTTTTTGTCATGGATGCCTTTGGCACGGCGCATCGGGCGCAGGCCTCGACGCATGGCGTAGCCAAGTATGCCCCGGATGCCGTGGCCGGCCCCTTACTCGCCGCCGAGCTTGAGGCCCTGGGCAAAGCGCTGAAGTCACCCGCCCGGCCGATGGTTGCCATTATCGGCGGCTCCAAGGTCTCGACCAAGCTGACGGTGCTCGAGCAGCTCACCGATCGGGTCGATCAGCTGATCGTCGGCGGCGGTATCGCCAATACCTTTATCGCCGCAGCCGGGTACTCGGTGGGCAAGTCACTGATGGAAGCCGATCTGATCGACACCGCCAAAGCGCTGATGGACAAAGCCCGGGCTGCCGGCGGGGAGATTCCCATTCCTGAAGATGTCGTTGTCGCAACGGAGTTCAGCGAGAACGCGCAGGCCACTGTGAAGCCGGTTGATGCGGTTGGTGATGAGGAGATGATCCTTGATGTCGGCCCGAAGACGGCAGCGGCCTATGCCGAGCGGCTGCGTGAGGCCGGCACCATTGTCTGGAACGGCCCGGTGGGTGTGTTTGAGTTTGATGCCTTTGCCGAGGGCACCAAAGCGCTTGCCGAGGCGATCGCCGAGAGCCGTGGATTTTCCATTGCCGGCGGCGGTGACACCCTCGCGGCGGTATCAAAATATGATGTCGCCGATCGCATTTCCTATATCTCCACCGGTGGTGGCGCCTTCCTTGAGTTCCTGGAGGGCCGTGAACTGCCTGCCGTTGCCGTACTGGATCGATAAGCGGAGCATCCATGATTCGTCAGACCAAGATTGTTGCCACCCTCGGGCCTGCGACCACACAGCCCGATGACCTGCGTGCCATTGTGGATGCCGGGGTGGATGTGGTTCGCATGAATCTCTCCCATGGCGATCATGATGAGCATCGGGCGCGGGCCAGTGCGCTGCGCTCAGCCGCCGATGCCGCGGGCCGCGTTGTCGGCATGCTCTGCGACCTGCAGGGGCCGAAGATTCGGGTCGAGCGCTTTGCCAATGGCCCCGTTGAGCTCGAGGTGGGGGCGAAATTCTTCCTCGACCCTGAGCTTGACGGCGATGCCGGTAGCATCGAAGGCGTTGGCGTGGCCTACAAAGGTCTGCCGGATGACGTCAGTGCCGGGGATCTGTTGCTGCTCGCCGATGGTCTGGTGCAGCTGCGGGTCGATCGCATCGAAGGCACGCGCATTCACACCACGGTGGAGGTCGCCGGAACACTCTCGGACCGTAAAGGGATTAATCGCCTGGGTGGCGGGCTATCGGTGCGGGCGCTGACCGACAAGGACCGACGCGACATCAAGCTGGCCGCAGAGCTGGAAGCCGATTATGTCGCAGTCTCCTTCCCTCGGGATGCCGCCGATATCGAGGAAGCGCGTGAGCTGTTACGGGCCGCGGGTGGTCATGGCGGCATTGTCGCGAAGATCGAGCGGCATGAGGCGGTCGAGGCCCTTGCCGACATCATGGAAGCCGCCGATGCGGTGATGATTGCCCGGGGTGATCTGGCCGTGGAAATCGGGGATGCCGAACTCCCGGGTGTACAGAAGCGCATCATGCGCATGGCCCGAGAGCGTGACTGCGTGGTGATTACCGCCACACAGATGATGCAGTCGATGGTGGAGAACCCCATGCCCACCCGTGCCGAGGTGCTGGATGTGGCCAACGCCGTTCTGGA
>CAJXNJ010000012.1 GCA_913057145.1 uncultured Ectothiorhodospiraceae bacterium
TCGTCGGCACAGACATACCAGCACTCGTTGCCCTGGAGTTTCTGGAAGCGCACCCAGATATCGGTCTGGATGTATTCAACGAGATGGCCCAGATGGATGGGGCCGTTGGCATAGGGCAAGGCGCTGGTTACCAGAATCTTGCGGGTCATGAACGCTCCGCGCGGTCGCTGTCAGGAGGTGGGCATTATGCCAGAGCCAAGCGGCAGCGCATGTGACTTTCTCAGTGCTGCGATCACCTGATCGGTGGCCCTTTCGTGATCCGGGGTGCCGACATCCACGCTCAGCCCGGTCATTGGCTGAATCTGCCGCAGTGTGGCACCACTCGCAATCCCCGCAGCGGCCAACCCGACAGGCAGTATGTTTTATGCCCGGGGTCGAGCCGGGTATGCTTGCCGCCATTCGCAGACGATGACAACGCATCGAGGAGCCTTTGATGAGCGCCATTACGCGAGAAGCAGTCGAACAGGCATTACGCGGCTGGGTCGAGCCCAGTCTCGGGTCGGATCTGGTGAGCGCCGAGGCGATCGGTGATATCCGCATCAATAACGATGCCGTGGAGGTCGATGTTGAACTCGGTTTTCCGGCGGATCACTACCGCCCGGCATTGCAGGCTGCAGTGGCCGAGCAGATCAGCAGCCAGACCGGTGCGGCTCGGGTGGATGTCAATGTCACCTGGCAGGTCTCTGCGCGTCAGGTTCAGGCCGCATTGAAGCCGCTTGAGAATATTCGCAACATCATCGCCGTGGCCTCGGCCAAGGGCGGTGTCGGCAAATCCACGACTTCGGCGAACCTGGCGTTGGCGCTGGCGCAGGAGGGTGCGCGGGTTGGTCTTCTGGATGCCGATATTTACGGCCCCAGTCAGCCGCGGATGATGGGTGTTGCCGGTCGCAAGCCGGACAGCCCCGATGGCAAGACCATTACACCGCTTGAGAATTACGGCATCCAGATTATGTCGATCGGGTTTCTCATCGAAGAGGACACGCCCATGGTCTGGCGTGGCCCGATGGTCACCCAGGCGCTGACCCAGCTGCTCAATGAAACCCGCTGGGAGGCGCTGGATTATCTGATTATCGACCTGCCGCCGGGGACGGGCGACATCCAGCTCACGCTCTCACAGAAGGTCCCGGTGGCCGGCGCGGTGGTGGTGACCACTCCTCAGGATATCGCCACCCTGGATGCGCGCAAGGGCGTGAAGATGTTCGAGAAGGTCAAGGTTCCGGTGCTCGGGATTCTTGAGAACATGAGCCTGCATGTCTGCTCGCAGTGCGGGCATGAGGAGCATATTTTCGGTGCCGGCGGTGGCCAGCGTCTGGCCGACCAGGAGGGGGTCGAGCTGCTCGGCTCCATGCCGCTTGACCTGCAGATTCGCGAGCAGGCGGACAGTGGTGAGCCCACCGTGGTGGCTGATCCCGACTCCAAGGTCGCCGAGCGTTACCGGGCGGCTGCCCGTCGCGCCACAGCACTGCTTGCGCGTCAGGATCCGGCGGGCGCGAGCCGCTTCCCGAAAATCGTCGTGGATGACAATTAGAAAAAGGACACACAGATGAGCATCAAATCCGATCGGTGGATCCGCGAGATGGCGGCCGAAGGCATGATCGAGCCCTTTGAGCCCGGCCAGGTCCGGGGAGCCGGTGATCAGCGCATGATCTCCTACGGGACCTCAAGCTATGGCTATGACGTTCGTTGTGCCGATCATTTCAAGATCTTCACCAATATCAACTCCGCCATCGTGGATCCGAAGGATTTTGATGAATCGAGTTTTGTCGATGTGCGCTCGGATGTCTGCATCATCCCGCCCAACAGCTTCGCACTGGCAAGCACGGTGGAGTATTTCCGTATTCCGCGGAATGTGCTCACGATCTGCCTGGGTAAATCCACTTATGCCCGCTGCGGGATCATCGTCAATGTCACACCGCTTGAGCCTGAGTGGGAAGGGCATGTGACGCTGGAGTTCTCCAATACCACCACGCTGCCGGCGAAGATTTATGCCAATGAGGGCGTGGCGCAGATGCTTTTCCTGGAATCGGATGAGGTCTGTGAGGAGAGTTACAAGGACCGCGCCGGCAAGTACATGGGCCAGCGTGGCGTCACACTGCCGCGTCCTTAACCGGCTTCAGTCATCCGCCCGCAGCACCGGCTCGGTGCCAAGCCCGTCAAGCCCGGCGAGGACCAGTCGGGCGCTGCGGCTACCGTCTTCCCACTGCTCCACCTGCACGGCCAGGTATTCAAGCGCGGGTGCGCACCACAAGACGGTCTCCCGGTCGCTGTCGGTGTCGCGCCGGCGGATGCGCAGTGCCTCATAGCGCCCGGCCGGGGTGTCGATGACTTCGCGCTCCTCAATGCTGAGCAGATAGGTTTTAAGGCGCCCGCCATCGGCAATGCGATAGACGAGTGTGTCCGTCTGCGCATCGCGCTCATGTAAATCATGCATCAGCTGCAGCGGGCTGATGACCCGGTCAATGGTGTCGTGGGTGATATCCATGCGCCAGGGGTATTCGGCGATGTCGTTCACCACCTCCAGCGCGTCCCAGTCAAAGCGCAGCTCCGCCTCGCGGTCATCATCGCCACCTTCCCGGACATAGCGATAGATATCCGGCCGGAATCCATCCTCCGTGATCAGACCCGCGCTCCGCTCCCGCACCCGGCTGCTGTAGATAAGCCGCGCCAGTCCGGTCGCCCGGGTGTAGAGACGGTAGCTGTAGCGATCTTCGGTTACGCGACGATAACGCAGGTCCGCTTGCCCGACGGTCAGCCCGGCCCGCTTCAACTCATAGGTGGCGGTGAAATCACCGGGGGCTGTGAAGACTTCAGTATCGGCCAATGCTCTGCCGCCGGTGAGCACAAGGGCAAGGCAGAGGCCGAGGAGCATGCTGATGAGCGCTCTCATGCGTTGTCTTCTGCGCGCAGACAGGGCGGTGCCGAGAGGGGGCTGTCATCCATCCAGACCATGCCTTCGCGCATCTCAACACGCCCCTCGGCGATCCAGCCGACCACCTGCGGGTAGAGTTGATGCTCCATGGCCTGGACCTTGGCCTGCAGGCTCGCCTCGGTTTCCTCGGCTTCGATGCTCACGGCGGCCTGGGCAATCACCGGGCCGGCATCGAGTTCGGGGATGACGTAATGCACGCTGCAACCGGCTTCGGATTCACCGGCTGCGATGGCGCGGGCATGCGTGTGCAGACCCCGATAGGCCGGCAGTAGCGAGGGGTGGATGTTGATCAGCCGGCCCATGAACTGCTCAACAAAGCCATCGCTTAAGATTCGCATGAACCCGGCAAGGACAATGAGATCCGCGCCGGTGGCCTCGATATGCCCGGCAAGTTCGCGGTCATATTCCTCGCGGCTTGGGGCGCGGCGGTGGTCAAGCACCGTGGTTCTGATGCCGGCCGCCTGCGCTCGCTCAAGGCCGCGAACACCGGGGCGGTTGCTGATCACCTCGGTAATCTGACCGGCAATCGCCCCTTGGGCGACCGCATCAATGATGGCCTGGAGGTTGGTACCGGAGCCGGAGATGAGAACCTTGATGCGAAAAGGCTGCGCTCCGCTCATGCCCCATCCTGATAGCGGGTGTCTTTCTGCCCGGCGGCGGTGATTTCACCCAGGCGCCAGGCGGTCTCGCCGCGCTCGTTCAACAAGGCAATGCTCGCCTCCGCCCGCTCCGCCGGCACCACGGCCACCATGCCGACGCCGCAATTGAAAGTGCGATACATCTCGCTCGTTGCAACATCGCCGGTTTCCTGGAGCCAGTTGAAAAGCGCCGGCCATTGCCAGCTTCGGGTGTCGATGCTTGCCGCAACGCCATCCGGGAGGATGCGCGGCAGATTCTCGGTCAGTCCCCCACCGGTGATATGGCAGAGCCCGCGGACAGGCTCCTGTGCGATCAAGGCCTGGATGCTGCGGGCATAAATGCGGGTGGGCGCGAGTAGCCATTGCCTGAGCGGGCGATCATCCAACAGGCGCTCCTGCCAGTCGGGATCGCGCTCGAGAATGCGCCGGACGAGTGAGTAGCCATTGGCGTGGACACCGCTGCTGGCAAGCCCGATCAGCGCATCGCCGGCCTGGATGTCACGGCCGTCAATCAGCGCGTCATGTTCGACCACTCCGACACAAAAGCCGGCAAGATCATAATCGCCCTCGGCATACATCCCGGGCATCTCAGCCGTCTCACCACCGATGAGCCCCGCGCCGGCCTCGCGACAGCCCTCGGCAATGCCACGGACAACCTGCTCGGCGGTGTCCACATTCAGCTGGCCGGTGGCGTAGTAGTCAAGAAAGAAAAGCGGCTCGGCGCCGGTGACGATGACATCGTTGACGCACATGGCAACCAGATCGATACCGATGCCATCGTGCTGCCCGGTCTCAAGGGCAAGGCGCAGTTTGGTGCCGACACCGTCTGTGCCGGAGACCAGGATGGGTCTGCGATAACGCTCCACCGGCAGCTCGAAAAGCCCGCCAAAGCCGCCGAGTCCGCCCAGCATGCCCGGACGATGAGTGGCGGCAACATCGCCTTTGATGCGCTCGACCAGCTCAGCACCGGCATCGATATCAACACCGGCGTCCCGGTAACTCAGGCCTTTTTTGTGATCTGCCGAACTCACGCGCCGCTCCGCCTCACGCTGTCATCGTCCTGTTGAGGCGGTCATGGTACCTTATCGGCCATGAAAGCGCTCTGGATTGCTCTGCTGTTATTGCTCCTGACCGGGCCATTGGCGCTGGCGCAGACGCCGGCACGAGTGGATGCGGTGACGGTGCCCGTTGCCGATGAGTCGGCGGCGGCCCGCAGTGCCGCACTCGCCGAGGCCATGTCACGTTTCATCGTCCGCCGCACCGGGCTTGCCGATCTGCCGGAAACGGCTCTGGGGCAGCGTCTGCAAAGCGAAGCCGAGCGGTATCTCGTCGGGTTTACTTATCGTGACGTGGCACTACCGGCGGCTGATGCCGAAGCGGTTGGCCCGCCTGCGACCGAGAAGCGTCTGGAAGCCCGTTTCGCCGTCAGGGATATCGAAAGAGCGCTGGTGGGCGCCGGCATTGAGATCTGGCCTTCACAGCGGCCAACGGTGCTCGTCTGGCTGGCCGTGGAAGCCGACGGTGAGCGGCGGATTGCCGAGGCCGGTCGTGACGATGAGTGGTTTGCACTGCTGCGCGAGCGGGCAGACACCCTGGGGGTCAGGCTGATCTTCCCGTTGATGGATCTGCAGGATCTCTCGAGCCTTGCCTATGCCGATATTGCCGCTGGGTTCGCCGAGCCACTGCGTGCGGCCTCGCAGCGCTACGGCGTGGATGAAATTCTGGCCGGCAGGCTGCAGGTGGCCCCCGATGGCCGGGTGCGTGCCCGCTGGATGCAGCTCGATGATGAAAGCGCCATGCAGCGTTGGCAGGACAGTGCGGCGGCCATGCCCGATCTGCTATCGCGCGCCGCCGAGCGGGTGGCCGGCGAGTTGCGCCGGGTTTATGCCTATCTGCCCGATCTCTCCGCCCAGCGCCTTCTCACCATCGAGGTGCAGGGCATTGACTCATTGGCCGCTCACAATGCGGTGGTCGAGCGGCTACAGGCCATCAGCGGTATTGACCGGGCGAGCCCGATGGCGATCGATGCCGATACCGTGACCTTTGTGCTTGCCATCACGGTCGAAGAGGAGCGGGTCCTCGCCGGGCTGGAGAGCGATGCGCGCCTCGCTGCCGAGGAAGACGGCTGGCGCTGGCGCTGATACCGCATCCGATGAAAACCCCGCAGCTTGCGTTTGATTTTCGCTGGAACAGTGCTGCCGATCTGGCGAGCTTTGAGTCCCAGGGCAATGAGGAAGCGGTGGCGGCTATCCGCCGGCTCGGCGAAGGTCGGGGAGAGTCGCTGTATCTGACCGGGCCGCCCGGCAGTGGCCGCAGTCACCTGTTGCAGGCTGCCTGTGGTGAAGTCAGCCGCGCTGGCGGCACGGCGGTTTATATCCCGCTGGCCGATTATGCCGATGCCGCCCCCACGCTGCTCGAGGGCCTTGAGCGTTTGTCACTGGTGGCGCTGGATGATCTGGACCGGGTCAGTGGTGACCCGGATTGGGAAGAAGCGCTTTTCCATTGTTACAACCGCCTGCGCGAGGCCGGTGTGGATCTGGTGGTCTGCGCGGCCGGAGCGCCGGATGCGCTTGGAATCAGGCTGCCGGATCTGCTCTCAAGACTCTCTGCACTGCTGCGGTTCCGCCTGAGTGCTCCCGATGATGCGCGTCGTCAGCAGATCCTGGCCCGGGCGGCGGCAGCGCGGGGTCTCGATCTGCCGCTGGCAGCCTCGGCCTTCCTGCTGCGTCATGAGGCCCGCGATCTGCATCATCTCATGCGGGTGCTCGATGCGCTGGATGCCGCTTCGCTGCAGACGGGCAGGCGGCTGACCGTTCCGTTCATACGCGAGGTACTGGCCGCTCAGCGCTGAGCTTTGGCGGCCTTGATGGCGCGTTTGCCAGCGCGAAGGCTGATCATGCCGGCGGTGAAGTAGCCTGCGGCCAGTGCGATCTCCGCCAATCCCAGCCAGCGCCCCGGTGGCTCTCCGGCGGCGGCCACCATGCCATGGATGCCGTAGGCAAGAACCAGCATGCCGGTCCACTGCAGGGTGTAGCGGCGACGATGCAGTACACCGCGCAGGCCAAGCAGCAGTGGCAGGCCGAAAACCAGCAGCAGGGGCGTGATGAGTGCCGGTGGTGGCGGTGAGAGCCAACTCATCCAGGCAATCACGAGCAGAATCAAACCGATATAGCAGCCAAGCGCGCTCCAGTAGGCCGGGCTGCGGGCAACGGTTGTCGGTGTCTCGCCCTGATCCATCAACCGGCCGTGCGGCTCAATGGTCGGCTTTGAGTCGACGCGCGGCCTCGGCCACCCGAGCGCCAAGACGACGGCAGAGCAGTGCCTCGGTGTCATCCACCTCCCGCTCGCCCTCGCCACCGGCGAGATGACTCGGCCCGTAGGGCGTGCCGCCGGATGTCGTTGCGGCAAGCGCCGGCTCCGAATAGGGCAGTCCGATGATGTGCATGCCGTGATGCAGCAGCGGCAGCATCATGGAGATGAGCGTGGTCTCCTGGCCGCCGTGCAGGCTTGCCGTGGAGGTGAAGACCGCCGCCGGCTTGTCGATCAGACCGCCGGACATCCAGACCCCGGCGCTCTGGTCGAGAAAGTATTTAAGCGGTGCGGCCATATTGCCGAATCGTGTCGGACTGCCAAGGATGAGCCCGTCGCAGGCGGTCAGGTCATCCAGGCTGGCATAAGGCGCACCGGATTCCGGGATGGCCGGTTCCGAGGCCTCGGTGTTGGCGGAGATGGCAGGCACCGTTCGCAGCTTGGCGGCTGCGCCCTCAACGGATTCCACGCCCTGGGCGATCTGCCGGGCCATGGTCTGGGTGGCGCCGTGACGGCTGTAGTAGAGAATCAGGATTTCGATATTCATAAGCCAAATCTTCAGGGCTGTACAGAAAGCTTGCAAGCATAAATTGATCATCATCAACTTTACCGCGTTGGCAATCCATGGAACTATATGGCGCCGTTGTGAAGGGAATTCCCACCGGTTGGTGGCATAAGCGGCTTTGAGAGGAGCGCGATGAACAGAATGCGAGGATGGGCACTGGCAGCAGCCTGCGCCATGTTGGCAGCCCCCGGGCTGAGTGCGGCTCAGGGGAATATCGAAGCAGGCCGGGCCAAGGCCTACACCTGTCTGGGATGTCATGGTGTTGAGGGCTATCGCAACGCTTATCCGTCGTTCCGGGTGCCACGACTCGGCGGCCAGCACAGCGAATACCTGGTCTCGGCGCTGCAGGCCTACGCCAACGGCGACCGGCAGCATCCGACCATGCAGGCCCTGGCCGAGACGCTGTCCGAGCAGGACATGCAGGATATCGCCGCCTACTTTGAAGCAGCAGGACGTGGGGGTGCGCAATGATGCGGGTGGTATCACTGGCACTGGGAGCCGGCGTGCTGGCAGCCAGCCTCACGGTAGCGGCTCAGCCGATCGGTAATGTCGAAGCCGGGCGCGAGAAATCACAGGCCTGCATTGCCTGCCATGGGGCGGTGGGTGCAAGCGACAACGTCGCCTTCCCGATGCTCGCCGGCCAGCATGCCGACTATCTCTACCATGCGCTCAAGGCCTACAAGAACGGTGACCGCCAGAACGCCATCATGAATGGCCAGGCAGCCGGTCTGAGCGATGAGGACATGCGCGATCTGGCTGCCTTCTACGCAGCGCAGACCCCTGTGCTCTCCACGCCTCAGCGCGGCTCGGTCAACAGCGCCGAGTAACCGGCGCGATAATCCGGGAATTGCAGTTTGTAACCGCTCGCCAGCAGGCGGCGGTTACTGCAGCGCTTACCGCCTGAACCCTGCTTGCCATCGACCCTGGCAACAGCCGGTAGTCCCAGCTCTGCGGCCAGATAATCCATGACTTCACACTGACTCGCCGGGGCATTATCCACACCCAGGTACACAGCCTGAGGATCCGGTAGACCGCCCAGATGCGCGAGTATCCCCACGCAGTCATCTTCGTGAATGCGATTGGTGTAGAGCGGGGGGTTGGTCTGACAGCTTCCCCCACTGCGCACGCGGCGCAGCAGTGCCTCACGCCCGGGCCCGTAAATCCCGCCAAAGCGAACGCTGATGCTCTCGCCTGAGTGCGTGGCGGCAATGGCCTCGGCCTCGAGCAGACGCTGCCCGGAAAAACGCGTCGGCAGCGTTGGGCTCTCCTCATCCACCCACTCGCCGCTGCTTTGGCCGTAAACACCGGTGCTGGAGACGAATATCAGTCGGGCGCTCGGGTTGCCGCTGCCATGGAGGGCGTCAACGATATGTGCGGTGCCGTCGACATAGCTTGCCTTGTAACCGGCATCGTCATATTGATCGGGCGTCAGGATCACATAGACCCGATCCAGCCCCGCCGGCAGTCTCTCGGCAAGCCCTTCATCCCGGCCCAGATGCGCATTGATGGTGATCAGCGGATCCGGCAGTGGTTGTTGGCTGCGACGCAGGCCATAGACGGTCGCACCAGCGCGGCTTAACTGCAGGCCAAGCCGGGTTCCGATGCGGCCGCAGCCGGCAATAAGTATGCGTTCGCTCATGATGGCCTAGAATAGCGGTTTTGGGGTGGAGGGAAGCAAGTCTTGAGTGCCAATCGTCTTGCCCGCTGTCGGGCCACGCTGGATCGTCGGCAGCCCGATTTAAAGATCATTCTGGATGGTGTGCACAAACCGCATAACGTCGGCGCCATTCTGCGCACCTGTGATGCCGTGGGCGTGCATGAGGCGCATGCGGTGGTCCCCGAGGGCAACCTTTCGATTCATCGGCACTGCTCGGCCGGTGCGGGTCAGTGGATCGAGACGAGGCTGCATGATGAAGTAACCGAGGCGGTCAGCGGGCTGCAGGCCGATGGCATGGCGGTTTATGCCGCCCATCTCTCCGATGAGGCCGTCGACTTCCGCGCCATTGACTACACAAAGCCGACCGCCGTGCTGATGGGCGCTGAGCTCTGGGGGGTGAGTGAGGCAGGCGCGAGGGCAGCTGATGGCCATATCACCATCCCGATGGCCGGATTGGTGGAATCGCTGAATGTGTCAGTCGCCGCCGCCGTGATTCTTTTTGAGGCTCAGCGCCAGCGCGAAGCCGCCGGTTTTTATGACAGGCGCCGACTTGACCCGGAAGTCTACCGGCGCACGCTTTTTGAATGGCTCCACCCGCGACTGGCGGCCTGGTGCCAGCAGCGCGGGGAGGATTATCCGGCGCTCGATGAGGACGGTGATCCGATCCGCTCAAGCAGCGTCGGGATGAGCTGATCGAGCGGCCAGTTCTCGTTGTCCTCGGCGCCGCGGTTGCGATATTCGATTTCGCCCTTCTCGAGTCCGCGCTCACCGATCACCAGCCGGTGCGGTATGCCAATGAGCTCCATATCGGCAAATTTCACCCCCGGTCGGGCCTCGCGGTCATCCCAGAGGACTTCGAATCCGGCATCGCGAAGCTCGGCGTAGAGTCGTTCTGCCGCCTCGGCAACGGCGCTGGATCGATCGGCGCCAATGCTCACAAGCCCGATATCAAAGGGCGCCAGAGGTGTCGGCCAGACGATGCCGCGATCATCGTGATTCTGCTCGATGGCCGCGGCCACCACGCGTGAGACACCGATGCCGTAGCAGCCCATGATCATTGGCTTTTGCTCGCCATGCTCATCGAGCACATGGGCTTCCATGGCTTCGCTGTACTTGGTGCCAAGCTGGAAGATATGTCCCACTTCAATGCCGCGATGGATCTCAATGGCGCCCTCGCTGCACTGCGGGCAGGCGTCTCCGGCGGAGCGGCCGTCGCCCACTTCGGTATTGGCGGCGTAGTCACAGTGGCTGCAGCTTAAGATTTCATCCTCACCGGATTCGGCGAGCACCATGAACTCCTCCGAGACGCTGCCGCCAATGGCGCCACTGTCAGCGCCGACCGCCGCAAAACGCAGGCCAAGCCGCTTGAATATCCGGGTGTAGGCCGAGCGCATATCCTGATAGCTCGCCTCCAGTGAAGCCTGATCCAGATGGAAGGAGTAGGCGTCTTTCATCAGGAATTCCCGGGCCCGCATGATGCCGAAGCGCGGCCGGATCTCATCACGGAATTTGGTCTGGATCTGATAGAAGGTCAGCGGCAGCTGCCGGTAGCTGCGGATCTCACGCCGGGCATAGTCGGTAATGACCTCTTCATGCGTGGGCCCGATGCAGAAGTCCCGATCATGCCGGTCCTTGAGCCGCAGCAGCTCCGGGCCGTAGAACGACCAGCGGCCGGATTCCTCCCAGAGCTCGGCGGGTTGTACCGCCGGCATCAGCACCTCCAGCGCGCCAATGCGATCCATCTCCTCGCGCACGGCCTGTTCAACCCGGCGCAGTACCCGCAGCCCCAGCGGCTGCCAGGTGTAGAGCCCGGCACCGAGCTTTTCAATCAGCCCCGCCCGGAGCATGAGCTGATGGCTGATGATCTCGGCATCAGCCGGCGTGTCTTTGCTGGTGAACAGTGGAAAGCGGCTTGCGCGCATGAAATTCTGATCCCTTACGATGTCGTGACAGGCAGTAATAACCACAGGTTAGCCGACTCTGCGCAGGCCGCCCACCCCCGCGCGTGCTTGACGCCCAAAGGCGGGCGCCGTAAGTTGATCGGCTTTCGGCTTCGGTTACGGATATGCGTCACATCATTTCCATTCTCGTTGAGAACGAGTTCGGTGCGCTCGGGCGCATTGCGGGTCTGTTTACGGCCCGGGGTTATAATATCGACTCACTGACCGTCGCCCCGACGGATGACCCCACGCTCTCGCGGATGACGCTGGTCACCCAGGGTGATGATCGGATCGTCGAGCAGATTCTAAAGCAGCTCAATAAACTGCTGGATGTGGTCAAGGTGATGGATATCACCGAGGCCGCCCACATCGAGCGTGAGCTGATGCTGGTCAAGGTACAGGCTACATCCAGCGAGTCGCGTGAGGAGTTCAAGCGACTCGCCGATATTTTCGATGCCCGTGTCGTCGATGTCACCGACAAGACCTACACCATTGAGGTGATCGGTCGCAGCCGAAAGCTCGATGCTTTCCTCGAGCTGCTGACCAACAAGAGCCCGATGGAAGTGGTGCGTTCCGGTGTCATCGGTATGGCCCGTGGCGATAAACAAATGCGTGTTTGAATCATCTCATTCTGGGGGAGTCATGAAGGTTTTCTACGATAAAGACGCCGATCTTTCGATCATTCAGGGTATGAAAGTGGCCATTCTGGGCTACGGCTCGCAGGGCCATGCCCATGCCAACAACCTCAAGGAATCCGGCGTATCCGTCGTGGTTGGCCTGCGCGCCGGCTCAGCCAGTGCCGAGAAGGCACAGGCCGCTGGCCTGGAAGTCGCCGAGGTGGCGGATGCGGTGAAAGCCGCTGATCTGGTCATGCTGACCCTGCCCGACGAGCACCAGGCCGCCGTCTATCGTGATCATGTTGTCGGTAACCTGAAAAAAGGCGGCGTCATTGCCTTTGCGCATGGCTTCAACATCCACTACCAGCAGATCGAGCCGCGCGAGGACATGGACGTGGTGATGATCGCCCCGAAAGGCCCCGGCCATCTGGTCCGCTCCACCTATGTTGAGGGCGGTGGTGTGCCGAGCCTGATCGCGGTGCATCAGGATGCAAGCGGCCGTGCGCGTGACATCGCGCTCTCCTATGCCGCGGCCAATGGTGGTGCCCGCTCAGGCGTCATCGAGACAAGCTTCCGGGAAGAGACCGAGACCGATCTCTTTGGTGAGCAGGCGGTGCTCTGTGGCGGTATCACGGCGCTGATTCAGGCGGGCTTCGATACCCTGACCGAGGCCGGTTATGCCCCGGAGATGGCGTATTTTGAGGTGCTGCACGAGACCAAGCTGATTGTCGATCTGCTCTATGAGGGCGGCATTGCCAATATGCGCTACTCCATCTCCAATACCGCTGAGTATGGCGATTTCACGCGCGGCCCGCGGGTCATTAACGATGAGTCCCGTCAGGCCATGCGTGAGCTGCTGGCCGAGATTCAGAATGGCGACTTCGCCAAGGAGTTCGTCCTTGAGAACCAGGCCGGCGCGCCGAAGTTGAAGGCGATGCGTCGTATTGCCGCCGAGCATCCCATCGAGCAGGTGGGTGAGAAGCTGCGCGGTATGATGCCCTGGATTAAAGCCAACCAGCTGGTGGATCGCAGCCGTAACTGATTGCGCCTGCAACGCAGCGATCATGCGTCGGCCGTCCGGCCGGCGCATGGATACTCGAGGTCGCGATGAGCGATTCCAAGCCTGAACAACGCCGTCCTCGACGGGGCATTTATCTGCTCCCCAACCTCATTACCACGCTCGCGCTATTCTTTGGCTTCTATGCCGTGGTCTCCGCACAGGGCGGTGCCTACGAGCTTGCCGCCATTGCGATTTTTATCGCGATGCTGGCGGATGGCCTGGATGGCCGTGTTGCCAGACTGACCAACACGCAGAGTGATTTTGGCGTCCAGTACGACAGCATTGCCGATATGATTTCTTTTGGCATTGCACCGGCGCTGGTGGTCTATCTCTGGGCGCTGCAGGATCTCGCCGAGCTTGGCACGGTCCTCGGCAAGCTCGGTTGGCTCGCCGCTTTCATCTACACCGCCTGTGCCGCGTTGCGGCTTGCACGCTTTAACACGCAGGCCAGTACAGCCAGTCGCCGTCATTTCCAGGGTCTGCCGAGCCCTGCAGCGGCGGCGACACTGGCAGGGCTGGTCTGGGCGGGCGACCGTCTGGAATTCGGCGGCTGGCCGGCCGGTATTCCGGCGCTCATCATCACCACGCTCGCCGGGATTCTCATGGTCAGCAACATCCGCTACGAGAGCTTCAAGGAAATCGATTTCCGCTATCGGGTGCCCTTTGTCGTCATGGTGCTTGGTGTGTTGGCCGTGGCCCTGATGTCGGTACACCCACCGTCGGTTCTGCTGGGGCTTGCGCTTTTGTACATGGGCTCGGGGCCGATTTTAACGGTGGTGCGGCGACGGGAGCGTCGCAAACGCCGACAAGCGGGTTAGAATGAAGACAAACGCAGTGAAGGGGTGAGTAGGCGATGAGCGATGCAGACCGCTTGATAATTTTCGACACCACGCTTCGCGACGGGGAACAGAGCCCTGGCGCATCGATGACGCGTGAGGAGAAGATTCGTATTGCCCGGGCCCTTGAGCGACTGCGTGTGGATATCATCGAAGCCGGCTTCCCGGCGGCAAGCAATGGGGACTTCGAAGCGGTCAAGGCCGTTGCCGAGACCATCAAGGGCTCGCGTGTCTGCGGGCTTGCCCGTGCCAATGAAAAGGATATCGACCGCGCAGGTGAGGCCATCAAACCGGCCGCAGCGGGGCGGATTCATACCTTTATCGCCACCTCGCCGGTGCATATGGAGAAAAAGCTCCAGTTAAGCCCCGATGAAGTGGTTGAGCGGGCGGTGATGGCGGTCAAGCGGGCGCGCAATCTCTGCGATGACGTGGAGTTCTCGCCCGAGGATGCCGGCCGCTCCGAGCCGGATTTCCTCTGCCGCATCATTGAGGCGGCCATCGCCGCGGGTGCCGGAACCATCAATATCCCGGATACCGTTGGGTACAACATGCCGCGGCAGTTTGCCGGACTCATTCGCGAGCTGCGCGAGCGAGTCCCGAACTCTGACCAGGCGGTCTGGTCGGTGCATTGCCACAACGACCTCGGTGTGGCGGTCGCCAACTCGCTCGCCGCGGTGCGCGAAGGGGCGCGACAGGTCGAGTGCACCATTAACGGCCTGGGTGAGCGCGCCGGTAACGCCGCGCTCGAGGAGATCGTCATGGCGCTTCGCACGCGGCGTGACGACTTCCCTTGTGACACCCGCATCGAGACCCGTGAGATCCTGCCGACCTCGCGGCTCGTCTCCAATATCACCGGGTTTCAGGTCCAGCCGAACAAGGCCATTGTCGGTGTGAATGCTTTCGCGCATGAGTCGGGGATTCACCAGGACGGTGTCCTCAAGCACCGCGAGACCTACGAGATCATGCGGGCCGAGGATGTCGGCTGGGGTACCAACCGGATGGTGCTTGGCAAGCACTCCGGGCGTAATGCCTTTCGCAGCCGCTGCGAAGAGCTCGGCATTGCCTTTGATACCGCCGAGCAGCTCAATGAAGCCTTCCAGCGCTTCAAGGAGCTTGCGGATAAAAAGCACGAGATCTTCGATGAGGACCTCCAGGCCCTTGCCACCGAGGCAGTCGCTGCACTTGAAGAAGAGCAGAGCGTCTCGCTGGTGGCTTTTCGCTGCTGCTCGGAGACCGGTGAGACACCGGTGGCCGATGTCACCCTGAAAGTCGACGGCGAGGAGAAGAAAAGCTCCGCGGCCGGCGATGGTCCGGTGGATGCGGCATTCAAGGCCATCGACAGTCTTCTCGAGGTGCGCGCCGAGCTGCTGCTCTACTCGGTGAATAACATCACCACCGGCACCGATGCCCAGGGCGAGGTCACCGTGCGTCTGGAGCGCGGCGGCCGGGTGGTCAACGGTCAGGGTTCGGATACGGATATCGTGATCGCCTCGGCCAAGGCCTATCTCAATGCGCTTAATCGACTGCGCACCAGCGCCGGGCGCACGCATCCCCAGGCGGAAGGCGTCTGAGCAAGGCTCGGTGGTCTGAGCATGCTCGATGCACGCCGCCACCGGTTGCTGGCCGCCATGGGGATTACCCCCTGGCGGCTGCGTGACGCCGCAGAGCCAGTCACCGAAGATGCACCGCCGGAGGAGCTGCAGCGGCTGCATCTGCCTCTCGCCGGTGACCATGCCGGGCAGATACTCGAAGTGGTGGGCGACAGTCTTGATGAGCCCGAGGTAGCCAAGCTTCTGGCCGCCATGCTGGCCGCCATTGATCTTGACCTGGCAACGGCACGGCCTGCCGCCGGCAGCAGCGCCGCCCCGCGGGCCATACTGGCCTTTGGTGATAAAGCCGCCTCTGATCTGACCGGCAGCCAGGCCGGTGTCGCTGCGCTGCGTGGCGGCTGGCAGCAGAGACAATCGGATGACACCGCGCTTATCGTCACCCATCACCCGGCTCGATTACTGGCGCAGAAATCGCTCAAGGCCGAAGCCTGGGCGGATCTGCAGCGGTTGCAGGCGGCATTGCGGGAGTCGGCATGAGTGCCGATGCGGCCGGATTTCTCCCGGTGATACGGCCGATGCGCCCGGCGGATCTCGAGGCCGTGCACGGGGTAGAGACCCGGGCCTACGACTATCCCTGGACGGCAACCATCTTCAGTGACTGCCTTCGCATGGGTTATGAATGCTGGGTGCAGCTCGCCACCGACCATATCGTCGGGCATTTCGTGCTCGCGATGGGCCCGGGCGAGGCTCATGTGCTCAACCTCGCCATTCATCCGGGCTGGCATAACCGCGGCCTCGGTCGCTCGCTACTCTCACGGGCGCTTGAGCGCGCCGAGGAGCTTGGCGCCGAGTCGGTCTTCCTGGAGGTCCGGCCAAGCAATGCACCGGCGGTGCATCTCTACCGCAGCCTGGGGTTTCGTCGTGTCGGGCGGCGCCGTGACTATTATCCCTGCGAGCAGGGGCGCGAAGATGCGTTTGTCATGCGTTATGACCTGCGCGAGGTGGCCCCGCCGGGGCGCTGATGGCTCAGTCATCAGGGTCGCGACGCAAGGTCTGGTCGTGGGCTTTTTATGATTGGGCCAACTCCGGATTTGCCACGGTTGTCCTTGCCGGATTCTTCCCGATTCTCTTTCAGGATTACTGGAGTGCCGATGTGCCCGCGGCCGAGGCCAATCTGCGCCTTGGCTGGGCGAATGGATTGGCAAGCCTCGTTATTATCGCCATCGCGCCTTTAATCGGGGCGCTTGCCGACCGAGCCGGCTGGCGCAAGCGCTCATTGCTGCTCTTCGCCCTGCCGGCCGCCGCGCTCACCATCGCGCTTGCCTTTGTCCCGCAGGGCCTCTGGTGGCTGGCGGCAGCGGTCTTTCTGCTGGCGACGGTCGGTTTCATGGCCGCGAATCTTTTTTATGACTCACTGCTGATCAGCGTTGCCGCCCCGGCCGAGCGCCATTTTGTCTCCGGGCTTGGCTTCGGGCTTGGTTATCTGGGCGGGGGGCTGCTGTATCTTGGTTGTGTGATTGCGGTGCTGCAGCCGCAGTGGTTTGGGCTGGATGGGCCCTTGCAGGCAGCGCTTGCTGCCTTTGTCCTCACCGGTGTCTGGTGGGCCGTTTTCACCCTGCCGCTGCTGCGTGGTGTCCCGGAGCCAAGCGTGGTCAGAGGCGGTGTGGTCAGCCTTGGTGGCGGGCTGCGGCAAGTGGGAGAGACCCTGCGCCACTTGCGCGCCCACCGTGCGGTGTGGCTTTTTCTGCTTGCCTATTGGCTTTATATCGATGGGGTGGGGACCACCATTCGCATGGCCGTTGCCTATGGCCGTGCGCTTGGTTTTGAGCAGAATGACCTCATTGTCGCACTGCTCATCACCCAGTTTGTCGGCTTTCCTGCCGCGATTGCCATGGGATCCATCGGTACCCGCATCGGTGCGCGATCTGCCATTCTGCTGGCCCTTGCCGGGTATATCGGCATCTGTATTTGGGCTGCGTTCATTCGCGCGCCCTGGGAGTTTTTTGCCATCGCTGCGCTGGTGGGGCTTGTGCAGGGGGGTGTGCAGTCCCTGAGCCGGTCACTTTATGCCGGATTGATCCCTGCCGAGCGGGCAGGCGAGTTCTTCGGGCTTTATAATCTGCTGGGTAAGTCAGCGGCACTGATCGGCCCGCCCCTTTTTGGCCTGTTGGGCGTGTGGTTTGGTGATGTGCGCTATTCGATGCTGGCACTGATTGTTCTGTTTTTGGCGGGGGCTTTGTTGCTGACCCGCGTTGATTTAAGGGAATCCGATTCATGAGTGATGCTGAGAAGCCCCAAGAGGAGCCGCCACGGCTTTCTTTCTGGCAGACCCTCTGGAGCACGGCGGCCGCGGCTTTTGGCGTGCAGACCGAAGATGCCCGCAAGCGTGATTTCAGTCACGGCAACCCCGCGAACTTCATCCTCGCAGGCGTGGTTTTTACCGTGATTTTTGTCATCGCCCTGGTGGTGATCGTCAAGCTCGTGCTCAGCAACGTCGGCTGAATCGCTCGGTCAGCGTCAGCACTCCGGTGGCAAGGCCGGAGGCGATCAAGGCCCCGGCAAACGGGCCGAGCGTTGGAATGGCATCCGGAAAGCTCGCGGCCAGCAGGCCCGCGCTCAGGCTGCCGCCGGTAATGCTGCCGGGCAGAATGGCGCCTGCAACACCCGCAATGGCACCGGCAATGGCCGCACGCGTCGACACCGAACGCGCCAGTCCGCTTAAAAGCGGGATGACGGCTGTGGCACAGAGCAGATCGGCAATCAGGAATAGACGCAGCACCGAGACCTGTTGTAGGGCAAGGATGACAACCGGGAGCATGAGCAGTGCCGAGAGCCAGCGTGCGCCCATGAGCCCGAGCCGCCCACCGCTCTCGCTCACCCCCAGTGAGACCAGGGCGTTCTGCAGGGTATCCACGGACGAGGCGACCAGGGTGATGGCAAGTACCAGTGCCGGCAGTGTAATCCAGCCCGGAGCGGTCTGAATGAGGGCAAAAAACGGAATCGGCGGAGTGCCGAGTTCCAGTCCGCGAGCCGCTGCCAGCATCCCTGCCCCGCCGAGCAACATCACAACGATCACGGTCAGCCCGCCGCCGATCATCGCGCCGCGCTTGAGCGCCTGAACATCCTCCGCGGCCCAGACCCGCTGCCAGTAGCCCTGATGGAAAAGATTGGCCGCGGTGACGGCGATAATCAGCGTCAGCGCCACGCCAAGGGCGCTGGCTGCTGGTGGATAATTGAGCGTGACAGCCGTGGCGCTGGTGGTGAGCGCCGTGCCCGGCAGGAGATTCAGTGCAGCGGCGGCAACCAGGCCCATCAACGCGAGCAGCAGCCATGCCTGCCAACGGTCGGTCAGCAGGCTCGCGCGCAGTCCGCCAAGGGTGGTGTAGACGAGGGTGGCGGCTGCCACGGCGATAATGACGGCCTGGCCGTTCAGGCCTGAGAGCAGTTGCGTGATCGCGCCGATGGCGGTGAGCTCCGCGGCGAGAAAGCAGAGCATATAGCCCACGGAGAGCACCGCGGTGTAGCGGCGAAAACCATTGCCGAATCGCGCTGCGGCAAATTCGGTGAGGCTGCGGCCCTGAGGCAGTCGTCGGCGTATCGCAGAACCCGCCCAGGCCAGGATGATGAAAGGCAACGCCGAGCCGAGGGCATAACCGGCGATGGCGATCGGCCCGACAAAGGCGCCGACCTCCGGGGGAGCAAACAATATCCAGGCCCCCATGCCGGAGGCGAGAAAGGAAAGTCCGAGGGTGGCGCCGCGCTGACTGGCCCGGGCGGTGAGATAGTCATCAAGGCCCTGGGCGTGGCGTACGCGCAGTCCGAGTCCGATAAAAAAGATAAGCGCTGCCGCAATGGCAGCCATGCTGATCATGGGCATGTCGCACTTCCTCCGCCGGTATGATCCGGTTCAGGTTCCAGGGTCAGCGCCGCTTGACGCACTCTCAGTCCAAAGACTCCCCTGGCGACGGGTTTCAGGTTGTATGAACGTGTTCAGTATGCCGTCACGGGAATGGCATCAGCAAATGCTAAGCTGGCGACTTCGGGAAAAGGAGTGCGGCGATGAAGATCAGTTGGCGATGGTTGGTGGGCGCGGTGTTGCTGCTCGTCGGTCTGGCGGCAGCGGCAGTGCCGGTGATAAGCGGTATCCAGGCCGAGCGGGTCTTCAAGGAGCAGGTTGCGCTCATGGACGCCTCGCTCAATGCCGAACTCGGGCCGGGCGCTCGGGCCGCTGTGAGCACTTATGACCGCGGGCTCTACCGCACCGACACACAAACTCGCATTGAGCTGCCGGCCGAGCTTTTGCCGCGCTCATGGCGGCGTTCGATGGAGCTGCCGGACGGCCCGGTTGTCTTCATGCTCGACCAGCAGCTGCGCCATGGGCTGGGGCGGATCAACTTTGATGGCTACCTGCGGCCGGAGGGGGTCACCGAGGCCCTGCTCAACCGCCTGGGCGGCGGGGCGGAGTCGATTCGCCTGCAGGGTGCAATGGGCGTCGGTGAGCAGTCAGTCACGCTTGAGACCGATCGGCTGAGCGGTCTGATTGACCCTTTGCAGGCGATCACACTCACCCTGGAGCCGCTGGTATTTGTCGCGACCTATCGCGATGCCGATGCCGCGTTGACCACGGATCTCGACTGGCCGGGCGCGGTCATTCGTTCAGAGCGCGAGGAGGCTGAGTTGCGCGCCGAAGGCATTCAGTCCGCGATGACCGGCCGATTGGTGGCGGGCAGTCTTTTTGACGGTGTCTGGGTGGGGGATAGTGAGCTCACCGTGGATAGCCTCTCGGCCCGGCAGCCTGGGGTGCAGCCGGCTTCGGTGAGTGATGTGAAGCTACTCGGGCGCAGTGGGGTCGATGAGCGGGAAAAGCTCACCGGCGAAGTCGAGCTTACCTGGCAGGATTTATCACTGCCGGATGTGCCGACCACCCGCGGTGAGCTGGGTGTGCGGGTGGCGGGTTTTGACCCCGAAGCCATGCTCGCTTTCTCACGACTCGCGCAGACGATGAATGAGGCGGATATTGAATCCTTCGCCGGGCAGGCCGCCATAGCCGATCTGCTCGCCGATGGCGCGACCCTGAGCATGCCGGTGTTACGCGTTGAATCCGTTGCCGGGCAGGGGTTTGGCGGCTCGGCCAATCTGCTCGTCCAGCCGCAGTTTGCCGATCAGCTGCGTGCGGGTGTCACCGGCATGCCCCTGCTGCGCTCGATCGAAATGGAAGCCGAGGGCGGGATTGATGCTGCGCTGATTGACGTTCTGCCGGCCGAGCAGCAGCTCTGGGCACGTCAGCTCGAAGGCTTCGGGCTGCTGCGACGTGAAGATGACCAGCTCCGCGCCCGAATGAATCTCTCGGGCGGTGTGTTGAGCGTCAATGGCCTGACCTGGTGGGATATCAGCCGTTAGAGGGCTTCGATCCGCTGGATCTGCTCTTCGATACGCGCGAGGGCTGAGCGGGCCTCCTCGAGTTTTTCCCGTTCTCGCCCGACCACGTCAGCCGGTGCGCGATTGACGAAAGACTCATTGGCAAGCTTGCCCTCGGTACGCGCGATTTCGTCCTGAAGGCGCTTCTGCTCCTTGCCAAGGCGGGTGAGCTCGGCGTCCTTGTCGATGAGGCCTGCCATTGGCACGCGAATCTCCAGCTGATCGACCAAGGCCAGCGCCGACTCCGGTGCCTCTGCGCCTGCCTCAAGCACCTCCACGGACTCCAGTCGCGCCAGAAAATCGAGCGCGCCCCGATGGCGCTCTAGGCGCTCAAGATCGGTAGCCGAGGCATTCTGCAGCATGACCGGCAGACGCTTGCCCGGCGCGATATCCATTTCACCACGAATGCGCCGGATACCCAGGATGAACCGCTGCATCCAGTCGATTTCCGCCTCCGCCTCGGGGTCTTCGCGCCCGGCCTCGGCGATCGGGTAGGGCTGATCCATGATGGTCTCACCGCTCGCCCCGGCAAGCGGTGCCACCCGCTGCCAGATCTCCTCGGTGATAAAGGGCATGATGGGGTGGGCAAGCCGCAGCAGTGCTTCAAGCACGCGCACCAGCGTGCGTCGGGT
Organism: uncultured Ectothiorhodospiraceae bacterium; assembly: GCA_913057145.1. Lineage (GTDB taxonomy): Bacteria > Pseudomonadota > Gammaproteobacteria > Nitrococcales > Nitrococcaceae > Spiribacter. Next base: position 21,152 of record CAJXNJ010000012.1, read on the forward strand.
GCCCCGCGCCCTGGCCGCATCGACATCCCCCTGCAGGGCCGGTTTGCTGAGCTCCAGATACCAGTCGCAGTACTCATCCCAGGTGAATTCATAGATGGCCTGCGCGGCCTGATCCATGCGGTAGCCGGCAATGGCTTCGTTAACCGTGCGCTCGGTCTTCTGCAGCCGTGAGATGATCCAGCGCTCGGCGGTGCCGAGTTCCACCTCGCCGCCATCCTGTCCGCAGTCCTCGCCCTCGGTGTTCATGAGCACGTAGCGCGCGGCGTTCCAGAGCTTGTTGCAGAAGTTGCGGTAGCCATCGACCCGGCCCATATCAAAGACCACATCCCGGCCGGTGGTGGCGAGTACGGCAAAGGTAAAGCGCAGGGCATCGGTGCCATGCGCGGCAATGCCCTCGGGGTAGGCCTTGCGGGTCTGTTTTTCGATGGCCGGTGCGCGCTGCGGCTGCATGAGCCCTGTGGTGCGCTTGGTAACGAGCGACTCCAGATCAATGCCATCGACAATGTCGATGGGGTCGAGCACATTGCCCTTGGACTTGGACATCTTGGCACCCTCGGAGTCCCGCACCAGGCCGTGGATGTAGACCTCGCGGAAGGGCACATCGCCGCCGAACTTAAGCCCCATCATGATCATGCGGGCCACCCAGAAGAAAATGATGTCAAAGCCGGTGACCAGCACATTCGTGGGATAGAAGGTCTTGAGCGCCTCGGTCTGCTCGGGCCAGCCAAGGGTTGAGAAAGGCCAGAGGGCCGATGAGAACCAGGTATCGAGGACATCCTCATCCTGCTTGAGCACCACCTCGGCGCCGAGGCCATGGCGCTCGCGCACTTCGGCTTCGTCCCGGCCGACATAGACATTGCCGTTGCCGTCATACCAGGCCGGAATGCGATGCCCCCACCACAGCTGCCGGCTGATGCACCAGTCCTGGATATCCTCAAGCCAGTTGTAATAGGTCTTCGTCCAGTTCTCCGGCACGAATTTGATCTGTCCCTGGCGCACCGCCTGAATGGCAGGCCGGGTGATCTCCGCCCAGCCACCGGGCCGGCCGTCTTCCTGGGTCTCGCGGGTGAGATCCACAAACCACTGATAGGTGAGATACGGCTCGACAACAGCACCGGTGCGGTCACACCGCGGCACCATCATCTTGTGCGGATCAATGCCCTCGAGCAGGCCTTCGGCCTCCAGGTCGGCAACAATACGCTTGCGTGCCTCGTAGCGATCGAGCCCGCGATAGGCCTCCGGCGCGTTGTCATTGACACTGGCATCCTCGGCGAAAATATTGATCGGCGTGCAGCCATGGCGCAGACCGACTTCATAGTCATTGAAATCATGCGCCGGGGTGATCTTCAGACAGCCGGTGCCAAACTCGGCATCCACATACTCATCGGCCACAATCGGGATTTCACGGCCGACAAGCGGCAGGCGGACCCTGCGGCCGATCAGGTGCTGATAGCGCTCGTCCTCGGGGTTAACGGCAACGGCGGTATCACCCAGCATGGTCTCCGGACGCGTGGTGGCCACCACCAGATACTCATCGCTGTCCGCGAGCGGGTAGCGCAGACGCCAGATCGAGCCCTGCTCCTCGGTGGATTCCACCTCCAGATCGGAGACGGCGGTCTGTAGCACCGGGTCCCAGTTCACCAGGCGCTGGCCACGGTAAATCAGCCCTTCTTCATGCAGGCGGACGAAGACTTCGCGCACGGCCTCAGACAGGCCTTCATCCATGGTGAAGCGCTCGCGTGACCAGTCGGCCGAGGCGCCAAGCCGGCGCATCTGCTCGAGGATGGTGCCGCCGGATTGTGCTTTCCATTCCCAGATTTTCTCAACGAATGCTTCGCGGCCGAGGTCGTGCCGGGTGCTGCCTTCGGCATTGAGCTGGCGCTCGACGACCATCTGTGTGGCGATGCCCGCGTGATCGGTACCGGGCTGCCAGAGGGTGTTGTCGCCATGCATGCGGTGATAGCGGATGAGGATGTCCATGAGCGTATCCTGGAAGGCATGGCCCATGTGCAGCGTGCCGGTGACATTCGGCGGCGGGATCATGATGCAGTAGGGGTTACCCTCGCCGCTCGGCGCAAATCGGCCTTCGCGCTCCCAGGTCTCATACCAGCGCGTCTCAATCTCGGCGGGGTTGTAGGTTTTCTCCATGGCGGCCGCTTGCTCCTCGAGTTTTGCCTGATCCCGACAATGCGCTCGCGGTATGATGGGCACGATCAGCCCGATTGGGAGCGAGCACATTGCAAAAACGCATGAAGGTTACCGCAGCCACGGGGTGGCTGTCTTGATGCCGGGTCGGCTGACGCGCTATCTGCTGCGTGAAGTCCTGCTCTCCTGGCTGGCGGTGACGGTGGTGCTGATCGTGGTGCTGCTCACCAATCGTCTGGTGCAGTTCATGGCCGATGCCGCGGCGGGCGATATCCCGCCGGGGGTGATTTTCACGCTGCTTGGCCTGAAGGCCGCCGCTAATCTGGGTGTGGTGCTGCCCGGCAGTTTCTTCCTCGGAACGGTGCTCGCGCTGGGCCGGCTTTATCGCGACTCCGAGATGACTGCCATGGCCGGATGCGGTATCGGCCCGGCGAGGGTCTACCGCGGTATTTTTGCACTCGCGGTTCCGCTGGCGGTCCTTGTCACCGCATTGACCCTGATCTGGGGGCCGGCTGCCGAGCGCGAGGCCGACCGGGTGATGGTCAATGCCCAGCAGCAGGCGACTTTTGGGGGCGTCCAGCCCGGGCGTTTTCTCACCATGGGCGATGACACGACGGTTTATGTCGCGCGGGTCAGTGCCGATGGGCAGATGCAGGGGGTCTTTGCTGAGCGCAACCTGCCCGATGGCCGGCAGATTTGGGTGGCCGATCAGGGCAGACGGGTGATCGATGGCATGGGTCAGGGTGAATTTCTGGTGCTCGAGGAAGGCTGGCGCTATGAGGGTGAGCCCGGCAATGCCGCCTGGCAGATCATGGGCTATGTCGAGCATGGTGTGCAGATTGCCGAGCCGCCACCGATTGAGCCGGGTGTGGGTCTCGATGCCCAACCGCTCTCGCTGTTACTCGCCGCCGGCCACGCCGAGGCAACGGCTGAGCTGCAACAGCGTCTTTCATTCCCACTCATGGTCCTGATTCTTGCGCTCGCGGCATTGCCACTTGCCAAGACCGAGCCGCGTAGCGGCCGCTACGGCCGTGTTGTAACGGCGGTGCTTTTGTACATGATTTATTTCAACCTGCTCTACACCGCCCGCGACTGGGTCGCCTCCGAGTCGGTCAGCGCCTGGGTGGGTGTTTTCTGGGTGCATCTACTGGCACTGGCGCTGGTGGTTGCCGGGCTGCGGTTGCGCCTTGGTCTGCGGGCGTTCCGGGTGGTGCGATGAAGCGACTCGATCGGTATCTGGCTGCCACGGTCATCGGCGGTGCACTCGCCGGGTTGATGGTGATTGTGGCGCTCAGCTTTGTCTTTGAGTTCATCGATGAGGCCGATGACATTGGTCGCGGCAGTTATGACCTTGCCTCCGCCATGCTGGTGGTCGCGCTCTCCATGGTTCAGCGGGCTTATGAGGCTTTCCCCATGGCTACCCTGATCGGTGCGCTGGTGAGTCTTGGCGCACTGGCTGCCCGCAGTGAGCTGGTGGTCATGCGTGCAGTGGGGGTTTCGGTGGCGCAGATTGCGCGGGCCGTGGTGGCTGCCGGTGTGCTTCTGGCGCTGGTTGCAGCCGCCCTTGGTGAGTGGGTGGCGCCCCCGGCCACAAGGCTCGCACAGTCCGTGCAGGCAGAAGCACTTGGCGGGCCCGTGGGTGCTGTCGGTGGGGGTTTCTGGGCGCGGGATGGTGATTATCGGATCCGTGCCGAACAGGTCCTGCAGCCGGATCTGCTCGCTGATGTGCGGGTCTATCAGGTGGGTGAGGGCCGGCTTTCGCGGGTCATTACCGCGCCGCAGGCGAGCTTTGTGGATGGACAGTGGAGGCTTGCCGAGGCAACGGTCACCGACTTCTACGACAATCGGGTCGAGGTGAGATCTGTCGCCAGCGTTTCAATGGGTGGGGAACTCCAGCCCGAGACGCTGGAGGTGGTCGTCGTGGATGCGACGACGCTCGCGGCGAGCGAGCTGTTGCGCTATATCGGCTATCTCACGGCCAACGACATGAACGCCGATACCTATGCGCTGGCTTTATGGGTGAAGATCGCAACGCCTCTTGCCACCATGGTCATGCTGCTTTTAACCGTGCCACTGGTTTTTGGCTCTCAGCGAAGCGGCGGTGTCGGCCAGCAGATTTTCCTCGGCGTTCTCATCGGGCTTGCGTTTTTCCTGCTCAATCGCTTTTTGGGCAATGTCGGGCTGGTCTACGGACTGCCGCCAGCATTGAGCGCGCTGGCACCGACGCTGCTGTTTCTGGCGATCGCGCTGGTTGCCCTTAAGCAAGTGCGCTAAAGACTGTTCCAGCTTTTGACTTGAATGCCGTTATGTTCGGTGTTGTCGCTGCCGCCGTAAATTACCGTTGGTTCGTGAGCCAGAGTGCCCGCCATGGGTAACCAGCGTTTCAAACCGGAGAAGAAGTCCCGGTTGAGTGTTTGCCCCGCTTTGATCTCGATCGGCATTAAACCTTCGGCAGTCTCGATGATCAGGTCGACTTCATTGCCGTTGCTGTCACGCCAGAAATAAAAGGCCGGGCGCTTGCCCTGATTGAGATGATTTTTGCGCAGCTCACTGACAACCCAGGTTTCAAAGATGGCGCCGCGAAGCGGATGTGTCGCGAGTTGCTCGGGTTTATGAATGCCAAGCAGCCAGCACAACAGGCCTGTATCCAGAAAATACAGTTTAGGCGCCTTGATTAAGCGCTTGTTGAAATTGGCATGATGAGGGCGTAGCAGAAACAGCAGATAACTGGCTTCCAGAACTGATATCCAGGCCTTGGCGGTCTTGCTATCGATGCCGCAATCATTGGCTAGCGATGAGGTGTTGAGGATTTGCCCGCTTCGTCCCGCGCACAAACCAACAAAACGCTGAAAAGTCTCAAGATCCTTTACGTTTAAGATCTGGCGAATATCACGCTCAACGTAGGCGGTGACGTAAGCGGGAAACCACTGTCCGGGTGAGAGCGGTCGATCAAAAAGTGCCGGATAACCACCCAGCCATAGCGCTTTATCGGCATCAGTTGCTGCCAGCCCGGTTGCTGAGAGTTCCCTATGGCTTAACGTCAACAGATCGATAAAGGCGCTGCGTCCGGCGAGTGATTGGGAGACGCTCGAGAGCAGGCCGAATTGCTGTGATCCGGTCAGGATGAAACGGCCCGTACGGCCATCTGCATCGACATTGGATTGTAAATACGAGAACAGTTCCGGAGCGCGTTGGATTTCATCCAAAACTGCTCCGTCCTTCACGGATGCAAGAAAACCTCGAGGGTCATCGCAGGCCATCTGCCGGATATCCGGGTCTTCCAGCGAACGATAGGGATGTTCAGAGAAAACTTTACGAGCAAGGGTTGTCTTTCCCGATTGACGTGGCCCCGTGATGGTCACGATAGGAAAGCCAGCCAGGAGCTGGGCGATAAGCGGCTCGGCGGTTCTTGGAATCATGGTGTCGAGGATAACAGATTATGCAAATCTGGAAAACAATTCCATATTTACATAACTTTACTTAGCGGCGTTTGGGCTCGAGGTAGAGGTAGGTCTTGGAGAGCCGGTCGTGCCAGGTGAGGCCCTCGCGATCGAGCATGGCCCAGAGAAAACCGGCTCCGGCCGGCAGCCAGGAGAGAATGGCCGTGACAAAGCGATGGGTGGCAGCGCGGACGGTCACCGGCTTGCCCTCGGCATCCACCAGGCGCAGCCGCCAGGCCTGCATGCCCAGTGTCCGCCCGGCTTTCACCCAAAAGCCGATGAAAAACGCATAGGCAACAGCAAGCAGATAGACCCGGAAAAGCCCGTCATTGGCACCGGCCGCCTCGCCACCCTGCAAGGCAATCCACAACATCCCCGCGCCCATCCACAGTGCGATCAACAGCATGCCGTCATAGAGCACAGCGGCCAGACGGCGCAGGAGACTGGGGCGGTTTTCAACAGGCATCACCATAGCGACATGATACGGCTTTGCTCGGCGTTGGGGTATGCTCTTGCCGCAACGCCGGGCAATTTTTTAATCGGGGGCCATGTTTGCCAGCCATCGCGCTTCGAATCTGGGTGTCTGCGCTGCTGATCGGCTTTAGTACGTTCGCGCCCGCTGATGACTCGATACTGCGTTTCACGGATGGAGACAACGCGGTTGCCATCGAGGGGCATTGGCAATTCCTGGATGACCCGGATGCAGCGCTTGATATTGCAGCGGCCCGCGAGGCGCTGCAGCGCGGGCAGTTTGAAGCGCTTGAGCAAAGCCTCAACCGCGGCTATACAACCGCGGCAAGCTGGCTCTATGTGCGCATTGCCCGTGATGAGGGTGCACCCGCCAACCTCTATCTGCTGCTGGAGCCGGTGTATCTGGATGAGGTTGATGTCTTTGTTCTAAAGCGCGGCGCTGATGGCACCGGCGAGATCACGCAGCATCGTTTCGGTGATCACCGCCCGATTAGCGAGCGGGCGCTGCCGCAGACCCGGGCTGTTCTGCCGCTTGCGCTCAGGGCAGATGAACCAGTGGATGTGTTCGTTCGCATTCGCTCATTGAGTACGCATTTATTTGAGGCGAAGCTCCTGGATGAGGCCTCCATGGAGCGCGCCGTGCAGTGGCGATTGCTTGCGCATGGCGGCTATGTTGCCGTGGCGTTCGCGCTCGCGCTGGTCCATTTCCTGCTGGCCTATCGGTTGCGTGATCGGGTGCTGCTCATCTATGCCGCTTATGTGATGGGTCTGGGCATTGGTTATGCGGCTATCGAGGGGATCAGCGCCCTCGTTTTCACGCAGAGTATTCATCTTTTCAATGACTGGCTGGTGAGTATTGGCACAGGGCTGAGTTTTGTGCTGATTGCCTGGCTTGTCATGGTGATTTTCAAGACCGGCGAACAGCATCGCTGGACGCATTACTTCCTCTGGGCGGTGGTCGTGCTTGGGGCAGCTGCGTTTTTATCAACGGGTACAGCGCTCTACCCGCAGATCTCTCAGTGGCTGTTCCTCTCGGGGCTTGCCTTTGTTTTTATCGCGCTGTATCTCGCCTGGGTGCATTACCGCGCCGGTGATCCAGCCGGTCGCCTATTTCTCATCGCGTTCACGGTCTCGGGCATCGGGGCGATTGTTTCGTTCTTGCGCATTCTCGGTCTGCTGCCGGTCAATCCTCTGACTCAGCACGCCATTCAGCTCACGTCCTTTGCGCACATGATGCTCATGAGTCTGGCGCTCTCCGAGCGAGTGCTGGCCGCAGAGGATGCCGCCAAGACCGCCCTGAGAAACGCGGAGAGCAGAGCGGTGACTCTGGCCAATGAAATGACAGAGAAGCTTGCCGAGAGCAAACGCGAATTGGAGCGCACTTTGATGCGTGAGCGCGACTTGCGAGGTGAGCAGGCGGCTTTCATCGACACCATCAGTCATGAATACCGAACGCCGTTGTCGGTGCTTCAGACCAATGTTGATATCCTGCACAGCCGGGGTGAGTTGAGCGAATCGCGTTTCGCGGCCATGGGCTCGGCGTTGAAGCGTCTCGGGGGAATTTTCGATGATGCCCTGCAAACGCATCGGTTGGGACGGCCGCCTGAGATTGCCCTGCAGCCATTGAATCTGGTGGCCGTATTAAAGGAGACGGTTGCCGATTGGCAGAGCGCGCATCCGGACTGCCCGGTGCATTTCGACCCGCCGGCTGTATCGATACCCGCCGAAGCGGATCGGCGGATGATTCAGTTGATTCTATTCAATCTGCTCGATAACGCCTTTAAATATCGTTATACGCAAACTAGCGATGCGGGTATTCGCATCCATCTGTCAGCGCTTGATGGCTGGGTGAGGCTGGCCATCTCAAATGCCATTGACCCGTCGGTCGGCATTGACCGATCCAATCTATTGGAGCGGTTCGTCAGAGACGCGGGTGCGGCTGAACAGCCCGGCCATGGACTCGGGCTCTACCTGGTGCGTCGAGGTGTCGAGGAGATGGGTGGTCGGGTAACCATTGATCAGGAGGATGAGGGGCGTTTTTGTGTGGTCGTCGAACTGCCGCAAGCGCCGGAAGGAAACGATGAGCATTAAGGTCGTACTGATTGAAGATGATCATGATCTCGGCGCGGCGCTCTCCGAATATTTGGAGTTATCCGGGTTCCAAGTCCATTGGGTGGCATCGGGCATTGAGTTTTATGCGCTGGCTGCAGAAACATCGGAGTTTCAGGTCGCGATTGTTGATATTGGGCTTCCCGACCAATCCGGGCTGGTGCTCGCAGAATATATCCGTCGCAATTCGCAGGCCGGCGTGATTGTGCTCACCGCCAATGACTCGGTGGAGCGCTCGGCGGAGAGTTATCGCCTGGGTGCGGATCTTTTCATGGCAAAGCCCGTAGACAATGACGTATTAGTCGCGGCCATTGCCTCCATGGCCGAGCGCTCCAGGCAGCGTGTGTTGGTGTCAGCAGGCGGTGATACGGGCGATTCTTCAAGGCCGAGCAACTACTGGCGCTTTGACGAGCGCCGCCGTCAGTTGACTGCGCCGGACGGCGAGGTTATCAGCCTTACCCGTCAGGAATGCCGGGTGTGTGCCCTGTTGGCTGCCGCCCCTCAGCAGTCTGTCGAGCGGGCTGAGGCGCTGGAGGTGATGTACGGCCGACAGGATGACTCCGCTCAGCGCGCGCTGGATACGCTTTTCAGTCGGTTGCGCCGCAAAATCACCAACATCACTGAACAGCCCGCGCCGATTCTCACCGACTACGGCATTGGGCATAGCTTCAGTGAGCCGTTGGAAGTCATTCAGCTGGATTGTCACAGTTAGTCAGAATTACTGAGTTTTCGGTTTTTCTTGTCACAATTTGTGGGTTGGTCCGACCAGAGTGCCTACCTAGACTTGACGTCAGTCAAGGATTTATAGGTGAAGGTTGGACCTCGATGCGCTCAGACCCTCGTTCATCACTGGTCCTATGTTTAATCGGTTCATCGCTGTGCCTAAGCGCCATCGATACATCGCTGGCGCAAACGGATAGCGATGTCGATGCCGGCTCTCTCTTGCGGCAGGAAGAGCAACTCCGCGAACCCGCCCCTCAGCCGCTGCCTGAAATCATCACCGAGGCACCACTGCCTGAGTTAACGGGTATTGGTGATATCACCGTTACCGTGCGCGAGGTGCGTTTTACCGGTGCGATCGATCTGGTGGCGGATGGGGAGCTGGACGCGGTGGTGGCCGAGGCCATTGGCCGTGAGCTCGACTTTGCCGGTCTACAGGCACTGGCTGAGCGTGTCACCCGACACTTAAAAGATGCCGGCTGGATTCTGGCTCGGGCCTATCTGCCAGAGCAGGACGTTGAGAACGGCATTATCACCATCGATATCATCGCCGGGCGGCTGGATACCCAGGGCCGGGCATTTCGGATTGAGGATATTGGTGAGCGGCCGCTGCGCATTGACCCGGAGCGCCTGGGCGCCATGCTGACCGCACTGGTGCCCGAGGGGGAGCCGGTGCGCGAGGCGGATCTCAACCGCGCTGTCCTTTTGATGAATGACCTGCCGGGCATTGATGCCCTGGCCAGACTTGAGCCAGGTGAGACACCGCGTAGCACGCACATATTAATGAGTGTGCAGGAAGGCCCGCTCTGGGGTGGCTCGGTGAGTGCCAACAACTATGGCAACCGTAGCACCGGTGAAGAGCGTGCGAGTTTTAACGCCAACCTGAACGGGCCCTTCCGTCTGGGCGATCAGGCGACGTTTGGCTATACCCGCTCCGAAGGACTGGATCTGGCGCAGTTCGGCTACAGCCGCCCGTTGGGGGCCAGTGGCTGGCGGCTCGACCTGGCGCACACCAACCTGCGCTATGAGGTGGTTGATGGCGCAGGCTCGGATGATGACCTTAAAGGTGATGCCTGGACCAACCGTGCCGGCCTTGAGTACCCGGTGATCCGCAGTGCAATGACCAACCTGCGTCTGGGCCTTGATTGGACCTATGAAGCACTTGAGGATCGCCAGGCCGGCGACAAGCTCAGTGATAAACGCGTTGAGTTCTACAGCCCCCGGCTGAGCTTCGATCATATCGACTCGGTTTTCGGGGCGCTCGGCCGAACCGATTTCTCGCTAACGCCAAGTTGGGGAGAGCTTGATCTCTCGCGTATCCCTGCCGAAGTGGCTGTCGATGCCGCTACTTTCAACACCGCTGGGCACTATAAAAAGGCCGAGTACCGACTCTCACGGCTGCAGGGTTTTGGGGAGATGCCTCTGACTCTGTACGCCGAGCTCAAAGGCCAATGGGCCGGCGATAACCTCGACTCCTCGCAGCGCTTTCAGGTGGCGGGCCCTAACGGTGTGCGCGCGTATCCCGGTGGCGAGGCTTCCTCCGACGAGGGTCATCTGCTGCGTGCCGAGCTGCGCTATGCCCTGCCCGAGGATCTGACTGAGCTGGGCCCGATGACCGTGAGCGCTTTCTATGACAGCGCCTGGGTCAAGCGCCGGCATGATCTGGGTGATGAGTCGATTGACTCGGCGACCGGTGAGAATAGCTATCAGATCGAAGGCGCGGGCCTTGCCCTATCGCTGGTGCCGAACGATCGGGTTTCACTGAGTCTGACCTGGGCGACGACGATTGGCGACAACCCGGGCCGGGATGCCAATGGCAACAACAGCGACGGGCGCAGCGATGATCATCGCGCCTGGCTGCAGGCGGTGCTCAGGCTATGAGGCGCTGGCCATTCACACAGGGCTTTAGTCTGGCGCGTCATGCGCTGGCAGTGGGGCTTTGTGCATGGATGGCTGCCGCCCAGGCTGAGCCTGCTGCCGACACCCTGCCAAGCGGTGAACAGGTCACCCACGGCAGCGCCACTATTGCGCGCGATGGCGCGCAGATGACCATCACCCAGAGCACCGACAAGCTCATTACCGAATGGCAGGATTTCTCAATCGGCCGTGACGCCGGTGTCGAATTTATCCAGCCCGGGCGCAATAGCGCCGCACTCAACCGCGTGGTGGGCGCCACCCCGAGTGAGATCTTTGGATCACTGACCGCCAATGGCCGGGTTATGCTGGTGAACCCGGCCGGCATCCATTTTGCTGATGGCAGCAGCGTGGATGTGGGATCCCTCACCGCCTCCACGCTGGATATTGCCGATGCGGATTTTCTGGCCGATCGCCTGCGCTTTGCCGGCAATGAAAATGCCGGTGCGATTAGTGCTGAGGGCCAGATCGCAATCGCCGAGGGCGGCCGGCTGGCTTTTATCGCCCCCCTGATTGAGCACCGCGGCCAAATCAACGCGCCGAATGGTGAAGTGCTAATGGGGGCGGGGGAGGCCGTTGAGTTGGCGCTTGATGCCACCGGGCTGGTCAGCCTGAAAGTCACCCGCGGCGCACTGGACGCCACGATTGCCAATGGTGGGGCCATTGATGTGGGTGGCGGCGCCGTCGCGCTGACCGCCGAGGGTCTGGATGCGTTGACCCGCGGAGTGATCAACAACACCGGCGTCATTGAAGCGAGTGCCATGACCGATGAGGGCGGACGAATCGCCCTGCGCGCCGACGGCTCGGTTGATCACACTGGGCGGATCGCTGCCAACAGCGAATCAGCCGACGGCGGACTCATTACCATTGAAGCCGATGGTATTACCCTGGGCGATGAATCCGAGATTACAGCCACCGGCGCTACCGGCGGCGGCGCTGTGCTGATCGGCGGCGACTGGCAGGGCGGCGCCAACGAAGAACGCCGGGTCTTCGATGACCCGAACGCGCTGACCGAAGCCATCACGGTGACCATGGAATCCGGGGCCAGCATCGATGCCAGTGCCACCGACAACGGTAATGGTGGGACGGTGGTGCTGTGGAGTGATGTCTCCTACCCAGACTCCGTAACTAGCGCCCACGGCGAAATCCTCGCCCGCGGCGGTGCCGACGGTGGGGATGGAGGTCAGGTCGAGACCTCGGGTTACAGCATCAACATTGACGGTTTTCAAGTGAACACCCTGTCAGCAGGTGATGCTTTTGGTAAATCAGGCCTTTGGTTGATTGATCCTTTTGATTACACCATTGGCAGTACAGAAGCTTCGAGTATAAGTACTGCTTTGAACAGAAGCGATGTCACGATCACTACAACATCCTCTAATACCGCCTACGGCTCCAATGACAATAGCAACAGCCAAGGTGATATTTTCTTAAACGAAGCGATCACGAAAACAAGCAGTAATTCTACAAGCCTGACCTTGCAAGCGGCGCGACACATACGGATTGGAATAGACGGTGAAATTTCATCGAATAGCGGTGCGTTGAACGTTCAACTTTGGGCCGATACTGATCGGAGTGGTGATGGAATTGTCTACTTTGAATCTAGTGGTATTGATACCGCTGGCGGTGACCTGACCTTTGGTGAGGAAGGTCAAAAACTCATCGGCAATAGCGAAATTCTGGTCGGTGGTGATGTTTTCTTTCAGCGATCCACGTCGGCGCAAACGCTAACCACTGGTGGTGGCGACTTGAATATCTATGGCGAGACGATTGTTGCGAATACTGATGGGATTACCTTTGATACGTCGGGTTCGACCGATGGTTCGTTGACCCTACATGGGGTTCTGAACTCCGGTAACCAGTACACCTATGTGGATAAAACGGGCAGTGCAGGCTCTGGTTCTTGGAGCGATGCTCGGACTGAGGCAAAGGACGGAACCGACGGTGGTAGTGCCACCGGCGATAGTTATCTGGTTAACATTACGTCCCGCCTTGAAAATTCAATAGCCGGCCTGACAGCTAACTATCGTGGGGCATGGATCGGGGCCTATCGTAATATCGATAAAACCTCTAGCGGTCCTGAATGGTATTGGGCAGACGGGCCTGAGTCAGGTGATCGCTTTTTCACTGAAGTTAATGCCGGAGGTGGTTCAGCGGAAAGCGGTTACTATAGTAATTTCGGAAGTGGTGAGCCGAATGGATTTAATTGCGGTAGTAACTGCGAGAGTGTTGGTCAGTTTTTTGGGTCAGAGGGTCAGTGGAATGACCTTGACGAAGGTACGACTTATCAAGCATCGCAGGATACCATTTTCAGTGTACTTGGGTTTGTCCGAGAGACTAATCTTGATGCTTCGCCCGTAACTTTAAATTCGGGTAGTCAACCGACGTCAATTCATGGCGGGGTTGGCACCTCAAAAGCTCTCGCATCTCTCGAT
>CAJXNJ010000013.1 GCA_913057145.1 uncultured Ectothiorhodospiraceae bacterium
TTGAACTGACTGCCCGTGAGATTGGATGCGGTACTGTTACCCGAAGCATCAATCGTGAACCCACTGTCACCGGACGTCACCAATGACAGATCCACATTGATGCCTTCGGCGACGTTTAGCGAAACTGTACCGCCCGTATTCTGCGTCCGGAAATCTGCCGAGTAATGCGTGGTTACATCGGCATTAACAGTTGCCGAGGGGCTGACCTGCAGAGAATCAGAACCACCTAGATCAGTAATTGTGTCCGTGCCGGCATGAACGATGAATGCATTGCTACCACCACCCCCAGTTAAATCATCATCTCCCAGCGATCCGATCAGGATGTCATGACCATTGCCGCCTATAAGGGTATCGTCACCGGGCCCACCTGTGAGAATGTTCACTGCCACCGGAACGATCCCACCTGATACACCAGTGCCGACATTATCGTCAGCTGTTATCTGCACTGCCCCTGTGTTTATATCTGCCGCCTGATCACTGGACGGCCCGGACAGCCAAAGCAGACTGGGATATCGCACCTCCCCTTCCTCAGTCGGTGCTGGTTGAGGAATTTCAGAGGGGTAATTAACGTCCCATAAGGACGCATCTATCCCACCCTCGCTAACACCATCTACGTTAATAAATGCCCAGTCAGCAGTCGCACCGCTGAAATCGAGTCCATGATTAGATCCGTCACCGGAAACTGCTAAACCGTTCGCATCAATGGAATTGAAATTGTAAACCGCAACCGGACTTTTTAAATATGCGCCTGAAACTGTGACATTCGTAAATCGAATGTCCGCATCAGGTAATGTGGTTACACCTGACCAATCTCCCGATGAAAATGTGCCGGTGGTGCCACCTCCCCCATCAATAGGCACGACAGCGCCAAAGATTTCGATGGCTTGTGTGACTTTCTGCCCCGTGTCGGTATTGTTGAATTGGGTATTTTCAACAACGAGCGTTCCAGAAAAACCAAACAGCTTTATCTGTCCATCCTGATCGCTTCCATCATCGTTAGCGTCGAAGACAGCGTTATCTTCAAAAACCGCTCCAGATATTTCCAACGTGTCCACAACAGGCGCTGGAGTACCGGAGTAATGCCCATCAGAGAGATACAGGCCTCGCTCGAAACCCGATACTTCTACGTTTTTAATTTCAAGCCGGGAAATATCGGTTGATTGAGCAACTTTGATACCTTGGCTCACCGTTCCGCCGTTATGTATGTCGACTCCGTCGATCACAACAGAATCGCTGCTGGAATCAACATCGATCAGAACCGCGGATGTGCCTGTGGTGGGCTGCAACGTTACAGCTTCACCAGAAGCCGCCTTAAGCGTCAGCGCCTTATCAATCGTGATGTTTTCGTTATAGCTACCCGCTGAAATTTCAATAGTGTCTCCAACCGACGCCGCATTAATCGCTGCCTGAATCGTCGCGTGATTTTCCCCGCTATCGCCCACAGTAATAGTCTTTGCCAAAACCACCCCAAAGGCTTCCCGTGCTGCCTCGGAGAAGGGCACAGCCGCCCTCGGGGCTGATCCTGCGTCGAATGGAATCGAACGAAGTTGACTGAAAGCTGGGTTAGGCCCGCTAGGTAGCATATCGACCTGTGACGCTTTCGCTTCGAGCCCTTTTAATTTGTAGGGTTCGCGGTGTTTCACGGGGGTGCACAATCCCTACCTAAAACATGGTAGAGACATGGTATGGCCTGTATTTTCCTGTGTCGCCAACACACACTGATATTTACTGATCGTTTCTGTCAGATTCTTACATTCTGACGACGCCCCAAAGGTAACAGGGCAGAGATAAGGGAAAAATGTTTCCCGGAGTAGGACTTGGCACCGGGCCGCCTAAACTTATCGAATCAACCTTTATCGCTTAGTTTACTGCTACAAATTGAACAGTCTTTGGCGGCACCAACGCCACCCTCGCCTTTCAGCGCTATAGCGGCTAGCCCCTAGACCAGGTGCCGGCCGCCATCCAGACCAATTGTGCGCCCGGTAATGTACGGGTTGTTCAGCAGGAACTCTATCGCCTCGACCGCCGCTGACTCGCCCGGTTCGATACCAAGGAGCGACTTCTTCAGCGTTTTCGCACGATAGGCCTCGTCATCATCCTTGTTGAACATGATTAATGATGGGGCAATGGCATTAACCTTCACCTTGGGCGCCAATAGTCGAGCAAAGGATAGCGTCAAGTTATCCAGCGCCGCTTTGCTTGCCGCATAAGCAATATGCTTCGCGCTTCCCTTCTCCACCACATAGTCGGTCATATGAACAATGTCCGCACCGGTCTCACTTCGCTCAAGCAGATCACGGCAGGCGAGATTGATGCAGTAAGGCGTCATGGTATGAATCTGCATCATTGCTGCCATTACCTCGGCAGGCGCCGTATCCGGGCTTTCCGGCAGCCAATCTGAGGCATTGTGGATAATGGCGCGTAGCGTGGAGGTTTCAGCTTTTAGCTGATCAATAAAGGTAGCAACACCCTCATTCGTGGAAAAATCCGCGTGGATACAACGCGCGCCTGCTTTTTCCAGGGTGTCTACGGCGGGACGACGAGTCCGATACGTGACAATGACCGGCGTGCCTTTTTCCAGACAATGACTTGCAAAGGCCAGCCCAATTCTCTGCCCGGCACCCGTGATGAGGATTGGTGAGGTCATTGACTGCTCCCAGCGTCACGATCTCAGGAATGGTGCCCGGAGTGGGACTCGAACCCACACGGCCTACGGCCTCGGGATTTTAAGTCCCGTGCGTCTACCAGTTCCGCCATCCGGGCGAGGCACTGGAGGCTAGGGCCGGAATCGAACCGGCGTACACGGCTTTGCAGGCCGCTGCATCACCACTCTGCCACCTAGCCTGAACAAAAAACCCCGATCGCGCACGATCGGGGTCGGATCTTGGAGCGGGAAACGAGACTCGAACTCGCGACCCCAACCTTGGCAAGGTTGTGCTCTACCAACTGAGCTATTCCCGCGACAGACCCGCTATTCTAGTGAGCGCCCGTTTTCTGTCAAGCCTTTGAGCGCCGCATTCAGATACAACACCATCGAATAAAGCGTCAGCGCCGCGGCGATATAAAGCAGCACCATGCCCGCCGCCCACATCGGAAACCCACCCAGATCATGGCGGTAGAGCAGAAGCACAATCGCCACCATCTGCGCGGCCGTCTTCACTTTGCCGGCCCAGCCCACCGCCACACTCGACCGGAGCCCAAGCTCCGCCATCCATTCACGAAGTGCCGAGACGGCAATCTCCCGGCCGATGATGATCGCAGCCGGAATGGCAACGAGGGCCGACGGGGTCTCCACCACCACAATAATGAGCGCTATCGCGACGATGAGCTTATCGGCCACCGGGTCGAGAAACGCGCCAAAGGGCGAGGTCTGATTCCAGCGCCGGGCGAGATATCCATCCAGCCAGTCGGTAAACCCGGCCACCGCAAACACCACAGCCGCCGCTGCATTGGCCCAGGGGGTGGGCAGCAGGAATAAAAGCCCCAGCACCGGAATGAGAACAATCCGCGCCCAGGTGAGGATATTCGGCAGTGTTGGTTCCATATCGGCGAGCCTAACCCAATCCCCGACGTTCAGCTATTGAGATGCGCATGAATCTGCTCGGCAAGCACCGCGCTGATCCCCGGCACACGCGAGAGATCCTCGACCCCTGCCCGCTTGATGCCTTTCAGCCCCCCGAACTGCTTCATCAACGCAGCCCGGCGTTTCGGCCCAAGCCCGGGAATCTCTTCAAGGCTTGAGCGGGTTCGTGATTTACCGCGCTGACTGCGATGCCCGGTAATGGCAAATCGATGCGCCTCATCCCGGGCCTGTTGCAGCAGATGCAGGGCGGGTGACTCCGGCGCAAGGCGTGTTGTGCCAGTACGACCGGCAATGGTGAGCACCTCTTCACCCGGCCGCCGGCGCGGGCCCTTGGAGATACCGACAGCCAGCACATCCTCGATCTGCAGGGACTCAAGCACGTCTTCGGCCTGTCTCAGCTGCCCGGCACCGCCATCAATCAAAAGCACATCCGGTGGTGTGCCCTCACCTTCTTTAACGCGCCGGTAACGCCGCTCAAGCGCCTGTCGCATGGCGGCATAGTCATCCCCGGCCGTGACGCCTTCGATATTAAAACGTCGGTAATCATCCTTAATCGGCCCTTCCCGGCCCACCACCACACAGGAGGCCACCGTCGCCTCGCCCTGGGTGTGACTGATATCAAAGCACTCAATACGCTCAGGCATTTGATCAAGGGCCAGCGCCTGCTGCAGATCCTCGAAGCGCCGCTCCATGATCGCCTCGCTATCCATCCGCGCACTCAAGGCATGCTCGGCATTGCGCTGGGCCATCTCCATCCAGCGCCGCCGCTCACCCCGCAGTCTGGCGCTGATATGAACCCGGTGCCCGGCATCATGCCCGAGCGCTTCTTCCAGCAGGTCACTGTCGGGGAGTTCATGACTGACGAGAAGCTCCGCGGGGGTTTCCTGGCCGAGATAATGATGCGCAATGAAAGCCGGCAGAATCTCCTCGGCCGGGGTATCGGCCGGTGCCCGCGGGAAAAAGGTCTGGTTACCCAGATTCTGGCCATCGCGGATGACAAACACCTGCACACAGGCGAGGTTCTCGCGCAGTGCACAGGCAATGACATCCACATCACCGCGGGCCCCGGCCACGTACTGCCGCTCCTGGATGCGGCGAAGATTGGCGATGCGATCGCGAAGCCTCGCGGCGAGCTCAAAATCAAGCGCCTCGGCCGCAGCCTCCATCCGCCCGACAAGCTCATCGATCACTTCATTGCTCTGCCCGGCGAGGAACATCTCCACATGACGGACGTCTTTGGCGTAATCGGCCTTATCAATCAACCCGACACAGGGCGCGGTACAGCGGCCGATCTGATGCTGCAGGCAGGGACGGGAGCGATGGCGGTAGAAACTATCCCGGCACTGTCGAACGGGGAAGACTTTCTGCAGATGATTGAGCGTGGCGCGCACCGCACCGGCCGACGGGAATGGGCCAAAATAGCGGCCCTCCCCGCTGCGCTGGCCGCGGTGGAAGGAAAGCCGCGGGAAATCCTGCTGGGTTGAGAGATAAATATACGGATAGCTCTTGTCATCGCGCAGCAGCACGTTGTAGCGCGGCCGGTGTTCCTTGATGAGGTTGTTCTCAAGGATGAGGGCTTCGGCCTCGGTGTGGGTAACCGTGACCTGGAGATCCGCCACCTGCCCGACAAGCGCCTGGGTCTTGGCGTTATGCGCGCCTTTTTGAAAATAACTACTCACCCGGCGTTTCAGGTTCCGGGCCTTACCGACGTAGATCACCGTCCCGCGGTCATCAAACATCCGATAAACCCCCGGCCCGCCTGGCAGGGTCTTCAGGATCGGCGCCGGATTGAAGGATTTCGCCTCAGACATGGCGCTATTTTAGCGTGTATGAAGGCTCTGCCGAGTAACCCCCAACCGGAATTCATTAAGGCCCCGATGGCTGCAGCCAGAGCTTCGCTCGCTATGACCGCGCCATCGGTTAGACCGAGCTTCAGTCGGCGCCCGGAATGCCGCCCTGCGTAAGAGCTTTGGGATCGAGCAGACGCTCGAGCTCCTCGTCACTCAGATCGGTCATCTCCCGGGCGAGCTCCATTAACGGCCGGCCCTCGGCATAGGCGCGTTTGGCGATCTTCGCCCCCAACTCATAACCAATAACCGTATTGAGTGCGGTCACCAGAATTGGATTGCGGCCGAGGGCCTCCTCCAGCCGCGCCTGATTGACGCTGAAACCGGAAATGGCCCGATCCGCGAGCGCCCGCGAGGCATTGGCGAGCAGACTGATGCTCTGCAGCAGATTGTGCGCGACAAGCGGCAGCATGACATTGAGCTGGAAATTACCCGACTGACCGGCAACGGTGATGGTGGTGTCGTTGCCAATGACCTGAGCCGCGACCTGTGCGGCCGCCTCCGGGATGACGGGATTGACCTTACCGGGCATGATGCTCGAGCCAGGCTGCAGGGCCGGCAGGGCGATTTCACCCAGCCCCGCGAGCGGCCCTGAGTTCATCCAGCGCAGGTCATTACTCATCTTCATGATGCTGACGGCCACCACCTTGAGCTGGCCGGAGAGCTCAACGGCGGCATCCTGACTGCTCAGGCTCTCAAACCGATTGGGACTTTCGTAAAAGCCAATCCCGGTACGCCGGGCCAGAACCTCGGCCACCTTGCCGCCAAAAGCCGGACGGGCGTTAATGCCGGTACCAACCGCGGTGCCGCCCTGGGCCAATGCATGCACGCGCTCCAGGGCATCACGCACCCGCGCCTCACCCATGCGAATCTGATGCGCCCAGCCACCGACTTCCTGGCCAAGCGTAATCGGCATGGCATCCATTAAATGCGTACGACCAGTGGTGGTGATATCCCGCAGCTCTGTTGCCCGCGCTTCCAAAGTGCTTGCCAGATAATCAAGCGCGGGGAGCAGTTCCTCGGCGCAGGCAACGGCCGCTGAGACATGAATGGCGGTGGGAATGACGTCATTGCTGCTCTGCGCCATATTGACGTGATCATTGGGATGGACCGTATCCCCCAAAGAGCGGCTTGCCAGATTGGCGATCACCTCATTGGCGTTCATGTTGCTGCTGGTCCCGGAGCCGGTCTGGAAGACATCCACCGGGAAATGCGCATCATGGGCACCACTGGCCACCGCCTCGGCCGCTTCGATGATGGCCCCGGCAATCTTCGCATCAAGATCACCGAGATCGCGATTGGCCTCGGCCGTGGCTGCCTTGATCAGCCCCAGGGCCTCGATAAAACGTCGCGGCATGGTGAGATCGCTAATGCCGAAGTTATCCACGGCGCGCTGCGTCTGCGCGGCATAGAGCGCATCAGCAGGTACCTGCAGCTCACCCATGCTGTCTTTTTCGGTCCGAAATCCCTGGGTACTCATCATCGTCTCTCCGTTTCCAGTAAACTCTTGGCTTTATTCTCCATGACAGGTCGGAGGCCATGGAACTCAGTCAACTCACCGCCATCTCCCCCATTGACGGCCGCTACGGCAGCAAAACCACTGCCCTTCAGCCCATTGTCAGTGAATACGGTCTGATACGCCATCGCGTACTCGTTGAAATCGAGTGGCTCAAGGCCCTCGCCGCCGAGCCCGCCATCGCCGAAGTCCCCGCCCTGAGTGACGGCGCTGCACGCGCCCTCACCCGTATTGCAAGCGACTTCGACGTCTCTGCCGCCGAGCGCATTAAAGCCATCGAGGCCGTCACCAATCACGACGTCAAGGCGGTGGAATATTACATTAAAGAGCAGATGGCCGAACATGCGGAGCTTGCGAGCATCACCGAGTTCGTCCACTTTGCCTGCACCTCGGAGGACATCAACAACCTCGCCTACGCGCTGATGCTGCGCAGTGCGCGCAACGATGTCCTGCTCCCGGCGATCGATGGCATTGTCTCGCGCCTGCGTGAAATGGCCGGTGAATATGCAGAGCTCCCCATGCTCGCGCGCACACATGGCCAACCGGCCTCACCGACCACCCTTGGCAAGGAATTTGCCAATGTTGCCGCCCGCCTGAGCCGTCAACGCAGGCAGCTTGCCGAGACGCCGATACTGGGCAAGATCAATGGTGCCGTGGGTAATTTCAATGCCCATATCAGCGCTTACCCGGAGATTGATTGGGTAGGCTTTTCAAAGCGTTACATCGAAAACCTCGGCCTTCACTGGAATGCCTACACCACGCAGATCGAGCCGCATGATGGCATCGCCGAACTCTTCGACGCCCTCGCCCGGCTCAATACCATCGGCATCGACCTGGTCCGCGATCTCTGGGGCTACATCGCCTTTGGTTACTTCAAACAAAAAACCGTTGCCGGGGAGATCGGATCCTCGACCATGCCGCACAAGGTCAATCCCATTGATTTTGAAAACGCAGAGGGCAATTTCGGGGTGGCCAACGCCATGCTTGATCACCTGGCGCGCAAGCTGCCGGTCTCACGCTGGCAGCGCGATCTCACCGACTCCACGGTCCTGCGCAATATCGGCGTCGGACTCGCCCACAGCCTGATTGGTTATAGCGCCATCATGCGCGGTCTTGACCGGCTCGCCGTGGATGAAAACCGCCTGGCCGCCGATCTTGATGGCAACTGGGAAGTGCTCGCCGAAGCCATTCAGACAGTCATGCGCCGCTACGGGATTGAAGCGCCGTATGAGAAGCTCAAGGAGCTCACGCGCGGCAAACGGGTGGATCAGGCCGGCATGCAGGCGTTTGTCGATACCCTTGAACTGCCGGAGGCGGCGAAGGCGGAGCTGCGCGCGCTCACGCCGGGCCGTTATACGGGGCTCGCGGCCCGTCTTGCCAGCGAGCTTGCAGACGCTCGCGATTAAGCGCGAGCCACTGCAGGGCAATAATGGGCATGGCGGCCTCAACGCCGCCGGTCTCGATCAGCGCGATGGCCTCATCGGCCGGTAGCACATGCAATCGGATATCTTCGGCATCATCGGCAAGCCCATGGCCGTCAACTCGAAGGTCTCGACTGTCAATGGCCGCGCAGTATAGATGCACGGTCTCTGATGTCCCTCCGGGGCTCACCAGATAATGACTGATGGGAACCAGCTCACCGAGCCGGCAGCCCGCCTCTTCCTGAGACTCACGATGCGCTACGTCCTCCGGCGTTTCACCCGGCTCGATAATCCCGGCGACCGTCTCAATCACCCAGGGTGAAAACCCGGCCCGCAGCGCACCGACGCGGAACTGCTCCACCAGTACCACCTGATCTTCCCAGGGGTCATAGGGCAGGACGCCCACGGCATGACCCCGCTCGAAACACTCACGGACAATGGTCGGCGTCTGCCCGCCTGCGAAAAGCGCATGCCTGAGCGTGAGCTCCGTAATCCGGAAATAGCCGTCATAAGCGGCTTTCTGATCGATGATCTCGTAGTCTCGGTTCATGCTCAGTCCTTGACAAATAACGCCATGGCCTCGGCATGGCCTGTATGCGGGAACATATCCATCACACCCGCCTTCTCAAGCCGATAACCATGCTCATGGACGAGTTGTCCGGCATCCCGCGCCAGCGTTGCCGGGCCGCAGGAGACGTAGACGATCCGCTCCGGGCCGAGTGCTGCAATCCCGGGCAGCACTTCAAGCGCACCGGATCGTGGCGGGTCGAGCAGCACCCGATCCACCGGCCCGCCCAGCCAATCCGCCGTCGGTGTCATCTGCGTGAGATCGGCAGCGGCAAAGCGGGCATTGTCGATACCATTGGCCGCTGCATTCTCACGACCACGCTCAACGAGCGATTCGGCCCCTTCCACCCCGATGACCTCAGCGGCATGACGGGCTGCCGGCAGCGTGAAGTTACCCAACCCGCAGAAAAGATCCAGAACCCGATCGCCCTCAGAGATATTCAGTAAATCAATGGCTTGCGAGACCATTTTACGGTTAATGCTCGCATTGATCTGCGTGAAATCCGTTGGCGCGAAAGCGAGCTTCAGATCAAACGCGGGCAGCGCATAGTGCAATCTCATCTGCGCGTGGCCGAGCGGCGCGACGGTCTGTTCATTACCCGGCTGTTCAAAGGCAAGCAGCCGATGCGTTGCGGCGAAATCAATCAGCGCATTGCGATCGGCAGGGCTTAAGGCGCGCAGATTCCGGAAAACGAGGCCCACATCCTCATCACCCGCCGCCACCTCAATCTGGGCAATTCGATCCGGGATGCTGAGATCACGGATGAGTGCGGCAAGCGCCGGTAGCAGCCGCGATACACGCTCATCGAGGACATGACAGCTGTCGATATCAGCGATGAAAGGACTGAACCGCTCCCGAAAGCCAACCAGCACCCGGTCACCCTTGCGCGGGACGTATTTAACGCCAAGCCGGGCGCGTCGGCGATAGCCTTCAGTCGGCCCGGTCAGCGGTGCCAGCCATTCAGCCGGTTCGACCTTGCCCACGTGCGAGAGCAGATCCGCGAGCGTCTCGGCCTTGTGACGCACCTGAGCCTCGGTATCCATATGCTGCAGGCTGCAGCCGCCGCAGATCCCGTAATGCGGGCAAGGTGGTGTCACCCGATCGGCAGAAGGGTTTTCAATCGCTATGGCCTGGCCGTCTTCCTGTTGCCGACGCTGACGCTTGATTTGAGCGGTGACGCGCTCCCCAGGCAGCGCGCCCTGGATGAAGGCGGTGCGCTTATCATGCTGGGCGATACCGCGTCCTTCGTGGCTGAGACGCTCAATATCAAGCTCAACCGGCTCAGCGGGCAGCCGGCGACGACGCCTCCCGCCCATTATCCCGTCCAGGCCTCAAGAAACTGATCAAGATGGGGTTTTCCGGCCTGCTCCAGCGTCTCATGGACCTGCATACAGGCCTCATCATAGCCATCGCTGTCGATCGCCCCGCGCATGAGCTCATAACGAAGCCACAGCAGATAGGTATTGAGCACATCATGCTCACAATAATCACGAACGGCAGCGAAATTACCCTTTTCAATCTCACCACGAACGGCCCCGCCACTCATCCCGAGCTTCCCGGGCAGCCCGCAGAGGGTCGCGAGCTGATCAAGCGGTGCGACCGCCCGCGGTGAATAGGCGGCCAGCACATCCATGAGATCCGTGTGCCGGTCATGGAAGCGCCCGTGGTAGTTGTTAAAGCGCCACTCGCGATCCTGATCCCCGGTCTCCCAATAGCGTGGCGCGCTGATCCCATGGAGCATCGAGCGGTAGTGGAGCACCGGCAGGTCAAACCCACCGCCATTCCAGCTCACAAGCCGCGGGACATAGCGCTCAATGCCATCAAAGAACCGCTGAATAACCTCGGCCTCGTCATCCCCGCCTTCGCCCAGCGAGAAAACCGTGAACTTGCCATTAATGCGGGCGGCGACAGAAATCACCACCACACGGTGCAGAGGCAGGCGCAGGAACTCCGTGCCATTCTCCTCGCGGCGCATGGCAAGCAGGGCTTCTGCGGCGTCATGATCATCGAGCCCCTCGAGTCCGTGCAGCCGACGGCCACCTTCCACATCCGGGATGGTCTCGATATCAAAGGCAAATACATTCATTGGTCGGGAAAGACTCCGCTTGAGAGGTAGCGATCGCCGCGGTCACAGACAATGCTCACAACCGTTGCATTCTCCAGTTCGCTGGCGACCTGGAGGGCGGCAAAGAGGGTCCCGCCGCTTGAGATGCCCGCGAATATGCCTTCCTCGGCCGCAAGGCGCCGCGTCATCTCCTCGGCCTCCTCCTGCGAGACTTCCACAATCCGATCGACCCGATGCGGCTCATAGATCTTGGGCAGATAAGCTTCAGGCCACTTGCGAATGCCCGGAATACTCGCACCCTCCCGCGGCTGGGCACCGATGATCTGAATATCGGGATTCTGCTCTTTTAAAAAGCGGGAGACCCCCATGATCGTGCCGGTGGTGCCCATGGAAGCGACAAAATGGGTGACCTTGCCGGCGGTATCACGCCAGACCTCAGGCCCGGTGCCCTGATAATGCGCACCCCAGCAGTCGGGATTGGCGAACTGATCAAGCACCCGGCCCTCACCTTCGGCCTGCATGCGCTCGGCGAGATCCCGCGCACCCTCCATACCCGCTTCTTCGCTCACCAGTACCAGCTCCGCGCCATAGGCACGCATGGATGCACGGCGCTCGACGGTCATGTTGGCCGGCATGATCAGGCGCATGCGGTAGCCCTTCACCGCCGCGGCCATGGCAAGCGCGATACCGGTATTGCCACTGGTGGCCTCAATCAGGGTATCGCCCGGCTTGATCTCACCACGCGCCTCGGCCTGGGCGATCATGTTCATGGCCGGGCGGTCCTTGACCGAGCCCGCCGGGTTATTGCCTTCGAGCTTGAGTAAAACGGTATTGCTGCCGGTATCCGCCAGCCGCTGCAGCCGCACCAGCGGCGTGTTACCCACGCATTGATCAACGGTTCGGTATGTCATGGCCAGAGTGTAAAGCATTACACTGCCACCATGCAGTTGAATCCCATCGCCTATGTGCGCAGTGATTTTGAAGGCCGTTTCGGCACTCCCCGCCAGCCCGGATTGGTCACCGAGGCACGGGCCGAGGTCCGCCTTGTCTCCCCTTACAACAACCCGGATGCCCTGCGCGGGCTTGAGACCTGCAGCCATGTCTGGCTGATCTTTGGTTTTCACGCCATTGAGCGCGATGACTGGCGGCCCACCGTCCGCCCGCCGCGCCTTGGTGGCAATCGCCGCTACGGAGTCTTCTCGACCCGCTCGCCGTTTCGACCGAATGGCCTTGGGCTCTCCGTGGTGACACTCCTCGAGCTCCTCGACCCGCCCGGTACAGGCCTTGCCATTGCCGGGCAGGATTTAATGGACGGGACACCGGTATTCGATATCAAACCGTATCTCCCGGATATTGAATGTCTGCCGGACGCGCAACCGCCGGCGGGTTTTGAATCACCGAACCCGCCGCTGCCAGTGCAGTGGGAAGAAGCCGCATTGGCCGAACTCGCGGCGCTCGATTCTGCCCCGGAGAAGCTCAAGCGGCTCATTGAACAGACCATTGCCGCGGATCCCAGACCGGCCTATCACAAACGCCGGGCCGATGAGCGCTACGGCATGCGTATCCTCGGGCATGAGGTGCGCTGGTTTGTAGAAGACGGTATCGCGCATGTTCAAGCCGTTAAACCGGCGGATGATTAGCAACAGCCCCGGGGTATCTGCTCGTGCCAGTTGCGTGAGAAGACACGATGTCCGGCCTCCCAGGCATCCAGTTCTGCATACACATAAAAATATGACTGATCGGCTTGCAGCAGCGTTCGGGTACGCGTCTCAATCTGCCAGTCATCGCGCTGGAGACTTCGCCACGCGATGACCTCACCCTCAATACTGCCGAAATCTTCTCCGATGGAGCGGTAGAACTCCTGCGTTGAATCCATGACCTCGAGATCAACATCATGAATGTAATAGCGCCCTTCGTCCTTGATCACCTCCAGAATCGAAGCGCTGGTCTCAAGATCACGATGCACCAGCCAACGATGCGTCCCGGGCTCGCGCTGCTCAATGATGGCCGGCTGATCGTGACTGGGCCCGGCAAATTCAACAACCGGCTCGGCATCACCGGCCCTGCGCACGGGTAGCGTGAGCGCCGTGCCAGCGTCAAAGACCTGCATACAGACCGGTTTTGGCGATGGCCAGATCAACGGCCAATAAGACGTTGACAGCGATAACCGCAGCCGATGGCCCGGGCTGAAGCGATGGCCGAGGTCATTCAACTTGACGTCCACGGTGATGACCTCATCAGGCTCGAGGGCAGTCGGTGACTCGTGGCCATTGCGGTGGTTGAGATTAAAAACCCCATAGGTCACCCGGGTCGCTTTGCCATCGGGGGCGACATCCGAGATCCTCGCCGCCACCTGTGCGGTCGGCTGATCCACGCGGCAGCGCAGCCTGAGCACGGGCGCGCCAAGAAGCTCCAGCGGCTCATCCAGCCTGGCGGTCTCAAACACCAGAGCGCCGCCGTCTTCCTCGCGCTGATCATAGGGTAAGTCCGGGCCACTGGAGTAGCTGCACCACTTACCCGCAAAAAGCCCCAGACTCAGTGGTGACTGCAGGACATGACAGGCATGCTCATCACGGCTGGGCACGGCCTCCAATTGCCCTGCTTCGTTTGGGTAGAGCCGATGTTGATGGATGAGCGGAGAGGGCCAGACCTTCTCGCCGACCCAGCGCCCGGGCCGATGCCGGTAGCGAGTGGCCGGTTCAGCGGCCTCCTGAATCCAGGCCCGCAGCATCGGCTCCTGCATGACGCCGGTATCCCGGTCCTTTAACCAATGATCCCACCAGCGCAGCGTTTCCTGTTGGAAACCAATCGCAGGCCCGGGCACACCAAGGTGCGGATATTTGTGACTCCAGGGCCCGACCAGGCCCTGTCGCGGCACCTCAAGGTTCTCCAGGAGGCGGAAGACCGCATCGGTATACCCATCCGCCCAACCGCTGACTGCCATCACCGGGCATTGAACGGCCGAATAGTCCTCACAAATGGAGCCATGCTGCCAGTATTCGTCACGCGCGGGATGAGCCAGCCAGCGAATCAGCCAGGGCTCGTTTGCCTCAAGCCGGGCCTGCCAGAGTTCCCGCCATTCCTCACCGCGCAGCGCCGGATCAGGTGGCAGGCTGTTGTAGGCAAACATTACTGAAGCCCAGGAGAGATTATCGCCAAGCAGACAACCGCCCATGTAATGCACATCATCGGCATAGCGATCATCGGTCGAACAGACAGTCACCACGGCTTTAAGCGCCGGTGGCTGCATGGCCGCGATCTGTAAACCGTTAAAGCCTCCCCAGGAGATACCAATCATCCCGACATTGCCGTTACACCAATCCTGCGCCGCCAACCACTCGACCACGGCGTATCCATCATCGAGCTCCTGCTGACAGTATTCATCGGTGAGAATGCCGGTGGACTCGCCGCTGCCGCGGAGGTCAACCCGAACGCCAGCATAGCCATGCTCGGCATACCATCGATGAAGGGTCTCATCACGGGAGCGGGTATGGTCGCGTTTGCGATACGGAATGTATTCCAGAATGGCTGGAACCGGCTGTGTTGAGGCCTCAGCCGGGAGCCAGATGCGCGCCGAGAGGACCACACCATCCGGCATGGGAATCCGCGCATCTTCGAAAATGCGGATGCTCATTAATCCTCCGTGCTTTCCTCCTTACGAATGGCAATATGCGCCGGCGGTGCCAGGCCCTGTTTATCTTCACCGAAATAAAGCGTCATATGCGGGAACGGGATTTCAATGCCCGCCTCGTCAAAGACTTCCTTGACGTAGCGGTTGTAGGCACGGCCGACCGCCCAGTGCATGCCGGCGGTGGTGCGGATGCGAACGCGCAGATTCACTGAGCTGTCGGCAAGAGCGGTGACGCCATCCACTTCAAGCGGGCCGGTGACATCTTTGGCAATGCTTTCATCGGCACAGAGCTGCTCATAGGCTCGATGCAGATGCTCAATCACCTCGCCAATGTTTTCCCGATAGGCGACGCCGTATTCACCCAGGTGATAGCCAAAGTCACGGGTGAAATTGGATACCGTATCCACGGATGAGAACGGGATGACATGCAGTGTCCCGGTGAGATCCCGCAGCCCCAGCGAGCGGATACTGAGCCGCTCCACCGTCCCGCTGATTCCGGCAGCCGTAATGTAGTCATCCTGGTGAATGGCATCTTCCAGCTGAATGAAGACACCGGTGATGATGTCCTGGACCAGCTTCTGCGCACCAAAACCAACGGCCAGACCGATCACACCGGCGCCCGCCAGCAACGGCCCGATATCCACCCCGATTTCCGAGAGCGCGATCATCACCGCCAGCGTGATAATGACAATGGCAACCGCATTACGGAAAAGCGCCAACAGCGTTTTCTCGCGCGCCCCGGGCTCACCGGCCCCGGTCTCCGGGTTGAGCCGGTCTTCAATCCAGCTCACGGTGACAAGCCAGGCAATGAGCGCCAGCACCGCAATCCCCAGAAGAGCCACAACACTGCCGCTCACGACCTGCCCGGCCGGGCTCGACAGCCAGAGCATGAAATCCCAGAGACGCCAGGCATCGGCGATCAGCGCGATGATCAGAATGGTCAGCAGGCCATGCAGGATGCGCAGTAGTTTGGGCACCCAGGCCTGCAAACGCCCCTGCAATTGCGGCAAGCGATGCTGTACGTGCTCCGGCAGATCAATGCCGGTCTCGGCAAAAACGGTCAGCCAGTGCCCGAGAAATCCGCCAATGAGGACAATCAGCAATGTCAGCCCACTTGCCCCGAGCACATAATCCACCTGTGCCGGCGAGCCAGCGAGGACAATGATCGAGAGAGTGAGCGCATAAATGCCGACCGCCCAGTGCCAAACCGGTGCAAGCAACCGCAGCAGCGCTTTGACGAACACACCCCGTCCGCGGCGGCTTAGCGCCTGCAGCCATTGCCGGATCGGCTGCCGGGAGGCGCGAAGCAGCAGGACGCCGCGAATGAGGGCGAACGCCAGAATGACAGCCGCTGCCACATCGGCCATGGCCGCCCCGGCCAGTGCCACGATTGGCACCACGAGTAGCAGCCCGTAGCCGAGCCAGCGGATGAGCCCGGAGAGCTTCTGCTCCCAGAGCCTCGCGGATTCATCGTCCATGGCGGCGAGCCGGACACCGCGGGCTCGCGGCTCAAGCACGCCATTGAGCCCGAGGCGAATCAACTCAACGGTAATGAATGCATAGAGAAAGTCCGCTGCGATGCGCGCCCAGACGCCCTCCCCGAGCAACCCGGTGCGCAGGAAGCCAAGAATCAGCAATGCAACCAGCGCAACTTTCAGGCCATGCAGCCCGACCACCCCGAGAATGGCGAGCATTCGCCGCAATGGCTTCAAGGCCTCACCACCGGCAGCGGCCCACTGATCGATCAGCACCACCCAGCGATCACCCCGTTGGCGCAGCAGGCGCTGCAGAATCATCGCGCCGGCCACCAGCACACCCACAAGCAGCGCCGGTAAATCCAGCAGTGCCGGGCCCAGACTGCCCAGCTCGCCGGTCATCGCGGTGAACTCATCCCGCAGCGAGTCAAACCATTGTATGAAGGTATTCATGCGTTGTTGTGATCACTTAAAAATGCCGATGGCGGCAGGATAACAAAGCCGTTGTCACAAAAAATTCATGCTTTTTGGAATTTTCTTGTTGCAACGCACAAAAACCTGTTTTATGATGCAGCGCAACAAGGTTAGAAATCCTTGTTTTGAATGCGCAACCAGAGGACTGATGCCATGACCAACGATACTTTCAAAATGATGAACGACCAGGCCGACAAACTCTTCATGGGCCCGACCCGCGACTATGCCAAGCTGGCTGTTGATTATGCTGAGAAGCTGATCGACGCCCAGATGGATGCCGCGAAGACCTACACCGAAATCGGTCTCAAGCAGGCGCGTGCCGCTCTTGAGGTTCGTGACCCGGAGGCTTTCAAGGCCTATGCCGAAGAGCAGCAGAAAATTGCCAAGGACCTCACCGAGCGGGTGAAGGGTGATGCCGAGAAGGTTGTCGCCATGAACCAGGACTTCGTGAATGAGGCCCGCAAGCTCGTCGAGACCAACGTCAAGACCGCTTCCGAGACGGCAACCGCCGCTGCCAAATAATTCCGATCACCCATCGGAATCAGAAAAAAGGGCCGCCGGTCTATGATCGGCGGCCCTTTTGCGTTATTGATGGTGCATAAAGATAAAAAACCACTGGGAGGAGATAACGATGAATGCAGCCAGTGCCACCACTGCACCACCCAGCGCCCTGCCGGTGCGACGAGTGGAAGTCTCTGCGCCACTTAAGTGGCTGAATGCCGGGGCCCGCGATCTCATGGCAATGCCCGCAGCGAGCCTGGGTTATGGCGTTTTATTCGCACTCGCCGGCTATATCCTGGTCACCATTACCGCGACACGTCCTCATCTGCTCTCTGCCGTGGTTTCCGGATTCTTCCTGGCAGGGCCTTTCCTTGGCATGGGGCTTTATCGACTGAGCCAGCGGCGCGAGAGCGGCGGGTCGATTAATTTCATCGACTCCATGGCAGCCTGGCGCGAGAACCCCTGGTCCATCGGGCTGTTCGGAATCCTGCTGGCTTTCATACTGCTCTCCTGGGAGCGGATTTCAGCCATTCTGTTTGCACTCTTCCACGGTGCTGCCCTGCCAACAAGTAACGGCGGCTGGGTCTCACTGCTTCTCACGGCTGCCGACCCCATGTTCATCGTCGTCTATCTGGGTATTGGCGGAGCGCTTGCCGCCCTGGTCTTTGCCTTAAGCGTCATCGCACTGCCCTTACTCATCACCGGCCCCTATGATCCGGTTACAGCGGCAGCGACGAGCGTGCGCGCCACAACGACCAATCCCGGGGCGATTGCCCT
Source organism: uncultured Ectothiorhodospiraceae bacterium (assembly GCA_913057145.1). Lineage (GTDB taxonomy): Bacteria > Pseudomonadota > Gammaproteobacteria > Nitrococcales > Nitrococcaceae > Spiribacter. Next base: position 17,859 of record CAJXNJ010000013.1, read on the forward strand.
CTGGGCGGTATTGATCGTTGCTTTAATCGGCATCGGCATGGCGACCATGTTCTTCGGGCTGATCATCACCATGCCATTGGTGGCGCATGCAACCTGGCATGCCTTTCGTGACTTGACCCGAGCGGTATAAAAACCCGACAAAAGGGGTATGCTGAGGGAATGAAACCCTGGCGACCCCTTTTTTTATTGCTGCTGACTTTACTCTGCCCACCACAGGCGCTCTCGCAGCCCACACAGCCCGACAGCGCCGAACCGGTGGTGATCGCTGAGGCGCTCGCCGACCAGCAACAGGTCAGACTCGAAGCGGTGGGTGAATCCCGGGCACTGCGCTCGGTTATCCTTCAGCCTGAGGCGAGCGGGATCGTCGAGATGATCTCGGTTGAGGCCAATACGTTTGTCGAAGCCGGCACCCCACTCCTGCAGCTCGATGCTGCCAGTGAGAAGGTGAATCTCTCGCTTGCCGAAGTGCGACTTGCCGATGCCAGGCGGCTGCTTGATCGCTACGAGCGCGCGGCCGACAGCGGAGCCTTTACCGAGACCACGCTGGATACCGCGCGACGCGACGCCGAGCTCGCCCGGCTGGAGGTGGAACAGGCCGCGCTTGCGCTTGCCGACCGCCGAGTGCTTGCACCATTTGCCGGTCACTTGGGGTTGAGTGATATCGAAGCTGGCATGCGGGTTGATGAGACAACCGACATCACCACGCTGGATGATCGTAGTTCGCTAATCGTGCGCTTTTCACTGCCTGAGCGACATTACGGCGACCTCTCACTCGGTGAGACGGTGCAAATGACCGCACACCCCTTCCCGCAACAGCCAACCACCGGCGTTATTGATGCCATCGCCAGTCGCATCAATGAATCCACCGGCAGTTTTTTCCTTGAGGCCCGGGTTCCCAATCCCGATGACCGTTTTCGCCCCGGCATGCGATTCACGGTCGAGCTGACCCTGCCGGGAGCCAAGGCCCTATCAGTCGCCGAAACCGCCCTGCAGTGGGGTGATGACGGGGCGTATATCTGGGTGATTCGCGATGCAGCCGCCGAGCGGGTCAGCGTTGATTTACTCGGCCGTGAACCCGGCCGGGTATTCCTGCAGGGCGAGATTGCGCCGGGTGAGGCGGTCGTCATCGAAGGTGCGCAGCGCATGCGCCCTGGCATCGATGTCCGGATTATTGAGCCATCGGCACTGGATGACTACGCCCCGGTCGATGCCATCCGTGCACAGGCGCTGCGATGACATCGCAACGCGGTGGCCTGCCAGCGCTTGGTATCCGCCGTCCGATTCTGGTGGCGGTGGTCAACCTCCTGATTGCCATTGCCGGCATCGCCGCGCTGCTCGGTGTTGAGATTCGCGAACTGCCGGATGTTGACCGCCCACGTGTCACCGTCACCGCGCAATACAGTGGCGCGGCGCCCGAGACGATGGATGCTGAGGTCACCAGCGAAATAGAAGGCGCGGTCGCACGCGTCTCCGGTGTGCGCTCCATCAGCGCATCATCCGAGGAGAGCAGCAGCCGGGTGGTGGTGGAATTTGACCCGGATCGGGATCTGGATGATGCCGCGGCCGATGTGCGCGAGGCGGTAAGCCGTATCGAGCGACGCCTGCCGCCCAATGTTGATCAGGTCAACATCATCAAGGCCGATCAGGATGCAAGCCCGATTATTCGGATTGCCGCACGCGGGACGGGGCTCAGTCTCGATGCACTGACGCGCCGGATAGAGACTGACATTGCCCCGGAGATCGTCTCCATACCCGGCGTTGCCGATGTCTCAATCTATGGCGATCGCGAACGCCAACTCCAGGTGGTGGTGGATGCGCTCAGGCTTGCCAGTCATGGACTGGATATCAACGACCTGATCACCCGCCTGGAAGATGCCGATCTGGATATTCCTGCCGGCAGTTTTCGCAACAGTGCGCTTGAATTGCGGGTACGTGCCGATGCTGCGCTGGCCGCACCCGATCGCATTGCCGCGCTCAGGTTGAAAGAAGGCCTGCGTATCGGAGATGTCGCGAATGTCCTGCTCGCCCCGGCCGATGCACGCAGCGAAGTCCAATTGAATGGCAGGCCGATTCTCGGGATGGGCGTCGTCCGGCAGGCACAGTCGAATACACTTGAGATCAGCAGGGCGGTCGATTCGGTACTCACCGAGCTGAACACGCGGCTTGATGATGTAGAGCTGGCAAAAACCTCCGATGATGCCACCTTTATCCGCGGTGCGATCGGTGAGGTCCTCTTTACCCTCGCCGTCGCCACGCTCATCGTCATCGCCTCGATCTGGCTTTTCATCGGCTCCGCCCGGGCAACGCTCATCCCGGCCATCACCATTCCGCTGGCACTGACGGGCACTGTCGCGGCCATATGGGCGCTTGGTTTCTCCATTAACCTGCTCACCCTGCTCGCACTGGTACTGGCGACCGGTCTGGTGGTGGATGACGCCATCGTGGTGCTTGAGAACATTCAACGACGCCGTCAGGGCGGCCTTGGCGCGAGGGCAGCAGCACTGATTGGCACGCATCAGGTGTTCTTTGCAGTGATCGCCACGACCGTTGTCCTGATTTCTGTATTCGTGCCCATTTCACTGCTACCCAGCACCGCCGGTCGCCTTTTTCGCGAATTTGGCGTAGTGCTCGCTGTCGCCGTTGCCATTTCCTCGTTCATCGCACTGTCATTGGTGCCAGCGCTTGCTGCACGGATCCTCGCGCATGATCGGCAACCCGGGAGGCTGACACGACGCCTGCGCGCCGTCGGCCATCACATTGCCAGCGCCTATCAGCGCAGTCTCGCCGCGGTCATCAGCCGCCCCTGGGTGACCGCCGCGATGGCACTCGCCGTACTTGGCCTTGCCTTCCAGCAATTCCAGCAGATCGATGAAGAACTCCTGCCCCGCGAAGACCGCGGACTGATTTTCGTCGTGGCCAACGGACCCGACGGCGCCGGGCTTAAATACAGCCAGCAACAGGCCTGGCGCATGCAATCAAGGCTGCAGCCGCTGGTGGAATCCGGTGAAATCGCGCGACTTTTCACCATTGCCGGGCGCTGGGACCCGAACCGCGTGCTCATTGTCGCCCCGCTTGCCCACTGGGATGAACGCGCCCGCAGCCAGGAGGCCATCGCCGGCGATGTCCGTCGTGCATTGGCAGACCTCCCGGGTGTGAACGTACGGGTTGGAAGCCCCAATAGTCTTGGTTTAAGAGGAGTCGGGGGTGGCATTGAGATCGCCCTGCTCGGCAATGACTACCCACAGATCTACCAGGCAGCCCAGGCCTATACGAAAGCCATTGCCGAGACACTCCCCGGGCTTGGTCGGGCGCGGATCTCCTATGCCCCGACACAACCGCAACTGCGCGTTGAGATCGATCGCGATCAGGCGGATCGTCTGGGTGTCGCGGTCACGGATCTTGGCAACGTTCTCCAGGCGCTTATTGCCGGCTATGAGATTGTTGATCTGAACATTGCGGATCAGGCCATTCCCCTGCGTGTCGAATCGCGCAGCGGGCTGATTGAGCGCCCTCAGGATCTTGTCAACATGCTCATTAAAAACGCAGCGGGCGACATGGTTCCCATCGCCAATATCGTGACCCTGCGCGAAGAAGGTGTGGCCGCAGAGCTCGATCGGGAAGCGCAGCGCCGGGCCATTACCATCGATATTGCCCAGAATGACGACTATCCATTACAGACGGCGATTGAGGATTTACGCCGGCTTGGCGATGAGGTCCTCCCGGATGATGTAAGCCTCATCACCCTGGGTGAGGCCGAGACGCTGGAGGAGACCCGGCAGGAGGTGATGATCACCTACGCCCTGGCACTGCTCGTGGTGCTTCTCGTCCTCACCGCGCAGTTTGAAAGCCTCTCCAGTGCGGTGGTTGTCATGGCCACCGTCCCGTTTGGCCTGGCAGCAGCGGTATTCGCGCTGCGATTCACCGGCACAACCATCAACATCTACTCACAGATCGGTCTGATTCTACTGATCGGTCTGATGGCCAAAAACGGCATTCTGCTCGTTGAATTCGCCAACCAACTGCGTGATCAAGGCAACTCACTGCGCGACGCGGCGCTTGGCAGTGCTCGGGTGCGACTGCGCCCGGTGACAATGACCATGATTGCCACGGTGCTTGGCGGCCTGCCGCTGATTCTTGGCGGTGGCGCGGGTGCTGAGGCCCGCAGCGCGATTGGCTGGGTGGTTTTTGGCGGCCTCGGGCTGGCGGCGATTTTCACGCTGTATCTCACCCCGGGGCTTTACATTCTGCTCTCCCGCTTCGCCCGGCCACGCGCATCGGAAATGGCGGCACTGGAGGCAGAACTTGATCAGGCGGTGAGCGCCAAGACAACCACCATCGCCGGTAGGGCGAACAAATGACTGAGCACAATGGTGCTCGCGATCAATGCGGTATCGCCATCCATCTGCTGAACCAGGACATAGGCGGCGGCTGCACTCGGGCAGGCAAGGAAGATAAGCACCAGGCGCATTTCCTCACTGCCAAGGCCAAGCCAGCTGCCCACAGCCAGCCCCACCAGCGGCCCGAACCCGGTTTTAATGGCCGCTGAAGCGGCTGCCCAGTGCCGCTTTCCTCGCACCCGGGTTGCATAAAGACCACCGCCGATGCCGATGAGCGCGAGCGGCAGGGCCATCTGCCCGATCGCCGAGAGCGTGCGATCAAGAAATACCGGCAACGGCAGCTCTAGCAGGGCAATCGCCATCCCAAGCAGTGTGGCAAGCAGAATCGGGTTGGTGCCAAGCCCAAGGAGCACCCGCTTGAGCGCGGCAAGAGGCCGCGACTGCCCCGGCAATTGCATGAGCGTCACCGCAATGACGTTATAGACAATGACCATCGGCACAAAGGCAATGAGTGCGGCAGATTCAACCGCGCTTGCCTGTGGGGAGCCGGCAAACGCGTAGATCACAACCGGCAGGCCCACAAATGTGAGATTGCCGCGGAACGAGCCGTGTAGAAACGTCACCCAGGAGCGTGCCGGCATCCGCCAGACCCAACCGACAACTATCCCGAGCGCGAGAATGATCACCGTGGTGGTAATGAGGACCGCCAACATTCCACCGACTGCGTCAAAGGCAGGCTCGGCACCCCCGATCCGCACCACCAGCAGCGACGGCAGCCCAACCCAATAGGTCAGCCGATTGAGCTCACCCAGTGCCGGGGTGGAGAGGAATCCGACCCGCGCAAGTCCCCATCCCAGCGTAATCACCAGGACCACAGGAGCCAGTATCTGGAGAATGTTAACCAGCGCCGGAACCCCTAGTCGTTGTCACGGCGTTCGTAGTCGCCCTCGATGACATGTGGGTCATCCGTCTCCCGGCCGCGGCCGCCATGACCGCCGGGGCCACCCGGGCCGATCCGCACTTCAAGCCTTGAGAGCGCGAGGCGGACCAGGAAATGTCGGCTCGCGGGCAGCAGACAGGCGAACCCGAAGACATCGGTCACAAGCCCCGGTGTCAACAACAGCACCCCGCCGATCACAAGCGCTACGGCTTCGAGAAGTTCGATCGCCGGCAGCGTGCCCTGATCCAGGTTGTTACGCGCCCGGCCGAGGGTCTGCAGACCCTGCTGCCGCAGCAGCCCGGTCCCCATCATCGCGGTGAGCAGGCAGATCCCGATGGTTGGCAGGGCACCAATGGCGCTCCCGACCTCGATGAGCAGAAAAAGCTCAATGAGCGGGACGGTCACGAAAGCAATCAGCAAAGTGGGCACGCGATCTCCAGACTGGGCAGATGGTATTGCTCAGGGTAACATCGATAGACGAAAACTGGCTGCCCGGAGCGCTTTTAACCCATGGCCCGACGATCAACACTTGCCCTGCTTGGCGCGCTCTCGCTCAGCATCCCCGGGGCTGCAGTCGCCAACAGTTTTCAGCAATGCCTTGAGGGTATTCGCACAGAGGCTCATGCGCGTGGCATTTCAACCAGCACCACCGAGAATCTGCTTGCGGATGTCACGCCGAGCGAGCGGGTCATTGAGCTCGATCGCAGCCAGCCTGAGTTCACCAGCACACTTAACGGATACTTAAGCAGACGGGTCACCGAGGATCGGATAGCGCGCGGCCGCGAGCTCCTCGAGGAACACGCATCACTACTGGCAGCCATTGAGCGCGAACACGGCGTCGCCGGGCGTTACCTCATCGCCTTCTGGGGCCTTGAGACCAATTACGGGCGCTATTTCGGCCGGATGTCCACCGTCCAATCGCTCGCCACCCTCGCCTGCGACCGGCGCCGGGGTGAGTTTTTCCGCAACGAGCTCATCGAGGCGCTGGCGCTGGTGGATGAGCAGACGCTGAGCCCCGATCAACTCTACGGCTCATGGGCCGGGGCACTTGGCAATTTCCAGTTCCTCCCGAGCGTATACCGCGCCCATGCCGTGGATGCCGATAACGACGGGCGAATTGATCTCTGGGAAAGCTTCCCCGATGCCGCTGAATCGGCAGCCCGCTTTCTGCGGGCCCGCGGCTGGAATCCCGGCGAGCGTTGGGGCCGGGAAGTCATCCTGCCGGAGGGATTCGACTACGCGCTCGCCGACAGTACCCGATCACTCTCCCAATGGGCCGAGCTTGGTCTGCGCCGCCCCGGTGGCCGGGACCTGCCTACGGAGTCCATGGAAGCCGAGCTTTTGATACCCGCCGGTGCCGATGGGCCGGCTTTTCTCGTCTACGAGAACTTCAATGTCATCATGCGCTGGAACCCCTCAAGATTCTATGCGCTCTCCGTTGGCCTGTTGGCCGATCAACTCATCGGTGCGCCCGGGCTGAGCAACCCGCCGCCACAGGAACCCGCACTTCGTATCGCGACCATTGAAAAGGTGCAGGAGAATCTCAACGCGCGCGGGTATGATGCCGGTGTCGTGGATGGGCGGATCGGGCCGATGACACGCGCGGCGCTGAGAGCGTTTCAGCAATCCGTCGGTATTACACCGGACGGTCATCCGGACAGTGATACCCTAGAGGTCCTGGGAGTTGAGCCATAAGGGAGGCAAATGACCATGTGGAATGATTTGATGCGTCGATGGATGGATCTTGCTCTCTGGTGGGTGCCGGGCCGCAACCGCAATGCGGAGCAGACCGAGGCACCGGCAGAATCTGCGCCTGCGGCACCCAGCGCGCCACCAGCGCAGCAAAAAGAACCGGCAGCGCCCGCGCCTGAAGTCAATCAGGCCACCGGTGGCAGCGAGGATTTAACCGCAATCAAGGGCATCGGGCCTGCCATGCAGAAGCGCCTTGCCGGGTTGGGCATTGTTCATGTGGCTGATCTGGCTGCCGCCGATGCCAGGACGCTCACCGAGCAGCTCAAGGCAGGCAAAGCCGTTGTTTCCGAATCTCAGGTCAGTGCCTGGATCGACGCCGCGGCCGGTCGTGGCTGATCTGAATGGGTAGCCAACGCACGGACGCTTTCAACGACTTCCTCAGCGACTTCCATCAATCAGACGGCGCCACCTGTTCGGTGAGCGCTGATCAGGGGAGTCGCTTTGCCAAAGCCATCGCCGGTGATCACAACCCGCTGCATGATGCCGATGCACCGCGTTTCTGTGTCCCGGGAGATCTGCTATTTGCGCTGATTATCGGCCACTATGGGCTTGCCAGGGAGATTGAACTCACCTTCAAGGGCATGCTGCGGGCCGAGGCACCCCTGTCGTTTCCTGAAAACCCCGGCCCGGCCTTCTCCATTTGCGGGGAAGGCGATCGGGAGTACGTGAGCGTCACCATGCAGGATGCGCTTGAGACAACCCCTGCCGGGAGACTGGCCCTGGTCAGGGCTTATGTCGCCTGCTCGGGGCAGACCTTTCCCGATCTGCTCGACCCGCTGCTCGAAGCCCATGGGGTGATGTTCAACCCGGACCGGCCCTTTGTGGTCTATGACAGCATGCAGATTCAGCTGCTGCAGCCACCGCAACCGGATGTCTCACTGCAGCTTGAGGACTCGGCACTCAAGGTGGAGGGTAAGCGCGGCGATGCCCGCTTTGACTTTGTCATCCTGCAGGCCGGCGAGCGAATCGGCCATTGCACGAAACAAATGGTGGTGAGCGGTTTACGCGATTACGACCGCGACCGCATGGCGGAGCTGATTGCCCGCTATCAGCAACGCCGCTCAGCCTGAATCAGCCGTTATGCAAAAAGGCCGCGCCAATGGCCGCGGCCAACATCACCGCAAGCAGCGCCCAACCGGCGATCGCCTGCGCTGAGACTGCATTACTGGCCTGGGTATCCTTGCTGACCCGCCCGGCCCGTCGTCTTGCCTGTACGATCAGGACAACCGCCAGCGTCACAAGCGCCGTCAATACTATCTGCTTAATCAAACCCTACCCCTTCGTGACCGGTCTACAGCCAATTCCACAACGCCCATAGGCCACCACCGATCATCATCCCACCAAATCCGGCACTGGCAAAGGCGGCCATGCGGCCTCTGGCGATCATGACACACAAACCCCATTTAACCGCCGTATTCGCCAGCGCCGCGAGCAGAATACCCTGACTGGCAACGGCCGCAGCAAGATCATCCTGGCTCATCCGACCGAGTGAGAGTGTAATCGCATCGACATCGGTCAGCCCGGATACCAGTGCAACAAGATAGATACCGGTATCCCCGAGATAGACCTCCAAGGCCTTTGCCGCCAGCATCACAGCCACGAGCAGCAATCCAAATCGAAGCGCCGATAGCAGATCAAGCGGCTTTTGCATGGGCGTCTGTACCTGGCTGCGCGCTTCATCATCGCCCGCGCCGACAAAGGCAAGCCAGAGACTACCAATGATCCCGAGCAGGGTGATACCGAGAACCGGCAGCCAGAGCGAATCCAGGAGCTTCGGGGCCACCACGGCCACAAGCACCAGAAGCCGCGGGAACATGGTTGTGCTTGCGAGCAGGATGGCCGCTGCGAAAAGCCGGCTGTAGGCGGTCTCGTGACGGGCCGCTTTGGATAGCGTCAGGGTCAGCGCAGTGGATGAGGCAATGCCGGCAAAAAGCCCGGTCACCAGAATGCCACGGTCAGCCCCGATCAGGCGGACGGCAAAATGCCCGGCAAAGCCGATACTGCTGATCAGAATGACCATCAACCAGAGCTGATGGGGGTTGAGTACCTGCCAGGGGCCAAAACCCTCGTTGGGCAGCAGTGGCAGCACCACGGCCGTAATCAATGCCAGTTGCAGAACCGCCCGCAATTCCGGGCCATCCAGCGCCCGCAGGGCCGCATGCAATCGCGGCTTGAACCCGAGCAGCACAGCCATCACCACGCCGCCTGCCATGGCAAGCAGCGGCTCGCCCAGGTTCGCCAGTACGGCAAGGAGAAACGTCACGACACCGGCGATCTCGGTGGTAATCCCGAAGTCTCCCGACTGTGCTGTCAGACGACGGTAGCCAAGCAGGAGCAACCCCAGCACCCCGGCAAGCGTAATCGGCACCACACTGAAGTGCAGCGGCTCGACGAGAATACCGGCGACCCCGCCGGCAAGCGCGATCAGCGTGAATGTGCGGATACCGGCAACCCGTTCACCCTCGGCCGCTTCGCGCATGCGCCAACCACGCTCGAGCCCCACGACTGCACCGATTAAAAGCGCGGCGCCAAGGCTTAGGAAATGCTCAACATTCAGCATTCGGGTACCCTGTGCGTTTTAACGGTTCTTATGAGATTTTTATGCGAAGACTCTGGTTGATTGATGCAAGCTATATTCACGCGAATAACCTGGCACTGCTCGGTGCGCATCGGCGCATCGACTATCTGCGCCTGAGAGCCCTGATTGAACGCGAGCTCGGGCCACTGTGGCGGGGTTATTTTCTCAACTCCGCGCAGGATGAACCCAACGAAGGCCGTGATCGCTTCCACAACTGGCTGCAGACTGCCCTGCCCCATGGCCCCAACCTGATCGTCAAACTCTACGGACTGAAAAGCGAGCGGGTACGCAATGCCTGGTGTGCCGATTGTGGCGCCAAGGTGGACGTGCAATGCCCGCATGGCAACGGCCAGCATCGCCTCTTCAACCAGAGGCAGATGGGCGTTGATGTTGGGCTCGCCACGCTGGCGCTGGTTCATCGGGAACATTACGACAGTCTCGTCCTCTCCTCAGGGGATGTGGATCTGCTTGATGCCGTTGAACACCTCACCGAGGCCGGCAAGGGCCTGGAGCTCGCCGTATTCAGTACCGGCGTGGCCACCGATCTGCAGGCCCGGGCTGATCGGGTATTGTGGCTCGATGAGCACGTCTCGGCACTCACCGGGGAGAATGAAAGCAACGGGCAGGCATCAACGACACCTGCCCATTGATTGCGGAGAGAGCCTAGTCTTCGGAAGCTGGCAGCCCCTGATGAGCCAGGCCGCTTGCCTGGTCAAGCCGGGGGTGGTTATTGCAGAAATCCGCTGCAAGCGCCCCCGTGCTGGCCTCCTCCGCATCCAGCGCCAGCAGCGTCTCTGCCACCGCGTGGGTGCAGGCCAGCACATCGCGCGTGCAGGCACTCTCGGAGATGGTGTGCATATTGCGAACGGGCATGCCCACCGAGGTGGCCGCGCAATCGACGTTGCCAAGGACACCGGCCATACCGTCCGTGCCGGTATCAGCGCCAACCACATCACGCTGCATCGGAATGCCCTTCTGCGAGGCCACGGTCTCAATACGCCGATTGAGCTGCTCACTGACAATTGAGCCGACGCTCATGGTGAATCCCTTGCCCATTTCTATCGGCGCCATACGCCGATCGCCAATGCCGGGGGCGGCTGCGTAATCGTGATTGACATCCACACCGATGATGGCGTCCGGGCGCATTTCGCTGACCAAAACCCGTGAGCCGAAGCGCCCGATTTCCTCATAGGTGGCCGCCGCAAAGAGCATGCGCACATTCTTGGCTCCACCGGCCTCAGCAACAAGCCGTGCCGACTCGGCGGCAACAAAGCAGCCAAGCCCGTTATCAAGATAGGCCCCATAGAAGGTATCAGGCCCGAATCCCGGCTTGATCGGGCGATTCATGAGGATGCTGTCACCAGGACGGATACCCAGCGCCTCGATCTGTTTTTTCTTGTCTTTGCCGTGGATATGCAACTCGAGATAGAGCTGCTCTTTGCGCACACCCTTATCGCCCGAGCGGAGTTTGGGGTCGGCGAAATGAATGGCACCGAGGGCCTCAACCGTCCCGCCATCGAGACGCCGATACTGCCCCGGCGCGCTCGGGTCTTCACTGAAGACACTCACCTCATGGCCGATCAGCGTGGTGGGCAGGAAGGAGTCACTGTTGATCCACACCTTACCGTCCTCACCGATGGAGCGGACCTGCATGCGAATCTTATCGGCATGGCCGATCACCATGACCGTGAAAAGATCATCCCGCCCCGGGTGGGTATCCAGCACGATGCCGGCATGTCCCTTGAACGTCTGCACACCCCAATGAGACGGCGCGAATTGCTCGAAATAGGGTTTTAGGACACCCTGTGTCATCGCCGCTTCCAGGCCGATGGGGCTGGGGGCAGCCAGAATGTCATGCATGAGCTTGAATTGCGCCTCGGGCATGGAATCAGCCCAGGGTTTTGCATTATCGACCATGTGGGTCTCCCTGTTGTCGTTTCACCCAAATCTCTTCAGAGCACTAGCATAACGTGCCTGAGACTCACGGAGCAGCCTGGGAATGGACTTTCATCCGGCCATCAAGGTTCAAAGCGGTGCCGTAATCACGCATGAGGCGCTCTGGCGGGGTGTCTGGGGGGTACTGAGCCTCTCAGGCACGAAAGAAGCCCTGGTCTCGGCGAGGTTCATCCGCACCGACCCAGAAACCTTGCGAACAGAGCCGCTGCCCGCGCCCTGGGGTACGACGCCTGGTCGACTCACCATCCTACTCGGTGGAACAGAATTCCAGCGCAGCGTCTGGCGTGCGCTGGCCACCCTGTGTCAGGGTGAGCGGATCAGTTATCGCGAACTCGCCCATCGAGTCGGTAGACCGCGGGCGATCCGTGCCGTCGCCAGTGCCGTAGCGGCCAATCCGCTGCCCGTCATCCTGCCCTGTCACCGGGTCATTCGAGCCGATGGCGTTATTGGTGATTATCAGGGCGGAAGTGAGTGCAAACATCGACTGCTTCGCGCCGAAACGCCGGGAGTAACCGCATGAGTGTTTTCAACGACTTACCCGATGTTGCCGCAACGCGCGAAGCCGCGCTCGCACGATTGCAGGCCTTCCTGCCGCACGCAGGCGAGCGGTATACCGACTGGCGCAATCATGATTTTGGACCGGCCGGGGACAACGCGGTCTCGGTACTCTCTCCATGGCTGAGACATCGGTTGATCAGCGAGCAGGAGGTGGTTGCTCAGGTGATGGCAAACCACGGCCTTGAAGCTGCGGAGAAATATATTCAGGAGGTCTGCTGGCGCAGCTACTGGAAGGGTTATCTCGAACGCCGCCCGGTGCATTGGCCTGAGTATCAGCAGCAATGCCGCAAGGATCGCGAAGCCATGGCCAAGGACCGTCATCTTGCCATGCGTCTGGAACAGGCCCTCAGCGCGCAGACCGGGATTGCGTGCTTTGATGGCTGGGTGGATGAGCTCATCACGCATGGCTATCTGCACAATCATGCGCGCATGTGGTTTGCGAGCATCTGGGTCTTCACGCTTGAGCTGCCCTGGGCGCTTGGCGCGGATTTTTTCCTCCGGCATCTCCTTGATGGTGATCCGGCCTCCAATACGCTCTCCTGGCGCTGGGTCGCCGGCCTGCATACCCAGGGCAAGGCCTATCTGGCCCGTCCCGATAACATCACCCGATTCACCCAGGGCCGATTCCCGCGAGCCAATGGTCTTGCTGACAAGGCAGACCTCCCGGCGTCATTGGAAAAACCCCCGCTTCAAGACGCCCCCGCTGCGACCCCCTGGCGGCGGGATAATCAAACCGGACTTTTAATCACCGAAGATGACCTGACACCGGAGGCGATTTTCGGCGATGACCCCTGGCCGTTTGTCACGGCCATCCAGACGACCGACTGGCGCAGCGACAGCCCCGTGAGCCAGGCGGCAGAAGCATTCGCCCGAGCGGGCCTTGCCGATGCCCTTGCGCGGAATACGGCGACTGAGCAAAGCGCGCCCTTTCACTACCGCCAGAATGCAGATGCCACAGCGCTATGCACAGCCATTGCCAGCGCGGGGATCACGACCCTGCTCACCCCCTGGATACCCACGGGCCCGGGCAAGGATGCAATCAACGCGCTCATGCCCCAGCTTGCCGAGGCGGGCATCACCCTCCAGCCCGTCCCCAGGGATTGGGATGTTCAACTCTGGCCCGCTGCCACCCATGGCTTTTTCCGTTTCTGGAAAGCCGCCCGGCCGCTGCTTGAGGATGGTTCACTGACCTGAAAATCAAGAATCTCCAGTGCTTCCCGATAACGCGAGAGCATGTCGGGCTGGCTCAGTCCGCCAAGGAATAGCTCGGCGAGCTCATAGCTGTAGCTATCCTGAAATCGCAGCGTTGTCAGGTCCTGGCCCTCATGGACAAGGACCCGCAGTCTTGCCTCCGGGAAGCGCGCATAGAGCCGCTCGATATCCTCGTTGGTGGGCACCCGGATGACACGCCCGGGGCGGTAGACCCGCAACATGAATTTCGCCGCCACCTGCGAATCCCCCTGCCGATGAGGAAAATCCGGGGCTTCACCGAGGCCCAGGCGCACCATGACCTGAAGATTTGAAGCGCCATCCACCCGATGAAAAAGCGGCGAGTGGGATTTTGAGCAGCGTGCATTGGCTTCAAGCAGCGTAATGACATCGCGTTTGCGATCCCAGAAAAATTCAATATTAAAGGGCGCCTCTTCGTAACCGGCCTGTTTGATAACCCGAACGGCGGCCTCGGTCATGCGCGCCTGCACCGAGCGCGGCAGACTGCTTGGGTACTGATAGCGCGTAAAACTGCTGCGGTGACGCCCGCCTCGGACCGAATCGACAATGCCATAGATCTCGACCTCGCCTTTGTGGGCATAACCCTCGAGCGTGCACTGCGCACCGGCACTGATGATCTCCTCGGCGATGCAGTGAAAACCGTCAATCTCGGCAATAGGCTCAGGCAGCTGAGCATGCTCGAGAATCTGGTTGAATGGCTTGGCAAATTGCTCAATACCCCCTCGAATGGCCGCCAGCGCGGATTCCAGATCGGCGGCGTTTTCGATGCGAAACCCCAGATACGAGGAGTGCGCCTTAATGGGTTTGATCCAGAAGGGATAATCCAGTGACAAATCAGCGGCGGGATTCTTGGCAAACGGGTCGATAGCGGCAAAACGCGGAATCATCTCCGGCACCACTTTCTGCTGCTCAAGCCGGGCCCAGTATTTATGCTCCAGCTTGAGTACGGCGTTCAGATCCGCCCCCGGCAGACCGAAATGCGCGCGAATCAGCGGGACGAGCGTACTGGTCGGGAAATCCCAGTAGGTGCACACCGCATCGACGGCACCCGGGAAGGCATCAAGAATCTCCTCACTGCGCGCAAGCATGGCATCCACCGGGAAGCGCTCCGGGTGAATCGCCTCGTCGTGCTCGAGTAATTGATGAAAGGCGATGCGCTCACCACCGGCAATGGTGGCGAGCTCATGGCGGTGAAAGTCATCCAGGCCGAATACAAAAACGTGACGTTGTTCGCCCAAAACTGCCTCCCCGGCCCTCCCTGGCCGGGGCCGTCAGTCGATTAGATTCCAGTGCGCGCCGTGCACAACAGCGTCCCTCTCTTCGCTCGGTCAACCCCAGTTATCGAGGGTTCCTGACATTCAGGCTTTGTTGCAGGTTATCGAGGGTTATCCGGTTGAATGGCGGAGCTGATCTGGCGCAAGTCCTGTTCTGATTTGACACCGGTGTAATGCCAAGCGACTGTTTTCCAACGCCCGTCTGTGGAAAAATACGCGCCACTATTTGCCAATCAGCAACGAGAGAGT
>CAJXNJ010000014.1 GCA_913057145.1 uncultured Ectothiorhodospiraceae bacterium
GGCATTGCTTTGCTGATCGCGGCAATGCGCGCCTCATCCGGGCAGCGATCCTAAATAGTCAAGCACCACCAGCGCCACGATGGCGGCCAGGGTGACCACCAGCGCGACCCTGCTGTAAGGGGGGCGCGGCTCACTCATCAATTACTCATCCCGAAGCGTGGACGCAGGGCAACGCCGACCACCGAGCCAAAGAAGCCGAAAACAAACCACAGCCAGCCATGCAGGCTGCCGGTGGCGATACCGCTGAAAAACGCACCGATATTGCAGCCGAATGCGAGCCGCGCCCCGTAGCCCATGCACAATCCGCCGATAATCGCAGCGCTGACATTGCTGATACCCAAGCGGTTCTGGCTGCCGGCATTAAAGCGCCCGGCAAGCCCGGACGCCATCATTGCCCCAAAGAGCAGACCAAGCGCCATCACCGAGGTGACATCGGTGAGGACGCTGCGCTCCAGAACCTGCGCCGGGTACGGCCAGCTCCAGTAAGTAAACTGCGACATATCAATGCCGATGGCCGCGAGCAGCTTTGCCCCCCAGACCGCAAAAGCGAAGGTGATACCCCAGGGCGACCCTGAGACGAGCAACGTGAGCAGACTGAATACGGCAAGCCCGATCACACCCCATAAAAGCGGCCATTGACCGGTGAGCAACGTGGACCCGATTGCGCCTTGTGGTTTCAGAGAGAGGGGCTCGATCTGGCCATAGCGATCGCGCTCCACCTCGCGAATGGTCCAGCCCAGAGCAGCCAGCAGGCTTAACTGAAAAATCACCGCGCCCAGCGGGTCGAGCGCCAGCGAGAGATCAACGGGCCCCAGGCCCGGGCCGTCCAACCACCAGGGCAGGTGGAGCGTCCCGAGTACCGAGCCGCTGATAAAAGCAATCAGCGTAATCAACATGCGCCGATTACCTGCACCGACTGTGAAAAGGGTGCCTGATCCGCAACCGCCCCCCAGCTGCATCCCAAGGCCGAAGAGAAAACTGCCCAGAAGAATATAGCCACCCACGGGCGCGATCGCGCCGTTTGCATGACCACCGGCGATAATCGGGATGAACAGCACCGATGCCACGGCCAGGAGCAACAATTGCGCGCGCAGGCCGCGACTGCGGCGGCGGACGATGAAATTGCGCCAGCCGGCGGTAAAGCCAAAGGCGGCGTGATAGAGCGAGACACCCAGCCCCGCTCCAATGAGATAAAGCCAGAACAGTCTGGCCGAACCGATCTGCCAGACCATCAAGCCGATGATGAGCGCGGCGATCCCCGCTGCAGCGAGAACGAAACGATCGATGCCGGGGCGCTGCCCGGCATCGCTTTGGGTCTCCTCATGGATGGCTTCAGCCAGCGTGGTCATTGAGCGCCCTTTGCATCAGTTCAAAAGCTCACTGAGCGCCTGCTGCCCCTGGACCAGCGAGCGCGAAGGATCCTGTGTCCACTCGGTCATCGAGCCGTCGTAGAGTGCGGTCTCAATGCCGGCAACCTCGGAGAGTGCAAACCACGCCGTTGCTGCCCAATGCCCGGTATTGCAGAAGGAGATCGCCGGTCCGTCATCCCGAATGCCCGCCGTCTCGATCAACTGATTGACCTCCGCGGCATCGAGGAAGTAGGCGCTACCGTCTTCCACCAGCAGGCGCTCCTCAAGACTGGCGGCACCCGGGATGGTGCCCGCCGCGAGCGCTGCCGGATGTTTTGCATCGCCACGATACTGGTTGGCCGGGCGGGCATCGACCAGCTGGGCACCGGAGGCAACCGCCGCCTCGACATCATTAGTATCCGCCAGCAGGGACGGCTGAGGCTGCGCAGTAAATGAAGCCGGTGTCGGATTAACCGCGCCGGCCTCGACCGCACCGCCGGACTCGACCCAGGCGCGATAACCGCCATTGAGAATAGCCACATCGTCATGGCCGAGATACTTGAACGTCCAGTAAACGCGCGCGGCACTGCCAAAATCCGTGGAGCTCACGCCCGCCGGCACGATGACAACGGTATCGTCGTTATCAACACCGAGACCACCGATGAGCGCCTCCAGGCGCGCGACATCAGGCAGCTTCCCTGGGACATTGCCCTCGGCAACCCGCCAACCGGCGGCGGTATAGCTTGAATAAACGGCCCCGGGGATATGACCGGCGGCGAAGCCGTCTGCATCCGTACCGTCGATGCCTGAGCGGACATCAATAACCACCAGATCATCATCACCCAAGTGCTGAGCAAGCCAATCACTGCCAACCAGGGGCGTTACTGCGGGCCCCGCGATTGTCAGTCCTGAAACTGACAACGCCACACCGGCAATCAGACCGAGAAGAAGATGGCGAAACTGCATAATCATGTCTCCGGATTGGTGAACTGTGGCGCCCAGACTAAATCACTCCTTAGATATTAAAAGGAATTTTTTGCTTTATCTTTATTACAAAAGAGCATACAAACTTGTGCCGCCCAGGCACAGGCGGTCATCCGCCCGGGCTCTTCCGTCGTCAATCAGGAATTCTTATCATTTGCAGCAACTTAAGGGCGAAAGCCCTCGATCGACTCTCCTCCTCTTGGCCGGCAGCATCGCCGGCTTTTTTTTGCCTGAATGTCTACTCAGTCAAACCAGGCCATCAGCCGCGGCAGGAACCGACCGAGCTCGCTGGTCATGATGACAAAATCGGCATCAAAGCGCTCCGCGGCCGATTCGGCCTCACGATCATCGGCATCACTCTGCACCAGATCCGTAAACTTAAGCCGCTTGATCGATAAATCGGCATCAAGGACACCCGCCAGTCGGCCATCCCAGGTAAAGGCAAGCCGCCGCAGTCGCTTGCCCGCCTTGATATGCGCGCGCATCTCCGGCGTTCTCAGGTCCTGGCGCTTGCAGCGTATCTCGGCTCCTTCGGTACGCGGATCATCGAAAACCGCTTCTTCTCCGGGCTCGAGATCACTGGGAAAACGATCATTGGCGAGCCAGTCGGTCATCACCTGCTGCGGCGCGCTATCGGTCTGCATCGGGCGAATGGGCAGCGTGCCCAACAAAGCCCGCAGATCTTCGGTGAACATCTCCGCCTCCCGCCAGCTGCCGGCATCAACCACCAACCAACGCCCGGCAAGGTCAATATAGCCATAGGCTCTCTTGCTGCGGGTGAATGCCCGTGGCAACAGATCCATGGTGACCTCTTCCTTGAGCCGCGTCTTCTCGCGACGCCCCATTGGCCGGCCCATCGCGGTTTCGCGCTCAGCAATCCGCTCCTCTACCTGCTCGCGCACAACGGCCGGTGGCAGCACCCGCGTCTCGGTCTGCAGGCAGACCATCATGCACTGCCCGGCTGTGTGCACGAGCTGCTCGCCATCAGGCTGCAGCGGCGGCACCCAGCCACGGGTCTCGGGGTCATGCGAGCCAACCGGGTGGAAAACACCCTCTTGCAGACGTTGTTCAAGCGACTCGGCATCGAGCGAAAAATGATCAGCCAGTTGATAGACACAAAGATTGCGGAACCACATGGGGAGTTTGTTGTTTCCTTGATTTCAGCGAAGGAGTGCGGAACGGGCGGCTTGAGCCCGCTTAGCGGCGTCATCACGATCCTCACCGAAGGCTGTGATATGGCCCATTTTGCGCCCGGGACGAGCACTGGCCTTGCCGTAGAGGTGAAGATTCACGCCAGGATCACGCAGCGCGGCGGCCCAATTCGGTGGCCGCTCGGACCAGAGATCACCAAGCAGATTGACCATCGCCACGGGCGCTTTACGTGCGGAGTCACCCAGCGGCAGCCCGCAGACCGCACGCAATTGTTGATCAAATTGACTACTCGGGCAGGCCTCTATCGTCAGATGCCCGGAGTTATGCGGCCGTGGCGCGATCTCATTGACCAGCAATTGCCCCGAGCGGGTGAGGAAAAGCTCAATACAAAGCACACCCACCACATCGAGCGCCGTCATCACTGTCCGGGCGATCTCACGCGCATCGGCCTGCTGCTGCGACGAAAGCGGCATATCAGCGATTGAGAGGTCAAGAATATGATGGGCATGACGATTCTCAATCAGCCCGAAATCAACCATATCCCCATCAACGCCACGTGCCGCGACGATGGAAAGCTCAGCGGCAAAATCAACGACGCCCTCGAGCACCGCCGGCCCCTCGCCGATCGCCTGCCAGGCCACTGCCGGGTCATCACCGGCTTCAATGCGCACCTGGCCCTTGCCGTCATAGCCAAAACCCGCGGTTTTCAGAATCGCCGGTGTGCCAATGCGCTCAAGGGCGGCTGGCAGCTGCGATAACGCTGCCACGGCCTCAAAGGGGGCGGTCGGCAGACCCGCTTTGGCGAGCGCGGCTTTCTCACGAGCGCGATTCTGTGCGATATGCAAAACCTCGCCCCGCGGGCGGACCGGCGCATGGCGGGCGGCAGCCTCAGCAGCAGCCGAGGAGACATTTTCAAATTCAAAAGTGACCACATCGACGTCGCGGGCGAAGGCATCAATGGCATCGAGGTCTTCGTACTCAGCCACGATTTCACGATCGGCAATCTGCCCGGTGGGTGTCCCCGAATCCGGAGAAAGCGTGTGAATTCGATAGCCCATCTGTCGTGCTGATTGCGCCAGCATGCGGCCGAGCTGACCGCTGCCGAGCACGCCGATCACGGCTCCCGGCAAAATGGGGTTGGTCACGGTAATTCGTCCTCGATCACCTTCTGCGCCTGCGACTCACGGAAGGCGCTGAGACGCTGAGCGAGTTCCTCATCCTCATTGGCAAGCAGCGATACGGCAAACAGTGCGGCGTTGCGCGCGCCGGCCTCACCAATGGCAAAGGTGGCCACCGGGACACCGGCCGGCATCTGCACAATCGAGAGCAAGGAATCGAGCCCTTTCAGCGCCCGACTCTGCACCGGCACACCGAGCACAGGCAGTGTTGTCTGTGCCGCCACCATCCCCGGCAGATGCGCAGCCCCACCGGCCCCGGCAATAATGGCCCGCAACCCACGCTCTCTCGCCGTGGCGGCGTATTCATTCATACGCTCAGGCGTTCGATGCGCGGAGACGATATGGCACTCATGCGGCACCTGAAACTCCTTGAGCACCGTATCGGCATGCGCCATCGTCTCCCAGTCGGAGCGCGAACCCATGATGATGCCGATGCGCGGGGCGGCATCAACCATCGGATTTCTCCAGCACGTAATGCCCGGGAGCATCCTCAATCGGCTTCAACTTGCCGCTGCCCGGCTCCCGCGCCGGCACTTCACCGCCGCGCTGAGGCTCAAGCCATTTCACCCAATCAAGCCACCAGGAGCCTTCATGCTGCTTGGCCCCTTCAAACCAGGCATCCGGATCCTTGTTCTTGCGGCTGTTGAGCCAATAGCCGTATTTCTGTTTCTCCGGCGGATTGATGACACCGGCGATATGCCCCGATCCACCCAGGACAAACCGTGTCTTGCCGCCGAGTAGCTGCGAGCCCTTGTAACAGGCATGCCAGGGCGCGATGTGGTCTTCCTTGGCCGAGACAAAATAGGCCGGCACCTTGACCTTGGAGAGGTCGATATCCACGCCATCGAGGGTAATGCCGCCGGGCTCGCGCAGGCGATTCTCCAGATACATGTTGCGCAGATAAAAAGCATGCATGCGCGCCGGCATGTTGGTGGAATCCTGGTTCCAGAACAGCAGATCAAAGGGAAAGGGATCCTCGCCCTTGAGATAGTTGTTGACGAAAAACGACCAGATAAGGTCGTTGGAGCGCAGGCTCGACATGGTCGCGGCCATTTGGTGGCCGGCCAGATAGCCGCGATCGTTCATCTGCCGCTCAAGCCCTGCAAGCTGCTCATCATCAATGAAGACCTCAAGCTCGCCGGGGCTCTCAAAATCGAGCAGCGTCGTAAGGAAAGTCGCGCTGTTCACCCCGGTCTCTCCGCGCTCGGCCATCCACGCCAGTGTGGAGGCGAGCAGTGTGCCGCCAAGACAATACCCGACCATATTGACGTCACGCTCGCCGACCGCCTGCTCGACGGCATCCAGCGCGGCCACCGGGCCTTCTTTCATGTAGTCCTCGAACTGCTTCTCGGCCAGCTCGGCATCCGGGTTGCACCAGGAGATGACAAAAACGGTAAAGCCCTGTTCGAGCAGCCATTTCACCAATGAGTTCTTCGGCTTGAGATCGAGGATGTAGTACTTGTTGATCCAGGGCGGGACAAAGAGAATCGGCCGCCGCGCCACCTTATCGGTGACAGGCGAGTACTGGATCAGCTGCATGAGATCATTCTGGTAGATGACCTTGCCCGGAGTGACCGCGAGATCCTTACCCACCTCAAAGGCTTCGGGATGCGTCTGGCGGATCCGCAGCGTGCCATTGCCCCGCTCCAGGTCCTCGAGCAGCTTGTTCAGGCCATCAAGCAGGTTCTGTCCGCGCGTTTCAATCGTCTTCTCGAGGACTTCCGGGTTGGTGGCAAGGAAGTTGGTCGGCGAGGTCGCGCTGATGAACTGCCGGGTGTAGAAATCGATTTTCCGCCGGGTCTTCTCATCAAGCCCCTCGACGTTATCAATGGTGTGATGCAGGTAATCGGCCGTCAGCAGATAGGACTGTTTGACGAAATCAAAGAACGGGTTGTCCTCCCAGCCTGCATGGGCAAAGCGCTTGTCGCTTTTCTCGGGCTGACGGACCGGTTCGCTCTCAACCCCCATCATGCGCAGGGTCTGGTTTTGCATGAGCGACATGTAGTCCTGCCAGAACGCCATCTGCGCCTGTACCAGCTGCATCGGATCGGCCATCAACCGGGCGTAGAGATCCTGGAACAGCTTGCTCATATGCAGGGCATCGTCCATGGAAATCTGCTGGCCGGACTCCTGCCGGGCAACAAAATCCTTGACCAACTGCTGACTGCGACCGGCGATCTCCGCTAACGAACGGGTCAGTTCCTGCGGATCAACGACCGCAGCTGAGGTATCCTTGTTTTCCGTCATGGCGCTCCGCCTCCTGGCGATAATGGTGACTGCGATCATACGGCACTGCGACAAAACCTCACAAACACCCGACCCGCAACTCTATCTGGAGTACTGCCAGCAAAGCGGTCTGTGGCTGCGGCAGAAAGGCCCGCCAGCGATGTCCATGCAGGTCGATTTTGTCAGTGGACGTCAGGGTTACCGGGTGGCCAGGGCCGGGCAGCAACGCGAACGGCTGGCCCGCGCCTGCGGCCTGCAGACAGGCAAGCCGCGGCATATTGTCGATGCCACCGCCGGGCTGGGACGCGATGCCTTCATGCTGGCGAGTCTGGGAGCCTGCGTCACCCTGATCGAGCGCTCTGAGGTTGTGCGCGAACTGCTTATTGATGGGCTGCAACGGGCCATGGCGGCCGGGCATGCTGAAACCGTGGCACGCATGGCATTAATTGGGGATGACAGTCGGGAATGGCTGATCGCCAAAGGCCCTGAGGCCGGAGCCGATGTGGTCTATCTCGACCCGATGTACGCCGGCAGACGTCGCGCGGCCGCTGGCAAAGAGCTCGCCATGCTGCAGAGCCTGCTGGGAGAGCAGAATGACGCCGATGCCCTGCTGACAGCAGCTCTGGAAGTTGCGCGCGAACGGGTCGTGGTCAAGCGCCACCAGCAGGCGGAGCCACTGGGCGGGATCAGGCCGAGCTATCAGCTCTCGGGACGCAGCACCCGATTTGATATTTACCGGGTGGCATAAAAAGAAAGGCCCGGTGCCAGCTTACCGGCACCGGGCCCTCTTAAGGGCAGGTTTGTCGTTACCAGGAACGACGCGGGCCACCACCGCCAGCAGGCTTGCGATCCTGCGCTTCGTTAATGCGCAGCGTACGGCCACCCATCTCAGTGCCGTTGAGGGCCTCAATGGCGGCATCCGCCTCGGCCGGCTCCATGCGAACGAAGCCAAAACCACGAGGACGACCGGTATCCCGATCAGAAATCATGCGAACCTCTTTCACATCGCCATGGGCGGCAAACAGGTCGCGGACTTCGTCCTCGGAGGCGGAAAAGGGCAGATTGCCCACATAAATCGATTTCATCTGTCAATCTCATCAATCGCTGTCGCTTCGATATAAACGCGACAGGTCTAACATCGCGAAAGGCGGCTGCCTTTCTTCGGACGGCCCGATCCTCGGGCTGCCGGGTATGACTGATCATTCAGTCGACACCTGGGCTTGACAATACGTGGTCTCAGTGTTCCACGCAATCAGAATCTCGCATGAATCAGGCAAAACCAATAATCAGTGCGTTATCATTGCCGCCATGAATACACCGATTGACAGCGATGACCCGCTTCTCAACCGGCTCGGTCAATCCATGCACTGGTTGCTGCGCGCGCCTCTCGCCGCGGTTTTTCTGTATCACGGCACCGAGAAATGGCTGACCGGCATCGCTGGTTTTGCCGAGGCCGTGAGCCTGCCGCTGCCGCTGGCAGGTCTGATCGCAGTCATCGAGATAGCCGCGGGAATCGGGTTACTGGCCGGTTACTGGCTTGGCGAATGGGTCACACGCTTGAGCGCGCTCGCCGCCTGCAGCGTCCTGATTGGTGCCATTCTGCTGGTCCACTGGGGGCAATGGCATTTTCTGCCTTCAGCCACTCACCCCATGGGTGGTCTGGAATTCCAGGTTACCCTGCTCGGCGTGGGCATCTATCTCATGGTCCGCGGGCATGCCATCTAGGGACTTGATTTGATGTCGGATCACAACGAATCACGCCAACGCCTCAAGCGCCGTCTCTCCCGGACCGTGGTCTACACCGCACCGCTGATGATTGCTGTAACTGGCGCGGCCTCATTGCATGCCATCGTTAATGATCTAAGCGATGGTGTGGACCGGCGGACGCCGTCCCCGACGCCGGAAGCCATGCCGGAGGGCATGCCGCAGGCGGCTCCTGAGGCGATGCCCGAAGCCACCCCGGAGGCCATGCCCGAAGCACAGCCAGAGGCCGTTCCCGAGGCAATGCCTGAGGCCGTGCCCGAAGGCACACCCGAGGGTGGTTATTAGCGCTTTGCGTAGCGTTTGAGCAGGGCTTCCTGCACCGCCGGGTGCACAAAGCGGCTGACATCACCGCGCAGAGCAGCGACCTCTCTCACCAGACTTGATGAAATATAGGCGTATTGCTCGGCCGGCGTGAGAAAGACGGTCTCCACCCGGGGAGCGAGCTGGCGGTTCATGCTGGCAAGCTGGAACTCGTATTCAAAATCCGAGACCGCGCGCAATCCACGCAGGATTACACCGGCGCCCTGGGCTTCCACGAACTCAACGAGCAGGGTTTCGAACGGGATAACCTCAACATTGCTGTAAGGCTTTAGAACATGCCGGGCCAATTCCACTCGCTCATCGAGATCAAACGCCGGATGTTTGCTCGGGCTCGGATAACCCGCCACGCCCACAATCAGTCGATCGAAAAGTTTGGCCGCGCGCTCTACAAGATCACTGTGACCATTGGTCAGCGGATCAAAGGTGCCTGGGTAAACGGCAGTAACTGGCATGCCCCCTCCTTTCGTTGCAGTGCAGCATAGTAGAGCCTGCGCTGCGAAGATGCCAGCCCGGCCGCAGAATTTCCAGCTAGCGCCTATCCTCGAGCAGGGCGAACCAGACAGCACCGGCGGTTTTCTCGCGGATAACAGACCAGGACTCGGGCAACGTCGGGGGCGCCGGCTGCAAAGGGGCTTCCACATACACCCGGGCACCCCCTGCCAGCATCGGTTGGGCGCCAATCAACTCAAGCGCCGGCACCAGGAGATCCTTGCCAAAGGGCGGGTCGAGGAAGATCAGATCAAACGGCCCGGGGTTTGAGCGGCAGTAGGCAAGCGCATCCATGCACTGAATGTCTGCCCGGGACTCAGCGCCGAGCAGCGCGATGCGCTCTTTTAGTGAAGCCGCAATCGGTCTTGAGCGCTCAACAAACACCGCGGATGCCGCGCCTCTGGACAGCGCCTCAATCCCGAGCGCCCCGGTGCCGGCAAACAAATCGAGCACACGGGCACCTGAGCAATCTGCCTGCAGCCAGTTGAAAAGCGTTTCTCGATTGCGGTCAGCGGTGGGCCTGAGCCCTGGCGCTGTGGGCACGCTCAAGCGGCGACCACCCCACTCCCCACCGATAATCCGCAGGCCACCGCGCACCGAGGCGTTATTCCACGGCGTTGACGGTTGCCGCCGGGCCGACCAGGACTGTAACCATCCGCTCCGGGTCGAGGTGCTGTTGCAGCGCCTCGCGAACTTCCTCGGCCGTCAGATCTTCAACCCGGCCGACAAACTGCGTCAGGTAATCATGATCAAGCCCATGGAAACCAATGCTTGAGACATAGCCGAGCAGATCACGATTGCTGTCGAGCTGCAGAGGGAAGCCACCGGTGATGTTGCGCTTGGAGGCATCCAGCCGCTCGGCATCAGGCCCCTGCTCGCGTAGCTCGGTAAAACTGCCGCGAAGCACACTGAGCGCCTCTTCCAGGGCGTCATTGCGAACCTGGGTTGCCATTTGGAAACGGCCACGGCGGGCACCGGTGCTGATGCGCGATGAACTGCTGTAAGAAAGTCCGCGTTCCTCGCGCATGCGCTCGGCGAGCAGCGAGGTCAAGCCATTACCGCCAAGAATATGGTTACCGAGATAGAGCGGATAATAGGCCTCATCGCCCTGGCGCACCGAAGGCTGGCCGATCACGACATGGGTCTGCTCGGCTTCAAATGGCACCCGCACCGTCTGTGCCGCTTCAGGAAGCATGACCTCCGGCAGCGGAGGGAGCGGCTCGCCCGTCGGCAGTGCCTCGCTCAACCGGCTGGCAATGGCCTCGGCGCGGGCACGATCAAGATCACCGACGATGGCTATCGTGGCATTGGCGGCCGTGTAATGACGGGCATGAAAGGCTTCGATGTCGGCCCGGGCAATTGCCTCAACCGATTCAATGGTCCCGGCCGGCGCACTGGCGTAGGGATGATCACCGTAAATCGCTTTGGTAAATGCCCGTTCGGCCAAATCCGCAGCCGAAGACTTGGCCTGCTCGAGGCCAAGCAGCATCTGTCGACGAACCCGCTCGACGGCTTCGGCCGGGAAGTCTGCCTCGGCGACGGCCGTTGCCAACGTGCCGATGACCGGATCGAGACGCGCTGGTTCACTCAACGCCCGCAGGCTCACATCCCCGGTATCACGCCCGCTATCGGCCGAGACCCGGGCGCCGTAGCGCTCAAATTCCCGAGCGATCTCTCCGGCATCCTTACTGGATGTGCCCTCGAGCAAAAGATTGCTGGTCATTCGCGCAAGCCCCGGCTGATCGCCATCTCGGGCACTGCCGGCATCAAAGGCAATCCGAATATCAACAATGGGCAGCTCGTGCCTCTCGACAAAAAGTACCGTACTGCCAGACTCGGTCTCCCACTGCTGGATATCCGCTTCCATGGCTCCCCCTGTTTGAGTGATCAGCAGCAGCATCAAGGCCAGTATCCCGCGCCTCATGCTTCGTCTCCCGCCTCGGCCGGCAGCATGATGCCCACCGTCAGATGATCGGCGCGCAGATAACGCTGCGCCGCGGCCTGCAGATCGGCGGCTGTGAGTGCCCGAATGTTTTCTTCAAACGCCGCCAGTGTCTCCCAACCAGCGCCCGTGGTCTCCAGCATGCCAAGCTGCATGGCCTGATAGAACACCGAATCCAGTTCAAAAAGATGATCAGCCAACAGCTGGCTGCGCGCCCGCTCGAGCTCCTCTTCGCTGACCGGATTCTCCTGCACGCGCTTGATCTGCTCGCGCAGGGCCGCTTCAACCGCCTCGACATCGCCATCACCCGGGACACCATACAGCGAGAATTCGCCATCGAGACGCGTCATCGGGTTGTACCCGGCACCGGCGGCAGCCGCCACCTGACTGCCACGCACAAGCTCCTCGGCAAGCCGCGCCCCATCACCACCATCGAGCACCGTGGCAAGCAACAGCAGCGCGTAAGGATCGCGGGCAGAGTCGGCCGTGGCAAAGGATGGGACTTCATATCCCATACGCAGCTGCGGCACCCGGGTCTGTTCATCCCGATAAATCAGTCGCCGCTCACCCGGGGGTGAGAGGACTTCCGGGTCATGCACCTCTGGCGCCGCTGCCCCTTCGATATCGCCAAAATAGTTCTGCGCCAGCTCGTAGACGGCCTGCGGCTCAACATCACCGGCCACCACCAGCGTGGCATTGGCCGGCGTGTACCACTGCTCATACCAGTTCTGCAGATCATCAACCTGTGTACCGGCCACATCATCGGCCCAGCCGATAATCGGATGAGCATAACCGGTGCCCGGATGCGCGACAGCCGAGTATCGCTCGCCAAAGCGGCCCTCAGGGCGATCATCGGTGCGCAGACGCCGCTCCTCCAGGACGACCTCGCGCTCTGTCGCCAGATCCTCGGCGCTCAACTGCAGATTCGCCATGCGGTCGGCTTCCAGTTCGAGTGCAATCGGCAGCCGGTCAGCGGCGAGAATCTCAAAGTAAGCGGTAAAATCCCGGCCGGTGAAGGCATTCAGCCGGCCGCCTTCGCGGGCGATAATGTCACTGAACTCCCCTTCCGGATACTGCTCGGTTCCCTTGAACATCATGTGCTCAAAGAGATGGGAGATGCCGGTCTGCCCGCGCCCCTCATAGCTGGAGCCGACGCGATACCAGACCTGAGAGACGACAACCGGCGCGCGATGATCCTGACGGACCAGCACCTGCATGCCGTTATCGAGGGTGAATTCACTCACTCCCATTTCTGCCTGCGCGGCTGCGGGCAGCGCCATGAGCGCGGGAATGAGGGCAAAGACTGCATTTCGGGTTGTCATGCTGAGCCTCTTGGTTGACACGATGACCTGACACGGGAGTGTTAGGATAACGATATCTTTGTTTGATCAGGACCTCGAGAGTTCCATGCTGCCCTTCCGCCGTAAACGACCGGCCGAGCCCACCGAGTCAGAACACCAGACCCGCGACCAGGATAATAACGTCGGGCTGATCGGGCGCCTGCGCCGCGGGCTGCAGAAAACCGGCAGCGGTATCGGCCAGCTTTTCCTCGGCCGCAAGCAGATCGATGCCGAGCTGCTCGAGGAGCTTGAGACGCTGCTTTTAATGGCCGATGTGGGCATGGAAGCCACGACCCGCATCATCGATGATTTAACCGGGCGTTTAAAGCGTAACGAGCTGGCGGACACCAGCGCGCTGCAGGCGGCACTGCGCGAGGACATGCTCGCGATCCTGCAGCCGGTCGCCGAGCCACTGGTCATTCCCGAACAGAGCAAGCCTTTCGTGATCCTGACCGTGGGCATCAATGGGGCTGGCAAAACCACGACCATCGGCAAGCTGGCGGCCCACTATCAACAGGCAGGTCAGCGAGTCATTCTGGCCGCCGGTGACACCTTCCGCGCCGCGGCCGTTGAGCAGCTGCAGACCTGGGGAGAGCGTACCGACACCCCGGTGATCAGCCAGCCCACCGGTGCTGATTCGGCTTCGGTCATTTACGACGCCCATCAGGCAGCGATTGCCCGTGGCACCGATATCCTCATTGCCGATACGGCCGGACGGCTGCACACCCAGGACAATCTCATGGAGGAGCTGCGCAAAGTCGCCCGAGTGCTCGGCAAACAGGATGAATCAGCCCCTCATGAGGTCCTGCTCGTCCTTGACGCCGGTACCGGGCAGAACGCGCTCGCCCAGGCCGAGCAGTTTCGCAGTGCCGTTAATGTCACCGGCCTGGTGCTGACCAAGCTCGATGGCACGGCCAAGGGCGGCGTTATCTTTGCCATGGCGCAGAAGCTCGGCATCCCGGTGCGCTACATCGGGGTTGGCGAGAGCGTGGAAGACCTGCGACCGTTCGACGCCGAGGCCTTCGTCGATGCCCTGCTGGAGCAGGCCAACAGGGAGTCCGAGCAGGCATGATCCGATTTGATGGCGTGAACAAGCGCTATCCCGGCGGCAATGAGGCACTGCGCGGACTCGACCTCCACATCGCCAAAGGCGAGATGGTCTTTGTCACTGGCGCCAGCGGGGCGGGCAAGAGCACCTTTCTGCGCATGATCCCGCTACTCGAGCGCCCCACCCAGGGCAGCGTGGTGATCAACGGTGTCAATCTGGGCCGCTTACCCAAGCGTCGCATTCCTTTTCTGCGCCGGCATATCGGAGTGATCTTCCAGGACCATCGGCTGTTACATGACCGCACCGTCTTCGACAATGTTGCCCTGCCACTCGTCATCGCCGGGCGCTCTTATCAGGATATCGGCCGACGGGTTCGCGCCGCGCTCGACAAGGTGGGACTGCTGAAACGCGAAAAGGCCTATCCGATCACGTTATCCGGCGGTGAACAGCAGCGCGTCGGCATCGCCCGTGCGGTGGTCACCCGCCCGCCGATCCTGCTGGCCGATGAGCCAACCGGCAACCTTGACCCGGCCCTGTCGCGCGAGATCATGGCGCTTTTTGAGCAGTTCAATCAGGTGGGTGTGACCACCGTTATTGCCAGTCATGACATTCCATTGATTGAGGCCCTCGGCCATCGCCGGATTCACCTGGTGGAGGGGCGTGTGCAATGAAACCCCTCGAGCGTCTTAAACAATGGTTCGGGCAGCACGCCCGCTCAGCGGTGACATCACTGGGTCAGCTCAAGCGACGGCCGGCCGCCAGTTTTATGACCACCGCGGTCATCGGCATCGCACTTGCCCTGCCCACCGGCTTTCTTTTGCTCATGGATAACCTTGAGGCGGCAACCGCCGGCTGGGAAGGCAATCCGCGCGCTTCCATTTTCCTCGCCGACGGGCTGACACCGGACAACCAACGCGATCTGCTTGAGCGTATCCAGCGCTTCAATGAAGTCACCGCGACCGAGCTCATTACACCGCAGGCCGCACTGGCAGAGTTCGAACAGCATGCCGGCATGGAGGAGACGCTGGCATTACTGGATGAAAACCCCTTCCCGGCGGTAATTGTCGCCGAGCTCAATGCCGCGCTTGGGACGCTGGCCGCTGATCAGCTCATCACTCGGACACAAGCCCTCGCCGGGGTTGATCAGGTTCGCGTTGACCGGGTCTGGCTGCAGCGGCTCACCGCGGTGCTGCAACTGGCCAATCGGGGCACGGTGCTGATCGGGCTGCTGCTTGGACTCACGGTGGTGCTGGTCGTCGGCAATACCATTCGGCTTGATATTGAGAACCGGCGCTCTGAAATCGAGATCACCAAACTCATTGGTGGCACGGATGCTTTCGTGCGCCGACCGTTTCTCTACACAGGCCTTTGGTATGGGGTGAGCGGCGGCGTCCTGGCAACGCTCATCCTCGCGCTGACCATGGCCCTGCTGGCCGGCCCCGCGCGAGAATTAACGACGCTTTATGGGTCGGGTTTCCGGCTGATCGGCCCGGGCGTGGGCGGCACCTTTACCCTGTTGCTCGGCGGGATCCTGCTCGGGCTGATCGGCGCCTGGGTCGCTGTAGGTCGCCATCTGGCTGCCATCGAGCCGCAATAACGGAACTCCGCCCCTCTCCTTGCACTCTAAGATTTCGTGTTAAAATTCAATCATCTGAGAACCGGGGAGGGCTCCATGTCAGCCGCCACGTCATTGGTGAGCACCGATTACAGTCGACTGCCGCTTCGCGCGGGTAGCGAGGAGCATTACATCCAGGCAGTCAACGCCATCCCGGCACTCGATGCCGAGGAGGAGCAGGCGCTTGCCATTCGCTATCGCGACCATGATGACCTTGAGGCGGCCCGCTGGCTGGTGCTCTCCAATCTGCGTTTTGTCGTGCATGTGGCCCGGGGATACTCCGGTTACGGATTACCACTTGCCGATCTCATCCAGGAAGGCAATATCGGGCTGATGAAAGCGGTCAAGCGCTTCGACCCCGAGGTGGGCGTGCGCCTGGTCTCTTTTGCCGTCCACTGGATCCGCGCCGAGATTCACGAGTACATCCTGCGCAACTGGCGCATCGTCAAAGTGGCCACCACCAAGGCCCAGCGCAAGCTCTTTTTCAACCTGCGCAGCGCGAAAAAACGCCTGGGTTGGATGAACCGCGAGGAAGTCGAAGCGGTGGCCGCGGATCTCGGCGTGAAACCGGAAACGGTGCTGGAAATGGAATCAAGACTTGCCGGTCAGGATGTCGGATTCGACCCCGTCCCCGAAGCCGACGAGGACGATCATGTTGCCCGGGCACCGGCTGCGTTTCTGGAAGACCACAGCGCTGATCCCGCCCGTGAAATTGAGGGAGAGGACTGGGAAGGCTGGCAGGAGCAGGCACTCGCCGAATCCCTTGCTGCACTCGATGCCCGCAGCCGCGATATCCTCCAGCGGCGCTGGTTGAATGAACCCAAAGCGACACTGCACACGCTTGCCGATGAATACGGTGTTTCAGCCGAGCGGATCCGTCAGCTCGAGAAGAACGCACTGAAGAAACTGCGGGAGAGCCTCGGCAGCAGCATTCTGGAGGCCTGATTTCACAGCAGGCCGAGCTCAACAAAGCTCACGGGACGCCCCTCCCCGATGACAAAATGATCCAGGACGCGAATGCCAACGGTGCCGAGGGCATCCACCAGGCGTTGCGTCATTTGCTCATCGGCAGCACTCGGCTCCGCCACTCCGGAGGGGTGGTTGTGCGCAAGAATGAGGGCTGCCGCATTCAGATCGAGCGCCCGCCGCACGACCTCTCTGGGATACACACTCGCTGCATCGATCGTCCCGCGGAAAAGCTCCTCGAAAGTGATCACCTGGTGACGATTGTCGAGAAAAAGACAGGCGAACACCTCATGGGGCAGATGCCGCAGCCTGGCAACCAGGTATTCGCGGGTATCCTCCGGGCCGATTAACGCCTCGCCTCGCTCAAGACGCGCCGCGAGATAACGCCGCCCCAGCTCAAGCGCGGCCTGCAGCTGGACATACTTGGCACTACCGAGCCCGTAGTAACCGCTGAATGTGCGCTGATCAGCATCCAGCAGAGCACGCAGACCACCGAAGGCGAGCAGCAGCTCGCGGGCCAGATCAACGGCGGTTCGGCCGCGAACACCGGTCCGCAGGAAGATGGCCAGAAGCTCTGCATCGGACAGCGCTCCACTGCCCTGGCTCAGCAGTTTCTCGCGCGGTCGCTCCTCGACAGGCCAGTCATGAATCGGCATCCAGCCCTCCGCTCAGTTTTCTTAAACGGCGCAACAGTGTAAGTTCGCGGCTTTGAGCAACCTGTGACATTGTTCCGTAATGACCCTGTCCGGCAGACACATCATCCTCGGGGTGAGTGGCGGCATCGCTGCCTACAAATCACCCGATCTGGTGCGACGGCTAAGAGAAGCCGGCGCCGAGGTGCGTGTCGTGCTCACACGCGGTGCCCAGGCCTTTGTCACCCCGCTGACTTTTCAGGCGGTCTCACATCAGGCAGTCCACACGGATCTGTTGGATGCCGATGCCGAAACCGGCATGGGGCATCTGGAGCTCGCCCGCTGGGCGGATGAAATCCTGATCGCACCGGCCACGGCGGATGTCATGGCTCGGCTTGCCCATGGCCTTGCCGATGACCTGTTAACCACGCTGTGCCTGGCGACTGAAGCGCCGATCACGCTCTGCCCGGCGATGAATCATATTATGTGGCAGGCCGCTGCCACCCGGGACAACGCTGAAATACTCGAGAGACGAGGCATTCGTATGCTCGGCCCGGCTGACGGCCCCCTCGCCGAAGGCGAATCCGGCCCCGGGCGGCTCATGGAGCCTCGGGATATCGTCACGGCGCTACAGGGCGAATCGAGCCATTCGGCCATCGCAGGCCGACATGTACTGATCACAGCCGGGCCGACGCATGAGCCCATTGACCCGGTCCGCTTCATTGCCAATCGCAGTAGCGGACGGATGGGTTTTGCCCTGGCAGCAGCAGCCGCACAAGCGGGCGCCCGAGTATCGCTTGTCGCTGGCCCGGTAAAACTGACAACACCGCCGGGCGTCGAGCGCGTGGATGTCAAAACCGCCGACCAGATGCATGAGGCTGTAATGGCGCGGGCTGCAGAGGCGGATATCTTCATCGCCGCAGCAGCCGTTGCCGACTATCGGGTTGAGCAGATTGCCGATCAGAAACTGAAGAAATCCGATAACTCGCTGACGCTCAACCTCAAACCCAACCCTGACATCTTGAAAGACGTGGCGGCACTACCGAGCGGGCCGTTGACGGTGGGGTTCGCCGCCGAGACAGAATCCGTTCGTGAGCATGCGCAGGCAAAGCTCGTGGATAAACGGCTCGATATGATCGCTGCCAACCAGGTGGGCGATGGCATGGGTTTTGATGTCGATGGCAACACGCTCGATGTCATCTGGGCGGATGGCGAGCAGCGTCTCGGGCCGGCGCCCAAGCGTGATGTGGCGACAGCCCTGATTCAACTCATTGGAGAGCGACTGAATGAAGCAGGTTGAACTGCGGATACTCGATCAGCGTCTGGGCAATGAATTCCCCATGCCCGACTTTGCCACCGAGGGGGCTGCCGGCATCGACCTTCGCGCCTGCCTCCAGGCCGCCGAGACATTGAAGCCGGGTGATACCCAACTCATCCCCTCCGGAATTGCCGTACATATCGCTGACTCGGCCTATGCCGCGGTCGTCCTGCCGCGCTCCGGGCTCGGACACAAACACGGCATTGTCCTTGGCAATCTGGTCGGGCTGATTGACTCTGATTACCAGGGGGAGATTTTTATTTCCTGCTGGAATCGCGGCACGGCCGATTTCACCATTGAACCCGGCGAGCGTATCGCCCAGCTGGTTTTTCTCCCCGTCGCCCGGCCTCAGTTCAACATTGTGGAGCAGTTTGCCGAGAGCGAGCGTGGCAGCGGCGGATTCGGCCACACCGGACGACAGTAATCAGGCAAGGAGCGCCCGATGCCCCAGATTGACCCCGCCATCCTCAGGGCCTACGACATTCGAGGCCTGGTTGATAAAGGATTGACCGTCGAGACGGTAACGGCCCTCGGCCAGGCCATTGGCAGCGCTGCCGCCGAGGCCGGACAGAGTGCGATTGTTGTTGGACGGGATGGCCGCGAATCAAGCCCCCGCCTGGCTGCCGCCCTGCGCGAAGGGCTGATGCAGGCGGGCCGCGAAGTCATTGATATCGGCGAGGTGCCGACACCGCTGATGTACTTCGCGACTTATCATCTCGGCACCGGGGCAGGGGTTGCTGTGACCGGCAGCCATAACCCGGCCGATTACAACGGACTGAAGACCATTATTAACGGCGCGCCATTCTGGGGTGATGACATCCAGGCACTCGGCCGTCGCATTGCAGAAGGCCGGCTTGTCAGTGGCAATGGCAGTGAACGATCCATCGACATTCTGCCTGCCTACCGTGAACGCATACTCAATGATGTCTCGCTCAAGCGGCCGCTTAAAGTGGTGGTTGACTGTGGCAATGGCGTGCCCGGGGCCGTGGCACCCGATCTTCTGGAGGCACTGGGTGCTGAAGTCGTCCCGCTTTACTGCGAAGTGGACGGGCGCTTTCCCAACCATCACCCCGATCCCACCGTGCCCGAGAACTTAAGCGATCTGATTGCAAGCGTTCGCGCCGAAGGTGCCGATCTGGGCCTTGCTTTTGATGGCGACGGCGACCGACTGGGGGTTGTCGATGAGAACGGTCACATTATTTGGGCGGACCGGCAGATGATGCTCTACGCCCGAGCCGTACTGGCTGAAACACCCGGCGCCTCCATTGTTTTTGATATCAAATGCAGCGGTCATCTGGCCTCCGTCATTGAAGAGGCAGGCGGTAAGCCAGTGATGTGGAAGACCGGTCACTCGCTCATCAAGGAGAAGCTGCGCGAGACCGGTGCGCCACTTGCCGGTGAGATGAGCGGGCATCTTTTCTTCAATGATCGCTGGTATGGATTTGATGATGCCACCTATGCCGCGGCAAGGCTGCTTGAGATCATCGCGGCCGACCCACGGGCGGCCAGTGAAATCTTCGCCGAGCTACCCGAGCCGGTCAGCACACCGGAGATTCGTATGGATCTGGCCGAGGGTGAGCCTCATCGCTTGATTGAGGCGCTGATGGAGCAGGCGGAAGATTTTTCCGATGCCACCGTCACCACCATCGATGGACTGCGCGTTGACTTCGCCGATGGCTGGGGACTGGTGCGTGCGTCCAACACGCAGCCCTGCATCGTGATGCGGTTTGAGGGCATCGATGACCCGGCGCTGCAGGCCATTCGAAAGCGTTTTGATGCACTGATTTTGGGCGCCGCGAAGATTGCAGGCATTCCAATTTGACCCGGATCAAGCTTCCTTAAGGTTCAGCTATTCACGCTCACACTTCGGTTCTATCCTCGGTATCAAACACATCCACCGAAGGAGCGTGAAACCATGAAACCCCTCCACTCACTCACGGCAGCCGTTGTGCTCGGTGTCGGTAGCAGCGTCGCCATGGCAGACGATGCTCTGCTCGAGCGTGCACAGCTGTTATTCGAACCCATCCCGGAGTCAGCGGCCGATCATATCGGCGAGCGTAACGAGATCACCCCTGAGAAGGTTGACCTCGGCCGGATGCTCTTCTTTGATCCGCGCCTCTCGGCGAGTCAGACCATCAGCTGTAACACCTGCCATAACGTCGGCATGGGTGGCGATGACAACATCCCAAGCTCCATCGGTCACGACTGGCAGCGGGGTCCGCGTAACTCCCCGACCATCTTCAACGCGGTGTTCAACGTCGCACAGTTCTGGGACGGCCGGGCAACCGACCTGACCGAGCAGGCCAAAGGCCCGATTCAGGCCAGTGTTGAGATGAACAACACGCCGCCGGTGGTCGAAGCCACGCTGAACAGCATGCAGGAATACGTGGATGCCTTTGAAGCGGCGTTCCCGGATTCCGACAAGCCGGTGAGCTTTGATAACACCGCCGCGGCCCTTGAGGTCTATCAGGCAACGCTGATTACGCCCGACTCCCCCTTCGATCAGTATCTCAAGGGTGACAAGGACGCGCTGACCGACCAGCAGATTGCCGGTCTGGATGCCTTCCTGAACAAAGGCTGCGTGGCCTGCCACAACGGCGTCAACGTCGGTGGCCAGGGTTACTATCCCTTCGGCGTGATCAACCGCCCGGGATCAGAAATTCTGCCTCCGGGTGACACCGGCCGGGCCCAGGTAACGGAGACGGCGGCTGACGAGTATGTCTTCCGTTCCCCGTCGCTGCGCAACGTCGAGCTGACGGCGCCGTACTTCCACTCGGGCAACGTCTGGAGCCTGCGTGAGGCGGTTGCCATCATGAACGACGCCCAGCTCAACAGCCTGCTCACGGAAGAAGACGTCGATAACGTCACGGCCTTCCTGCGCTCGCTCACGGGCAAGCAGCCCGAGGTGGAGTATCCGGTGCTGCCGATCAGCACGGATGAAACGCCGCTGCCGGTCATCCCGGATTACCCGCGGGCAGCCGGCGCCGAGGGCTGAGCCACTCGCAGCGCTTGCGCCTCGGGCTCCGGGGCGCGACTATGGGACCGCACCTTCGGGTGCGGTCTTTTTATTTGTGGGCTGACAAGAACACCGATTGATGATGACAACCGAGACAACATTACCCAATCAGGTCGCACAGGTTCTCACCGAGGCACTGCCTTACATTCGCCGCTTTCACGGCAAGACCGTGGTGGTGAAATACGGTGGCAATGCCATGGTGGATGATGCACTGAAGCGCGATTTCGCGCGCGATGTTGTGCTCATGAAACTCGTTGGC
This sequence comes from uncultured Ectothiorhodospiraceae bacterium, assembly GCA_913057145.1. Taxonomy (GTDB): domain Bacteria; phylum Pseudomonadota; class Gammaproteobacteria; order Nitrococcales; family Nitrococcaceae; genus Spiribacter. The sequence continues at coordinate 21,600 of CAJXNJ010000014.1, forward strand.
ATCAACCCGGTGATCGTCCATGGCGGTGGCCCACAGATCGGCTCGGTGCTCGAGCGCATCGGCAAGAAAAGCGAGTTCGTCCAGGGCATGCGGGTCACCGACTCTGAAACCATGGATGTCGTGGAGATGGTGCTCGGCGGGCTTGTGAATAAGGAGATCGTCAGCCTCATCAACACCCACGGCGGTCGGGCTGTCGGACTGAGCGGCAAGGATGGTGGATTGATCAGGGCTGAGCGCATGACGCTCACTCAGCCAGGGCCGGCCGAGCAGGCGCCGGAGATCATTGATATCGGCCATGTCGGCGAGGTCACCGGCGTTGACCCGGCGCTCATGAAGCTACTCGATGGTGCCGATTTTATTCCGGTTATTGCCCCGATCGGCGTTGATGAAAAGGGTATTTCCTACAACATCAATGCCGACCTGGTGGCCGGTCACCTTGCGCAAACGCTAAAAGCAGAGAAGCTGATTCTCATGACCAATACGGCCGGCATTCTTGATGGCAAGGGTGAGCTGCTTACCGGTCTCAATGCCGAGCGTGTGCGCGGACTCATCACCGATGGCACGATTCATGGCGGCATGCTGCCCAAGGTCGACTGCGCACTGGCAGCCGTTGCCAACGGCGTTGCGGCCGCCACCATTATCGATGGGCGGGTCCCACATGCACTGCTGCTGGAGCTCTTCACCGACGGTGGCGTCGGCACCCTCATTCACGGGGAAGCGGCAACCCCGTAGCGCGCCTGATAGCCCTGCATGGCCTCCAGACGCCTCGCCCCATCCGGCTGCTCGGCGAGATAATCCATCAGGGTATGCAGGGTCAGAATGGCGGTGACCGGGACCCCATGGCGCGCAGCCACCTCCTGGGTGGCCGACTGCTCACCCTGACCGCGTTCCTCACGATCAAGTGCGACCAGCACGCCGGCAAGCTCTGCCCCGGCCGACTCGATCAGCGCGACACTCTCGGCAACGGATGTGCCTGCAGAAATCACATCATCCACCACCAGCACCCGCCCGGCGAGTGGTGCCCCCACAATCATTCCGCCTTCGCCATGATCCTTGGCCTCTTTGCGATTGAAGGCCCAGGGGCAGTCGATGCCATGCTCACCGGCGAGCGCCATCGATACCGCCGAGACCAACGGGATGCCCTTATAGGCCGGGCCATACATCATGTCGAACTCAAGCCCCGCCTCAACCGCGCGTTGGGCATAGGCCGAGCCCAGGCGCCGCAGCGCCTCCCCGGTGTTGAAAAGACCGGTGTTAAAAAAATACGGACTGACTCGCCCCGACTTTAACGTGAACTCACCAAAGCGCAGGACCTCACGCTCCAGCGCGAATTCAATCAGTGAGCGCTGATAGGTCTTGATACTCATCCGGTGTTCCGCATCCCGGCCGCAATGCCGTTAATACAAATCATCAATGCCTCGCGCAGATCTTCTTCATGACCATGACGAACGCGGTCAAGCAACTCCACCTGCAGCAGATTAAGCGGGTCGACATAGGGGTTGCGCAGTCCGATGGAGCGCTGAACCACTGGTGTTTCGTCGAGCGGATTATCATGGCCACTGACCGTGAGGACCACATCACGGGTCTCATCCAACTGCTCGCGCAGCCTTGCCCCCAGGGGCTGCAGCGGCTCCGGCACCAGTCTCGCGTCATACCAGGCAGCGACCGCCGGATCGCTCTTGGCCAGCACCATCTCCAGCATATCGATAAACGCCCGGAAAAAGGGCCAGGCCTCGTACATGTGATGCAGGCTTTCCTGCTGCCCCGACTCAAGGGCTTTTGCCAATGCACTGCCGGCGCCGAGCCAGGCGGGCAGGAGCATACGCGTCTGTGTCCAGGCAAAAATCCACGGGATTGCGCGCAGGCTGGCGATGCCCTTGGTGGGTTTGCGCCGCGCCGGACGGCTGCCAATCGCCAGATGGCTGATTTCATGTTCGGGCGTGGCGTGACGGAAATAATCGATGAATTCCGGCGTCTCCCGCACCAGATCGCGGTACACCGAGCAGGACGTCTCCGCGAGACGATCCATGGTCTCGCGCCAGCCACTCTCCGGCGGATTGGGCGGCGATAACGAGGCCTCGGCAACCGCGGTGGTGTAGAGCTCGAGATTGCGCTCAGCAATACCGGGCAGGCCGAATTTGGCCTGGATGACTTCGCCCTGCTCGGTCACCCGCAACCGGCCCATGACCGAACCCGGTGGCTGCGAGAGAATGGCGGCGTGCGTGGGGCCGCCCCCGCGACCAATCGAGCCACCCCGGCCATGGAAGAGCGTGAGCTTTATGCCGTGCTCGCGGGCGGTCTCTACGAGCTGTTCCTGCGTTTGATAAAGCGCCCAGGCGGCTGTGAGATGCGAGGCGTCTTTGCCGGAATCGGAGTAGCCGATCATGATCTCCTGCTCGCCTTCGATATGCTCGCGGTACCAGGGCAGACTCAAGAGCTGCTGCAGACAGGCCTGCGCACCCTCAAGGTCGGCGAGGGTCTCGAAAAGCGGGACGACGCGCAGCGGGCTTGTCACCCCCATGGCTTTCTGCAGCAGCTTGACGGCGAGAATATCCGAGGGCTTGGAGGCCATTGAGATCACATAGGCCCCGAGTGAGGCCGGGCCCATTTCGGCGATAACCCGACAGGTTTCCAGCACCTCGGTGATTTCATCATCGGCCGTGAAATCCTGAGGAATGAGCGGCCTTGGGTTATTCAACTCACGAATCAGGAAATCCTGTTTCTCCGCCTCATCCCAGCTGCTGTAGCTGCCAATACCCAAAGCCTGGGTGATTGCGTTGAGCGCATCAGTATGCCGGCCGGATTCCTGACGAATATCGACCCGGGTCAGTGTCAGACCAAAGACTGCAAGCCGACGTAAAAGGTCCTTGAGCCGGCCATCCGCGACCATGCCCGCGCCGCTTTCATGCAGCGAGCGATAGCAGATCATCAGCGGCTCCCGAAGCTCCTCGGTGCGCCAGTAAATCAAACTGTCAGGCGGTCGACGGCCGGCGAGCCTGGCCTCAAGCCAGTGCCGGGTGGCAAGCAGGCGGTCGCGAACGCTTTTAAGCGCTGTCCGATAGGGCTCCCAGGCATCACCCACCCAGTCCCTGAGTTCATCGCTGGCACATTGCAGCGAGAGCTCTTCGATTAACCGATTGACCTCCTGGGTGTAGAGCTCGCAGGCCTGCCAGCGATTAAGCAGACAGACCTCTCGTGTGACCGCCGCGGTCACCCGCGGATTGCCATCACGATCACCGCCCATCCACGACCCAAACCGAATGGGGGCTGAGTCGAGCGCCAGGGGCTTGCCGGTCTGCCGCTGCAACATCCGGTCGAGGCGACGCAGATAATGCGGAACCACATCCCAGAGCGTCTGTTCGATGACAGCCAGTCCCCAACGCGCTTCATCCTGGGGAGCCGGCCGACGCCGCCGGATCTCATCAGTCTGCCAGGCCGCTGTAATCTCCCGGCGCAGTGACTGATGCACCTCTTCAATTTCTTCAGGCGTGGGGTCGAGCCGGTCACCCTGCTCCAGCAGCTCGGCAATGCGGTTGTACTTCTGCAGCAACGATCGGCGCATGACCTCGGTTGGATGCGCGGTGAAGACCAGCTCTACGTCCAGATCAGAGATTGCAGCATGCAGGGCGTCACCGTTGAGCTCTGGCTGCATGCGCTTGAAGAATTCCTCCAGCGAACCACGCAGCGGCCCGGACTGTGAATCCCGCAGCCAGGCGCGGCTGCGGCGGACCCGATGGTGCTGTTCGGCGATATTCGCCAGATTGAGAAACTGCGAGAAGGCGCGGACCACCGGGACGATCAGCTCATCCGGCAAGGCACCCAGCCGCTCTTCAAGCGCCCGTGCCGCAGCCTCATCACCGGCTCGGGAGTCCTTGGCCAGGCTGCGGATTTCTTCGATGGTTTCATAAACATGCGCACCGGCCTGCTCATGAATCGTACTGCCCAACAGCCCACCGAGCTGCCGAATATCTTCGCGCAAAGGCGCGTCACTGCGGTTTTCACTCATGCCGGCATTCTGACCAAAGCCCGATGAGCAGGCAAACCTCAGGCTTGCCCGAAGCGCCTGCATGCCCGAGGATGCCGGTATGGAGCAGCTCCCCGCAAAGCGCAGCTGGCGCGAAGTCATCACCGTCTATGGCCGGCCCAGCGCCATTACGATGCTGTTTCTCGGCTTCTCCGCCGGACTGCCCTTTATGCTCGTATTTGCCACCCTCAGCGCCTGGCTGCGAGAGGTGGATATCAGCCGCACGGCCATCGGCTTTTTCAGCTGGATTGGCATTACCTACTCCATCAAGTTCGTCTGGTCACCGGTGGTCGATCGCATGCCACTACCGGGGCTGACCCGCTGGCTGGGGCGGCGTCGGGCCTGGATACTGCTTGGCCAGATCGGAATCATGCTCGGGCTGCTCGGCATGTCGGCGACCAATCCACAGGCAAGTCTTCTGCCGGTCGCCCTTTTCGCCCTGCTGGTGGCTTTTTCATCGGCAACACAGGATGTCGCCATTGATGCATTTCGCATTGAATCGGACATCGATCGATATCAGGGCGCGCTCGCTGCCACGTATCAAATGGGTTACCGCCTTGCGATCCTTGCCTCCTACACCGGCGCACTGTATCTGGCGGAATTCACCAGCTGGAGCACCGCCTATCTCGTGATGGCCGCCCTGATGGGCATTGGGATAGTCACCGTGCTGCTGCGGCCCGAACCTGTTGTCAGCAAGGACCGCCTGCATGCCATGAACGAACCCAGGGCCATCGCCTTTATCGAGCGCCACCCGGGTCTGCCGGGGCCACTGCGGGCCACCGGCGCCTGGCTGATTGGCGCGGTGGTCTGCCCGCTCACTGATTTCTTCGGGCGCTTTGGCTGGTTCGCGCTGGTGGTCCTCGGGTTGGTGGCAAGCTTTCGCATCAGCGATATCGCCATGGCGAGCATGGCCAATCCACTCTATATCGATCTGGGATACAGCAAAGCCGTGATTGCCAATATCAGTGGCGCTTACGGGCTCGCCATGACCATGATCGGTGCGGTATTGGGTGGTGCGCTGGCCGCGCGCTATGGGCTGTTACGCCCGCTACTTGCCGGTGCTTTATTGGCAGCCGGCACCAACCTGCTCTTTGCCTGGATGGCAGGACAGGATGGCGCGACCTGGGCGCTGGTGCTGACCATCAGCGCCGACAATCTCTCCGGCGGGCTTGCCGGTTCGGTGTTTATCGCCTGGCTCTCAAGCCTCACCAACACCACCTACACCGCCACGCAATACGCGCTTTTCAGTTCACTCATGACACTGCCAGGGAAGTTTTTAAGCGGCTTCGGCGGCGTTGTGGTGGATGCACTCAGCTATCCGGTGTTCTTTATCATCTCCGCGGCGATGGGCCTGCCTGCCGTGCTTCTCATCATCTGGCTGATGCGCCGACAGGGGATTCATTAGCGCGAGGCGGTGGACGCTGCAGCAAGACCGAAGGACAATAGGCGGATCACGCTTTAGGAGTCCGTAATGTCCGATGCCCGCCACTGCCGCTTACTGATTCTCGGATCAGGCCCCGCCGGTTACACCGCCGCCGTCTATGCCGCCCGCGCCAACCTCGAGCCCGTACTGGTCACAGGCCTTGAGATGGGCGGTCAGCTGACGACCACAACAGATGTGGATAACTGGCCGGGTGACGTCTCAGGCCTGCAGGGCCCGGAGCTGATGGAGCGCATGCGCCAGCATGCCGAGCGCTTCGGCACGGACATCGTCTTCGATCACATTCACACCGCCGAGCTCACCGACCGGCCGTTCAGACTGATCGGTGACAGCGGCGAGTACACGGCTGATGCGCTGATTATCGCAACCGGGGCCTCGGCCATGTATCTGGGCCTCGAATCAGAGACCGCCTTCATGGGCAAGGGCGTCTCCGCGTGTGCCACCTGCGACGGGTTTTTCTATCGCGGCCAGGACGTCGCTGTGATCGGCGGTGGCAACACCGCGCTCGAAGAAGCCCTGTATCTCTCCAATATCGCGCGCCATGTCACCGTAGTACATCGGCGCGATCAGTTCCGCGGTGAGAAGATCCTGCAGGATCAGGTCAAACAGCGCGCCGAAGACGGCAATATCACGATTCGCTGGAACGCCACCCTGGATGAAGTCCTCGGCGATGAGACCGGCGTGACCGGTGCACGACTGAAAAGCACCGTCGATGGCAGCACGGACGATATTGAACTCGCCGGGGTCTTCATCGCCATCGGCCATCGCCCCAACACCGAACTTTTCACCGGTCAGCTCGAGATGGAAGGCGGCTATATCCGGGTGAAAAGCGGACTTGAGGGCAACGCCACGGCCACCAGCATCCCCGGCGTGTTTGCCGCCGGCGACGTTATGGACCATGTCTACCGCCAGGCCATCACCTCAGCGGGCAGTGGCTGTATGGCAGCCCTCGATGCCGAGAAATATCTGGATGCCAAGCAATGACTGAGACGCTGGAGAAACCCGTCAAGCTCGCGCTCTATGAACACGAGCTCTGCCCCTTTTGCTCCATGGTGCGACAGGCCACCGAGAACCTGCCGCTGACCATCGAGTCGCGCAACATCATGCGTGAGCCCGGCCGACAACAGGAGCTGGTTGAAGGGGGCGGCAAAGGCATGGTGCCCTGCCTGTACCGGGAATATGCCGATGGCCGCAGCGAATGGCTTTACGAATCAGCGGATATTATTGATTACCTCAAGCGGCTGGCAGCCGCCTAATCCCAGTCATAGGTAATCGTAAGCGGGGCATGATCGGAGAATCGATCGGCACGGTGCACTGAAGCGCTCTGCACCCTGGCACCGATTCCCGGTGTCGTGACGTGATAGTCGATCCGCCATCCGGTGTTATTGGCCCAGGCCTGACCGCGGAATGACCACCAGGTGTACTGATCCGGTTCATCATTCACCTGACGAAACGCATCAACGTAACCCGCCTCGCCAAAAAGCCGGTCCATCCACTCGCGCTCATGCGGCAGAAAACCGGAGTTTTTCTGATTGGAACGCCAGTTCTTAAGATCCCGCCAGGTATGAGCAATATTCCAGTCACCACAGATCACGTATTCGCGGCCGTCTTTGGCCATGGCCTTGAGCCGCTCCATGAACGGTTCAAGAAACGCATCCTTCACGGCCTGACGGTGCTCGCCGGAACTACCCGAAGGCATGTACAACGAGATCACGCTTAAATTGCCAAAACGCGCCTCCAGCCAACGACCCTCGGCATCAATCTCCGGGATACCGATACCACGGATATACTCATCGGGTTCGCGCCGGCTGTAGAGCGCCACGCCGCTGTAACCCTTTTTCTCGGCGTCAACGAACTCTGCGTAATAGCCCTCGGGGAAATAGGGACCACCCTCAAGCTGCTCGCGCTGCGCCTTGGTCTCCTGAATACAAAGCACATCCGGCTGTTCCGCCTCCAGCCAGTCAAAAAAACCCTTACGCTGCGCTGAGCGGATGCCATTTAAGTTTGCGGTCATGATCGAAATACTCATGCCCGGTAGGATAGCGGAATCAGCAAAAGTTCGTTTAGCTCAGGTAACTAGTTAGCAAGAACGCGCAAGGGCTGAAAGATCGGCCCGTCCGGGCCATCGGAGAGATGCGCCTCAATGCCGAAAATGCGCGCCAGATTATCCTGCGTGAGCACCTCAGCCGGCCTGCCATCAGCGACGATGCGCTGCTCACCGATCAGTATCAGCCGCGTGCAATAACGCGCGGCAAGACCCAGGTCATGAATTGAAAGCAGTACGGAGCGTCCGTCGGCGGTCAGTTCGGCAAAGCGCTGCATCGTGCTCATTTGATGCGCCGGATCGAGGCCTGCGATGGGCTCATCGGCCATTATTAACGGTGTCTGTTGGGCGAGCGCCCGGGCAATGAGGGCACGGGTGCGCTCACCGGCAGAGAGCTCTGTTGCCGGGCGCTGCTCAAAGCCGGCAAGCCCCATCCGGGTCATCGCCTGTTGAATAGCCTCATGATCGGCCTGACCCAGGCGCTGCGGCCAGCGGTTGTGAGCGAGTCGCCCCAGGCCGACCAGGGCCTCAACGCTAATCGGCCAGGCGACATGGCGCTCCTGCGGCATCCAGGCAACGGCTCTGGCGCGATCGGTTTCGCCCAGATCCGCCAGAGAGCTATCACCACTGGCAGAGATCAGCCCCAGAATAGCGCGCATCAGCGTTGTTTTGCCTGCACCATTCGGCCCGATCAGCCCCACTACCTCACCCGGGCCAATGGCAAGATCCGCATCACGGATCACGCAGCGCCCACCAAGCGATACCGAAAGCTGCGTGACGCTCAGCAGACTCATGCCAGCGTCCTTCGTGTCTGATAGATCAGGTGCAGAAATAACGGCGCACCAATCAACGCGGTCAGAACGCCAAGCTTGAGATCTGCCTCGGGCAGAATTACGCGCACCAGAATATCGGCCAGTAGCACCATAATCGCTCCGCCCAATGCACTGGCAGGCAAAAGCCGCCCGGGCATGGCACCGACAAAAGGCCGCAGCAGATGAGGCACCACCAGCCCGACAAAACCAATGGTGCCGGCCACAGCGGTACTGGCACCAACCACCAGTGCTGCACCAATAATCAGTCGCCGACGCACTCGCGCGACATGCATACCGAGCGCTTCGGCGGCATCTTCACCCAGCGTCATGGCATCGAGCGCCCGGCCCAGACTCAGCAACATCACCGCACCGATGAGTACAAACGGCAGAGCGAGCCAGACATGTTCCATGGAACGATCAGCCAGCGACCCCATCATCCAGAAGACAATCTCGCTGGTGGCAAAGGGGTTCGGCGAGAGATTGAGCACTAGCGAGACCATCGCGCTGGCCAGTGCCGAGATGGCAATACCGGCCAGGATCAGGCTTAGCGTCCCGCCCTGTTTGCCGGCCAAAAGCGTAATCAACAGCACACCAATCAGTGCGCCACCCAGGGCGGCAAGCGGCAGCCCGAGTGGAAACGCGGCTGCCAGACCGGATTGAATGGCAAGAACAGCGCCCAGGGCCGCTGAACCGGATATCCCCAACAGACCCGGCTCTGCCAGCGGATTGCGTAGGTAACCCTGCATCGCCGCCCCTGCAAGGCCCAGGCTGCCCCCCACCATGAGCGCAAGAATGGCCCGCGGCAGACGAATCTCCTGCATGACTAAAGCGAGCGGCGTGTCCGAGGGTGCCAGTAGTGCTTTGAGGCTTTCCACCGGCCCAATCGACGCCGGGCCGATCAGTAAAGACGCCGTCAGAAGACCCAGCATCAGCAACGCCAACAGGGATATCAACCGCATCATCGCGCGCCCATTAATGTCCCACGCAGCGCACCGATACGCTCGACGGCAGCCAGCGCCTGCGGTGTCCCGCAGACCCAATCACTGGTGGTGAGCTCATGCGAGGACTGCCACCGCGCCGCGTCATCCAGAACCGGATGCTGGAGGATGTTCTCTGAGCGTGACTTCCCATCATGCCGACTGCCCGTAATGATGACGTCGGGCTCGGCCATGACCAGATGCTCCAGCGGCATATGGGCACCAGTCTGTACGTCTGCTTCCTGAGCGATATTGGCAAAACCCGCCTGCCGCACGATATCGCCCAACAGGGTCTGCTCACCGCGGGTATAACCATTGGGGAAGTAGAGCGCCGCGCG
>CAJXNJ010000015.1 GCA_913057145.1 uncultured Ectothiorhodospiraceae bacterium
GCCTCATCAACACCGACCAGATAAAAAAGCGGTGCTTCCGGCGGCATTTCGGCATCCGGTTCGGCCTCGCGGGTGACAAAAGCAAGCAGACCACAGGACTGGGCCATGGCTTCGACGAGCAGCACCCCCGGCATGATGGCTTTCTCGGGAAAATGCCCGGTTACCCAGGGCTCATTGGCCGTGACATTTTTCACCGCCGTCAACGATTCGCCCGGCGTGTAATCGACGACGCGATCGACAAGCAAAAACGGATAGCGATGGGGTAAGCGACGCTTAATCCCGTCGATATCAATGCTCTGACTGGTCATTCTTCTCCCCTGTCTGATTCAAGCGCCGCTCCAGCTTCTCAAGCCGCCGTGCCATATCCTCGAGCTGACGAAACCGCACGGCATTGCGCCGCCATTCCTTATTCGGCGCTGCCGGGACGCCGGATGAATACACGCCGGCCTCCCGGATATTGCCGGTGACCATGCTCATGCCGGTGAAAGTGGCATGATCGGCGATCTCCAAATGCCCGGCAAAACCGACCTGCCCCCCAATGGCGCAATACTGCCCGATTCTCGTGCTCCCGGAAATCCCGGTACCCGCGGCGATGACCGTATGCGCGCCGATCTGCACGTTATGCGCCACCTGAACGAGATTGTCGATCTTGCAGCCGGCTTCAATGCAGGTATCACCCTGAGCACCCCGGTCTATGGTGGTGTTACTGCCGATCGAGACATCATCGCCGATGATCACACTGCCAAGCTGTGGGACGGCCTCCCAGTGATCATCGGCCTGTGCAAAGCCAAACCCATCGCTGCCAATCACCACACCCGGGTGGATCTGCACGCGATCACCCAGCGTGGCAGCGGCAATAATCGTGACATTGGGCCCGATACGGGCATCCGCCCCGAGTCTCACGCCTTCTCCGATCACACTACCCGCGCCGATGATGCAGCGCGCACCGACCACGGCTCCAGCACCGATTACCGCCTGTGGGCCGATTTCGACATCCGCCCCCAGCTCAGCGGTATCAGCGACCGAGGCAGAGGCATCGATGCCGGGCTTTGGCTCTGGCAGAGGATTGAGTGCTTGAGCAATGCGCGCGAAAGCCAGATAGGGGTTGCGGTTGTGCAGTCTGGCGAATCCGCCATCCGGGCAGGCTTCGGGATCGGCGAGGATGACCGCACTCGCTTTGGTCTCGGCGAGCTGGCTGCGATACCGCGAATTGGCGAGAAAACTGATTGCCCCGGGTCCGGCAGATGCCAGAGTGGCCACCCGGTCAATGGTGATATCAGCCGGCCCAATCAGTTCACTGCCACTCAATTCGGCGAGCTCATGCAGTCTGTAGACCCGGTTGCTCACCCCATGAACCCCGCTACTGCCCCGAGCTTTGCTGCTCGTGCTGAAGACGCAGGCGCTCGATGATCCGATCGGTAATATTCACGGCCTCACTGGCAAAGACCACCCCATCACTGACCACCAGATCGAAGCCCTCATCCCGGGCAAACTGCTCAACAACCTGCAGAATGCGCCGCTGCAGATTGCCCAGGGCTTCATTCCGGCGCAGATTGAAATCTTCGCGAAAGGCCTCCTGCTGACGCTGAATCTCGCGCCGTTTGGTCACGATTTCACGCTGCAGGTCCTGTTCTGCCTCCGGAGAGAGACTCAGACGCTGCTCGGCCATGCGGTCTTCAAGCGCGCGCAGCTCTTCCTGCATCGCCACGATGCGTGCATCGCGCGGCGCGAACTCTTCCTGCAGCTGCTCGCGCGCGGCCTCGGCCTGGGGCGCTTCATCGGAGACCCGACCCGGGTTGACGTAACCGATACGCAGATCGGAGAGCACCTGGGCGTGGCTGACACCCATAGCCAGAGCGAGCAGAACACCCAGACATAGACGCCGGACAGTCATCAGAAAAATGCTCCAATGGTGAACTGGAAGAACTGGGTTTCATCTTCGGCCTTGTCATTGAGCGGCCGGGCCACACTCATCGTCAACGGACCGATCGGTGAGTAGTAGACAAGACCAAGACCCGCGGCGTAGCGCAGATCACTCACGCTGATATCCCCGTCATCACCCGGCTCTTCCCGATCCCAGACCTGCCCGGCATCGATGAAGGTCGACATGCGAAGATTGTTGCCCTCATCATCCTGGGCAATCGGGAAGCGCACTTCAGCCCGGCCAAGGGCGCGGAAATTACCACCGGTGGGATCATCGTTCTCATCCCTCGGCCCAAGAGAGTTACGCTCAAAACCCCGCAGGGTACTGATGCCACCGGCATAGAAATTCTCGTAGAAAGGCAGCCGATCAGTATCACCAAAGGCATCCCCGTAGGCGAGGCTGCCATCAAGCACCAGGGTAAAGCGCTCGGTGAGGCCCACATAACGCGACTGCTCATAAGTCAGGCGGTAATACTCCAAATCCGAAGCACCGGGGATGGAGGCCTCAAGTCGTGTCTGCTGTCTTGCTCCCTGAGTCGGGAAAATCGCCCGATTTCGGGTATCCCGCGTCCAGGAGAGATTGGTCCGAATCACCTGGTTACCCGAGCCATTATTCTGTTCGAACTCTTCCTGCAGTGTGGTCGGGTTGTTGAATTTGAGGGTGACGTCATCAAATTCCAGATCCACACCAATGCGATCATTGCTGGTCACCGGAATCCGGTAGCCGTAAGACGCTGTTGCTGTCTCAAGGCCATAGTCGGCAAGGTCCGCCTCATCGGCGTCGCGGTCGCGGAATGACAGCGCCCAGCGACGGTCGATGCCACTCATGGTGTGATTACGCTCGAGGTAGGAAATGCGATAGAGCGTATCCGAGTCGTCACTATTGGCCACGAATTCCGCGCGGTCACCGGTCCCAAACACATTGTCCTGCTGAATGCCGAGGCTGAGAATTACGCCCTGATCACTGCCAAAGCCGACACCGGCGCGAATACTCCCGGAGAGGCGCTCTGTGGCGTTGACCTCGACATCGACCTGATCGGTTGTACCCGGCACGCGTGGCGTATCAATGCTGATGTCGCCGAAGAATCCAAGCCGTCCGAGTCGGGATTCGGATTCACGCAGGTCACGGGTTGAAAGCCAGGTTCCCTCATACTGCCGCAGCTCGGTACGAATGACATCATCCCGGGTGGTCTCGTTGCCGCTGATGCGGATACGCCGCACGTATACCCGCTCCGCCGGGTCAACGAAGAAAGTCAGATCCACTTCACGATCGGTTTCACGGAGCTCCGGCAGCGGGTTGATCCGGGCAAAGGCATAGCCGCGCTCACCGAGTTTGTCTCGTAAGGCCTCAATCGTCCGGGTGATGGAGCGCTGGTTGAATATCTGGCCGGATTCAATCTCAAGCAGCGAGCGCAACTCCGACTCCGGATAGATCAAATCACCGGCGAGGGCGATTTCACCCACCGTGTACTGCACCCCCTCGTCGATATTCACCGTGACGTGAATGCGCTGACGATCCGGGCTGATGGTGACCTGGGTGGATTCAACCTGGAAATCGGCATAACCGCGATCGCGATAGAACGCGCTCAGGCGCTCCAGATCAGCAGAAAGACGCTCGCGGGAGTATTTATCGCGATTGGATAGAAACGCCCACCAGGGTTTCGGGCCCATCTGAAACTGATCCCGTAACCGGTCGGTATCAAAATCGCGATTACCAATGAACTGAATCGGCTGAACGGAGGCCGGCTCGCCCTCCTCAATATCCAGCCGCAGGCTCACCCGATTGCGTGGTAACGGCGAGACGGTACTGTCGACATCGATATCGTAATAGCCAAGGGCGAAATACTGCTGCTCAAGCTCGCGCACGATGGTCGCGAGCAAGGATCGATCGAAGCTCTGCCCCTCGCCAAGACCGGCACCGGCCAGGCCATCGCGCAACCGATCCCCGGCAATCGCGTCATTACCGATGAATTCGATACGGGCAATCGCCGGGCGCTCCTGCAGCTCGATAATCAGCGCATTGCCTTCACGCAGCAGCTGGACATCATCAAAAAATCCGGTATCGAAAAGCGCTTCGATGGCATCGGCGCTACGGGCAGCATCCAACTCATCACCGACTTCAAGCGGCAGATAGTTGAAGACCGTCCCCTCGGTAATCCGCTCAAGTCCGCGAAGACGGATTTCTTCAATCGTGAATGCCTGAGCCGTACCCATGAGCAGCGTGAAGATCAGTAGTGCGGCCAGTCTTATTCGCATCATCAGCCCTTTGCTTCAGCTCCCGGCGCCAAAAAGACGATACAGGTCGTTATAAAATGCCAATCCCATCAACATGAACAAAAGCGCCATTCCGATCTGCTGACCGACTCCCTGTGCCGATTCGGATAAAGGCCGCCCCCGTATCCACTCAATGGTGTTGTAGAGCAGATGCCCGCCATCGAGTACGGGCACCGGCATCAGGTTAAGGATACCAAGACTGATGCTGACAATCGCGAGAAACTTCAGAAAAGGAATAATCCCGAGCGAGACGGAATCCCCGGCGTACTGCGCGATATTAATCGGGCCGCTTAAGTTTTTAACCGAGGCCTCGCCCACCACCATTTTAAAGAGCACCTCAACGGTCAGCGCTGCTGCGCGCCAGCTCGCGGCAAAAGCCATGGGCACGGACTCAAGCACTCCGTAGCGGACTTCATGCCGCATCGACTCAAAAAGCCCCTCTGGCACCACCGGTGTCACGCCGAGCAGCCCGATGCGGGATTCGCCCTCGCCCCGGCCCTGCAGTTCCACCTGCACGGTGAACTCCTCACCGGCGCGCGCCACGACGACCTCAGCCGGCTGATCAGCAAGCGGCCTGATGCGCTCCACCAGCGCGCTCCAGGTATCAATCGGGTTGCCGTTGACGGCCACAATACGATCGCCCGACTGAAGGCCTGCCTCGGCCGCCGCGCCGCCGGAGACGACCGTATTGATCCGCGGTTCAATGCTGGGCCGCCACGGGGTAAGCCCGATGATATTGAGTACCTCACCTTCCTCATCGAACAAGCGCTGATCGGCAAGATCCAGCTGCATGGTGGCTTCGGCGCCGCTGCCCCGGCGCACTCGCACGGCAATCGGGTCATCACCGGCCGCCTCGAGCATGGCCATGATGGCCTGATCCCAGGCATCCACCTCCACGTTGTTGATCCGCAGCAGCTCATCACCCTCGGCGAGACCGGCTTCGGCCGCGGGGCTCTCCGGGATGACCGGCCCGAGCACCGGACGCAACTCCGTGGCACCAATCACAAACACCATCCAGTAGGCGATGATGGCCAGCGCGAAATTGAACATCGGCCCGGCCAGAATCACGGCATTCCGCGCCCAAAGCGGTTTCTGGTTAAACGCCTGATCACGCTCGGCAGAGTCGACCGGCGCCTCACGCTCATCGAGCATTTTGACGTACCCACCCAGAGGGATGGCGGCGAGGACGTATTCCGTGCCGTCGGCACCGGTGCGTTTGAGCAGGGGCTGGCCGAAGCCGACCGAGAAGCGAAGCACTTTCACGCCAACCCGACGGGCGACCCAAAAATGGCCGAATTCATGCACGGTCACCAGCACGCCGATGACCAGCAGAAACCCGATAATGTTGATCAACCAGTCCATTAACGACTCCACTCTGCGATGAAGACCGAGGCCTGACGCTTCGCCTCGCGCTCATGGGCGATCAGCGCCTCAAGCCCTGAGGCCACGGCATGATCCATCGCCGCCAGGGTCTGCTCAATCACCGTTGCAAGGCGATCGAAACGCAGCTCCCCACGAAGAAAGGCAGCAACCGCCATTTCATTGGCCCCATTCAATGCGGCAGTCGCCGCTTGTCCTGACGCAAGCGCCTGGCGTGCCAAGGCGAGACAGGGGAAGCGGGCCTCATCCGGGGCTTCGAAGTCCAACTGACCAACCGCCACCAGATCGAGCGCCTTTACGCCCGCCTCAATGCGTTGCGGCCAGGCCAGTGCATGCGCGATCGGCGTTCGCATGTCCGGATTTCCCATCTGTGCCAGCATCGAGCCATCCCGATACTGTACCAGCGCATGGACGAGCGATTGCGGATGCACCACCACATCCACCCGATCGGCTTCAATGCCAAAGAATCGGGCCGCCTCAATGACCTCGAGGCCCTTGTTCATCATGCTCGCCGAGTCAACGGAGATTTTCTCGCCCATCGACCAATTGGGGTGACGACAGGCTTCCTGCGGCGTAATCGTCGCAAAAGTCCCGGGGTCACGGCGGCGAAAAGGGCCACCGGAGGCGGTCAGCGTCAGCCGCTCCACACCACTGGATTGAAGGCCCGGTGTGTAATCAGCAGGCAGCAGCTGGAAGATACCGTTGTGTTCACTGTCAATGGGCAGCAAATCCGCGCCGCAGCGCCGTGCTTCGGCCATGAGCAGCTCCCCGGCGACAACCAGAGGTTCTTTATTGGCAAGCAGGACGCGCTTGCCGGCCTGAACCGCGGCAAGACAGGGAGCAAGCCCTACCGAGCCGACAATACCGGCAACCACAATGTCGATATCGCTCATCGCAGCGGCCTGCGCAATGGCCTTATCACCCACCATGACTTCCGTCTCGGGGATATCCGCAATGGCTTTGGCAAGCAGGCCACCCGCGTTGGCATCCGCCATGACGGCAAGTTCCGGGCGGTGGACGCGACAAAGCCGCGCCATCTCATCGACATTGCTGCAGGCCGTGAGCACCGAGACTTCAAAGCGCTGCGGATGGCGGGCAATGACATCAAGCGTGCTGCGGCCAATCGAGCCGGTTGCACCCAGCAGGCAGATGCGTTGAGGCGCGCTCTGCCGGCCGTTCATGACACCCTCGTCAGCGCCACGGCGAGTACGGGGGCTGCGGCAAGCAGTGCATCGACGCGATCGAGCACACCTCCATGGCCCGGCAGCAGATGACCGCTGTCTTTAACATCCACCTCGCGTTTGAGCAGACTCTCGGCAAGATCACCCACCACCGAGAAGCTGATGACCATGGCGGATACCGGCAACACCCAGGCCAGCGAAGGCAGTTGCAACTGTGCCCAGAACCCGGCGCCATGCAGGATTAACGCCGCGGTCAAGCCAACCACCAGGCCACCAAAAAAACCCTCCCAGGTTTTCCCCGGGCTGATCGCCGGCGCCAGGGCATGCCGCCCCCAGCGACGGCCGCTGAAAAATGCGCCGGTGTCACTGCCCCAGACCAGCGCGAAAAGCAGCGTCAGCCAGAAGGCACCCTCGGGTGATCCGGCATGCAGGCTGCTCAGACTCATCCATGCAAGCACCAGTGTGAGCGCCCCCGCCACCAGCCTGAGGCCTTGGGGCAGTCGCTGGAGCTGGTCACGTCTGGCCTGAGCGGTTACCCACAGGGCAATCGCAAGCCACCAGAGTAATCCCGGAACGGTCCAGAGCGCATCAAGGTAGAGATCGGTTGCATAAGCAGCGGCAACCAGCGCGGCAATACCTGCCGTGAAGAGCAGATTGAGCGCTGCGGAGAGCTGACAGAGCCGGCCCCACTCCCAGGCCCCGAGTAGCGTTACGGCCGCAAAAATCACCGCAAGCCAGAGGCTCGGTAAAAACCAGACCGCCAGCAGCGCGACCATGGCAAGCGGGACGGCAACCGCCACCCGCTGGCTAACCTGCCCCATTGCCTGCATCCTCGGTGCCGACTTGTCCGAATCGGCGATGACGTGTAGCAAACCACTCAAGCGCAAGTGTCATCTGCTCGGCATCAAAATCAGGCCAGAGTACGGGTGTGAAGTAGAGCTCGGTGTAAGCCAGCTGCCAGAGCAGAAAGTTGCTGATGCGCTGCTCACCACCGGTGCGGACGAAAAGGTCCGGCTCGGGCAATTCATGAAGACACACTTCGCTACCGAGCGCTTCCTCATCGATGGAGTCAACAGTTCGCTCCCCGGCTGCGACTGCGCTGGCAAGCCGGCGCGCGGCCATTGCGATATCCCAGCGCCCGCCATAGCTTGCGGCAATATTCAGTTGCATGCCGGTATTCTGCCCGGTGAGCGACTCCGCGGCATCGCAGCGCTCCTGCAGTCGATTGGAAAGCCGGCTGCGGTCCCCGATGATCGTCAGGCGGATGTTGTTCTCGTGCAGCTTATCGGTCTCACGCTCGAGCACACGCATGAAAAGCTCCATGAGCATCTTCACCTCAGCCGCCGGCCGCTGCCAGTTCTCACTGCTGAAGGCGAAAAGCGTCAGGCTCTCAACGCCGGCTCGAGCACAGGTCTCCACGGCCGCGCGTACCGATTCAGCACCAGCACGATGACCGTGATGCCGCGGCTCGCCATAACGAGCGGCCCAGCGGCCATTACCATCCATAATGATGGCCACATGCCGGGGAATGTCCCGCGTTTGTTCCGTCATTCCGATAGGGACATGCGCTGATGGCCCTAGACGGACATCAGCTCCTCTTCCTTGGCGGCCAGCAACTCATCAATGGCCTGGATATGCTTGTCGGTGAGTTTCTGGATCCGGTCTTCGGCCTGTTTGGCCTCATCCTCAGTGATTTCCTTTTCCTTGAGCAGCTGCTTGAAATCACCATTGGCATCGCGACGGATATTGCGCACCGCCACCTTGGCCTGCTCGCCTTCACCGCGGACGACTTTGACCAGATCACGCCGGCGCTCCTCGGTCAGCGGTGGCAGCGGGATACGGATGATCTGGCCGGCGGAATTCGGAGTGAGCCCGAGATTGGACTCCATAATGGCCTTTTCAATCGTTGCGATCATGCTCTTGTCAAACGGCGTGACGGTTAATGTCCGCGAGTCCGCCACCGCCACCGATGCCGCCTGGTTGAGCGGGACCTCAGAGCCGTAATAATCAACCGTTACCTGATCGAGCAGACTGGTATGGGCTCGGCCGGTACGGATTTTGTGCAGATCCTGATTCAGACTCTCCACACTTTTGTTCATGCGGGAGTCCGCATCGCGGGCAATCTCATCAATCATCGCTCTACCCTCTCTCCACCCGGGTGCCGACAGCCTCGCCATCGATAATGCTGGCGAGCGCACCGGGGCGGTTAATATCAAAAACCACAATCGGCATGTTCTGGTCGCGACACATCACAATGGCGGTGGCGTCCATGACCGAGAGGCGCTGATCGAGCACCTGATCGTAGGTGAGATAGTCGTAGCGCGTCGCGGCCGGATCCTTGACCGGATCGGCGGAATAGACCCCATCGACCTTGGTCGCCTTGAGCATCAGGTCAGCCCCGATCTCAACGGCCCGCAGACTGGCCGCCGAATCCGTGGTGAAGAAGGGATTGCCGGTGCCCGCCGCGAGAATGACCACCCGGCCCTTTTCCAGGTGCCGAATGGCGCGGCGGCGGATGTAATCTTCACAGACCTGGTTGATCTTGATCGCGGACATCACCCGGGTGAAGACCCCCTCACGCTCGAGGGCGTCCTGCATGGCAAGCCCGTTCATCACGGTCGCCAGCATCCCCATGTGATCGGCACTGACCCGATCCATACCGGATTCGGCCAGACCGGCGCCGCGGAAGATATTGCCACCGCCAATCACCAGCGCCACCTGGACGCCACGGTCCACCAGGGCATGGACTTCCGCGGCCAGTCGCCGCAGGACAGCGGGGTCGATCCCGTAATCGGCGTCGCCGAGGAGCGCCTCCCCACTCAACTTGAGCAGAATGCGTCGATACGTCGGCTCAGCCATGGTCCCTGCTCCTAACTGCCCTTGATGGTGGCGGCAACCTCTTCGGCGAAGTTTTCTTCGCGCTTCTCAATCCCCTCGCCGACCTCCAGCCGGACGAACTGAACGACACGCGCGTTGTTGGCCTTGAGCAGCGCTTCCACCGTCTGATCCGGATCCTTGACGAAGGGCTGGCCCATCAGAGTGATCTCACCGAGCCATTTCCGCAGCCTTCCTTCAACCATCTTCTCGATGATCTCCTGAGGCTTGCCGGAATCCTGCGCCTGGGCAATCAGGATTTCGCGCTCTTTCTGCACCTGATCGCTCGGTACATCATCGGCGCTCACACACACCGGGCGGCTCGCGGCGATGTGCATGCAAAGATCGCGGCCAAGCGACTCATCCCCGCCTTCAAGCTCGAGCAGAACACCGATGCGCGATCCGTGCAGATAGTGCTGAACCTGACCATTGGCGCTTGCATAGCGCTGGAAACGACGGACCTGAATGTTCTCGCCGATTTTGGCGATGAGCTCTTTCTGCGCCATTTCAATCGACTCACCGCCATCATCGAGCGGCAGCTGCATAAGCGCATCCAGATCGGCCGGATCGTCGGCCAGGACGCGATTGACAACCTTCTCGGCAAAAGCCTGAAAGTCATCACCGTTGGCAACGAAGTCGGTCTCACTGTTGATCTCAACAATCGCCCCGCTTTTGCCATCGGCGGAAAGGCTTGCCACCACGGCGCCTTCGGCCGCGACGCGGTCAGCTTTTTTGTCCGCTTTCGCCAGACCGCGCTTGCGCATCTGCTCGACTGCGGCATCCATATCACCATCGGTCTCGACCAGTGCCTTCTTGCACTCCATCATGCCGGCGCCAGTGCGCTCGCGCAGGTCCTTGACCATCTGTGCGGTAATCGCCATTCAAAATCCCCTGTCAGTCTGGCTTCGACGGCGTTATTCAGCGCCGTCGGTTTTCGTCTCAGCAGCCTTGTCTTCAGCCTCCGCCTTGGCTGCCGGCTTCTTGGCCGGTGCTTTCTTGGCGGTGGTTGTTGATTTCTTGGCTGTCGTTGTCTTTTTGGCTGCCGTCGTCTTTGCGGCCGTCGTGGTCTTCTTGGCCGTGGTCGACTTGCTTGCTGCAGCCGTCTTCTTGGCCGGCGCCTTCTTCGCGGCAGCGGCCTTGGCCGGTTTCTCCTCGGCAGCCGGTTCTTCAGCAGGCGCCTCGGCAGCAGGTTCTGCAGCAGGCTCTGCAGCGGCCTCAGCCGGCGCTTCGGCCGCCTTGGCAGGCGCTGCTTCCGGTGCAGCCTCGGCAGCCGGTGCCGGCTCGGCTGCGCCAGCCTCTGCCGGCAACTCGACGAACTCATCACCACCTGCGGCTGCGCTTTGAGCGCTGGCCATCCGGGCATCGATAATCGCGTCGGCAACACCGCGCAGGTACAGACGAATGGCGCGGATGGCATCGTCGTTACCCGGGACAACGTAGTCGATCTCGCGCGGGCTGTTGTTGGTATCCACCACGGCCATTACCGGAATCCCGAGTTTGCGGGCTTCCTGAACCGCGATCTTCTCGTAGCCGACATCAACCACGAACAACGCATCCGGCAGCGACTCCATGTTGACGATGCCGCCAAAGGCGCGCTCAAGCTTGTCCATTTCCCGCTGCAGCGAGAGGACCTCACGCTTGCCGAGCTTCTCGAAGGTACCGTCGGTCTTCTGCTCCTGGAGCTCTTTGAACCGGCGGATCGACTTCTTCACCGTGCGGAAGTTGGTGAGCATGCCACCCAACCAGCGGTGGTTGACGTAGGGCATGCCGCAACGCTCGGCTTCCTCGCGAACAGCATCACGGGCGGCGCGCTTGGTGCCGACGAACATGACCCGGCCACCGTTGCTGACCAGCTTGCCGGCAAAGTTGACCGCATCCTGGTAGAGCGGGAGCGTCTTCTCGAGGTTGACGATATGAATCTTGTTGCGTTCACCGAAGATATAAGGGGCCATCTTCGGATCCCAGTAACGGGTCTGGTGGCCGAAATGAACACCGGCCTCCAACATCTGACGCATGGTCACTTTGGCCATGACGTAATCTCCTTGAATTGTACGGGTTAATCCTCCATGCATCCCGACTGACAACCGCTTGGGCACCCCGTCAGCCGTGACGATGCATGTGTGAAATTTTCTCGCATTGCTCTGCGAGCGCGCCGTTTATACCATAGGCGGCTTGATTCGACAATTTGAAAGTCTTCATGACCATCACAATCAAATCCCCGGCAGAGATCGAAAAAATGCGCGAGGCAGGCCGTCGCGCCGCCGCTGTGCTCGACATGATCGGCGAGCACGTCCGCCCCGGTATCACCACCGGTGAACTCGACCGTCTCTGCCATGAAAAAATACTGGCGCTGGACTGCATCCCCGCGCCGCTCAACTACAAAGGCTTCCCGAAGGCCACCTGCATATCGGTCAACCACGTCATCTGCCATGGCATCCCCGGGGAGAAAAAGCTCAAACGCGGCGACATCCTCAATATCGATGTCACGGTGATATACGAAGGCTGGCATGGTGATACCAGCCGGATGTACTTCGCCGGCGAGCCGGGCATTCAGGCCAAGCGGGTGACTGAAGTTGCCAAAGCAGCACTGTATGCGGGGATCGAGGTCGTCCGGCCGGGTGCCAAGCTCGGCGATATCGGGCATGCAATCCAGACCCTTGCCGAGTCCAAAGGCTGCTCGGTGGTTCGCGAATACTGCGGACACGGCATCGGCCAGGGTTTCCACGAAGAGCCGCAGGTCCTGCACTACGGCAGACCCGGGACCGGTGAACTGCTGCGCCCGGGGATGACGTTTACCATCGAGCCCATGATCAACGCCGGCCGTGCCGAGACGCGGCTCCTGGGTGATCAATGGACGGTCGTCACCAAGGATCACAGCCTCTCGGCACAGTGGGAACATACGGTGGCCGTCACTGAAGCTGGTGTCGATATTCTCACACTCAATGAGCCTCCCATTGACTGAGCCGGCCGAATTCGATCGGCAACTGCTTGACCTCGAGGCGCTCGATGCCCGGCTGCAGGGCTGTGAGGCACCCGCACCGGTATTGCGTGCTGCGCTGGACAACGCCGATCAGGTGCTCGCCGCCCGCTTCCTCGAGGGCTCAACCGCTGCTGAACTGGTGCCGACCCGAGCACTGGTGATGGACGCCATTGTCACCCGGCTCTGGCAACACTGTCTGGGGGATGCATCACCAAGGGCCTGCCTCGCCGCTGTCGGCGGATACGGCCGCGGGGAGCTGCATCCGGCCTCTGATACCGATCTCATGGTGATCGTCCCGCCCGAATCCGACGCGGAGCTGGAAGCGGCGATCGGCTGTTTTGTCACGCTGCTCTGGGATATCGGCATCGAAGTCGGCCATAGCGTGCGCAGCGTGGATGAGTGCATTGACGAGGCCGAAAAGGACATCACGGTTGCCACCAACATCATGGAGGCAAGGCCGCTTATCGGTGATGAATCGTTATTCACCGCCATGCAGACGGCCACCGATGCCAATCATGTCTGGCCCGGCCCGGAATTCTTCGCTGCCAAATGGGCCGAGCAGCAAAAGCGGCATGAGCGCTACCACGACACCGCCTACAACCTCGAGCCCAATCTCAAGGAAAGCCCCGGCGGGCTGCGCGATATCCACATGGTCGGCTGGGTCGCCAAGCGACATTTCAATGCGCAATCACTCGGTGATCTGGTGGATCTTGGCTTTCTTACCGAAACCGAGCATGAAGACCTGATTCAGGGCCAGCACTATCTCTGGGATTTACGATTTGCCCTGCACCTGCTTGCCGGCCGGCGCGAAGACCGGCTGCTCTTTGAATACCAGACCGAGCTCGCGCGCCAATTCGGCTACAAGGATGCCGAGCACACACTCGCCGTCGAGCAGTTCATGCAGCGCTACTACCGCACGATCATGCGGCTCAACCGGCTCAACGAAATGCTGCTACAGCTCTATCAGGAGACCATCCTGCTTGCCGGCCTGGATGAAAAGCCACAGCTTTTGAATAAGCGCTTTCAGGTCAAACGCGGTTTTATTGAAGTCACTCATCGCAGCGTCTTCCGGCGCTATCCCATTGCCATGCTTGAGCTTTTTCTGCTCATGCAGCAGTACCCGGAAATCCGTGGGATCAGAGCATCAACGGTGCGCCTGCTGCGCGAGAATCGCGATCGTATTGATGAGCGCTTTCGCAAGGATATTCGCGCCCGCAGCCTTTTCATGGAAATCCTGCGCCAGCCAGCGGGCATCACCCATGCCCTTCGGCGCATGCATGGCCTTGGCATTCTCGGCCGCTACATCCCGGCCTTCGCCGCGATCACCGGGCGCATGCAATACGATCTCTTCCACGTCTACACCGTCGACACCCACACACTGATGGTGGTGCGCAATCTCCGTCGGCTCGGGGTCCCGGAACACCGCGATGAGTTCCCGATGCTAAGCGCCATCCACGACCGGCTCCCGAAACCGGAGCTGCTCTACCTGGCGGGGCTGTTCCACGACATCGCCAAAGGACGCGGAGGCGATCATTCCGAGCTGGGGGCCGAAGATGCCTATGCTTTCTGTCTGGCCCATGGGCTGTCGCGCTATGACGCCCGGTTTGTCGCCTGGCTTGTGCGCAACCACCTGCTGATGTCGATGACCGCCCAGAAACGCGATATCAATGACCCGGCGGTCATCAATGAGTTCGCCGCGGAGATGGGTGACCTCAACCACCTGCATTACCTCTACCTGCTCACGGTTGCCGACATCCGCGCCACTGACCCTAAACTCTGGAACAGCTGGCGCGCCTCCCTGCTCCAGGAGCTTCATGCCCGCACCGCAAGAGCCCTGCGGCGCGGACTTGGCCGGCCGATTGATGAGGATGAACTGGTGGCCGAGGCACAAAACCGTGCCCGAGAGCTTTTGCGCGCCCGCGGCCTGCATCACATGACGGTGCGCTCGATCTGGCGGCATTTCACACCGGATTACTTTTTGCGCTACAGCGCCGAGGAAGTGGCCTGGCATACCGAGGCCATTCATGGCGCCGGCAATGCCGCGCACGAGCCGCTGGTACTCGTCGAGCAAGGCGAGAAACGCGGTGGCATTGAGGTTTTCATCTACACCCGCGATCGCGACAATGTCTTCGCACTCGCCGTCTCGGCCCTCGACCAGCTCAACCTCGATATTCTGGATGCGCGCATTATCACCACAACCAATGGCTACACGCTGGATAGCTTTCTGGTCCAACCGAGCCCACCGGCCGAGGCGGCCAGCGAGGAACGCGTGCAACACATCCGCCAGATCATGGCCGAGCAACTCCGCAACCCAAGCGCCCTGCCGGAGCCCTCGACCCGCGCGGTGCCAAGGCGACTGCAACATTTCCACACGCCAACGAGCGTTGAATTCAGCGATGATGAGCGTAACGACCGCACCGCTCTTGAACTCATCACCGGCGACCAACCGGGGCTGCTCGCCCAGGTCGGCTACCTCTTCGCCCGTCACGGACTGCGGGTACAGAACGCCAAAATTGCAACGATCGGTGAGCGTGCCGAGGATGTATTCTTCATCTCCGATGAAGCCAACCAACCACTCAGCCTTGAGATCAGACAGACACTGCGCACCGAGCTACTCGAAGCCTTCGATGAGCAGACCGATCTGATGCGCCGGGGCGATGGGGTCTAGTATGCAGCGCTCTGGTAATCCGGGTCTAAAGGCCCTGCAACCCTACCCCTTTGAGCGACTGCGTCGGCTGCTCGAGGGTGTGAGTGCGCCCGACACTGTCACGCCCGTCGCACTCTCCATTGGCGAGCCACAGCATCCAACGCCTGCCTTTCTCACCGAAACGCTGATTCATCACAGTGCTCAGAGCCTTGGCCGCTATCCGGCGACCATCGGCATTCCGGCGCTGCGGGAAGCCATTGCCGAATGGCTCATTAATCGCTTTCAATTAAATCCACAAAATATTGATTTTAATAAAAATATTTTACCTGCTTCAGGCACTCGAGAAGCGCTATTCTCCGTCACTCAGGCCCTGCTTGATGCGCAGCAAAAACCCGCGGTGCTCATGCCCAATCCCTTCTATCAGATCTATGAGGGAGCGGCGCTGCTTGCAGGGGGTGAGCCGGTATTCCTCAATACCACCGAGGCAGGCGATCAGCTGCCGGATCTCGATGCGGTATCGCAGTCGTTGTGGCAGCGCTGCGGGATCATCTATCTCTGCAGCCCGGGCAACCCCAATGGCCGAGTGATACCGCAGGCATTCTGGGATCGGCTTTTCGCCATTCAGGAACAGCACGGTTTCATCATTGCCGCCGATGAGTGCTACAGCGAGCTTTACCGCGATGAGGACAAGCCACCACTTGGCCTGTTGCAAGCGGCCGAGGCGGCCGGGCGTGATCGATTTGAGGGCTGTCTGGTATTCCACAGCCTCTCCAAGCGCTCCAATGCGCCCGGGCTGCGTTCGGGCTTTATTGCCGGTGACGAGAACCTCATTCAGGCATTCGGGCGCTACCGGACCTATCAGGGCTGCGCCCAGCCTCTCCATGTCCAGCAGACGAGCATCGCGGCCTGGCAGGACGAGGCCCATGTCAAAGCCAATCGCACCGCTTATCGCGAGAAATTTGCCATGGCCGCAAGGCTCATCCAGCCCCGTCAGGCTTATCGCGAGCCGGAAGCAGGCTTTTACATCTGGCTGCCGGTCCCCGGCGGTGATGATGAGGACTTTACCCGCAGGCTTTTTGAGCAGACCGGCATTACCGTCCTGCCCGGGCGCTATCTCTCACGGGATACCGCCGAGGGTAACCCGGGCGCCGGCTATGTTCGCATCGCGCTGGTCGCTGAGCCCGGCATCTGCGAGGATGCACTCCAGCGAATGGCAGACTTTCTCAGCAGGGAGACCCGATAAATGAGTTCAATTCAAGCGACCATCGAGCAGGCCTTTGAAGAGCGTGAGTCCATCTCCGCCGACACCGCACCGGTGGAGGTCCGTGAGGCCGTGGAGGCCGCGCTGCAGCAGCTCGATAGCGGCAAAGCCCGTGTCGCCGAGAAAAACGGCAGCGAATGGGTGGTCAATCAATGGCTGAAAAAAGCCGTTCTGCTGTCCTTCCGCCTCAACCCCAACCAGCGCATTCGCGGTGGGGAGACCGATTATTTCGACAAAGTCGCGCTGAAATATGCCGATTACAACAGCGCGGATTTTGCCGCCGACGGCGTGCGCGTGGTCCCACCGGCCGCCGCCCGGCGCGGTGCCTACATCGCCTCCGGCGTTGTCCTGATGCCCTCTTACGTCAATATCGGGGCCTATGTCGACAGCGGGACCATGGTGGATACCTGGGCAACCGTCGGCTCCTGTGCGCAGATCGGCAAGAACGTCCATCTCTCCGGTGGTGTGGGTATCGGCGGGGTGCTCGAGCCCCTGCAGGCCAACCCGACCATCATCGAGGATAACTGCTTTATTGGTGCACGCTCAGAGATCGTCGAGGGGGTGATCGTCGGTGAAGGCGCCGTCATCTCCATGGGCGTCTACATCGGCCAGAGCACCAAAATCTACAATCGCGAGACCGGTGAGGTGACCTACGGCGAGGTCCCGCCGGGTGCGGTGGTGGTCTCCGGCAGCCTGCCGGCTGCCGATGGCAGCCACAGCCTCTATTGCGCGGTCATCATCAAGCAGGTTGATGCCAAGACCCGTGCCAAGGTCGGCATCAACGAGCTGCTGCGCCCCTGAGCCATGACCAAAGCGCACTCCCCCACGGTTGAACTGGCAAGCCAACTGGTCAGTCGCGCTTCCGTGACACCGGAGGATGCCGGCTGTCAGCCACTGCTCGCCGAGCGCCTGGAAGCCCTCGGCTTTGACAGCTACTGGCTGCCGGTGGGGGATGTAAGCAATCTGCTTTGCCTGCGGGGCGCCAAAGGCCCGCTGCTGCTCTTTCTAGGCCATACCGATGTGGTGCCGGCCGGTGACAGTGACAAATGGCGCAGCGCCCCGTTTGACCCGCAGATTCGGGATGGGAAGCTCTATGGCCGCGGCAGTGCCGATATGAAAGGCAGCATAGCGGCCTTTATCAGCGCCTGTGAGCGGCTGCTCGAGGGCGGCGAAGGACTGCCCGGGAATCTGCGCATCGGCGTTCTGCTGACCAGCGACGAGGAAGGACCGGCCGTCGACGGTGTCCGGGCTGTTGCCAAAACACTTTGTGATCTCACCGGCCCGATCGACTGGTGTCTGGTTGGTGAACCGAGCAGCGAGCAGAGCCTGGGCGATAGCATTCGAGTGGGGCGTCGTGGCTCTCTGAGCGGTGAGATCACCATCGAAGGTAAGCAGGGCCATGTCGCCTACCCGGATCTTGCCGATAACCCGCTGCATCGACTGGCACCGGTTCTCCACACGCTTGCTGAGACGCACTGGGATGACGGCACGGAAGATTTCCCGCCCACGACCTTGCAGATCACAGGCATTGATACCGACACCGATGAGCGCAATGTCATCCCCGGCCGAGCCCGTGCACGATTCAACCTGCGATTCTCCCCCGCCCTTGATGCCGATGGCATCCGGCAGCGGATCGAAGCCCTACTCGCGGATCATGCTGAGCAGGCGGAGATCACCTGGATACACTCTGCCGATCCCTTCAGCGCCCCCGCTGGCCCCTTGCGCGAGGCAGTCATGGCCGCGGTGGAAGAGATTAACGGCCAGACTCCCCGGCCGAACACCGCCGGTGGAACCTCTGACGGGCGGTTCATTGCGCCGCTTGGCGCCGAAGTCGTTGAGCTCGGGCCGGTGAATGCCAGCATCCATCAGGTTGATGAGCATGTGGCGACGAAGGACTTGGACGATTTAAGCGCGATCTATCAGGCGATCATTACGCGTCTGGCGCAGCACTCCCCTGAGCCTTCCTGATCAGCGCCTGAGCGGCGGCACGACCGCTCAACCAGGCTCCCTCAACACGCCCGTCGGTCACCCAGTCTCCTGCACAGAGCACATCCTCACTGACCAGATAGCCCTGCTCACTGCCAAGGGATTGCCGGGCCCGCGCGAAACGCCAGCGGTGAGCGATACTCGCTGTCACTTCCACGCGTCGATGGACAAGATCACAGAACGCTTCGGTCAGGTAACTTGCCACCTGCTCCGCTGGCCATTCCAGATTGGCCTCACTCCAGGCCGCCGTGGCGTGCAGAATCCAGGTCTCCGGCCAATGCGGCCGATCCGGCCGGGAGCCCGAGCGTGCCACCCACCCCAGCGGCCCGCTACTCGGAAAACCGGCCGAGAAATCCAGTTCAAGGGCATGCTCGAGGATCAACCCCACGGCCCAACAGGGCTGCATGCGTGCCGTGCCGACCTGTGTTGCGAGCGCAGGGCATGGCTCAGCGAGCAAGGATTGGGCCTGTGGCGCCGGGGCAGTCACCAGAACCGCGTCATACTCACCAAGCACCTCACCGTGGCGCTCACGCAGCACCCAGCCACCAAGCTCCCGGCTCATCTCACTGATCTGAACCCCACAGTGCAGATCAAGATCTTTGGCAAGATGGCGAGCGAGGGCCGACATTCTCGGCTTTGCGACCAGGCGTGACTGCGCGCTTGCCGGTTGCCGCTCCGGCAGCACCCAGGGGTTGACCGACCAGGGCGCGACGACATCGGCCGCTTCCCATTGCGCGACTTCGCTGCGAAAGCTCCGGTCGCGGGCGGTGAAATACTGCGCGCCCAGATCGATCGAACCCCAATCGGTGCGTTTACTCACCGTCCGCCCACCCGGGCCCCGGCCTTTGTCGTAAACCACGGCCGCAATGCCAGACTCACGCAGCGTCAAAGCCGCGCTCAGCCCAGCGATGCCGGCTCCGATAATGGCAATGCGCATAAAATTCAGTCCTTGAGGCCGAGCACGTCTTCCATGTCATAACGCCCGGGTGCCTGGCCGATCAGCCAGCGGCCCGCGCGCAATGCACCACGTGCAAAAGTCTCACGGCTCGAAGCCCGGTGAGTGAGCTCAACACGCTCTCCATCCCCGGCAAAAAGCACCGTATGCTCGCCAACGATATCGCCACCGCGCAGGGTCTGAAAACCGATGCTGCCCCGCTCGCGGGCGCCGGTGATGCCCTCGCGGGTGTAGACGGCCTGTTCGGCCAGACTGACCCCACGGCCGGTGGCGACGGACTCACCCAGTGCAAGCGCCGTCCCCGAGGGCGCATCCTGCTTATTGCGATGATGCGCCTCGAGAATTTCGACATCAAAGTCCTCATCGAGTGCCGCGGCCGTCAGCGCCGCCAGCCGTCGCAACAGCGTTACACCACTGCTGTAATTGGCTGCATAGACGAGCGGGATACGCAATGCCGCTGCATCAACCGCGGCAAGCCCCGCGGCATCAAGCCCGGTACTGCCGATCACTATCGGTGTATCGGTGTCGACGGCAGCGTCCAGATGCGCTGAGAGACCGGCCGGCAGGGTGAAATCAATCAGCACATCGGACTGCCGCGCAGCGGCCCTTGCATCCGTTAAGACCGGCAGCTCACCGCCTCTATCCTGAAGTTCGCTGCCTTCGCGCACAACAGCGGCAGCCAGTGTCAAATCGGATGCCTCAGTGACAAGCCGGGTCAGCACCTGCCCCATGCGGCCATTCGCCCCCAGTATGCCGACCCTTGTCATCTCAGAATTTCATCCCTTCAAAAAAAGATTTCACCGAATCCACCCAGGAGCTGCCGCGGGGGCTGTGGTGTTCACCGCCCTTCTCCAGCGTCTCGGCAAGCTCTTCAAGCAGCTTTTTCTGCTGCTTGGTGAGGTTGACCGGCGTCTCCACGGCGACGCGGCAGAGCAAATCACCCGGTGTGCCACCGCGCACCGGTTTTACACCCTTGCCACGCACCCTGAATACCTTACCCGATTGTGTCCCGGCAGGAATCCGCAAGGTGACCCGGCCATTGAGCGTTGGCACCTCAAGCTCACCCCCGAGTGCTGCCGTCGTGACACTCAGGGGTATCTCGCAGCGCAGATCGGCCCCTTCGCGGGTGAAAATCGTATGCGGCCGCACGGAGATCTCAACATACAGATCACCGGGCGGGCCACCCTGCTCACCCGGCTCGCCTTCGCCGCTCAGGCGGATTCGGTCACCGTTATCAACACCGGCGGGGATACGGACGTTCAAGGTCTTGGTATCCGCGACCGTGCCCCGGCCGCCGCACTCACGGCAGGGATCAGAGATGATCTGACCCGACCCGCTGCACTGCGGGCAAGTCTGCTGGATGGAGAAAAAGCCCTGCTGGACGCGCACGTCACCGTGGCCCTTACAGGTCGGACAGGTCTGCGGTGTGCTGCCCGGAGCCGCTCCGCTGCCCTCACAGGCCTTGCATTTGACCTGCGTGGGAATGCGAATCTCACGCTCGACACCCTGGACGGCCTCTTCCAGCGAGACCTCCATGCGATAGCGCAGGTCAGCGCCGCGGAACGCCCTAGAGCCCCCGCGGCCGCCGCCAAAAATATCCCCAAAGACATCCGAGAAGATATCCGAGAAGTCCGCACCACCCTGGCCAAAGCCACCGGCGCCGCCCCCGCCCATGCTGGGGTCGACGCCGGCGTGGCCGAACTGATCATAAGCCGAGCGCTTCTGCGCGTCGCTTAAGACCTCATAGGCCTCCTTGGCCTCTTTGAACCGCGTCTCGGCCTCGGTATCACCGGGGTTGCGATCCGGGTGGTATTTCATCGCAAGGCGTCGATACGCCTTTTTGATGTCGCTCTCGGAGGCGTTCTGGGAAACCCCCAATATGTCGTAATAATCGCGTTTTGCCATTCCGAGAGGTTACTTCTTCTCGTCGTCTTTGACTTCCTCGAATTCCGCATCCACCACATCATCCTGAGCGGATTCACCGCCAGGGGCCGCGCCGGCCTCCCCGCCAGCTGCCGCACCGGTATCCTGATAGAGCTTCTCAGCGAGCTTACCGGACGCCTCGGCGAGCGCCTGGGTTTTGGCCTCAATGGCTTCCTTGTCATTGCCCTTGATGGCCTCTTCGACCTCGGCAATGGCATCTTCAACGGCCTTTTTCTCTTCATCCGTGGCCTTGTCGCCCACCTCATCGAGGCTCTTGCGGGCCGCATGCACCAGCGTGTCGGCCTGGTTGCGGGCCTCGACCAGTTCACGGGCCTTGCGATCCTCATCGGCATGCGCCTCGGCGTCAGAGACCATGCGCTCGATCTCCTCATCCGACAGACCGCTCGAAGCACGAATCTGAATCGACTGCTCCTTGCCGGTGCCCTTGTCCTTGGCGGTGACATGCAGAATGCCGTTGGCATCGATATCGAAGGTCACCTCCACCTGCGGGACACCACGCGGTGCCGGCGGGATATCACTGAGATCAAATTTGCCAAGCGACTTGTTATCGCTTGCCATCTCACGCTCACCCTGCAGGACATGCACGGTCACCGCACTCTGGTTGTCCTCGGCCGTGGAGAAGACCTGATTGGCCTTGGTCGGGATCGTGGTGTTCTTCTCGATCAACTTGGTCATCACACCACCGAGGGTCTCGATACCCAGAGACAGCGGGGTGACATCGAGCAGCAGCACGTCCTTGACGTCACCGCCGAGCACACCACCCTGGATGGAAGCACCAATGGCCACCGCCTCATCGGGGTTCACGTCCCGACGCGGCTCCTTGCCAAAGAACTCCTTCACCGCCTCGGCCACCATCGGCATGCGCGTCTGACCGCCGACCAGAATGACCTCGTCGATCTCACTGGCCTTGAGACTGGCGTCCTTGAGCGCGACCTCACAGGGCTTGATGGTGCGCTTGACGAGCCCATCCACCAGGCTCTCGAGCTTGGCGCGGGTGAGCTTGAGGTTCAGATGCTTCGGGCCGGTCTGATCGGCCGTGATGTAAGGCAGGTTGACCTCGGTCTGCTGCGAGGAAGAAAGCTCGATTTTCGCCTTCTCCGCGGCTTCCTTGAGCCGCTGCAGCGCCAGACGGTCACCGGCAAGATCAATGCCCTGATCCTTTTTGAACTCAGCGATCAGGTAATCAATGATCGCGCGGTCAAAGTCCTCACCACCGAGGAAGGTATCGCCGTTGGTGGAGAGCACTTCGAACTGATGCTCGCCTTCGACTTCGGCAATCTCGATGATCGAGACGTCAAACGTACCACCGCCGAGGTCATAGACCGCGACCTTGCGATCACCGCCTTTTTTATCGAGCCCGTAGGCCAGTGCCGCGGCCGTCGGCTCGTTGATGATGCGCTTGACCTCAAGCCCGGCGATGCGCCCGGCATCCTTGGTGGCCTGACGCTGCGAGTCATTGAAATAGGCCGGGACGGTGATCACCGCCTCGGTGACTTCTTCACCGAGATAATCCTCGGCGGTCTTTTTCATCTTCTGCAGCACCCGCGCGGAAATTTCAGGAGGCGCCATTTTTTTATCGCGCACCTCAACCCACGCATCCCCATTGTCGGCTTTGACAATGCTGTAAGGCATTTCCTTGACGTCGCGCTGGACCACGTCTTCCTCGAACTTGCGCCCGATCAGCCGTTTGATGGCGTGCAGGGTGTTCTCAGGGTTGGTGACCGCCTGTCGTTTGGCAGCCGCACCGACCAATACCTCACCATCCTCGGTGAAAGCGACGGTGGACGGGGTGGTGCGATCGCCCTCGGCATTCTCGATCACCCGTGACGACCCACCCTCCATGACGGCGACGCAGGAGTTGGTCGTGCCCAGGTCTATTCCGATGATCTTGCCCATTCCAGAAAGCTCCTCAAATCTTTGCAATCAGTGTATTCAGTAAAATTTAGGCGCAGGCGGGGTTTTTCAAGCCCCCGACTCAGGCGCTGCCTTGGAGACAATCACCATGGCCGGCCGCAGCAGCCGATCCCCGATGCGATAGCCCTTCTGCACGACGGTAAGCACCGTATTGGGCTCGACATCGTCGGCTTCCTGAGCGGCCATTGCCTCATGCGCGGCGGGGTCAAACCGCTCGCCCTCGGGGTTGAGCTCCTCGATGCTGAACTTCTCAAGCGCCTGATTGAACATCCGCAGTGTAAGCTCAGAGCCTTCAGCCAGCTTGGCGACATCCGCGCCCTCTTCACCCGCGGCCTGAAGCCCCATCTCAAGGCTGTCCTTCACCGCGAGCAGCTCCCCGGCGAGCTTCTCAAGCGAGGCCTGACGCGCAGCAGCCACGTCTTTCTCCGCCCGGCGCTTGAGGTTCTCCATTTCGGCACGAGCCCGCAGGAACTGATTCCAGTTCTCCTCGGCCCTTGCCTCGGCAGCAGCGAGTGCCGCCGATAAATCCAATTCCTCATCGCCGGCCTGGGCATCAGGCTCCATACCGGCGGCAGCGGCGGCATCCGACTGCCCCTCGTTGTTGTCCTTATCTGCGTTCAGCGCATCGGTATCGACAATGCCGTCATCCGACTCGCCATCACGCTTGTCCTCTTCACTCATGCACTTCTCCGTCGGTAAAGCTCAAGCCTTACGCTGAAATGGGGATTAATGTCCGGGTTTCAAGGCATGCCCGAGCAATCGGGCGGTCACATCGACAATCGGGATGACTCGGTCGTAGGCCATGCGGGTCGGGCCGATCACCCCGAGGACACCGAGGACCTGATCATCACTCTGATAGGTGGAGGTCACCAGGGAGACGCCATCAAAAGCGCGATAGCCGGATTCCTGGCCGATGAAAATCTGCACCCCATCGGCCGAGAGGCAGCGATCGAGCAGATGCAGGATGTCTCGCTTGCGGCCAAAGGCATCGAAGAGCTCTTTTAATTTCTCGACACTGGAGAGCTCGGCGAAGGTCATCAGATTGGTCTCGCCGGCCATGACGAAATCCTCATCCCCGGCGTCATCCTCGCCAAAGAGTTCCTTGGCGACTGCAATGGCCGATGTCATCAGCGTGTTCATATGCTGCTGGTCGGCCTGCATGGCCTCGAGCAGGGAACGCCGCACCTCAGCGACACTTTTGCCGGCAAACTCAGCGGAGAGGTAATTTGAGACCCGCTGTAACTCGGCCGGGTCGTAGGCCCGGTCGGTCTCGATGACGCGGTTCTGCACCTCATGGTCATTCAAAACGAGGATCGCCAGAATGCGCCGCTCGGTCAGCGGCAGGAATTCGATATGGCGAATGGCACCGAAATCGCGCTTTGGCAGCGTCACCACGCCGGCCAGATGCGTGAGTCCTGAGAGCAGATTGGAGGCCGAGTCCACCAGAGACTCGGTATCACTACCACCATCAAGGCGCAGCCGCAGCCCATCGGCATCAAGCCCCTGCTCCTGGCGGACCTTAAGGAGGCTGTCGACAAAAAACCGATAGCCCCGATCGGTGGGTATTCGGCCGGCCGAAGTATGCGGCGACTGGATATAGCCGGCCTCCTCGAGATCGGCCATGACATTGCGGATGGACGCGGCACTGAGGTCGAGGCCGGAGTCGCGCGTCAGCGCCCGGGAACCCACTGGCTGTCCATCGCGGATATAACGATGCACCAACACCCGAAGCAGGTGCTGTGCGCGCTCGTTAATCGCTTCACCAGCCTGTGGCTGCGTCATTCAACCGGTCTCCTGACTATCGGGATTAGCACTCTAAAACCGAGAGTGCCAAGTGACGCTACCAATGGCCTTTAAAGCTGTCAATTTGCAGGTAGCGTGCTAACGTGTGACCACTGTGTATGTGAGGGGCGCATGCAAGCATTTCAACGCATTGCCATTACCGGTAAACCCGAAGACAGCGCGGTCAGCGAGACCATCGGCAAGCTCACGGCGATGCTCACCGCCCGTGGCCACGAGGTAGTACTCGACACCGCGCTCGGGGAAGCGACGCTAACGCAGGCCAAAGGCGATGCGGCGGTGAGTATCGGTGCGCTGGCTGATCATGCCGCGCAGGTGGATCTGCTGATCGCGGTCGGTGGTGACGGCACCCTGATGCACAGCGGCAAGATTGTCGCCCCGCATAACATCCCGATCCTTGGTATCAACCGCGGCCGTCTTGGCTTTCTGGTGGATGTCTCTCCCGAGCGGTTTGACGAGATCGAGACCGTGATGAACGGCGAGATGCTCACCGAAGAGCGTTTGATGCTGGCACTTCGGGTTTTTGACCAGGGCGTGGCGAGCGAGGCATCGCTTGCCGTCAATGAGGTAGTCCTGCAGAAGTGGAATACCTCCCGGATGATCGAATTCGAGACCTGGATTGATGGCGAGCCCTGCAATCGGCATCGCTCAGACGGGCTGATCATCAGCACACCCACCGGCTCCACGGCCTATGCGCTATCCGGTGGCGGGCCCATCATGCACCCGGGTATTAATGCCGTTGCCCTCGTGCCCATCTGCCCGCATACGCTGAGCAACCGGCCACTGGTGATCAGCGCTGAGAGCCGCATTGAGGTCCGCGTCCACCCGGATTCGCTTGAGCATGTGCAGGTGAGCTGTGACAGCCAGACCGATCTTGCCCTCGGCTCTGACGGGCGTATTGAAATCTGCGCCGCTCCGCACCGTTTGAGACTTGTGCACCCTCCCGGGCATCGTTACTTCGATATCCTGCGCGCCAAATTGCATTGGGGAGACGGAGCACCACCATGCTAAGGCGCATTCAGGTTCGTGACTTTGCCATTATCGATGAGCTGGAAATTGCCCTGGAACCAGGGCTCACGGTCCTCACCGGTGAGACCGGGGCCGGCAAATCCATCCTGCTCGATGCCCTCGGGCTCTGCCTTGGCGACCGAGCGGATACTTCCATGGTCCCAACGCATGCTGAGCGCAGCGATATACACGTCGAATTTGATGTCGCCGATACCCCGCGCGCTGCGGCCTGGCTGCGCGAAGAAGGGCTGGATGAAGATGATATCTGCCTGCTGCGTCGGGTCATCCAGAGCAATGGCCGCTCTCAGGCCTGGATCAACGGCCGCCCGGCAACCCGCGGCCAGCTCGAAGCCCTGGGCAGTCTGCTGGTCGGCATTCATGGACAGCATGCCCACCAGGCGCTCATGCAACCCGACACCCAGCGCCGGACACTGGATCATTACGCCGGCAATGACAGTGCACGCGAAGCGGTACAGGCGATCCACGATCAGCTCCAGGCCATCGATCGCGAGATAACGGAGCTTGCCGGCGGTGGCGAAGACCACACGGATCGTATGGCACTGCTTCGCTACCAACTCGAGGAGCTTGAGGCCGAAGCGCTGGAGCCGGAAGCCCTCGGTGAGCTGGAGCGCGAGCAGAAACGCCTGGCAAGTGCCGGTGAGATCCTCAGTGCCTGTCAGCAATCCCTGGAAGTGCTCTATGACGCCGAGACCAACGCGCAGTCTCTGATGGCCTCAGCCTCCCGGGCACTCGCCGAGCATCTTGAAACCGACGAGAAACTCAGCGAGGCCGAGCAGCTGATCAGCAGCAGCCAGGTACAGATCGAGGAGGCCTGCCAGACCTTGCGCCACTTCGCCGATGGCCTGGAGATGGACCCGGCCCGGCTTGAAGAAGTGGATAAAAAACTCAGTAAATTGTTTGACTTGGCAAGAAAACATCAGGTGGAGCCTGAGGAGCTTTATGCGCATGCAGGCTCTCTTAGAGCCGAGCTTGAACGGCTGGAATCGGCCGATACGCGATTGCTTGAGCTGCAGTCGCAACGCGAGCAACTGCACGGTGACTACCAGAGAGCAGCAGAAACCCTCTCGGCAACGCGCAAAGAGGCCGCCGAGTCTCTCAATGCACGGGTCAATGAGTTGCTGGCCACTCTGGGGCTCAAAGGCGCCGCCCTGGAGATTGGTGTCGATTTCAATGCCAGCGGCGAGCCGACACGCAACGGACTCGATCGGGTGCGCTTTGATGTGCGCACCAACCCCGATCAGCCGGCCGGCCCTCTAAGTCGGGTGGCCTCCGGCGGCGAGCTCTCACGGATCGGGCTTGCACTCGAAGTGGCGACGGCCGATGTGGCCGAACTCCCCTGCCTGATCTTTGATGAAGCGGACGCCGGTATCGGCGGTGCGGTTGCCGAGGTGGTCGGCCGACAGCTGCGAGCACTTGCCGGCCATCATCAGGTGCTCTGCATCACCCATCTGCCGCAGGTGGCCTCGCAAGGCATGCATCAGCTGCAGGTTGAGAAGACCCAACGCGCGGATGGCCGCACCGTAACCCATACCCGGTTACTCGCCGCCGATGAGCGAGCACAGGAGATCGCCCGCATGCTGGGTGGGGTGGAGATTACCGAGAAGACCATGCAGCACGCCCGGGAAATGCTCGAGCAGGCCGCCGGCTAGATAACCTGCTTGTTCACCCGGGGCGTCTGCGCGCACTCCGGGCAGCGGCCATAGAGAATCAACGAGTGGCTCAATAGTTTGTAACCGGAGACGGCCGCAACATCAGCCTGCCGCCGCTCAATCATGCGGTCCTTGAATTCCTCGACCTTCCCGCAATCAACGCAGACCAGATGATCGTGCTGGATCCCTGAATTGAGCTCGAAGACAGCCCGGTCACTGTCAAAGTTGTGCCGGATCACAATCCCGACTTCAGCAAACTGCGTGAGCACCCGATAGACCGTGGCAAGGCCGATATCATCACCATCCTCATGCAGGCGCTGATAAACTTCTTCGGCCGAGAGATGGGCGCGCTCACGCCCTGCCAGGATGCGCAGAATCTTAAGCCGCGGCAGCGTGACCTTCAGCCCGGCACGACGCAGCTCATCCGATTCCTGGCTGATCTCCCAGGGAATGTGCGCATTGCGCTTGGGCTGAGTTACCATTGGCGCTCCATTTCATGCTTGGACGGCTTGTTTAGAATGATTTCAGTATACACCGGCAAACGTCTCCTCGCAGCGATGATGAGCGTGCTGCTCATCACAGGCTGCGCCAGTACAGTAGATAGCCTGCCTATTCTCTTCAAGCCGGAGATCCGCCAGGGGACGCTGATTACCGAGCAGACCGTAAGCCAGCTCGAGCCGGGCATGAGTGAGCGTCAGGTGCGTTTTGTCCTTGGCCCGCCCACCATTGAAGACCCTTTCACCGAAGGCCGCTGGGACTATGTCTACGAAGTCGAGCCGCGCAGCACTGACTTAGAGCCCGTCTCTCACAGACTGGCGGTATTCTTTGAAAACGGTTCGCTGGCAGGCGCCCGCGGGGATTTCATCACACCGGATAACCCGCTCTACCAGCCCTAGCGCTGCTGGCTGCGCTTCTGCGCGCGAGCACGCTCACGGCGCTGCGCTTTGGGGTCGACCTGTAGCGGCCGATAAATCTCAACCCGATCCCCGCTGCTAAGCGGTGTCTGCAGACTGGCAAGCTCTGAGAAGATGCCAACACGCATGCTGGCTGGATCAAGCTCCGGGCATTTCTCAAGCAGCCCTGAAGCCTCGATGGCCTGCTCCACGGTCGCACCAGCCGGCACTTCAACTGCAATCAGATACTGCTGCTCAGGTAGCGCATAGGCCACCTCCACTTGCATTAAATGGTTATCCGCGGCCATAGCACTGGTGGGCGCGCTGGACAAAGGAATCCACCAGCGTCCCGGCCACCTGCGTGAACACTTTGCCAAAGGCCATCGCCAGCAGCTTGCTGGAGAACTCAAACTCAAGATCCAACGAGACCTTGCAGGCATCCTCACCCAGCGGCTCGAAGCGCCAGAAGCCCTCCAGCTGCCGGAACGGGCCTTCCACCAGCCGGATTTCGATCATCTTGCCGGGTTGGCGCAGATTGCGCGTGGTAAAGGATTTCTCAAAGCCCGCCTTGGCAAAGAGCAACTCACCGATGACGATATCCTCGCTGCGCTCACGCTCCACGCTGCGCTTCACCCAGGGCAGGAAGTCCTGATACCGGGCCACGTCATCTACCAGGTCAAACATCTCGGCCGCGGTGTGCCGGACAAGGGCTGATCGGGATACTGTAGGCATGGCCGGAATATTACCAAACTCAGCGCCGATTGGCCGCCTGAGCAGTGCACCGGTAGAATGCGCGCGTGAGTAAAAAAGCCGGCAAGAAAAAACCCGGTGGTGACAGCGCCACCATCGCCCTGAACAAAAAGGCGCGCTTTGATTTCTTCATCGAAGAGCGCCTGGAAGCAGGCCTTGTCCTTCATGGCTGGGAAGTCAAAAGCCTGCGTGCCGGGCGCATCAACCTGACTGAGGCCTATGTCGTCCTGCGCAATGGTGAGGCGTATCTGATTGGCTGCAACATCCCACCACTGCCCACGGCCTCAACGCATATCAACCCCGACCCGACGCGTACCCGCAAGCTGCTGTTACATCAGCGCGAACTGGCCAAACTGATTGGTGCTACCGAGCAGAAGGGCTACACGCTGGTACCGCTCGATCTGCACTGGTCACGCGGCCGCGCCAAACTCTCCATTGGCCTTGCCAAGGGCAAAAAACAGCATGACAAACGGGCAGATATCAAGGAGCGTGACTGGCAGCGCGAGAAGGCACGAGCGCTCAAGCACGGCGTATAGCCGGGGAACTCCGGCTGTTGTATTCTGTCTACTCGATGACTTGGGGACGACATGGCTTCGACGGAAGTCGCGAAGCTCCAGGTGCATGCCGAGGACGTCACTCAACCTCGTAAATAATGTGGCAAAAAAGATAGTTGCCAACGACGACAACTACGCACTCGCGGCCTAAACACCCGTGAGCTGTCCGCATCTGATCGCCTGTGGTCGGTGTTGGACAGGCATACTACACAGGCTAGCCCCGCCGGGAGCCCGGACCAGCGCGGCGAAACTCAACTCGGGATCGCGGACGCCAGACCCTGACCGTTGGGTCGGCAGCCGTTAAAACTAAAGACGGTGCTAAGCATGTAGACCCTGGTGTGGAGGTCTTTCGGACGCGGGTTCGATTCCCGCCGTCTCCACCA
>CAJXNJ010000016.1 GCA_913057145.1 uncultured Ectothiorhodospiraceae bacterium
GCCGGGCGGTTGGCAAAAAGCCCGCGACGCTCGGCCAGATAGGGCTGCATCGCCATCTCATCGGCGATGACCGCGTCATGGCCCAATGCTTCAATTAATAACCCTTTGATGTCCGGTGTTCTCGTCATGTCGGTCTGACTGCCTATCGGGATGGCTTTACGGTGTTTATGGTAGACCACATTAAACGCTGTGGCAGGAAGTCAGGGCGTGTATCATCCCTCTCATCAAACAACGTTGCACCGAAAGGAGTTCCTGGCAATGAAACTGCGTCAAACGCTTGGCTGGCTCACGCTCGCGCTGGTCATCTCGCTGCCGGCGAGCGCGGATGTCCTTGATATCAACTTAAGCGGTGATGCCGCGAAGATTTCGTTTATCCGGCCGCTGCCGCCGGAAGGGCTTGAGGCGGGCGCCGGGCTGCTGCATCACGATGATGACGGCGATATTCTCGAGGCCGACCTGCACCTCGTCGACCGCCCGGAGCCGGGCCGCGATGCACTGGTCCTGGGTATTGGCGGCAAGCTGCCGGTGGTCAGTGATGATGAGCGCGACGCTGACGGCGCGGCGCTTGCCATTGGCGGCAAGCTGCGTTGGACGCTGCCCAATTACAATCGTGCCGCGGTGGCAGGCAACCTCTACTACGCCCCTTCAGCCACCTCCGTGAGTGATCTGGATGGCTATGAGGAGTACAGCCTGCGCGGTGAATTCCAGATTCTTGAGGACGCCAATGTCTATCTGGGCTACCGCCACATTGAGCTGAGCTATGACGGAGCAGGGTTTGGTGCCGATCGCGAATTTGAAGATGGCATCTACGCAGGCTTCAACCTCAACTTCTAGTCGCGGACGTTTTCTCCAGGCCGGATTGCTGGCAGCGCTTCTGCTGCTGCCGGCCCTGGCCTGGTCCGCGGCGCCGCAGGCGGTGGTGCTGATGTACCACCGCGTGGGTGAGTCCGACTATCCCTCAACCAATGTCACGGTTGAGCAGTTCCGTGCCCATCTCGACTATCTCGCGGAGAATGACTTCAACGTCCTGCCGCTGGATCAGATCATCCAGGCCCTGCAGACCCGCGAGCCCTTACCCGAGCGCAGCGTTGCCATCACCTTTGATGATGGCTACAGCAGTGTCGGTGAAGTCGCTCACCCGATGCTCGCCGAGCGCGGCTGGCCGTACACGGTTTTTGTGAATACCGGCCCGGTGGATTCGGGCTACAGCGGCTATCTTGGCTGGGATGAGCTGCGGGCCCTGGCGGATGAGGGCGTGCGGTTCGGCAATCACTCGCAATCGCATGCCCCGCTTTTTGCCCGCAATCCCGGTGAGACCCGGTCATTGTGGCGTGAGCGCATCCGCGCCGATCTCAGTGAGGCGCGAAGCCGACTCATCGAGGAGCTGGGCGCGGCCGTGCATCAGTCGCCCCCGCTGCTTGCCTATCCGTTCGGGGAGTACAGCATCGAGCTGATGGATCTTGCCGCGGAGATGGGATTCGTGGCTTTCGGCCAGCAATCCGGGGCGCTGGGTGAGCATGCCAACACATTGGCCCTGCCGCGTTATGCCATGAACGAGCGTTTTGCCGAGATGGACGGGTTTTCCGTGAAGGTTCACTCAAGCCCCATGCCGGTGGTGGATCAGTCCCCGCTTGACCCGGTCCGGCAGACGGCAGAGGCACCGCGGCTGACCCTCACCCTTGCCGCCGATGCCGATATCACCCCGGCTCAGGTGACCTGCTTTTATCGCGCGGAGGTGCTGCAGCCTGAGCCCTTGGGCGATGGCCGGCGCTTTGCGGTTGAGGCCGAGTCCGACCTGCCGACAGGCCGCAGCCGCTATAACTGCACCGCCCCCAATCCGGCCGGCGGGTTTTACTGGTTTTCGCATTTGTGGATCGTCGGCCCCGGAGGCAGTTGAGCATGCACACGCCGGCAGCAGGCAGTGTTCGGCTTCTACATATCACCGACACCCATCTTCTCGCCGACCCGGAGGGTCTGCAGGGCGGTGTCAATGTTGAGGAGCGATTCCAGCGGGTGCTCGCGGCGATGCGGCCGTGGGCCGAGGGCGCTGATGGCCTCATTCACACCGGTGACATGGTTCATGATGAAACCCCGGCGGGTTATACGCGATTGCAGGCGGGGCTTGAGACACTCGGCCTGCCCGGTCTGGTCATGCCCGGCAATCATGATGACCCATCGCTCATCGAGCGGTTTTTTTCCGACCGCGCGCTCGGCGCGAGGCGGGTCATGGCGTTCGGTCCCTGGTCGGTGATTGCGCTTAATACCCAGCGCCCCGGCGAGGTCGCCGGGCATTTATCCGAAGCCGAGCTCGAGGCGCTTGGCGCAGCCCTTGGTGGCAGTGATGCAGCGCATGTCCTGCTGGCGATGCATCATCCACCGCTTGCGGTTGGCACGGCCTGGCTCGATGCCATCGGGCTTGATAATCCACCGGCGCTGCAGTCGGCGGTCGATGCGGATAATCGGGTGGCCGGCGTTGTCTTTGGGCATGTCCATATGGCCTTTGACGGGCATTGGCAGGGCTTAAGGGCGCTCGCGACACCGGCAACGGCCGTTGAGTTTGTCGCCGGTGCCGAGCAGTTTGCCCGCGGTGATGCCCCGCCGGGTTTTCGCTGGATTGATCTTGCCCCCGACGGGACGATGACCACCGGCGTGGTGCAAGTGCCACTCGATTGATAGGGTATCCGTACTACCAACCTGATGGAGGCAAATGCGATGGAATATCGCTCGTGGATGTGTGTGGTCTGTGGCTGGATTTACGAAGAAGAGGAAGGCCTGCCCGATGATGGCATTGCACCGGGGACGAAATGGGAGGACATCCCGGATGATTTCGTCTGCCCCGAGTGCGGCGCCGGCAAATCCGATTTTGAGATGATCGAGATTTAATGATGAAACCGCCTGTGGCCGGTCTTTATGTCGTCACGGCCGCCTCCCGGGCCCGCTCGCTCGAGCAGTCCGTGGCCGAGGCCATCGCTGGTGGCGCGCGGGTGGTTCAGTATCGGGATAAATCGAGCGATGCGGCCCGGCGCAAGCTCGAGGCCAAGGCGCTCGCCGCGCTCTGTCGTGAGCACGGGGTGGCCTTTATTATCAATGATGATATTGAGCTTGCCGCCCGGGTGGAAGCCGATGGGGTGCATGTCGGCCAGCACGATGCCGCGGTGG
This sequence comes from uncultured Ectothiorhodospiraceae bacterium, assembly GCA_913057145.1. Taxonomy (GTDB): domain Bacteria; phylum Pseudomonadota; class Gammaproteobacteria; order Nitrococcales; family Nitrococcaceae; genus Spiribacter. The sequence goes on from CAJXNJ010000016.1 coordinate 3,160, forward strand.
CCGAGGCGCGCGCGGCACTTGGCGAGGCGGCCATTGTGGGCGCCTCCTGTTACGACGATCTCGACCGCGCCGAGCGGGCGCTTGCCGCCGGGGCGGATTATCTTGCCTTTGGCAGTGTCTATCCTTCGGTGACCAAACCCGAATCAAAGATTGCACCGCTGTCGATTTTCGCCGAGGCCCGGGCGCTGACTGACAAGCCCCTGGTCGCCATCGGTGGAATAAACGCCGGTAATATCGCAAGCGTCACAGCCGCCGGCGCGGATTGCGTGGCGGTGATTGATGCGGTGTTTGCCGCGGATGACATCCGCGCTGCGGCCGCGGAACTGGTTCGCAACGGCTTTGCAGGCCAATCAGATCAAGAGCAATAACGATGAGCAATCAATCCGAGAGACTTTTTGCCGAAGCCCAGCAGCATCTGGTGGGCGGGGTGAACTCCGCTGTCCGCGCCTTTCGCTCGGTGGGTGGGACACCGGTTTTCATGCGTCGCGGCAGTGGCGCCTGGATAGAGGATGTCGATGGCAAACAGTACGTCGATTATGTGCTCTCCTACGGCCCGCTGGCGATCGGCCATGCCCATCCAAAGGTGGTCTCCGCAATTGCCGAGACGGCGGCCAGCGGCACCAGCTTTGGCGCGCCGACCGAGCTTGAGACCGAGCTTGCGCTGCGGGTGAAATCCCTCATGCCCGCCATCGAGCGCATTCGCATGGTCAACTCCGGCACCGAGGCCTGCATGAGTGCGGTGCGACTGGCCCGAGGCTACACCGGGCGTGACCGGATTCTGAAATTCCGGGGCAACTACCATGGTCATGTCGATGCCCTGCTGGTGGAAGCCGGCTCCGGCGTGCTGACGCTGGGTATTCCCGGCTCACCGGGTGTACCGGCATCGGTGACCGAAACCACCCTCACCGCCCCGTTCAACGACATCGAGGGGGTGAAAGCCCTTTTTGCCGAGTATGGCGACAGCATCGCCGCGGTTCTGGTTGAGCCGGTTGCCGGCAATATGAACTGTGTCCCGGCGCGCCCGGATTTTCTCGCCGGGCTGCGCGCCTTATGCGATGAAAGCGGTGCGCTGCTCGTCTTTGATGAGGTGATGAGCGGTTTTCGCGCGGCGCTGGGTGGCGCACAGGCGCATTACGGCATTCATCCGGATCTCACCTGTCTGGGCAAGGTCATCGGCGGCGGGCTGCCGGTCGGAGCGCTGGGCGGCCGGGCCGAGGTGATGGAGTATCTGGCACCCAGCGGGCCGGTCTACCAGGCCGGCACGCTCTCGGGTAATCCGCTCGCGATGGCAAGCGGGCTTGCCACCCTCAATGAACTGGCCAAACCCGATGTGCATGCCAATGCCGAGGCCTGGACCGCCCGTCTGCTCGCGGGCATGCAGGAGCGGGCCCGGGCTGCCGGCGTGCCGCTGCTCACCCATCAGGTGGGGACGATGTTCGGTGTCTTTTTCACCGACGCCGAGCGCGTCGAGCGTTTTGAAGATGTGGCCGAATGCGATGCCGAGCGCTTCGTGCGCTTTTTCCATGGCATGTTGGAGGCCGGGGTCTACCTCGCGCCATCCGCTTTTGAGGCCGGCTTCGTCTCGACAGCACATGACGATGTCGCGCTCAGCCATACGCTGGATGCCGCCGAGCGGGTGTTCGCCGATCTGTGAGCGGGTTCGAATCGGCGATCGGCCCGTTTTTTGACTGGCTCTCCGCCAACCCGGCCTGGGCCGGAGCGGTTATCGGGCTGATCGCCTTTCTTGAATCCCTCGCCCTGGTGGGCCTGCTCGTCCCCGGTGCGGTATTAATGCTGATGGCCGGCGCCATTGTCGGTGCCAGCAACCTGCCCTTGCTGCCGATTCTGCTCTGGGCCATGGCCGGTGCCATCGCCGGTGACGGGCTGAGTTACTGGCTTGGCCGGCATTTCCGCGATCGTCTGCGCAGCTTCCCGGTCATACGTCACTACCCCGGCGCCATCACCCAGGCCGAGCAGCTTTTCTACCGCCATGGCGGCAAGAGTGTGGTGATTGGCCGTTTTGTCGGGCCGGTGCGCCCGGTGATCCCGGCGGTGGTTGGCATGCTCGGCATGCCGCCGGGGCGGTTTCTGCTGGCCAATGTCGGCTCGGCCATCGCCTGGGCACCGGCCTATCTGCTCCCCGGCGTCGTCTTTGGCGCCTCGATTATGCTTGCCATGGAAGTCATGGGCCGGCTGATGGCCTGGCTGGTGATCGCCGTGGGGGCCTTTCTGCTGCTCCGCTGGTTGCTGCCGCGACTGGACCGGCCGCTGCGCCTTGCCGGTAATCGCCTGGCCCGGGCCGTTGGCCGCGAGCCACCACGTGGTCTGCAATGGGCCTGGCTGCGCCCGCCCCATGCAGCACTGCGCTCACTGCGCCACCGCGAGGGTTGGTTGTGGTGGCTCGCACTCTTGCTGGTGCCGGTTACCTGGATTGAGGCCATGCTCCACCCGGGGCCGCAGGACTGGGAGCGGGGGTTGCTGGCGCTCGCTCATGCCGAGCGCACAGCCCTTGTGCAGGAGGCGGCCTGGCGGGTCACCCAGCTTGGCGGCATGATCCCGGTGACCCTCGCGACCCTGGCGCTTGCCGCTGTGCTTTTCTGGCGCGAGCAGCATCGCCGCGCCGGCCTGGTGCTGGCGGCGGTGGGTCTGGCTCAGGGCCTGGCCTATCTCGGCAAGGCCTGGCTTGCCACACCGCGGCCGCTGGGGCTTACCGAGGGGCTGGATTTCGCCGGGGCGTTTCCCAGTGCCCATGCCGCCGGTATCGCGGCACTGGTGACCGCCTGGGTGGTGATACTGCCGCTGCGGGAGCGCTATACCCGGTGGCTGGTGGTCTTACTCGGCAGTCTGCTGGTACTCACGGTCGCGCTCAGTCGATGGGTGCTGGGCGTGCATTGGCCGCTCGATCTCATCGGTGGGCTCGCGCTGGGGATCACGTTGGGGGCGCTGCCGGGCGTCCTGCTCGTGCAGGGGCAGCTGGCCCGGCGACAGTCGCTGGCGGTGCTCGTCTCGGCGGTTGTGCTCACCGTGGCGGCCGGCCTGACGGAGACGCTCAATTGGCCGGATCACCGCGGTGCCTATCCCGGCCGCTCACAAGTGGCCGAGGTCTCGATTGAGGCCTGGCAGGGGCCGGTCGAGGCGGTGAGTGAGCAGCGGCTGGGGCTGCTTGGTTTTGAAGAGCGTTTCGCCGCACACTGGTTTGATCCGGATTCAGGGCTTGCCGCACTGAGCGGTGATTGGCAGCGGGCCCGGCGCTGGGGCTGGCGCGGCTTTCTGCGCTGGCTGAGCCCGCAGCCCTCCGGGGCGCGGTTGCCGGTTCTGCCGCGGTTTCATGACGGCCGCCGGGCAGAGCAGGTGTTCCTGAAGCTCATCCCCGAGAGTCGTGACCGCTGGGTGTTGCGCGCCTGGCGCGGGGCGCAGACTCCGGATGGGCCGATCTGGTTGCTGCAGCTTGAGTACGAAGAGATCCGCGGCGGTGTGCTGCTGCCGCGGCTGGATCGGCGTTTTGCCGGTCGGGATGAGGTCCGCGAGCTGCTCTCGGCGGCGGCCAAGAAAAGCGAGCTGATCCGGATTGAGAGCGCCGGTGTGCCGCGTTACTCGCCCGGTGCGCTGCCCCAGGGCGGGACCAGCCCCTGATCGATACCCAGGCGGTCGAGAATGCGTGCGATCACAAAATCCACCACGCCGGCGAGATCATCTGGCCGGTGATAGAAACCCGGGTTGGCCGGCAGCATGACAGCCCCCATGCGGGTGAGCCGCAGCATGTTCTCCAGATGAATCTCCGAGAGCGGTGTCTCGCGCGGGACCAGGATGAGTTGCCCGCGCTCCTTGAGTACGACATCGGCGGCCCGCTCGATGAGCGCCTCGCTGCTGCCACTGGCAATCCGCCCGAGCGTGCCGGTGGTACAGGGGCAGACCACCATTTGTCTCGGTGCTCCCGAGCCTGAGGCGACGGGCGCGGTCCAGGCCTTGGCGCCAAAGACTTCCAGCTGTCCGGGCTCGGCACCGAAGCGCTCGGTAAGCGTGGCTGCAATATCGCCAGGCCGTGCCGGCAGTGCCAGGTCATGTTCCATTTTAAGGACCAGGCGCCCGGCCTCGGAGATCAAGAGATATACCGGTCGTCCGGCCTGCAGCAGACATTCCAGCAGGCGCAGTCCATAAATCCCGCCGGAGGCCCCGGTAATCGCCAGGGTAATCGGTGAACCGTTCATGCTGTCTCTCCGTTGCAAGCGGCCTGCGCCTTTAAATCATCGAGCAGTTGCGCGTGAATGCCACCAAAGGCGCCGTTGCTCATCACCACAATCGTATCGCCCGGCCGTGCTGCTGTCGCGACCGCCTGGCTCAGTGCGGTTACGGTCTCGGCGGTAACCAGCCGGGATCCGAGCTCGGCGAGCGTGTCCCGGGCGTCCCAGTGAAGCCCCGGTTCGGTGAGCATGAAAACTGCCTCGGCGCCCTCAAGCGCATCGGCAAGCGCCTTGCCATGGACACCGGCGCGCATGGTATTCGAGCGCGGCTCGAGTACGGCGAAGAGCCGGCGCTGCGGCGCGGCTTCCCTAAGTGCCGAGAGTGTGGCGGCAATGGCGGTTGGATGATGGGCAAAATCATCCAGCACCTGAATATCATTGACCTCGCCTCGCGGCTGTAGCCGACGCGCTACCCCGGCAAAGCCGTCGAGCGCCTGGATACCCTCGGCAAGCGGCAGCCCGGCATGACGTGCGGCAAGCAGTGCCGCAGCCGTGTTCATGGCGTTATGCCGTCCTGGCAGCGGTGCGGTGAAAGCATGCCCGCCGAGTTGCCAGTTCTCGCCGAGTCGGCTCAGCCTGCCGTCTGCGCTGGCCGATTCACCGAAATCAATCCGCTCACTCCAGCAACCCTCGGCCAGGACCCGGTCGATGGCCGGGTCGTCGGCATTGGCAATGATGCCGCCATTGCCCGGGACGGTTCGGATTAAATGGTGGAATTGCCGCTCGATCGCTGCAAGATCGGCGAAGATATCGGCATGATCAAACTCAAGATTGTTCAGCACCAGGGTCCGCGGGCCGAAATGCACAAACTTTGATCGTTTATCGAAAAAGGCCGTGTCGTATTCATCGGCCTCAATGACGAAATAGGGCGCCCGGCCGAGCCGGGCCGAGCCCTTGAAATTGCCGGGCAGCCCGCCAATGAGAAAGCCGGGCTCAAGGCCTGCCGCCTCCAGCAACCAGGCAATCAGGCTTGCCGTCGTGGTCTTGCCATGGGTGCCGGCCACCGCAATCACCCAGCGCCCGGGCAGGATATGCCGGGCAAGCCAGGCCGGGCCGCTGGTGTAGGGCTGGCTGCGGTTGAGGACTGCCTCGACGGCCGGGTTGCCGCGACTAAGCGCGTTGCCGATGACCACGCAATCAGCGGCTTCGGCCTGCGGGCAGGGTGCATAGCCTTCGATGACTTCAATGCCGGCATCAGCAAGGACATCGCTCATCGGCGGGTAGAGCGGCCCGTCCTGACCGGTGACCGCGTAACCGGCCTCGCGGGCGAGCACGGCAAGCCCTGCCATAAAGGTCCCGCCGATACCAAGGATATGAATATGGTTCATGCGCCGATCACCGCGCGGACAAAGGCGCTCGCCCCGAAGATATAGACCAGGGTGATCCCAAGCGTGATGACACGGTTCAGCATGAGGGCCTGGTGCAGAATGTGATTGACGATGGCGATGTTCCAGATGATCAGGACCAGAAAACTGATCGCAGCGAGCGCGTTGGACTCATTGGGACTGCCGATGACAAGCAGCACCGGCAGGGCAATGGTCGAGACAATGACATCGGTGCCGAAGACGGCCGTTGCCGTTTGCACAAAGCGTGCGCTGTGCCCGCGGATCCAGAGCGCGGCACCCAGAAACCCCAGGTTGTAGAGAAGCAATAGCAGGATCTGCAGGAGCGGTTCGGACTCCGGTGTGTAGCGGGCGATGACCGGGTAGTTGATCGCCGCGGTGATGGCGATGACAGCCCCCATCAGTCCGGTGGAGAAAGGCAGATCCTGCGGGCCCGAGCGCAACAGGGCGATGCGGGCGAAAGTCTCTATGGTGCTGCGTTGACTCATGCCCGTCATGGTAACGATTCAGCGGCCCCGCGTCGCCTGCTAGAATCAGCGCCTGCCAAGGGGGGAAGGGAGCCACCATGCCAGCCAAGAATGCCTTTTATGCCCAGTCCGGCGGTGTCACCGCCGTGATCAACGCCAGCGCCTGTGGTGTCATTGAAGCCGCTCGCGAGCACCCGGATCAGATCGGCACGGTTTATGCCGGCGCCAACGGCATCCTCGGTGCGCTGCATGAGGAGCTCATTGACACCGCTGCCGAGTCCGCCGAGGCCATCGCCGCACTTCGCCACACCCCGGCCGGGGCTTTCGGCTCGGCGCGCTACAAACTCAAGGGCCTGGAGGAGAATCGCGCGGAGTACGAGCGTCTTATCGAAGTCTTCCGCGCGCATGACATCGGCTATTTCTTCTACAACGGCGGCGGCGACTCCCAGGACACTGCACACAAGGTCTCGCAGCTCGGTGAGGCGATGGGCTATCCGGTGACCTGCATCGGTGTGCCCAAGACCGTGGATAACGACCTGCCGGTCACCGATACCTGTCCGGGTTTTGGCTCGGTGGCCAAGTACATTGCGGTGGCCACTCGCGAGGCGGGGCTCGATGTCGCCTCCATGGCCGAGACCTCAACCAAGGTGTTCATTCTCGAGACCATGGGCCGGCACGCCGGCTGGATTGCAGCCGCCTCGGCACTTGCCTGCGAAGAGGCCGGTGATCCGCCGCATGTCATTCTGCTCCCCGAGGTACCGCTCGATGAGCAGCGTTTTCTCGAGCGGGTCAAGGCCAGTGTCGAGCAGTTCGGTTATTGCGTGGTGGTGGTCTCCGAAGGTGTTAAGACCAGTGACGGTAAGTTCCTTGCTGATCAGGGCACACGGGATGCGTTCGGCCATGTCCAGTTAGGCGGTGTGGCCCCCACCGTGGCCGCCATGATCAAGAATGCGCTTGGCTACAAATACCACTACGCCATTGCCGATTATCTGCAGCGCGCGGCCCGTCATATTGCCTCGGCAACGGATGTGGAGCAGGCCTATGCGCTCGGCCGGGCCGCGGTTGAATATGCGCTTGCCGGGCATAACGCGATCATGCCGACCATCGTGCGCGAATCCGATGCGCCCTACCGCTGGCGCATTGGCGAGGTGCCGCTTGCCGATGTGGCCAATGTGGAGGCGAAAATGCCGGCCGATTACATCGATGAGAGCGGGTTTTTCGTCACCGAGGCCTGTCTGCGTTATCTGCGCCCGCTCATCGCCGGCGAGGACTACCCGCCCTATCGCAACGGACTGCCGGACTATGCCCGACTGCGGGCTGAGAAGGTGGCCAAGCGCCTGCCACCATTCGGGGACTGACCCCGGGTGGGTGGCTGCGTATAATCCGCCTTTATCAAACTTTTGACTGACCAGGGAGAGAAGCATGGCCTACGAGGGCATTAACGCAGGCAAGAAACTGCCGGACGATATCAACATCATTATCGAGATTCCGGCGAATGCCGACCCGATCAAATACGAAGTGGACAAGGACTCCGGTGCGATCATGGTCGATCGCTTCATGGGTACGGCCATGCACTACCCGGCCAACTATGGCTTCATTCCCGATACCCTTTGCGGTGATGGAGACCCGCTGGATGCGCTGGTGATCACCCCCTTTCCGCTCGCCGTCGGCTCGGTGATCCGCTGCCGCCCGATCGGTGTGCTGGAGATGACCGACGAAGGCGGTGAGGATGCCAAGCTGCTCTGCGTGCCGATCAGCAAACTCACTCCGCTCTACGATCACGTCAAGGCGCCGGAAGACCTGCCCGCCCTGCTGCTCGAGCAGATCACGCATTTCTTTGAGCGCTACAAGGATCTGGAGCCGGGCAAGTGGGTGAAGACCAACGGCTGGAAGGGCTACGACGCCGCTGTTGCCGAAATTAACGACTCCGTGAAGCGCTTCGGCGGCTGAACAGGGTGGTTAAACTCACCAAAATCTATACACGAACGGGCGATAGTGGCCTGACTGCGCTGGGCGATGGCTCGCGTGTCGCGAAAACCGACGCGCGGGTGACCGCCTATGGCACGGTCGATGAGCTCAATGCCCTGTTGGGGATCTGCCGCCTGCATGCAGGCGGCGAGCTCGACCAGGCGCTTGCCCGTATTCAAAACGACCTCTTCGATGTCGGTGCCGATCTGTGCACACCCGAGCAGGATGACCCACCGTTTGAGCCGCTGCGCGTGGTCTCATCCCAGGTGGAGTGGCTCGAAGCCCAAATCGACACGGTGAATGCCGGGCTTGAGACGCTGCGCTCGTTTGTCCTGCCGGCCGGCAGTCCGGCTGCTGCGCATCTGCATCATGCCCGCACCGTGGCCCGTCGTGCCGAGCGCGACACCGCAGCGCTGGCAGCGCACACGCCGATCAACGAGGATGTCCTGCGCTATCTCAACCGCCTCTCTGACTATCTCTTCGTCCTCGCCCGCGATGCCAATCGCGAGGCCGGGGGTGATGTGCTCTGGCAGCCCGGCGAACACCGCTGAGTATGGCCTGGTGTCAGGTCGCTTTTGAGCTGGAGGCCGAGCGAACGGGGCTTGCCGAAGCGGCCCTGGAATCGCTCGGCGCCGTCTCGGTGACCTGGGGCGAGGCCGAAGGCAGTGCAGCGGTTCTCGAGCCGGCCCCGGGTGAGACCCGGCTCTGGGATCGGGTGCAGGTCACCGCGTTATTCGAGTCCGATACCGATGCAAAGGCGTTGTTCGCCTCACTCACCGAGGCCCTCGGTGAGCCGCTACACGGTTGGCAGGCCTCAACCCTTGCCGATCAGGCCTGGGAGCGGGCCTGGCTCGAGCATTTCCGGCCGCTGCATTGTGGCGGTGATCTCTGGGTGGTCCCGAGCGATCAGACACCGCCCGATCCAGCGGCGGTGAATGTGCGGCTGGACCCGGGGCTTGCCTTTGGCACCGGCACCCATCCAACAACTGCGCTTTGTCTGCAGGCACTCGCGGCCGAGCCACCCGTGGGCGAGACGGTGATTGATTACGGCTGTGGCTCGGGATTGCTCGCGATTGCCGCGCTGAAACTGGGCGCAGAGCAGGTGATTGCCATCGATAATGACCCGCAGGCTCTGCTGGCGACCGAAGACAATGCCCGGCGCAATGAGGTCGACGCACGGTTGATCGTGGCCGGCCCGGAAGCGCCGCTGCCGCAGGCCGATCGTGTGCTCGCCAATATTCTTGCCGGGATTCTGCAGTCGCTGGCGCCGAGGCTCATCGGGGCGATGACCGCGAATGCGCGTTTGACCCTGGCCGGGCTGCTCAGCGACCAGGTGGAGGCGGTGCAGCGCGCCTATGAGCCGGCGGTCATCTTCTCGGCACCGGTCGAGCAGGATGGCTGGGTTCGACTCGATGGCAGACATCGCAGCCTTTAACGGCCCCGAGGTTGGGGTTATGATTTGGGGCTTTCCCCGTGAAGGATGGAGTTTATGGCCGATCAACCCGTCGATGACTGTCCCGGCGTAGGCCCAATCGGTGCCTGTGTCCAGGAGACGGTGAGCGCTTATTTTGAGCAGCTCGACGGGCATGCCTGTAACGAACTCTATCGCATGGTGATTGAGCAGGCCGAGGCGCCGCTTTTTGAGGTGGTGATGCGCGAATGCGCGGGCAACCAGACCCGGGCGGCGGAAGCACTCGGCATCAATCGCGGCACGCTGCGCAAGAAACTGCGTCAGTACGGCCTTGATAACTGACTGACGGTAAACGGAGTCCCCCATGACGGCTACGGCCAGTGCAATGCCGGTACGCCGGGCATTAATCAGCGTTTCTGATAAATCCGGCATCGAGGCGCTGGCCGGTGCCCTGAGTGATCAGGGTGTGGAAATCCTCTCAACGGGCGGGACGGCAAAGCTGCTCACTGAAGCCGGCATTGCCGTGACCGAGGTCGGCGACTACACCGGCTTCCCCGAGATCATGGCCGGTCGGGTCAAGACTCTGCACCCGCGCGTCCACGGCGGCCTGCTCGGCCGGCGCGGCGAGGACGAAGCGGTCATGGCCGAGCACGACATCCCGCCGATTGATTTGCTCGTGGTCAACCTCTACCCCTTTGAGAAGACCGTGGCGCGGGCCGATTGCAGCCTTGCCGAGGCCATTGAGAATATCGATATCGGCGGGCCGGCGATGCTGCGGGCTGCAGCGAAAAATCACGCCGGTGTCGGTGTTGTGACAGACCCGGCGCAGTATCCGCGGGTGATTGAAGCGCTGCAGAGTGGCGGTCTTGAGGCCGGCCTGCGGTTTGAACTGGCCGTAGCGGCCTTTGACCATGTCGCCCGTTATGATGCCGCGATCAGCAATTATCTCTCCGCCCGGGCAGCGGATGGCCAACCTGCCGCAAGCCCCTACCCGGGCCAGCTGAACGGCGCCTGGGTCAAGGCAGCGGATCTGCGCTATGGCGAGAACCCGCACCAAAGTGCCGCTTTTTATCGCGAACTCAACCCGGCCGCCGGCAGCTTTGCCACCTACCATCAGCGCCAGGGCAAAGCGCTCTCCTATAACAACCTCGCTGATGCGGATGCCGCCTGGAGCTGTGTCGGCGCGCTCGAGGCGCCGGCCTGTGTCATCGTCAAGCATGCCAACCCCTGTGGTGTGGCCGTGGCGGCGAACATCACGGATGCCTACGACGCGGCTTTTGCCACCGATCCGACTTCCGCCTTTGGCGGCATCATCGCCTTCAACCGCCCGCTCGATGAGGCGGCCGCCCGCGCGATTATCGACCGGCAGTTCGTCGAGGTGATTCTGGCCCCGGCCGTCTCCGAGGCCGCGCTCGCTGTGACAGGCGCCAAGGCCAATGTGCGCGTACTCGAAATCCCGCAGGGCCCGATTGCGCCTGAGGGATGGCGTCTGCAGCCGATCGGCGGCGGGCTTCTGCTACAGGATCAGGATGCCGCGCTGATGAGCGATGAGGGGCTGCGCCTGGTGACCAAGACCACGCTGGATGCCGGGCTTGAAGCCGATCTTGATTTTGTCTGGCGGGTGGCGAAATTCGTTAAATCCAACGCCATTGTCTATGGCCGCGATGGCCGTACACTGGGCATCGGTGCCGGGCAGATGAGCCGCGTGGACAGCGCCCGCATCGGCGTCCGCAAGGCTGCGGATGCGGGCCTGTCGCTAAAAGGTGCGGTGCTGGCCTCGGACGCCTTTTTCCCGTTTCGTGACGGTATCGATCAGGCAGCCGAGGCGGGCGTTGCCGCAATCATCCAACCGGGCGGTTCAATGCGCGATGAGGAAGTGATTGCCGCGGCCGATGAGCACGGCATTGCCATGGTCTTCACCGGCATGCGGCATTTCCGTCACTGAGTGCGAGGAGATGGCATGAATATTCTGGTTGTCGGCAATGGCGGACGGGAACATGCGCTGGCCTGGCGGCTTGCGCGCTCAGAACGCACGCATCATGTCTATGTGGCTCCGGGTAATGCCGGCACGGCGCTCGAGCCCGGGGTGAGCAATGTCAATGTCGGTGCTGAGGATATCGACGGGCTTTGTGATATCGCCCGCAAGTTAGAAGTCACGATGACCATCGTCGGCCCCGAAGCGCCGCTCGCCGCCGGCATTGTCGATGCCTTTACCGCCGCGGGGCTTGCCTGTCTCGGCCCGGGCAAGGCCGGTGCCGAGCTCGAGGCCTCCAAGGCGTTCGCCAAGGATTTCTTCGCTCGCTACGACATCCCCTCGGCGGCCTATCGCACCTTCGATGATCTCGATGCCGCGACGGCCTATATCCATGAGCGCGGCGCCCCGCTGGTGATCAAGGCCGATGGTCTCGCCGCCGGCAAGGGCGTCACCGTGGCGCGGACCCTGGATGAAGCGCTGCTCGCCGCCGAGACCATGCTCGGTGGGGCCTTTGGCGAGGCCAGTGCGCGCATCGTGGTCGAGGATTTTCTCGAGGGCGAGGAGGCGAGCTTTATCGCGCTGGTCGATGGTGAAACCGTGCTGCCACTGGCCACCTCCCAGGATCACAAGGCCCGCGATGCCGGTGACCAGGGGCCGAATACCGGTGGCATGGGTGCCTATTCGCCGGCTCCGGTGGTCACCGAGGCCGTCCACGCCCGTATTCTCGAGACCGTCATTCGCCCGACCCTGCGCGGTCTGGTGCAGGAGGGCCGGGGCTATAAGGGCTTTTTGTACGCAGGCCTGATGATTGATGCCGCGGGTGAAGCCAAAGTGCTGGAATTCAATGTCCGCCTTGGCGACCCGGAAACCCAGCCCATTCTCATGCGTCTTGCCAGCGACCCGGTGGATCTGTTCGAGGCAACACTCGATGGCCGGCTCGCGCAGACGCAGGTGGAATGGGACGTCCGGCCCTGCCTTGGCGTGGTGTTGGCTGCCGGCGGCTATCCCGGAGCCTATGACCGCGGGCATGTCATCTCCGGGCTGCCGGCGCAGGATCCAGCCGATGGCAAGGTGTTTCATGCCGGCACCGCGCTTGATGATGAGGGCCGGGTGATTACCGCCGGCGGCCGGGTGCTTTGTGCCTGTGCGCTGGGCCAGGATATCGTCGCCGCCCAGAAGGCCGCTTATGATCTGGCCGCTCAGGTGCACTGGGAAGGCATGTTCATGCGCTCGGATATCGGTTATCGCGCCGTGCGCGCCAAGCTTGAGGAGACCTCGTCATGACGCTTGCCTATTGGTGTGTTCTGGTCATGATTTTCCTGCCGTTTGTCTTCGCCGGTCTTGCCAAGAGCGCCGGGCAGTTCGACAACGCCCGCCCGAGGCTCTGGCTTGAGCAGCAGCAGGGCTGGCGCCTGCGCTCGCACTGGGCACAGCTCAATACCTTCGAGGCCTTCGCCCCGTTCGCCGCCGCTGTGATCATTGCCCATCAGCTCGGCGCCGCGCAGGCCGTGGTGGATGCGCTCGCGGTGTTTTTCGTGCTGTTTCGGATAGCCTTTGGTGCCGCCTATATCGCCGATCGTCCCACGCTGCGCAGCCTGGTCTGGACCGGGGCGTTTGCCTGCACCGTCGGGCTATTTATCGCCGCGGCGCTCGCCTGACTCCCGCGGCCCGCTCGGCCGGGTGGCGAGGAACACGACCACACAGGCCATCACCGCACTCGCCGAGAGCCGGGCATAAAGCGGCTCGACGCTGACCCACATCCAAATCCAGCTGGCGGCCACCAGCACCAGTGCGGTGATCTTTGCCCGCGGCCGAATGGCGCGGTGATCGCGCCAGTCGCGCAGCAGCGGGCCAAAACGCGGGTGGCTGTAGAGCCAGGCATGGAGTGCCGGTGAGCTGCGCGAGGCGCAATAGACCGCGAGCAGCAGAAACGGTGTGGTCGGCAGTAACGGCAGAACGGCGCCGACGCTGCCGAGGCCGACGAAAAAAAGCCCCAGCGCCAGCCATGCCCGGCGTTTGAGTGCCTCACGCAGGGTCTTAGGCGGTTCATCAAGCGCCGGGTCCCACTGCTTGTCATTCCGGGGCTTTTTGCTATCCAACGCCTGTCTTCTCGTTGCTGGGTGATCCACGTCAACCACCGGATCGTTAATGCCGGCTATGGTACAGCCAATCACGGTTAATGGAGGTTGGCTGCCATGGCCGACAACCTGGTCCTCGATCGGGGGCTGTTGCGTCAGTACGACGTCACGGGCCCTCGTTACACCTCATATCCGACTGCGGCTCAGTTTACCGAGGTCTTTGATGCGCAGCGATACCGCCAGCGCGTGGCCTGGAGCAATGAAGACCCGATGCCGCGGCCGCTGTCGCTCTATGTGCATGTGCCCTTCTGTCGCACGGTCTGCTTCTACTGCGCCTGCAACAAGGTCATCACTGCCAATTACCGCCGCGCCGAGCGCTATCTCGATCGCCTGATCCAGGAGCTGGATCTGCAGGCGGCCTTGTTCGACGACGACCGGCCGGTGGAGCAGTTGCATCTGGGCGGCGGCACACCCACCTATTTCACCGATGAAGACCTGGCGCGGTTGATCCAGGCCATTGGCGATCGTTTTCCGCTGTCCCAGGGCCCGGAGCGTGAGTTCTCCATCGAGGTCGACCCGCGCACCGTCAACCGCGAGCGCATTGAGGGCCTGGCCGCGCTCGGCTTCAATCGCCTGAGCCTCGGTGTCCAGGATTTTGACCCCGATGTGCAAAAGGCCATCAACCGGATTCAGAGCGTTGAGGATACCGCCGCGGTGGTGGATGAGGCACGGCGTCAGGGTTTTCACTCCATCAACCTCGATCTGATGTATGGCCTGCCATACCAGACCCCGGAGCGCCTGGCGCGAACGCTCGATGCCGTGATGGACATCCGCCCGGATCGCATCGCGCTCTACAACTACGCGCATATGCCGCAGATGTTCCGTATTCAGCGCCAGATCAATGACGAGAGCCTGCCGCCGGCAGAGACCAAGCTCACGCTGCTGATCGAGGCCATGCAGCGGCTATCCGCCGATGGCTATCAGTACATCGGCATGGATCATTTCGCCCTGCCCGATGATGAGCTCGCCAGAGCGGCGAACAACGGCACCCTGCATCGCAACTTCCAGGGTTACGCCACGCGCCCCGATCTCGATCTGATCGGCCTCGGCGCCTCGTCCATTGGCCAGATTGGTGATGCCTACTGCCAGAACAAGCGCGACCCCGAGGGCCACGCCGAGGCGGTGGCCGCCGGCCGTCTGCCGATCTGGCGCGGTGTCGAGCTCTCAGCCGACGATCGCCTGCGCCGGGATGTGATCCAGGCGGTGATGTGTCAGGGCGGGGTGGATTTCTCCGCGGTTGAAGAGCGCCACGGCATCATGTTCCGGCAATACTTCGCACCGGCGCTCGATGAGTTGAGTCCGCTGGTGGACGATGGGCTGGTGGAAATCGGCCGCGAGTCGTTGCGGGTGACGGAGCGCGGGCGGTTTTTCCTGCGCAACGTGGCGATGCCGTTCGATGCCTATCTCGCCGAGACCCGCGGCGAACGCCGCTTCTCACGCGTCATTTAGTATTCCATCGCTGTTGGGGCGCGGACTTCGACGGTGACGGGAATGTCGCCGGCGCGTTCCAGCTCGAGTACGATTTCGTAGGTCTCGCCCTCGGTCAGCGCCTCGGTCAGCCCCATTAACATGACATGTCGCCCGCCGGGCTCAAAGATGAGCTCGCTGTTCGCGGCAACCGGAATTTCCGGCGTGTGCACCATGCGCGCATTGCCGCCCTCCTCGATGGTCCGATGCAGCTCCACTCTCGGCGCGCGATCGGTGCGGACACCGACGACCCGGTCACCGCGGTCGCTGTCATTGACCAGCCGGAAATAGGCGCCACCGGCCGGATGCCCGGGCGGTGTGGCGCGTGACCAGGCCTCAAGGACGCTGACTTCGGCCTGGGCGGTGCTCATGATGATCATCAGCAGGCCGGCCAGGGCGTAGCGAATGGCGGATAAACGGGGTTTAGGATTCATGGCAGAGCTCCCTGAAAGCAATGCCTCATCATAACCCTGTTCCGCCCCGGCCATGATTGATTTGGCCAATGGGGGCGATTAAATCCGCTCCGGGAGATCACTCCTGCGGAGGGTGTAAATCGGCCAGTTGTTGGCCCGGGCCTCGGCCTTGAGTTCCGGGTCGGGATCCACGGCGACGGGATGGTCGACATGTCGCAGGAGCGGGAGGTCATTGCGCGAGTCGCTGTAGAAGTGAATGGCCTCCACCAGACGCCCCTCGGCATCCAGCCATTCCTGCAGTGCCGTGATTTTGCCCTCGCGAAAAGTCGGAGTGCCGGTGTGGCGTCCGGTGTAGCGGCCCGCACGGACCTCCGGCTCGGTGGCGAGCAGGATCGGGATATTGAAAAGCTCGGCGATGGGCTCGGTGACAAACCGATTGGTGGCGGTGATGATCATCAGCCCGTGGCCTTGCGCACGATGTCTTTCCACCAGAGCTTTCGCTGCCGGCAGGACAATCGGCTGTATGTGCCGCTCGATAAAGGCCTCGCGCCATTGCGCCAGCGTCTCGCTGTCATTCTCGGCAAGTGGCCCCAGAGCGAAAGCCAGATAGGCATCGATATCCAGTTGCCCCGCCTCGTAGGCCTGCATGAATTCCTGGTTTTTCTGGGCGTGAAGCTCACGGGAAACCGCGCCGCATTCAATGAGGAATTGCCCCCAGAGATAGTCGCTGTCACCGCCAAGCAGGGTGTTGTCGAGGTCGAAAATTGCCAGTTGCACGTGGTCCATCCCGGGTCTGCGTTGCCGGTTGATTGTCCTATGTGGAAGAATGAACAACAAGAAAGTAACCAACCTGGTGTTCTAGGTGATTGATTCAAAAGGATTTCGTCCGAATGTTGGCATTATTCTGGCCAATGATGTCGGCGAGCTGCTCTGGGCGCGCCGCATCGGCCAGAACGCCTGGCAGTTTCCGCAGGGCGGTATCCAGCGTGATGAAAGCCCGGAGGCCGCGCTTTATCGCGAGCTCAACGAGGAGATCGGGCTCGGCCCTGCCGATGTGGCCGTGTTGGGCGCAACCCGCGGCTGGCTGCATTATCGCCTGCCGCCGCATTTGATCCGGCGCCGGCAGAAGCCCACCTGCATCGGCCAGAAGCAGGTCTGGTTTCTGTTGCGACTGGTCAGCGAGGAGTCCCGGGTCCGCTTTGATACCACCGATGAGCCGGAATTCGATGACTGGAACTGGGTGCCGTACTGGCATCCGCTCTCCGAGGTGGTCTCGTTCAAGCGCGATGTCTACGAGCAGGCCCTCGAGCAGCTCGCCCCGATGCTCTTCCCGGACGGCCCACCGCTGCGCCCCGAGAGCCTCGGCCCCGGCCGCCCGCCGGTCATCCAACCCCGGCAGGGGGGCTGAGTAGCGCATGCTTGAAACGCTCCACCGTGTTGTCCAGAGCGTCAATGCGGCGGGCGACTTTCGTGAGGCCCTCGATATTATTGTCGATGAGGTCGCCGGCGCGACTCAGGCCGATGTCTGTTCGGTCTACCTGCTTGAAACCGATGCCGCGCACTTACGCCTGATGGCCACCTACGGCCTCAATCCCGAGGCCGTCGGGCAGGTCCGGCTCGATCTCAGCGAGGGTCTGGTGGGCCTGGTCGCGGAGCGCGAAGAGTCGATCAACCTGGATGACGCCGACCAGCATCCCCGCTTCCGTTATTTCCCGGAGACCGGCGAGGAGCATTTCCACTCCTTCCTCGGTGTGCCGATCATCCATTATCAATCGCGCCTTGGCGTGCTGGTGGTCCAGCGTCAGGCCCGTGATCGTTTTAACGACGCCGAAGTCGCCTTTCTGGTGACGATGGCCGCGCAGCTCGCCGGCGTTATCGCCCATGCCCGGGCCCAGGGTGAGCTTGCAGGCCTGGAGGGGGCTGCGGATGCCGCCGCGGCACTGGCCTTAAGTGGTATCGCCGGCTCCAGCGGTGTCGCCATGGGCGAGGGGTATGTCAGCCCCGCGCAGATCAGTCTGCGCAGCATCCCCGACCGACGCATCACCGATACCGAAGGCGAGATATCGGCTTTTCGCGAAGCGCTTGCGGATGTGCGGGCCGATCTCTCCGGGCTTGCCGAGCGCATGCGCGACCAGCTCCCCCCCTCCGAGCATCTACTCTTTGATGTGTATCTGCAGATGCTCGATGGCGAGAGCCTCAGCCAACGGGTGATCGATCGCATCAGCGAGGGACACTGGGCGCCGTTTGCCCTGCGCCAGACCGTCGCCGAGCATGCACGGCGATTTGAGGCGATGGAAGATGACTACCTGCGCGAGCGGGCGAGCGACTTGCGCGATGTCGGCCGCCGGGTGCTCGCGCAACTGCTGAGCGCCGGTGAGCAGGCAAAACCCCTGCCGGAGAAACTGGTACTGGTCGGCGAAGAAGTGAGTGCCACGCAACTGGTGGAAATCCCACCGGAGCGTTTGGTGGGTGTGGTCAGTGCCGGTGGTTCAGCCAACTCGCATATCGCCATTCTGGCCCGTGCGCTCGGTGTGCCGGCGGTGATGGGTGTGCGCGATCTGCCGGTACACGGACTGCATGGCCGTGCATTGATCGTGGATGGCTATCGCGGGCGGGTGGAGGTGGATGCCGCACCGGGACTGCAGGCCGAGTACGAGCGGCTGCAGCGCGAGGAAGATGAGCTCACCGCAGAGCTGAGCGCGCTCGCCACCGAGCCTGCCTGCACGCCGGATGGCCATGGCATTCATCTGTATGTAAACACCGGGCTTGCCGCGGAGATCGAGCGTGCCTTAGAGAGCGGTTGCGCCGGTGTCGGACTGCATCGCACCGAGTTTCCGTTCATGACGCGTGATCGCTTCCCGGGAGAGGAAGAGCAGGCCGCGCTCTATCGCGAGGTGCTGGCCGCCTTCGCACCGCTGCCGGTGACATTGCGAACCCTGGATGTCGGTGGTGATAAGCCGCTGCCCTATTTCCCCACGCACGATGAGAATCCCTTTCTTGGCTGGCGCGGCCTGCGCATGACGCTGGATCATCCGGAGATATTCCTCACGCAGTTGCGGGCGATGCTGCGCGCCTCGGTGGGCTATGACAATTTGCAGCTGATGTTCCCCATGGTCAGTCGCATCGAGGAGGCCGAGCAGGCCGCCGCGCTGGTTGAGCGGGCACGCTCTGAACTCGCCGAGGAGGGCATCAGCACGGCAAAACCCCGGGTCGGGGCCATGATTGAGGTGCCGGCGGCGGTCTATCAGGCCGAAAGCCTGGCCCGACGGCTCGATTTTCTCTCCATTGGCAGCAATGACCTTGCACAGTATCTGCTGGCCGTCGATCGCAATAACGCCCGGGTGGCCTCGCTTTATGACGAGCTGCACCCGGCGGTGCTGCGGGCGGTCAGTGAGGTGGCTGCAGCCGGTGAGCGTCAGGGCAAACCCGTCTCTGTCTGCGGCAGTATGGCCGGTGAGCCGGCGATCGCACCGCTGCTACTGGCCATGGGGCTTGAAGGGCTTTCCATGAGTAGCGGTCGGCTGTTGCGGGTGAAATGGGTGATCCGCACGATCAGCCTTGCCGAATCACGCGGACTGCTCAGTCAGGCGCTTGAATGCGAAACGCCGGCGCAGGTTAGGGCGTTGGTGAATGCGGCAATGGACCGGCACGGACTGGGCGGGCTGATTCGTGCCGGCCGGCACTGAGGCCTGCTTTCAATGCGTGTCGGGACGACGCACCCGAACGATGACATCCACCCCTTCAATCATCTTGCCTGCCGGCGGTGTGGGCAGACCCATGACCGAAACGCTGTCCATTGGGATGTCTTCCATCTCCCCGGTGTCTTCATCAAGGAAATGATGATGCGGGTCGACATTGGTGTCGAAGTAAATACGCCGTGGGTCAGCCAGGATCTCGCGCAACAGCCCGGCCTCGGTGAACTGATGCAGCGTGTTGTAGACCGTTGTCTGCGAGAGGCGCATACCGGCCTGAATGGCCTCACCATAGAGTTCTTCGGCGGTGAGATGACGCTCGCCACGGCCAAAAATAAGCTCCGCCAGCCCCAGCCGCTGCCGCGTTGCGCGCAGCCCGGCCCGCTGTAGCAGGTCACGCAGATAATCGTCGTGACGATGGGTGATCACTTGCCCAGTCATTGTTCAAACCTATTCAGGACCTTTTTAGTACGGATTAGACTAGCATGAAAATCCTGGCGGTCAAAATCCCTGCGCCCAGGGCTTGAGCTCAACCAGCAGCACCGCCCCGATCAGCACAATCACCGGCAGTTCATTAAACCACCGATACCAGACATGGCCATGCGGGTTGCGGTCCTCGGCAAAGCCGCGCAGCAACCGCCCGCAGTAGAGGTGATAGGCAATCAAGGCTACGACCAGCAGGATTTTCAGATGCAGCCAGCCCTGCTGCAGCCAGAATGGCTGGATGACAATCAACGTCACCCCCAGGCCCACGGCTACCACCGCGCTCGGGTTCATGATGCCGCGGTAGAGCTTGCGCTCCATGACTTTAAAGCGCTCGCGGCTGGTCTCATCCTCGGCCATGGCGTGATAGACAAAAAGCCTTGGCAGATAAAAGAGCGCGGCAAACCAGGTCACCACGCTGATGATGTGAAAGGATTTGATCCACAGCGCCATCATGCCGATTGCTCCTCACCGAGCATGCCGATGACCTGCTCCCGGATGGCCGGGAAGTTGAGATGGCCGATGCGCTGCCACACCACTCCGCCCTGCGGGTCGATCAGCACCGTCGTCGGGGTCACGCGGACGTTGTTAAAGGCCCGGGCAATATCACCGCCTTCATCAATGACGATGGTGTAAGGCAGTTGTTTGCGCTCGACCAGAGCGCGCACCCGATCCACCGGGTCGTAGTCCATGGCAACACCCAGGACATTGAATCCCTGATCGCCCAGCTCCTCGTAAAGCGCCACGATATCCGGCATTTCATCAATGCAGGTCGGGCAGCTGGTGGCCCAGAAAACCACCATCACCGGCTCGCCACGATAGGCCGCGAGCTCGGTGCGCTCGCCTTCGAGCAGCGGCAGGGCCACTTCCGGGGCGGATTCACGGGCGGGCGGGGCCAGCCAGACAAAGGCGACCGCCGCCAGAACAATCAGGGCCAGGCCGCCGGCAAACCACTCTTTGCGCATCGATAGCACTCTCCATGCAGGGTATTGGCCTTAGTGTAGCAACGGCGCTTGCTTCTGGCATGATAGAGGGATTGCAACGAAGCCCGGGAGGTGGCTTGTGACGATTACTGCCGCGATCGTGGGCGGTACCGGTTATACGGGTGTGGAGCTTTTGCGACTGCTCGCCGGCCATCCGCAGGTCTCGCTGGAGGTGATTACCTCGCGCGGCCAGGCGGGAACACCGGTGAGTACGCTCTTCCCCAATCTGCGCGGCCGTGTGGATCTGCCTTTTACCGAGCCGGATAGCGCAACGCTTGGTGCCTGTGATGTGGTTTTCTTTGCCACACCCAACGGCACGGCCATGGAAATGGCGCCGGCGCTGCTCGAGCGCGGGGCCCGGGTGATTGATCTGGGGGCCGATTTTCGGATCCGTGATCTCAAGACCTGGTCGCAGTGGTATGGCATGACACATGCCTGCCCGGAGATTGCCGCCGAGGCCGTTTACGGCCTGCCCGAGCGCTACCGCGAGGCGATTCGCGGGGCAAGGCTTGTGGCCAACCCGGGCTGCTATCCCACCGCCGTACAGCTCGGGTTGATTCCGTTGTTGGAAGCCGGTGTGGTCGACACCCAGCAGCTGGTCGCCGATGCCAAATCCGGTGCCAGCGGCGCCGGGCGGCAGCCGCAGCAGCACACCCTGCTCTGCGAGGCCGGTGAGAACTTCCGGGCCTATGGGGCGAGCGGCCACCGGCATCTGCCGGAGATCCGCCAGGGGCTGGTTGATGCGGCGGGCGGGCCGGTGGGGCTCACCTTTGTGCCGCATCTGCTGCCAATGATTCGTGGCATCCATGCAACGCTCTATGCCCCGTTGCTCGACCCGGGCGTGGATCTGCAGGCGCTTTTTGCCGAGCGCTATGCCGATGAGCCGTTTGTCGATGTCCTGCCACCCGGCAGCCATCCGGAGACCCGCACGGTTCGCGGCAGCAACATGGTCCGTATCGCCGTGCACCGGCCTGTCGACAGCAACATGGCGCTGGTGCTGGCGGTGGAGGATAACCTGGTCAAAGGGGCGGCCGGCCAGGCGGTTCAGAACATGAACTTAATGTTTGACCTGCCCGAGACCGCTGGCTTGCGGGATTTGCCGGTGCTTCCCTAGAATGAGGTTCGCAGCAATAGGCGTGACCGCCGGAGGATGAACAATATGAGCGCAGTAATGGATCAGGAAGACCTGCTGGTTTTCACCGACAGTGCCGCCACCAAGGTCCGGCAGCTCCTCGAGCAGGAGGAGAATCAGTCGCTCAAGCTGCGCGTCTACATCACAGGCGGCGGCTGCTCGGGTTTTCAGTACGGCTTTATGTTCGATGAAAACGAAGAGCCGGGCGATGCCGTTGTCGAGAACGGGGGTGTCACGCTGCTGGTGGACCCGATGAGCAGTGCCTATCTGGAAGGCGCTGAGATTGATTACGTCGAGGGCCTTGAGGGCGCTCAGTTTGTGATTCGCAACCCCAACGCCACCACCACCTGCGGTTGCGGTTCTTCCTTCGGCGTCTGATGGCCTGCCGGCTCAGGCCGGGTAGATACCGCCGAGCACCACCGGCTGACGCGCCCCGGTGACCGCCGTCAGATCAACCGCCTCACCCTGCAGGGTTCTAACAGCAAGGCAGGCAAAGCCCACGGCTTCAATGCTGGCCGCTGGCCAGCCGAGATCATCCGAGGTGATGACGCGGTGCTCGGGCAGAGCCTTTTCGATGCGTTGCCGCAGATCCACATTATTCACCCCGCCTCCACAAAGCACGACTTCACCGGCCTTCTTGCCCCATTGACGCAGGCTTTGCGCGAGGCTTTCCGCGGTAAGCGCCGCGAGCGTTGCCTGCACATCTTCGGGTGATTCCGTGCCGGTTAAATGTGTCTCAAGCCAGCCCAGATGAAAGGCCTCCGGGCCGGTGCTCTTGGGCGGGCGACGGGCAAAAAAGGGATCATCCAGCAGTCGGGCCAGCAGCGCCTCATCCACGCGGCCGCTGGCGGCGAACTGCCCGCCCAGATCAAAGGCCTTGTTCTGTGTCTTGCGAACCCAGGCATCGAGCAGGATGTTGCCTGGTCCGCAGTCAAATCCCCCCATCACCGCCCCACCGGCATCCAGCAGGCTGACATTGGCGATGCCGCCTAAGTTGACCACCGCCCGCGGGGTCTCATCGGCAAAAAGCAGGGCATGGAAAAACGGGGCAAAGGGAGCGCCTTCGCCGCCGGCCGCCATGTCACGCTGGCGAAAATCGGCCACCACGGTGATACCGGTTGCCTGAGCCAGCCGACTCGGATCACCGATCTGGCAGGTCACCGGGGGATTGGCAGCCGGGGCATGCCAGACGGTCTGGCCATGCAGGCCAATCGCGGCGATCTCCGCGCGGCCAAGCGCGGCTTTGCCAAGCAGCGCCTCGACAGCCTGCGCGTATTCGCCGGCCAACTCGGCATCCAGCGCCAGTACGTGCTCAAGTGCGGTTGTGGCATCAACGGCGCGGAGCCTTGCAATCAGTTCGGTGGCGTAAGGCTGATGATGATGGGCGAGCAGACGGGGAGCCTGAGGGTCCGTTGCCTCAATGACCACGGCATCCACGCCATCCAGGCTGGTGCCGGACATCAGGCCGATGACAAGCATCGGTTGGCCGGATTACTCGCCCGCTTGGGCGAGTTGGGTGCTGGTGAGCGCGTCGAGCCGGGCGGCGAGGCTGGCGGTGCTGCGCTCGAAATCCGCGCGATACTGCTCGGCAATGGGCTCGGCCTCGGGGAGGTCGACGGTTCGCGGGTTGCGATGGACGCCATCGACGCGGAATTCGTAGTGCAAATGCGGCCCGGTGGAAAGCCCCGTGCTGCCGACATAACCGATGATCTCGCCCTGTTTGACCCGGTCGCCGACACCATGGCCATTGGCAAAGCTGCGCATATGGGCATAGAGCGTGGTGTAGCGGGTGCCATGCTGCAGCACCACCGTATTGCCGTAGCCGCCCTTCCAGCCCCGCTCGATGATCTTGCCGTCACCGGCCGCCTTGATGGGGGTGCCGGGAGGGGCGGCATAGTCGGTGCCGCGGTGCGGCCGTACGGTGCCATGGACCGGATGGACGCGGTTGGGATTGAAATCCGAGCTCACCCGGGTGAAGTCGGTGGGCGTGCGCAAAAAGGCCTTGCGCATGCTGCGGCCATCCGGGGTGTAGTAGTTACTGTCGCCCGTCGCCGTTTCATAGCGCAGTGCCCGGAAGCGCTCGCCCCGGTTGATGAATTCCGCGGCCAGAATATTGCCGTTGCGGACCTTCTCGCCGTCCTTATAGAGCTCCTCATAGATCACGACGAAGCGGTCGTTGCGCCGGATATCCAGAGCAAAATCAATATCCCAGCCAAAGATGGCGGCAAGCTCCATGGTCAGGCCATGATCGAGTCCGGCATCCACCGCCGCATTAAAAAGCGAGCTGGTGATCCGGCCTTCGGCCTCGGCAATGCGCCGCTCCAGAGTGATGGTCTCGACCCGGCTTTCATAGCCGCTTTCATCCGCCCGGCTTAGATGCAGGACCTGTGTTTCGCTCATCTCGTAGCGAAGACCCTGAAGGGCGCCTGTCTCATCAATGAGCAGATGCAGCTCATCACCGGGGAAGATGCGGGTAAGCTCAGCGGTGCGCTCGTCGGTGGTGACCACCTCGTGGACATCGCGGGCGCTCAACCCGGCGCGATTGAAGACCGCGGCCAGATTGTCGCCATTGCGCACCGTCACCGTCGTCCACTCGGCGCTCGGTTCCGGTGTCGGTTGTGCGGCAGGCTGTGATTGCGGCGCGGGCGCTTGGGGTTGGGTCTCGGCGGCCTTCGCGGTGGTCGGTGCCGATGTTGGGGGCACCTGACTCTGCCGGTCGCTTTGCCCCGGCAGGGTCAGGCTGATGTTGCCATCGGTGGGCTCCGAGCCGACGATGGCATCGGACGGCGGCCAGGCAATCCCCAATAGGATCAGGCCAAACCCCAGGGCCAGCAGTCCATTACGCACCGGCTTGCGGCCCGGAAAAATTCGGCGAATTCCGGAAATTGCGCCCACGAGTTCAACCTTTTTGCTCATGCGCGGGAACGATAGCCGCCTGCCGGGGCAGGGTCAACGCATGAATATGCGCGACTGCAGCATGCTTTGCGTTAGAATCCGCGGTTTATCAGGGTCTGTGGATTGGGGGATGCAATGAACAGCGTGGACTCGGCGCTCGAGCTGCTGCGGCGCGGCGCGGATGAAATCATCCAGGAAGAAGAGTTACGTGAGCGGTTGCAAAGCGGTCGTGCACTGCGAATCAAGGCGGGCTTCGATCCGACCGCCCCCGACCTGCATCTCGGCCATACCGTCCTGATTAATAAGCTGCGGCAGTTCCAGACCCTCGGCCATCAGGTGATTTTTCTCATCGGTGACTTCACCGGCATGATCGGTGACCCCACCGGGCGCAATAAGACCCGTCAGCCATTGACCCCGGAAGATGTCGCCCGCAATGCCGAGACCTATCGCGAGCAGATTTTCCGCATTCTCGACCCGGATCTCACCGAGGTGGCGTTCAATTCGAGCTGGATGGGGCAGATGAATGCCACCGATCTCATTCAGCTTGCTTCGCGCTATACCGTCGCGCGGATGCTGGAGCGCGATGATTTCCAGAAGCGCTACACGGCCAATCAGTCGATTGCCATTCACGAATTCCTCTACCCGCTGGTCCAGGGCTATGACTCGGTTGCCCTGAGCGCCGATGTCGAGCTCGGCGGGACGGATCAGAAATTCAACCTGCTGGTCGGCCGTGAGCTGCAGCGCGAATACGGCCAGGCCCCGCAGGTCATTCTCACCACACCGGTGCTCGAGGGCCTGGACGGGGTGCAGAAGATGTCGAAATCACTGGGTAACTATGTCGGCATCCGCGAGCCGGCCAATGAAATGTACGGCAAGCTCATGTCCATCTCTGATGATCTGATGTGGCGTTATTTTGAGCTGCTCAGTTTCCGGCCGATGACCGAGATCGCCGCTCTGCGCGATGAGGTGGATGCCGGGCGCAATCCGCGCGATGTGAAATTTCAGCTGGCCGATGAGATTGTCGAGCGCTTTCACGATGCCGCGGCCGCCAGGCAGGCTCATGAAGAATTCGTCTCCCGGTTTCAGCGCGGCGCGATGCCGAGTGAAATGCCCGAGCATACCGTCACGGCTACTGAACCCGACGGGCAGGCGCTTGTGCCTTTATTAAAGGAGATCGGGCTGGTGCCGAGCACCTCCGAGGCGCTGCGCATGCTCAAGCAGCAGGCGGTGCGTGTCGATGGCGAGCGGGTCGAGGATCGCGAGCTGAAACTCCCTGGTGACGGGGAATATGTGCTGCAGGTGGGCAAGCGGCGCTTTGCCCGGGTGCGCATCGAAAAAAATTCATGACAGAACGTTGACAGTCCAGGCGGATGGTGTAGACTTCTCCGTCTCGCTTCGGCGGGGTCAACTTCCAGCCCAATCGGCGAAGATGACCGGGTCCCACGCATGTAATGCAACGTGCGACCCGCGGAGAGGTTTCCTCTGCGCACAGGCCTTGAAAAAAGGCTTGACCAAGGGTGTGGCATCTATACAATGCGCAGCCCTGCCGGCCGAAAGGTCAGGCGCTCTTTAACAAGATGGACCAGACAACTTGTGTGGGTGCTCGCGTCGACGTATCTATGGATACAGAAATATCGACTCTGAGCATTCAGTAAATGAGTGCGCCAAGTGTCGAGCTAAGATTTGTCGGCTAAACCGACTAATACTCTTGAACTGAAGAGTTTGATCCTGGCTCAGATTGAACGCTGGCGGCATGCCTAACACATGCAAGTCGAGCGGCA
>CAJXNJ010000017.1 GCA_913057145.1 uncultured Ectothiorhodospiraceae bacterium
AGGACTGACAACGGATGGAACAATGACCGAGGCAAAGACCCCCGAGACGCACGAGTTTCAGACCGAGGTCCGGCAGCTGCTGGACCTCATGATTCACTCGCTCTACAGCAATCGCGATATCTTCCTGCGCGAACTCATCTCCAATGCCGCCGATGCGGCTGATCGGTTGCGCTTTGAAGCCCTGCAGGATGAGGCGCTGTTCGAAAATGATCCGGACCCCCGGGTGTCGCTCGCGGTGGATGAAAAGGCGAGAACCATCACCATCACCGATAATGGCATTGGCATGAATCGCGCTGATGTCATTGACAACCTCGGCACCATCGCCCGGTCTGGTACGCGCCGGTTTCTCGATGCCCTCACCGGTGATCAAAAACAGGATGCACAGCTCATTGGCCAATTTGGCGTTGGGTTTTACTCGGCCTTTATCGTTGCCGATTCGGTGAGTGTGCATACCCGGCGTGCGGGTGAGCCGGCGGATGCCGGTGTGCTCTGGCAGTCGGACGGCAAGGGCGAGTTCACGCTGGAAGCCAGGCCGCGGGAAGCCCGGGGTACGGAGATCACCCTGCATTTGGGCAAGGATCAGGATGAATTCCTGGATCGTTTTCGTTTGCGCCAGATTATTCGCCGTTACTCCGATCATATCGCTCTGCCGATTGAGCTGATTGATGAGAAGGGCGAGGCGGAGACGGTCAATCAGGCCTCAGCGCTCTGGATGCGGCCTAAATCCGAACTCAATGATGAGGACTATCAGAGTTTTTATCAGCAGCTGACCTATGACACCGAGCCGCCGCTTGAGTGGATTCACAACAAGGTCGAGGGCGCTCAGGCCTACACCTCGCTGCTCTATATTCCGGCTCAGCGGCCGTTTGATCTGTTTGAACCCGAGTCCGGCCACGGTCTGCGTTTGTATGTCCGCCGTGTCTTCATCATGGAGGATAAGGAACATCGACTGTTGCCGCGTTATCTGCGCTTTATCCGCGGTGTGGTCGACTCGGATGACCTGCCCCTTAACGTCTCGCGCGAGTTGTTACAGCATAACAAGCTGATTGATCGAATCCGTGGCGCCAGCGTCAAGCGGGTGCTGGATTCACTGGAGCGCATGGCGCGCGATGAAGCGGAGCAATATGCGCGTTTCTGGGAGAATTTCGGCACCGTTCTCAAGGAAGGGCCGGTTGAGGATCCCTCCAATGCCGAGAAGATCGCCGGGCTACTGCGGTTTCACTCGACGCACCATGACAATGCGCCGACCGTGTCTCTCGCGGAATATGTGGAGCGCATGAAGCCCGGGCAGAAGGCGATTTACTATCTCACCGGCGAGACGCTGGCCGCGGTGCGCAACAGCCCGCATCTGGAAGTCTTCCGTGCCCGCGATATCGAGGTGCTGCTGCTCGCCGAGCCGGTGGATGAATGGCTGGTTGCTCATCTGCCCACATTCAACGACATGCCACTGCAGGCCGTGACCAAAGGCGAGCTGGAACTGGATGATGTCGGTGAAGCGGACACCGAGAAAAAATCCGAGCAGGCGCCGGCGAGTGAATCCGTCGAAAAGCTGATGAAACAGCTGGGTGAGTGCCTGGGTGATCGGGTCTCGGAAGTGCGCGCGAGCAACCGGTTGACCGAGTCACCGGCCTGTATCGTTGTTGGTGAGCATGATTTCGGTATCAATATGCAACGGATGCTCAAGGCCGCTGGTCATGATCTGCCGGCTCAGCAACCGGTCCTTGAGATCAATCCCAATCACCCGCTCATCACCCGGCTTGCCGGGGAGCAGTCCGAGGCGATGGAGGATTGGGCGGCACTGCTGTTGGAGCAGGCCATCCTCATGGACGGTGGCCGTCTGGACGACCCGGCGAGTTTCGTTCGGCGAATGAATCGGCTTCTCGACTAGAGATTGCTCTGAGCGGTGACATCGACCTGCAGCCGCAGCCGTTGGCCGGGCTGCAGGTAGGCGCCTTCGCTGATTCCATTCCAGCGTTGAAGGTCAGCCACCTGCACCTTGAAGCGATTGGCGATGCGGTAGAGGGAGTCACCCTGGCGTACGGTATAGGTCACCGATTGCAGGCGATTGTCTGAGCGAATGGCCGCAAGGCCCGATGCATTGCCGCTACCCGCATTCTCTGTCCAGATGGTCAATTGACGGCCCACGGCGAGCGTGTCCCCCGGCGCCATGCCATTCCAGCGGGCCAGTTCGCGCACACCCACATCATGGCGCTGCGCAATGGCCCAGAAGCTGTCGCCGGCACGCACGGTATAGTCAAGCCGACTGCGACCGTCCTGCGGGGTGCTGCGTGTCGCTGCCAGGCGCTGGCCGGCGCTCAGGGTGTAGTTACCCGCGGGTCTGGATGCCACCGGCACCAGTAAATGATCACCGGCGCGAATGATATGACCATTGATATCGTTGGCCGCTTGCAGATCGGCCACGGTGATGTGATAGCGCGCCGCGATCTCACCCAGGGTTTCACCCGAGGCGATGCGGTGACGCTCCCAGCGCATCCAGGATTGCGGCGGTGTCTGGGCGAGGCCTTCGTTGAATGCAGCGATGCGGTCGATTGGCAGCAGCAGTCGATGCGGCCCGCCCGGTGCGGTTGCCCAGCGGTTGTAGCCGGGGTTGAGTCGATACAACGTCTCCATGTCGATGCCGGCAAGCTCCGCGGCAAGCGCCAGGTCTACCTGATGCTCCAGTTCAACGACATCCACCACCGGGGCGTTGGCAATCGGATACAGATCGATGCCGTAGTCCTCGGCCTGCATGATGATCTCGCTGATGGCAAGGAGCCTGGGGACATAACCCATGGTCTCCCGCGGCAGATCCAATGACCAGTAGTCGGTGGGCAGGCCGGCTCGGGCATTGCGCTTTTGGGCGCGCATGACCGTACCCTGTCCGCCGTTGTATGCCGCCAGAGCCAGCAGCCAGTCGCCGTCGAAGAGTTCATTGAGATGCGCCAGATAAGTGAGCGCGGCATCGGTTGCTGCGATCACATCCCGGCGGCCGTCATACCACCAGTTCTGATCAAGCCCGTAATGTCGTCCGGTGGCCGGGATGAACTGCCAGATTCCCGCGGCCCGGCCGTGTGAGTAGGCAAAGGGCCGGTAGGCGCTCTCAACAATGGGCAGGAGCGCGAGCTCCATGGGCATATCGCGGGCATGAAGTTCTTCGACGATATGAAAAAGATAGGGCTCGGCGCGCTCTGATACCCGCTCCCAGTACTCGCCCATTTCGGCATAGGCCTGAAGCTGACGGCTCACGCGCTCATTGTCATGTCCGGGAATGGCATAGCCGAGACGAATGCGCTCCCAGAGATTGGTGATGGGTGCTGTGGACTCGGCCTGCGGCTTGGATGGTGCGGTTTTCTGCCCGACGGCGGATGGATCAGCACCGGTGAGGGTGTCGCTGCGGGTCCGGTCCCCCGCTGCTGATGACGGCGTCTGCGAAGGGGCGGTGGCGCAACCGGCAATAAAAAGGGCGATGACAAGAGACCAGAGAAGTCGAACCGGCACGGCTTTGTCCTTAGGCATTTAGAAGTTGTCTTTCCAGGCACGCAGTGCCGCAAAGACCTCGGCGGGGGTGGTGAGCGCATGTCCGGCATGGGCGGCTGCATTGTCTGCGGCTGTGCCCTGATCCCAGCGCAGGAATGGGTTGGTGGCCCGTTCTTCGGCCATGCGCGAGGGCACGGTAATACCGCCTCGCTGCCGCTGCTCACGCACCCGTTCGAGTCGATCGGCAATCGCCGGGTTGTCGGGTTCCACCGCTGCCGCGAATGTCAGGTTGGCAAGCGTGTACTCATGCCCGCAGTAGATCAGTGTGTCATCCGGTAACTCGCGTAACTGCGCCAGATACCCCTGCATCTGCTCAGGCGTCCCCTCAAACATCCGCCCGCAGCCCCCCGCGAACAGCGCATCACCGCTGAACAACAGGCCCTCACCATAGTAGGCGATATGATCGAGGGTGTGACCGGGGACGGCCAGGACATCAAATTTGGCCTGCACCGCCGGTAACTCAATCTGATCGCCTTCGCGCACGGGATGGGTGAGATGGGGAATGGTGCTATCAGCCGGGCCGTAGACCGGGATTCCGTTACCGGTAAGTTCGCCGACGCCTGCGACATGATCACCATGATGATGGGTGATGAGAATGCCATCGAGCTTGAGTCCGAAGCCCTCCAGCGCCTTTGCAACCGGGGCCGCTTCGCCCGGATCCACCACAATGGCGCGATCAGACTGCGCGCGGTGGAGCAGCCACGTATAATTATCCTGCAGGACCGGAATCGGGGTTACTTCAAGCATGCGCGCATGCTACCCCGAGCGTGTCAGGGTCTCAAATGCAAAGGGTTTGACGAGGGGGAGCATCCGGCAGATGGAATGGCTGCACGACTGGTTTGCAACACCTGCCGGCCGTGACCTCGCGGCGAGAGAGTCGCGACTGCTGTCACGCCGTCTTGCCGGGCTCTATGCACGTCGGGTCCTGCAACTCGGTGCCTATGGCAATGGGTTCTGCCCGACTGTCTATGGGGATGCCCGACAGTGGGTGATGGATGACTGGCCGGGCGGCCCTATTGACCTGCGTGCCGAGCGCACGGTCATCCCGCTGGCCTCTGGTAGTGTCGATGTGGTGATTCTGGTGCATCAGCTTGAATTCTGCGACCGCCCGCATCAGGTATTTCGCGAAGCCGCTCGGGTCCTTGCTCCGGAAGGGCATCTTCTGGTGCTGGGGTTCAACCCTTTCAGTCTATGGGGGCTGCGCAGGCTGTTGCCGCGAGCTGCTGGCAGGCCCCCGTGGAGCGGGCGTTATCTCAGCGCCGGGCGAATGACCGACTGGATGCTGCTGCTTGGGCTGACACCGCGTAAGCGCGATAGTCTGGCGCCACTGCCGCCGCCTCTGCAGGCCCGTTTCGCGCAGTCTGTCTCCACCGATTCGGCTCAGGGGCAGAGCCTGAGGCTTGCCTGGCGCTGGTGCGGTGGCGTCAATCTGATCATGGGGCAGAAACGCGTGCATGGCGCCAAACAGCCCCCGTTGCGCTGGCGGCAGCGCCTTGAACTCATGCCGGGACGGGTTGCCGAGGCGGGCCTGCGCCGTGCACAGCCGGAGATTCATCGTGACGCCAGTTGAGATTTATACCGATGGAGCCTGTCGCGGCAACCCGGGGCCGGGTGGCTGGGGAGCACTGCTGCGGTATGACGGGACCGAGAAAACCCTTTATGGTGGAGAGACGAACACCACCAACAATCGCATGGAGCTGATGGCTGCGATTCAGGCGCTCTCGGCACTGAAACGGCCCTGTCGCGTCGAGCTGACAACCGACTCTCAGTATGTGCGCAAGGGCATTACCGAGTGGATGGCGGACTGGAAGCGCCGTGGCTGGAAAACCGCTGCAAAAAAACCGGTCAAGAATCGGGACCTCTGGGAGCAGCTCGATGCCCTGGTGGAGCAGCATGACATCCGTTGGCATTGGGTGCGTGGGCACAGTGGTCATGCCGAGAATGAGCAAGTGGATGCCCTGGCCAATCAGGGCATTGATGAGATGATGGAGCGCGGTAATTAATGCGGCAGATTATTCTGGATACCGAGACAACCGGCCTTGAGCCTGAGCTCGGGCATCGGATCATTGAAATCGGTTGCTACGAAATTGATCAGCGCCGTCCTACCGGGCGGACATTTCATGAATATCTCAATCCCGGCCGGGCCATTGATGCTGAGGCGGTGGCGGTTCATGGCATCACCGATGAGTTTCTCGCCGATAAGCCACGTTTTGCCGATGTGGCCCAGTCATTCATTGAATTTGTCCGCGGCGCCGATGTGGTGATTCACAACGCGCCGTTCGATGTCGGATTTCTTGACCACGAGCTTGCCCGCCTCGGTGAGGCCTGGGGCTGCCTGACGGATCACTGCCAGGTCACCGACAGCCTGGCACTGGCGCGGCAGCGCCATCCCGGCCAGCGCAATAGTCTGGATGCGCTCTGCAAGCGCTATGGCATTGATAACAGTGCCCGGACGCTGCACGGGGCACTGCTCGATGCCGAAATTCTGGCTGAGGTGTATCTGGCGATGACCGGCGGCCAGGTCACCCTGCATCTTGGTGCGGCCGAGTTCAGTGCCAACACGCCGGGTGATGAGACACCGCGGGCGCTTCCCGAACATCGCGCCGCACTGCCGGTGATCGCACCGACTGAGGAGGAGCAGGCGGCGCATGAAGCCTGGCTTTCGCGACTGGATGAAGCGCATGGCGGGCCCTGTGTCTGGCGGCAGCTGCAAGCGGAAAACAGCCAATGACTGCAAGACCGCTCGTGGCCCCCGTTGCCGCTGTGACTTTCGATCTGGACTTCACGCTCTGGGATATCACCGGGGTGATCGGGCATGCCGAGCAGGTCTGTCATGGACTGCTTGAGCAGCGCTATCCGGAAGTGGCCGCGCTTTATGATGTCGAAGCCATGCGCGGCCTGCGCGCCCGTATTGCCGAGGCGCAGCCGGCGATTGCGCATGATGTCACCGAGTTGCGCCGGGTCGGGTTGCGTCAGGCCGGGCTCGAGGCCGGGATTGCCGGGCCGAAGCTTGATGCCATGGTCGAGGAGGCCTTCGATGTCTTTCTCGAGGCGCGGCATGCGGTGCGCTTGTATGATGATGCCCTGCCGATCCTCCGGGCCCTGCAGGGCCGTGTGCCCATCGGTGCGGTGACGAATGGCAATGCCGATGTCGGCCGAATCGGACTCGGCCATTACTTTGATTTCGCGCTCTCTGCCGTGGAGCTGGGTGCGGCAAAACCCTCGCATCTGGTATTCGAGACGGTTGCCAATCGTGCCGGTGTGCCGGCCGAGCAGATCGTCCATGTCGGAGACGATGTCCATTGTGATGTCTATGGTGCCGCTCAGGCCGGCATGCAGGCGGTCTGGCTTAATCGTGACGGCTTCGAATGGCCGGCGGACGTGCCGCGCGTCCCGCATCATGCGGTCACGGATCTCGCCGAGCTCGAGGGCATGTTATTGGGGCTCATTGGAGCTCAAGCATGAGTGAGGCGGTGCGGGGTTTCGGGCTGATCGTCATTGGCGATGAGATTCTCAGTGGCAAACGTCGGGACGGCCATTTCCCGCATCTCTGCGGGCTGCTTGCCGAACGGGGCCTTGAGCTCGAATGGGTGCGTTTCTTAAATGATGATCCACGGCGCATCGAGCGCACGCTGACTGAGACCTTTGCCGATGACACGGTGGTCTTCAGCTGCGGTGGAATTGGTGCGACGCCGGATGACAGGACACGACAATGTGCCGCCGCTGCGCTGGGCCGCCCGCTTGTTTTCCATCCCGAGGGGCTGGCGATGCTCGAGGCGCGCTTTGGCCGGCCCATTGAGCCGGCAACGCGCAAGCATCTGGTCGAATTTCCCGAGGGCGCGTCGTTAATTCCCAACCCGGTTAATCAGGTGCCAGGATTCTCCGTCGCGCAGCATTACTTTCTGCCCGGATTTCCGAACATGGCCTGGCCAATGATGGCCTGGGTGCTCGATCATCATTATGCCGCCTGGCAGGATCCCGACCGCCTCACCGAGCAGGCCATCACCGTCGAAGGTGCCCGAGAGAGCGATGTGATTCCTCTGCTGCAGCGCTTCGAGGCAGCGCATCCGGAGCTGCGTTTATCCTGTCTGCCCAACACCCGCAGTAAAACATTCTCGCTTGAACTTGGGCTGCGCGGTGCACCAGCTCTGGTGGCAGCAGCGATGCCATTGCTGTGCGATGAAATCGCCACGCTGGGTTTTGTCTGGCGGCCTGTCGAGTTGCAACGCCCTGATTAAGGAGAACGGAACATGCGCTGGTGGCTTGTCTGCATGATGGCTCTGGTATTCGCCGGTATTGCGGTGCCTTATGGCTTACTGGGCGGTACTGAACCTGGACTTT
This sequence comes from uncultured Ectothiorhodospiraceae bacterium, assembly GCA_913057145.1. Taxonomy (GTDB): domain Bacteria; phylum Pseudomonadota; class Gammaproteobacteria; order Nitrococcales; family Nitrococcaceae; genus Spiribacter. Next base: position 7,879 of record CAJXNJ010000017.1, read on the forward strand.
CGATCGCATTTTTCTGGCTTGGCTTCGGGGTTGCCGTTGCTGCCATGATCGCGCTTGCCGTGCTGCGCTGGCGGGATGTCTCATGATGGCGCCGATGCTTGTCTGGGGGGTGATCGGTGTTTTCGCGCTGATCGGGGTGACCATTGCGCTGCGGGCTGCGCGCATGAATCAGGGAACCGTCGGCGATTACTACCTCGGGGGGCGGGCGGTCGGTGGTGTTGTCGCCGGGCTTTCCTATGCCGCGACCACCTATTCGGCATTCATGCTGATCGTACTCACCGGACTGACTTACCGCGGGGGTATCGGCGCGCTCGGCTTTGAACTGATCTACTTTGCCGGGCTTTCACTGCTGGTGATTTTTGCCCCGCGTTTCTGGCTGGTTGCCAAGCGCTGGGGGTTCGTCTCACCGGCAGAGATGGTGGGGGCACGCTATGGCAGTCGCGCCGTCGCGCGTGTCATGGCGGCAGTGAGCCTGCTCTTTCTGCTGCCTTACTGCACCACCCAAATGGCCGGTATTGGTCTGCTCTTATCCGGTGTCACCGGCGGTGAGATCAGTCTGTTTCAGGCCATTCTGGTGGGCGCGGGGCTGGCGCTTTTCTGGGCGGTTGTCGCCGGCCTGCGCTCGGTGGCCTGGACCGATGCCGCGCTCTCGGTGGTGATGGTGGCCTCCGGTGTGCTGGCGGTGAGCTTTGCCGTCGCCGCACTCGGCGGCTGGGGGCAGTTCATGGCCACCGCAACGCTCGAGCAGGGTGAGTGGTTGGATGTGCCAGGCCCGGGGCTGTGGAGTTTCGGGACGTTCATTGCCCTGGCTTTCCCCTGGTTCTTCTTCGCCCTTTCCAATCCGCAGGTCAGCCAGCGGCTTTTTATCCTGCGGGATTTTGCCGCGATGCGTCGGATGATCCTGTGGGTCCTGGGTTTTGGACTGCTTTTTACACTGATCGCGGTCATCTGGGGTTTCGCTGCCCTGCAGCTTGCCCCGGGGCTTGAGAACACCTCCATGGCCACCCCGGCATTGCTGACATCCGGGGTTATTCCGGTTTGGGTGGGGCTGTTGCTGATTCTGGGGATTCTCTCGGCGGCGATTTCCACGCTCGATTCCATTGCCCTGACGGTCGGGGCGATGGTGGCGCGGGACTTCGTGCGTGATGAGCGCGAGGCGAGTGACGCCCGGCAGATTCTCGCCGGCCGCCTGGTCATGGTGCTGGTGGTATTGTTCGCGAGCTATTTCGCCCTGCAGCAGGCCGCCATCGTGCAACAGCTCGCCGCACTCTCCGCAGCGGGGCTTTTGGTCTGTGTGCCTGCGATTGTCGCGGCCTTTTTCTGGCGGGGGGGTACTGCAGCCGGAGCGCTTGCGAGCATGCTGGGTGGCGGAGGACTTGCGATCTGGCTGGCCATGGTCGAGGGCGTGAGTGTTTTTAATCCGCTGCTGCCATTCTCGGTGGCAGGGGCCAGCGTGAGCCTTTTTGTGGCGGTGAGCCTCCTGAGCCGGCCGCGTGAGTCAGCGCTCGATTTCAAGGGTGAGATCGCTGAAGCACTGGCCCGGCATCGAGCCTTCTAGCAGCGATTATTCCTCGATGTCGGCCAGCAGATTGCGGCGCAGGTTGTCCGAGAGCGGGTCATCTGCGTCCAGCCAGATGCCGAAATAGGCGGCCGCGAACTCGGCACCGGCGATGGTGCCGACCGGCTTGCCATTGAAGCGAAGCTCTGTCCCCTCGCCGGGTCGATAGGTCATGCGATAGCGGTCACCATCGTTGACCTCATTGTAGAGGGCATGAAACTCGTCGATGAGCGGCTGTAGCCGGGCTCTGGCTTCGGCAGGCAGCTGGCTCTGCAGTTTGGTATTGGCGGCCCGGATGATGTCTTCGGCGCTGATGTTGTGGAAATACTCGATCTCAAGGACACGGGCGGTATCGGCATCGAGCATGGTCTCGGCCGTCGCCCCGGGGGGCAGATAAAGCCCGGCGGCATACACCGTGAACACAATCCGCCAGCGGGCAACGCCCGTGCCTGTGAGCTCGAGCGGCTGGCCATCGACGGTTATCGAGCGCTGAAAGCTCGCGCCATGCTCCTCCACCGAGTTTGCCTGCACATTGCCGGCAAGGCCCAGTCCCAGCAGGAAAGCCAGGCCCAGCGTCATGATCGGGCGTTTCATTGCGCTGCCTCGGGCTCGGGCTGGCGGCGGAAAAACAGCGTCACGGTACCAACGCGAAAGCCGAATTTGGTCACGATGGCCTTGTTGATGAGCGTGTCTTCATCAACCAGATACATCCAGTCATCAAACTGCAGATTCCAGGTTCGCCCGTCGACCTCCAGAGCCAGGGTATAGCGCCAGTTCAGGGCATTGCCGTAACGCTCACCGGTTGCCGTGCCAACGACATCGCCAGCCCGGCCCTCGTATGTGTGTTCATCGAGTTTTTCGATCTCCCAGACGCGTCGCTCGGTCTCGCCATCATCGTAGACAAAATGCTCATCCAGGGTGATGCGGTTGCCGTCGACGCTGCCGTCGATATCAACGGTGAACCGTCTTGCCACCTCACCGTTGCGTTTCTCGAACATGCCCCAGGCAAGTACCCGGCCATCGAAGTATTCCTCGATCAGGAATTCGGGCGACTCGCCGGCATACTGCTGTGGCTGCACACCGGCACAGCCGGCAATTGCAATGACAAGGCTCAGCAGTAGCAGCGCTCGGGTGAACTGTCGGGGCAACATAGCGGTCTCCTTGACTAAATCCCGTTCATTGATGGGCAACGCATGGCTTTGACCCTATCATGAAGACCAAATTCCTAGGCAGGAAAGCGTCATGAATGAGACACCACAGTCTACCGTCGCGAGCGCCGATCGGGCAGAGCATCCATTACCGCCGGCGGCGGCCTGGATGGGGTATCTGGGATTGTTGCCGTTTTTTGCCACCGCGCTCGGTGTCTGGATCGGGCCGGTGTGGCTGGCCGGCTGGTTGTTGGCCTATGGCGCGATTATTCTCTCGTTTGTCGGTGCGATTCACTGGGGGCTCGTCATGGGTCGCGGTGAGGCCTCTGCGGCAGTCTTTCAGGCCTCCGTGGTTCCGGCGCTTGTCGGCTGGGCAGCTCTGCTCGTCCCGACGATTGTCGGCCTGCCGGTACTGGTGGTTGCATTTATTGCCTGGCGGGTCTGGGAGTATCGGACGGTCGCCTCAGCGATGCCGCGCTGGTTCCGGCATCTGCGGACCGCGCTCACGGCCGGTGCAGTGGTGGCACTGACCGGGGGTTGGCTTGCCCTGTTGCCATTTACAGGTAAGGGGTAAAAAGCCAGGCGAGGGCGTCCCGGATCCGGGGCAGCAGCGGCCTTGAGTCCAGCGTCTCCAGCGTGATTCGCTCCGCGTTGCCGCGGATATGCTCGATATGAGCCGTCATTTCGGCGCCGAAGTCGGTGTCATAAACCTCAACCATCACCTCAAAATTCAGTCGCAGGCTGCGTGGATCGAGATTCGCTGAGCCGATCTGCGTGTAGTGTCCATCCACGACCAACAGTTTGGTGTGATCGAAGCTGCCCGGCTGGTAGTAGACCCGCACACCCCATTTGACCAACTCCCAGAGCATGTTGCGTGTCGCCCAGTGCATAAAAGGCAGGTTGTTCCGCCCCGGTAGGATGATATCAACGCGGGTGCCGCGAACGGCAGCTGCCTGCAGGGCGGCCACGAGCTCTCGCGGCGGCAGAAAATAAGGCGTCATGATCGCAATGTGTTCGCGCGCGGCGGCCACGGCCCCCACCAGTACCATGGTGAGCCGGTGCATATCCTCATTCGGCCCGTCCACCAGCGTACGGCACAATGCGGTTCCCTCGCCCCGGTTGTTGGTGTCGGCCACGGGCAGGGATTGCTCTGCGGTGATGAATGCCCAGTCATCCAGGAAAACCTGCTCCAGCTGTGCAGCAAGTGGGCCCTGAATGCGGAAATGCAGATCCCGAATGCCTTCCCGTCGTCCCGGTCGCTGCAGGAGATGCCGATCGCCGATGTTCATTCCGCCGGTAAAGGCGGTACGGCCGTCGACGATGAGCAGTTTGCGATGATTGCGCAGGTTGACCACCGGATTGGGTGGTAGCAGGCGTGGGGGTAGAAAACGTGCCACGGTCACCCCGTGGCGGCGCAGCTGATTGCGCACCGGGGGCCAGCTGTACCACTCGCCAACGCCATCGAGCAGCACCCGGACTGTGACACCGCGCTGCTCGGCGGCGGCCAGGGCTTCGACGAACTGCTCGCCGGTGCCGTTGCTCTCAAAAATATAGGTGGAGAGATAAACGCTGTGCTCGGCTTGAGTAATGGCCTCGAGCATGGCCGGATACGCCGCTTCGCCGCCGGCAAAGCACTCAAGGGTGTTGTCATGGGCAATGGGTAGGCCCGTGACCGCGGTTGAGATCTGCGCCTGGGTACGGAACGCCGTGGGTATGGCCCGGGGCAGTGAGGCGGAGGGCTCGGCCTCCATATCGCCGCTTTCACCGCGCAATTGTCGGGCGCGTACCCGTACCCGGTTGATTCCGAACAGGAAATAGAACACCGGGCCGACCACCGGAAAGAGCAGGCAAAATGCGATCCAGCCGAATGCTGCGGCCGGATCGCGTTTGTACAGGAGTGCATGCAGGGCGCTCCCGGTGGAGACGATGGCAACAGCAATAAGTGCGATCCACTGGAGCGGTTGCATTGTCTCGCAGGTCCTCCCGGGGCTACTATCCATTCATCGGGCACATTAAAGTGCCGGGGAGGTTGCATGATACCCCTGCAAAGGCTGTTGCTGCTGATCCTTTTACTGCTCCCGGCCGGGTTGCTGGCTGCGGTGCCGGCCCTGCCGCGACCCGCAGAGCTGGAGCCGGCCGTTGAGTTCTGGACGCGTATTTACACCGAGTTCTCGGTTGCTGAAGGGGTGATCCACGACAGCAATGATTCGATGCGCATCCTTGGTGTGGTTGCCGTTGCCGAGCCGCCACACTGGCAGCAACGCCGGTCACAAGTACGCGATGCACTCAAGCGCTACCGTGAGGCCCTGGAGGCACTGGCCGAGCAGTCCCTGGTTCCGCGCAATGCCCTCGAGCAGGACATTGCTGCGCGTCTGCCAGCGGACATGCGCCCTGAGGATCTGCCGGAACTCGCGCAGCGGCTGCGTTTTCAGGGTGGGCTGCGGGAGCGCTTTCAGGCGGGCCTGATTCGTTCGGGGCGCTGGCGCGATTACATCGAGCAGGTACTCGCGTCACATGGGGTGCCGGCAGAACTCGTGGCCCTGCCGCATGTCGAGTCTTCCTTCAATCCCATTGCCCGGTCGCATGCCGGTGCGGCAGGTCTCTGGCAGTTTACCGCCGGGACTGGCCGGCGCTTCATGCGCATTGACCCGGTGCTCGATGAACGGCTTGACCCCTGGGCGAGTACCCGCGCAGCAGCCCAGCTGCTGTCCTATAACTATGCGGAAATCGAAAGTTGGCCATTGGCGATTACGGCCTACAACCACGGGCTGAACGGGATGCGACGAGCGGTCAGGGAAGTCGGCAGTCGCGATTACGGAGAAATTCGCCGTCACTACGATGGCCCGCGTTTCGGTTTTGCCTCACGCAACTTCTACCCGGCGCTATTGGCTGCGGCCGATGTCGATGCCCGGGCATCGGAGTTTTTCGGCAACCTGGACATGGATCCGCCGCTTGAGCCCGCGCGCATTGCGCTGCCGCATTACACACCGCTCGCCACGCTGCTGGATGGCGTCGACATTAACGAAGATGTGCTACAGGCACTCAATCCCGGGCTGGGTCCGGCCATCTGGGATGGGCGCAAATTCATCCCCCGGGGGTATGCCCTGGCTCTGCCGGCCGGGCCGGACTGGGGTGCGGCGATTGCCGGGTTGCCGGGGTCGCGGCTTTATCGCGGGCAACGGCCGGATGTGGAGCATCGGGTCGCTGCCGGTGACACGCTCTCGACCATTGCGGCACGCTATTCGGTGAGTGTCTCGGCATTGAAATCTCATAACGGCATTGCCAATGCGGATTTCATTCGCATCGGCCAGCAACTCTCTCTGCCGCTTGCCGGTGCCATGCCGGCCGCGGTGGGTGGACGACACTATGAAGTCAGGCCCGGCGATACCCTGGGTGCCATCGCGCAACGTCACGGCATCGGCTTGCAGCGACTGGCCCGACTCAATGGGCTGGAGAATCCCGACCGGCTGCGTATCGGTCAGCGGCTTCTCATTGATACAACGGCGGTTGCTGCAGTCGACAGCGACGTTGAGCCCTGATAAGTAAGGATTCTCGCAGCGAAGGTGAGCTTGGATCATGCTCGAGGCCATCAAGCAATTCTACGAACAGCGTATCAACCCACAGCAGACCGCGAGCGGTGAGCCCCTGCAGCATCGACTGCAGCTCGCGACGGCCGCTCTGCTCATTGAGATGGCGCAGGCCGATAACCAGCGTCACAGTCTGGAGTTTCAGGCCATTCACGATGGAATCATGGAGGTTTTTGACCTCACGCCTGACGAGACGGCCGAGTTGATAGAGCTGGCAGATCAGGAAGCCCACGAGGCTACCGACCATTTCGAATTCACTCAGCTCATCAACGAGCAGTTTGATTACGGGCAGAAAACCCAGGTTGTCGAGCTACTCTGGCGAGTGTGTCTGGCCGACTCGGAAATGGACCGATACGAGGAGCAGCTGGTGCGCAAGATCGCCGAGCTTCTGCACATCGAGCATGGTGAGTTCATCGCCGCCAAGCTTCGCGTGCAACGGGATTACAGCACCCAATCTCATCTCACCGATTACGAAGACTACGAGTAGTGGCGGTTTATCGCGCCCGGCAGGTCGCGCGTATTCGCGAGGCCGTGAACGCAGGACGCATGGCCGTGCGTGCCGCAGGTATCGCCGATGCGCGGGTGTTCGCCCGGGCTTTTGTCGAAGCCGGTGGGGCGCAGGTGCCCGGGGATCCGAGCGAGGCCGCCTCGCAGGCACTGGGTGAGCAGCTGCTCGCCGCGCTCGCGCGGGGTGAGGCGAGTGCCGCTGATGCGAACCTCGATCGCGAGCTCAAACGCGCTCAGACCGAAGCTGAATGGGCAATGGCGCTGGATGATGACCGGATTGTCGGTTTTCTGCTGCAGCTGCCCGAGCAGGCGCTGGAGCAACCCACGGTGGAGGCGCTTGCGCACCAGAGCCAGGGGCTGGGGCCTGGTGTTGTCCGCAAGGCCGATGTGGTCGTGCTGCAACCGGACTGCGATGGGGCGCAATTTATTGCGCTGAGCGATCACGATATTGAATGTTAAGGGATGAAAAATGATGAAGGATTTGGGGCTTTTGTTGCTGGGTGTCTGGCTGGTCGTCTCCGGCGCTCAGGAGTTGCTCGCGCTCGATTTTCGCCATGATGAAGTGATCATGGCTCTGTTGGGGATTGCCGCTGGCGTGCTCATTGTTGTGCGCCGCTAGGGCGGAAAATTATCGGTTGACTTCCGATCTCCTTGGGGTAGGCTAGGATCGATCGCACAATATATTGTGGCTGGGGAGCATTTGGCCAAACCATATTGTGTGTTTTGCCGCAGGCCTTTGATTGCCGGGCCCGGTATGCATCGAACACAGCAAGGAGAACCCGATGACGACCGCAACGAATCTGCGAGCGCTGCCTTCGGCCGTGACCGAAATCCCGATTCAACCCGCCTCGGAAGATATCTGGGATAAGAAATACCGGTTGAAGACCAAGGATGGCGAGGCTGTTGACCAGAGTGTTGATGACACCTACAAGCGTGTGGCGCGGGCTCTGGCGGATGTCGAGCCGAAAGCAAAACGCGACTACTGGTACGAGCAGTTTCTCTGGGCCCTTCGTCGTGGCGCCATCCCGGCCGGTCGCATCACCTCCAACGCCGGGGCGCTTGAGCATAAACCGGCCACCTCCACGATCAACTGCACGGTGTCATCCACGGTGGGTGATTCCATGGACGATATCCTCGACAAAGTCCATGAGGCGGGCCTGACGCTGAAGGCCGGCTGCGGCATCGGTTATGAATTCTCGACGCTGCGTCCCAAAGGCGCTTATGTCTCCGGGGCCGGAGCGTATACCTCGGGGCCGCTGTCGTTCATGGATATCTACGACAAGATGTGCTTTACCGTCTCCTCGGCCGGTGGCCGCCGCGGGGCGCAGATGGCCACTTTTGACGTCGGCCATCCCGATGTCATGGACTTCATCCGTGCCAAGCGCGAGGACGGCCGGCTGCGGCAGTTCAATCTCTCGCTGCTGATCACCGATGGGTTCATGCAGGCAGTCGAGAATGGGGATGACTGGCCGCTCGCTTTCCCGATCAAGGCCGATGAGGCCGAGAAAGAGGGCATCGATGTCAATGACCCGGAGCAGGTGCTCTGGCGCGAATGGCCCAACCACAACAGTGGTTACCTGACCCGTGAGGACGGCCTGGTGGCCTGCCGGATCTACCGCCGGGTCAAGGCGCAGCGAATCTGGGACATGATCATGACCTCGACGTATGACTACGCCGAGCCGGGGTTTGTGCTCATCGACCGGGTCAATGAGATGAACAACAACTGGTTCTGCGAAGAGATTCGTGCAACCAACCCCTGCGGTGAGCAGCCGCTGCCGCCCTACGGCGCCTGTCTGCTCGGCTCGGTGAATCTCACCAAGTTTGTCCGCGAGCCGTTCACCGACCGGGCGCATTTCGATTGGGAAGAGTATCGCCAGGTCGTGGCCCTTTTCACGCGCATGCTCGACAACGTGGTTGAAATCAACGGCCTGCCGTTGGAGCGGCAGCGTGAGGAGATCCATCGCAAGCGCCGTCATGGCATGGGCTTCCTGGGGCTTGGTTCCACCGTCACCATGCTGCGCATGAAGTACGGTGATGCCGATTCTTTGGCCTTCACCGAACAGGTCTCGCGGGAAATGGCGCTTGAGGGCTGGCGGGAATCCCTTCGCCTTGCCGAGGAAAAGGGCCCGGCCCCGATCATGACCGAGGAATTCGAGGTCACCGAGCGCATGCTCTCGCTGCGCCCGGAGATGAAAAAAGACGGTTATAAGGCGGGCGACAAGGTCAAGGGCAGCGTGCTCTGGGGCCGCTACAGCCGCTATATGCAGCGGGTCGCCGAGGTCGAGCCGGAGCTGGTTGAGGAACTGGTGAAAACCGGAGCCCGGTTTACTCACCACACCTCCATCGCCCCGACAGGAACGATCAGTCTTTCACTGGCCAATAACGCCTCCAACGGGATTGAGCCGAGCTTCGCCCATCACTATTTCCGCAATGTGATTCGTGAGGGCAAGAAGTCGAAAGAAAAGGTGGATGTGTTCAGCTTTGAGCTGCTCGCCTATCGCGCACTGGTCGATGAAGAAGCGCTTCCGAGCATGGATGCCGAAACCCGCAATCTGCCGGATTATTTCATCGCTGCCGACGATGTCACGCCGAAGCAGCACGTTGATATTCAGTCGGCTGCCCAGAAGTGGGTCGACTCAAGCATCTCCAAGACGGCCAATGTGCCGACGGAATATCCCTATGAAGACTTTAAGGATATCTACCGTTATGCCTATCAGAACGGACTGAAGGGCTGCACGACATTCCGCTTCAACCCGGAGGCATTCCAGGGCGTGCTGGTCAAGGAGTCCGATCTGGAGAACACCACCTACAAGTTCACGCTTGAGGATGGGCGCACGGTCGAGGTCAAGGGTGGTGATGAAGTCGAATACGACGGCGAAATTCACACTGCCGCCAATTTGTACGATGCCCTCAAGGAAGGGTATTACGGGAAGTTCTGAGGATAATGGTCATGGCCGTAAAAATTGACAGCAAGATTGTCGACTATGCCGTCGCCCGGAGCGACGAGCAGAATGCCGCGAATGATCCGGTGGCAGGGCCCGAGGCCGGAACCGGTATCGAGCATATGCATGAGGAGATCCAGCGCCCGGAGCGTCTGGAGGGGCAGACCTACAAGATCAAGACCCCGCTCTCCGAGCATGCGCTCTATGTGACCGTGAATGATGTCATTCTCAATGAGGGCACCGAACATGAGGTCCGGCGTCCGTTTGAGGTGTTCATCAACTCCAAGAACATGGATCACTTCCAGTGGATTGTCGCGCTCACGCGCATTGTCTCCGCGGTCTTCCGCAAAGGTGGAGACTGCACCTTCCTGGTCGAGGAGCTGCGCAGCGTATTTGATCCCCGAGGCGGCTATTTCAAAAAGGGCGGTCGTTTCATGCCGTCGCTGGTGGCTGAAATCGGTGATGTGCTTGAGCAGCATCTGCGCTCCATCGGCATGATGGAGAGCGAGACCCTCGATGAGCATCAGCAGGCATTTATTGCCAGCAAGCGTGCCGAAGTCGAGGGCCGGGCTGCGCAGGAGCCGGTCGAGGCAGACTGTGACGACAGCACCGCCGATTACCCGCCCGGGGCCGAGCTCTGCGGCAAGTGTCACACCAAGGCCATGATTACCATGGATGGGTGCCTGACCTGCCTTAATTGCGGGGAGAGTAAATGCGGGTAATGCGTATCGATCGGCGGTAGCGATCCGCTGATCAGCCGCACTGTGAGCATGCCGCCACCCTGTTAGGGTCGCGGCATGTTTTTTTATCGGCAACAGGGTGCGACGCTCATCGAGGTGTTGGTGGCTGTCCTGGTCCTCGGTGTCGGGATCATGGGCTTTGCCGCCTCGCAGTTACACAGCCTGCACGGGGCCAAATCATCCTGGTGGCAGTGGCAGGCACAGACGCTCGCCCGTGAAATGGTTGAGCATGTTCGTGCGGCAGGTGGCCTGGTGGCAGCGGATATCCGCGAGGATTGGCAGCGACGGGTTGCTGATCGCCTGCCGCAGGGTTCGGTCGATATTCGCTGGCCGGCCGGCGAAGGTGCTGAGGGAGCGATCATCATTCAATGGGGCGGCTCAGCGGACGCCCCGATGCATCGGTTGAAATGGCCGTTTCGTGCCTGAGGCAGCGGTTGCTCGCGCAACGCGGGTTTTCTCTGCCGGAGCTGATGATTGCCTGCGCTCTGGGGGTCGTCGTGCTCATGGCCGCGGTTGAGCTGTATGCCACCGTGCGTGAGCTCGAGCGCATTGAGCGAACACAGGCGCGCATGCTTGATCAGGCCCGACTGGCGCGCCATCTGATTACCGAGGCGCTGACAGCGGCCGGTCACCCTGGATGTCATCCGCAACGGCAACGCAATCTCTCTCCCGCCACAGCCAGTGCGGTCAAACCGGCCATTCTGCCGTCTGAGGCGCTTGTCATCCGGCATTTCACGCCCGGGGCTCAGCCGCTTGTTGTCGAGCCGGGAGACACCGGCGCAAGGGTGTTGCTGGATCGCCCGCACGGGATTGCGCCAGGCCAGTTGGCCGTTATTGCCGCAAAGGATGCGGCGGGTGCGTGTTTGCGCTTTCGTCAGGCCTCGGCCGATCGCGTGATTCTGGATCGGGGAGCCGGAAGTGCCGCGGTGAATCAAAAACCGAGCGCTGGCTATCAGCCGCTCTCAGGCCGGCTACAGGTTTATCAGCCAGAGGTCACGCAGTTCTTCACGGCGGAATCCGTGGGCATTGAGGGCGTGCAGAGTCTCTATCGCCGGCGGGATTCCGCGGGTGCCCGGCGGGAGGAGATGGTCGTTGGTATTGAGCAGTTGGCAATGCGCTATGGCGTGAGCACGGATGGGGATGCACGGGTGGATGCTTTCAAGCCGGCACACGCGGTGGACAACCCGGCTCAAATCCGCGCCGTGGAAGTGAGTTTTCTGGTGACTGACACGCGGGGGGCTGAGCCACGGTTACGTCACCCCGTCACCCTGGTTGTCGCACTTCGGAACCTGCCCTGATGCGATATGCTCAGTCCGGGATCGCGCTGGTCGGGGTATTGGCATTACTCCTTGCGATTTCCACAGTCAGCCTGGCCGGGCTGGAGCGGGCTTTCTGGCAGACCCGACTGCTCAGTGGGGAGATGGCCGAGCAACAGGCACTGGCCGCAGCCGAGGCCGCCATTCGCCGGGTCGCGGTCAATCCGCCTGCCTATGCGCGCGAGCCGCTTGCGCCTGTCCTCGCTGGCAACGCCCGGGATTGGCGTAGTCTTCTGCAGGAATACGGGCAGTCACTACCGGTGCTCTCGGGTTATCCGGCGGCACGGGTGCTGGTGGAGTACATGGCGGATGCATCGGGCTATCGGATTACCGCGTTGGGCCATGACAGAGCTGCCCGGCACCGGGTTTTGCTGCAGGCAGTCCTGATCCCGGGCGATGACGCTCGTGTTTGGCGGCGACTGCGGTAGACTGGCGCCATGGAGCGAATCGTCTACGTTAATGGGGAGTACCTGCCGGCCTCGGAGGCAAAGCTTTCGATCTTTGATCGGGCGGTGCTCTTTGCCGACGCGGTCTATGAGGTGACTGCGGTCATTGACGGCGGTTTTGTCGATTTTGCGGCGCATCAGCAAAGACTGGGACGCAGTCTTGCCGCGCTCGAGATTGATTTCGACCCGGCTGGCGCTGATCTCCTCGCGATACATCGGGAGTTGCGTGATCGCAATGCGCTCAGCGAGGGGCTGATCTACCTGCAGATCAGCCGCGGTGAGGCCGAGCGCGATTTCGTCAAACCAACCGCGATCCCACCCTCGGTTGTGCTATTTACCCAGGCCGCTTCCCTGGTTGATGCGCCCGCAGCCAGTCGCGGGCTTCGTGTGATAACCCGTCCCGATCTGCGCTGGCATCGCCGTGATATCAAGACCACCCAATTGTTATACCCGTCACTCATGAAATCCGAAGCCATCGCGGCGGGGGTGGATGATGTCTGGATGCTGGAGGATGGAACCATCACCGAGGGCAGCTCGAGTAATGCGCATATCGTGCTGGATGATGGCAGTCTGGTAACCCGGCCTTTATCGCAGGATATTCTCCATGGCATCACGCGGGCCGCTGTCCTCGACTATGCGCGTGAGCAGGGTGTGGCCGTCCACGAAAGGGCGTTTACCGCTGATGAGGCCAGAGCGGCCGCGGAGGCGTTCATCACCAGTGCCACCGCTTTTGTCACACCGGTTATTGAGATCGATGGCGAGCCGATTGGCAGCGGCACCCCGGGCCCCGCTGCCAATCGCATTCGTGAGCTTTACATCAAGCGCAGTCGAGAGCGTTTGACCTACTGATTACTGCGGCCGCGGCCCGCCCATCGCGGCATCGAGCTGTTCTCCCCGGGGCAGTCCCCGAACCAGTCGAATCGCTCCCTCCTCATCCCGGTAGAACACCGACGGCGTGCCGCGAATACCAAGCCGGCTCATGAGCTCGTTATTGGCCTGGACCCTCGCCTGAGCATCGGCTGGAAGACGATCCGCCGGCGTCACACCGCCGTTATCGAAATTGGCCTCATGCGCAGCCAGCGCGGCTGAGGGGTCATCGGCCGCGAGCAGGGTGGCGCTTTTTGCCAGACTGTCCTCACGCAGGACCCCGACCATGACATGACGAATCTGCACGTCACCGGCATCAATCCAATCGCGTGTCTGCTCGTAGAAGCGGTGGCAGAAGGGGCAGTTCGGATCGGTAAAGGCGTAGACAACGTGCTCGGCATTATCCCCGCCATCGGCAATCCAGGCAGCTTCGGCCAGGGCCTGCCACTCGGTTTCGGGGCGCGCGGCATTGGCCGCTGCCTGCAGGACGGGTTGTGACAGATTGGTGCCATCGCCATCAAGGAGGGTGCCAACCACCACATGCTCGCCACTTGCCGTGACATAGGCAGCGAGTGTCTGGCCCTGAAAGCTCACCGTATAACCGGTCAACCCGTCAGGGGCATCAAAGGCCTCACCAATGCTTGCTCCGCGATCTTCCAGTGCCGCGATTGGGGCGGGCAGCTCGGTGTTGTTGGTTTGAGCCCATGCCGCTGTGGTCATGAAGGCGCCGATCAATACAAGGCAGAGCAATCGAGACATCGGAATGACTCCGGTTGGTGGTGACAAGGAAAACCTGATGGGCTTATTGGAACATATCCGGGTGCGGGAAGTTCGGTGACGATCCGAACCGGATGACCGGCCGGACAAAGAAAACCCCCGGGCCGCTGTCACGGGCCGAGGGTTTTGCCGGAAGACTGGTCCGTCGATCAGCCGGAGATGCGCACCCAGGCGCTGCACCAGCCGTTGACGTTGACAGACTTGCCCGGGAAGGCCGTGCAGCCACCCCATTCAGCATCGCTGTCACCCAGATAGAGCCGGCAGTTTGCACAGATGGCATCCGGCTCACGCATGTCGTCCTTCTCGGTGGCGTCATGCACGTAGTTGAGTGCGATGGCGGTCGGATCATCCTCGGAGAGAATCGGCAGATCCTGGGCCAGGGCGTTGGAACCGCGCAGGCTCATGTACGCAACCGGTGCAGCGGCGATGCCCATCAGCGCACCACGGAGCAGGCGGCGGCGGTCATTACGGAAGTTATTGTCAGTCATGGTCTTCCTCTTGGATTGTGGGAATTCAATAGTTTGCAAACATTGCAAGTTGAGACTCACCTTACTCATGTCTTGGGGCGAGTGAAAGCGTGCTTGACGGTTTACTTGATCTGGCGCAATTACCGCATCAGAAGCGGATTTCAGCCCTCAGGCCGGCAGATTTCTCCGGCCTTTGCCGCTCGCAGGGTCAGCAGTAGAAGCCAGCTGATTACAAGGGTTGTCAGGGTGAGCAACAACAGGCTGAGCGGTGCCGTCCAGGCCGCAGCGGCAAGCTGGTGGTAGACCATCATGGCAATGGTCATGGCGGCGAGCGGAAAGGAGTAGGCCCAAAAGGACAAAAAGAAGGGAAGCGCCGCAAAGCGTTTGAACTGGATGAGCAGTAAAAGCGTGAAGAAAAGCGCGATATTAATTTGAATGCGCCCGAAAGTATCAAGCTCACCGTTGAGCGCCATATAGGCGATAAAGCCCGCCGCCGGTGGTGCCACCAGAATGAAAAGGGTCGGTAGCAGGCGTTGTGGCAGGGGGTCATGAAAGATGATGCGGTAGAAGACGATCGTCAGCAGAACCACCCAGAAGACCACGCCGATGCTGAAGAAAAACCACGAAGCGGCGATATAGCCATAATGGCTGCCGGCGATGGGTACCAGAATATTGCCCACGGCCGGGATGAACCAGGCCGGGTTGATGTGGTTGATTTCGAACTGCGGATGATGAATCCAGCGATTGATGATCACCAGAGTAAGCAGTAAGTGCGCGACGGCGCCGAGCCCCCAGAGCATATGCCCGAGCTCCGGGGCGATATGCCGGAGCGCTGTGCCCAACAACACCAGGCTGATGCTGATGGTGGGGAAGAAACTCAGTTTGACCGGGTGGTTGAATTCGGCGCGGAGGGCATCCTGATGACGCAGCGCTTTGCCGATATAGGCCGCGGCCAGTCCGATAAAGACAACGCCCGTCAGTACGAGCAGGCCATGGGCGATAAAAATGGAGGTGCCAAGCACCTCCGCTGCTTTCTGCCAGACCAGAGTCAGCCCCGAGAGCCCCATCGTCATCGCAAAGAAGGCGACGGGAAAATGCTCCAGACGGGACTGCTCCGGCTCAGATGGTGGCATTGATCAGGCGTTTTTCCGGCTCATCAGCTGCAGTGGTGGGTAGCTCAAAAGCCCCAGTGCGATACCGACACCCAGGCCGCCGCCAACCACACCGGCAATGTCAATGAGGCTTGCGAGCTGCGTGAGCCCTGCACCGGTCCAGATGGGGAAATAAATGGCGGCCGCGATGGCGGCAATGATGCCCACACGCAGTGCCATTTTGGCGCCGCGACTGATATCGAGCCGGCGGTGCCTGCCGACCACCATGGCAAGCAGTAGCAGGTCCACCACCACGACAATGCCAATCAGCGGAAGAACGGGACGCAGCAGCTCGAGCACTACCGCAAAAATACCGAATAGTGAGAATTCCATTGTCTCGACTCCTATACGCGGCCACGCAGCATGGCGTTATAAGCGGCATGCAGCATGCGATCCTTGAGAAACCACGGAGCCCACTGGGCCTTGTACGGGTCAAGGAAGCTGAATGAGGGCGTCATCTTCAGGTCGAAGTCGAATTCGACCAACATGGCCTGTCCCTTCTCGATAATCAGCGGACAGGAGGTATAGCCGTTCCAGGCGGCGGGCATTTCCTGCCCGGCAATGGTGGCCACCAGATTATCGGCGACGACCGGTGCCTGCGCTTTGACGCTCGCTGCGGTTTTGCCAATCGGTGTCCCGACCACGTCACCGGCGCCGAAGACATTCGGATACCGCCGATGCTGCATGCTGTACTGATCGACTTCCATCCAGCCCTGGAACTTGCCTTCCTGCCAGCCCAGATCGCCGTAGCGGATCATGTCCGGGGCGGACATCGGTGGCACCACATGAATGAAATCATAGGCCATGGTGCTCGGGCCGTCGGGTGTGGTGAAGGTCGCCTCACGGCGTTCGGCATCGATGGCGGCCAGCGGATGGCTCCAATCGATGGTGATGTTGCGGTCTTCCGGGAAATGGGAAGCCAGGAAGTCATGGATGTCCGGCTGTGAGAAAAGTCCTTCACCGGGCGGTAGATAATGCAGATCGGATGCCTCCCGAGTGCCTTGCTCACGCAGGGCATGCTCGATGAGCATAGTGACTTTCAGCGGGGCACCGGCGCATTTGATCGGACCCGGCGGCCGGGTGAAAAGGCCAACCCCTCCCGTCTCGATGAACTGACTGGCGGCCTGCCAGGTTCGCCTTGCGTGATCCGGGTTTGCATAAACGCAACCCACACCATTGTTGCCGATCAGGTCGGGCTCCATCCCTTCGATGTCATCGAAGTTGAGCTGCAGTCCGGTCGTGACGACCAGGTAGTCGTAGTCAACGTTCTGGCCGCCGGCCGTCTCAACCTGGTTGTTATCCGGGTTGAAGGCAACGACATCATCCTTGATCCACTCCGCCGAGCCCGGCATGTAGCGCGCATTGCGGTCTTCGACATCCGAGGGGTCCCAGATGCCGGTGGCAACCAGCGTCAGGCCCGGCTGATAGAGATGCACTTCGCGGCTGTCGATGAGCGTGATTCTGGCGCCATCGAGTGAGCGCTCCAGGCGTGTGGCGATGGCAAGGCCAGCTGCGCCAGCACCGACAATTACGATGTGAGCATTGGTCGATACGGCTTTTGCTGGCGTGCTGCCAAGCAGGCCGGTGGCGCCGATGCCAGAGGCAGCGACGCCGGCAGCGCCCGCCGCAACGGCAGAATTCGTCAGAAAGCGCCGACGCGATGTGTTGGTGGGGGCGTTGTTTTTCATTCGTTCTCCTCCTTCGGACGCATGCGCGCGTCGAGCGCAGGGTGTCCCGACGGGCGAAGTTGAGACAGTGACATAGTCACTGAGCGGATGAAGGAAGAAAAACCCGAAGCTTGATCTCGGTCATGCTCGGCCTGCTACTCGTCGGCCGAAGTGGGCTTTTGCTTTGCAGCAAGCTGCTCGGCCTCACTGCTGGCATGCATCTGGTCGAACAGCGCCTGCCAGAGCTCGCCACGCATTCGCAGCGCATCCCGGGAGAATTCCGACATCAGCTCGACCATGCCATTCATGCCCGGGATATCGGCCGCGCCCCGGCGGAACTCCTCGACCGCCCGCTCCTCCAGCGCCAGTGTCTTCTCCACAGCACGCCGTGTGGTCTCGAGCTCACGCTGGTATACCCCTTCAAGGCCGTCGGCTTCGCCGTCGTCACGGGTGAGGGCGCGCATGCTCGACATCAGATAATCACGCTGGATATCCATCCATTCGCGGGCGAGGTTCATGACATCCTGAGGTTCTGAAGTCATTGTCTGCTCCTGCTGATTAGCGTTATGGGTTGCTCTTGACGGTCAGGCAATTAAAACCACGACCGCGTTCCATAAAGAAATCGGAAATTCGATCGGTCAGCGCTGTGGTGGATTTACCCGAGCGCCGCTGCCGTGGATCATGGTGAGGATGCAAACGAATGCCCTACGCCTTTTCTCGCCCGTCTCCCAACCCCACTGGGCGCGATCTCTGTCAGAAAAGCTGGATATCGGGCTCGATGAGCTTGAAGAGCGGGTCTTCGAAGACGGTGAGCACAAGACGCGGTTTCTGCAGCCGGTGACCGGCGCAGACTGTTTTCTTCTGCAGTCACTGCACGCCGATGCCGGAGTCAGCGTTAACGATCGACTGATCCGCAGTCTGTTTCTCGCCGCCTCGCTGCATGATCATGCGGCCGCGCGGGTGAGTGGCGTGTTTCCCTATCTGCCGTATACGCGCAAGGATCGGCGGACCAAGCCCCATGATCCGCTGGCCAGCCGTTATGTCGCCGAGCTCATGGAAGCGATGCATCTACGAGAGCTCATCACGGTTGACGTGCACAATCCAGCGGCCTTTGAAAATGCTTTCCGCATCCCGGTGATGAATCTGGAAGCTGCCGGTGTTCTCGCTCGCGCGCTGGTTGATGGCGTGGATAAAAGCACGAATTGGACGGTGGTCTCGCCGGATGCCGGCGGCTACAAACGTGCCGAGCGTTTTCGTGAGGTACTGGCGACGATGACCGGAGAGCAGCCGGCGCTCGCTTTTGTGGAGAAAAAGCGCAGTGGCGGTGTGCTCAGCGGCGGGCTTGTGGTGGGGGAGGTCAGGCGGCGTCGGGTGGTCCTGGTGGATGACATGATCAGCACCGGAGCAACGCTCGCCCGCGCCGCTGAGCTCATCCTGGCGCAGGGGGCGGAGTCGGTGACCGCGGTTGCCACCCATGGGCTGTTCACCGCCGATGCCCGCTCGGTGCTGGCTGAGAGTGCCATCGAGCGCATCATCGTCAGTGACAGCATTGATCATGCCGAGGCGCTGCCCTCAGGCATTGAGGTTGTCGGGCTTGCCCCGCTGCTCGCGGAAGTCATTGCCGAGCGGCATCGCAGGTTTGCTGCTCAGCCCAGGACATCCAGATAGCCCCGGGCCAGCCGCAGGTAGTCAATGGCGCGTTGTCGCCATTGCTCCGGGTTTTGTTGGTGGCGCAATCCCAGCACCGCCCAGAGCACAGCGCGGGAGGCTTTGTAGAATTGCCACAGCCCCTCCGGCGGTCGGTCTGGCATCAGATGTTGGTAGCAGGCCTGAAGCGCTTTGCCGAGCGGTACAGCACCGGCCCGATCGCATTCCATGGCAAGAAAGGCGATTTCATCGACCGGATCCAGCAGTCGTAGCTCGCGACTGAACTCCAGGCAGTCAATGACAATGGGTGTTGTGCGCAAATAGATATGCTCCGGTCGCAGATCACCATGAATCTCTCGTATCCAGCCCAGCCGCACCCGCTCGGTAATCAGCGTTTCAAGCTGTCCTGCCAGCGCGATGAGTTCGTCGCAGATCCTCACCGCATCACAGGCCTTGTCAGCGGGGGTCCCGGCAAGCTCGCCCGCGTGAGCACGAATGCGATTGATGAGCGCTTGATGGTGTCGGTCCGGTTCAATCCACTCCGGCGGACATTGCCGATAGAAATGCGTGAGCACTCTAACCAATCCCTGTATCTGAGCGGCGCTGACAGTGCCCCGGGTCAGTTTGTATTGCAGACTGTCGTGGGCCGATAAGCGCTGCATGCAGAGCAGATATTCCTCGGCGTCCTGTTGACGATTGGCAATGAGGATGCGGTCCTCGCGGGTCACAATCGGGATGACACCGATATAAACGGGGCCGGCAAGGCGGCGGTTGAGGTGCCATTCACTCAGGCAGGCCAGGCGTCTTTCATCGACGCTGTCATGCCGCAGCCAATCCACCGCCAGTGCTTTTTTCAGTTTGAATGCGAAGTGTCGGGTGAGGATGACCCAGGAGAAATGCGTTTCGATCAGCCGGGTCGGCCCACTGTCGAGCGGCTGCGGGCATTCGGTGATGAGCCGCGCGATGCGGGCCTGCTCAGACAGCGTAGCCGCGTTGCCACTGGTGCTCATGCAGGCCATTTTGTTTGAAAGTGCGACATGGGGCTGGTGCTCCGGCGTTAGAGTCTGCAGACTACGGCTAAGCATTGGCCTTACCAATGTGAAGACGATTAACACGCACAGTGAGGAGATGAGCGTGATGAATACCAAATGGACCGCAATTGCAGCTGCGACTGGTCTTGCCCTCGTTTCGATGGGCGCCAGCGCAGATCGTTCCGAATGGCCGGACAGCTTTACCGTGGGAACCGCCAGTCAGGGCGGCACCTATTTTGCTTACGGATCCGGCTGGGCCAAGCTCGTATCCGATGAGCTCGGTGTCCCGGGCGGCGGTGAGGTCACCGGTGGCCCGAACCAGAACCTGGCGCTGGTACACAATGGCGATGTTGCCTTTGGCATGACCACCATGGGCCCGGCGGCTGAGGCGCTCGCGGGTGACAGCCCGATCGCACCCGGCATTCCGCTGGATAATGCCTGTGCCATGTTCCCGATGTACCAGACGCCGTTCTCGGTCACGGTACTGTCGAGCTCGGGCATCGAGTCAATCAGTGATATCCCGGATGGCGCGGCGATTGGCTTCGGCCCGGCCGGCTCTACCTCGGATACCTATTTCCCGCGCATGCTCGAGACCCTGGGCGTTGATTTCGATCGCCGCAACGGTGGTTGGAATGACCTGGCCGGGCAGATGCAGGACGGTCTGATTGATGTGATCGCCTTTGCAGCAGGTGTTCCGGTCCCGGCTGTCAGCCAGCTGGAGGTGCAGACCGATATCAACATCATTGAGTTTACCGAGGAAGAACAGGCAACCGTGATGGATGCCTTCCCGGTGGCTGCGTTTGATATCTCTGCGGATACCTATCAGACGCTGAATGAGCCCGCGCGTGCGGTTTCGATGTGGAACTTCTCCATCGCTGGTTGCGACCTGCCGGAGAGCTTCGTCTACGAGACCACCAAGGCGGTCATGGAGAATCACGACCGCATGATGGAGATTCATAGTGCTGCGGCGACAACCGTGCCGGAGAACTATGATAAGAACAATGTGCTGCCGTTCCATCCGGGCGCTGCACGTTGGTTCGAGGAAAACGGCTACGACATTGCCGATGACATGATTCACCAGTAGGTGTTTCGTTACAGGCGGCCGGCCCTGGCTGGCCGCCTGTTGCGAGCCATCTACAGCGCTCCGGCATGATGAGGACGCACATCCATGAGCAGTAACGGATCCGAAACGG
>CAJXNJ010000018.1 GCA_913057145.1 uncultured Ectothiorhodospiraceae bacterium
GCGATGCTGTAGACAGCGTCGTAAGCGGTATCGATATACGGGACCGGCGGCACCTCACCATAGGCACCCTCATAAGCGCTCTGGAAGTGCTGCGCGGCATCCGTGTCGTCACGGGCCTCGGCCGCCGTCCCGAAGCTGCCGTTCAAGAACTCGGCACCGAGATTCTCAATGATCACCGGCGACTTCATCCCATCGGTGAAGAAGAAATCGGTGAAGTATCCGCCCTCGAGCGCCTGACGCAGAATGGTCTGGCCGTTTTCCGGATAGCCGATCAACAGCAGCGGCGAGCTGCCATCGGAGACCTGACTCAGTTCGCCGCGATATGAGGCCATGCCCGGCTCATAACCGCTGCGCCCGACAATCTCGCCACCGGCTTCTTCAAAAGCCTGCTCAAAGGCATTGGCAAGACCTTCACCATAGTCGTTGTTGATGTAGAGCATGGCAGCGCTGTCGACGCCCTTCTCAAGCGCGACCGCAGCCAGGGCGACACCCTGATAGGCATCCGACGGCGTGGTCCGGAAGAGGAAATCGTTATCGTCGAGATCGGTCATCACCGGCGAAGTCGAGGCGTTGGAAATCTGCGGTACGCCCTCAACCGCCGAGACACTGCTTGCTACCGGAATGGTCACACCACTGGAGAGCGCGCCCACAATGGCCGAGACACCCTGCACGGAGACCAGACGCTGGGCGGCATCAACACCGGCCTGCGGCTCGGTCTGAGTGTCAGAGACCTCAAGCGTAATCGGCTCGCCCATCACCCCGCCGGCCTCATTAATCTCACTAATGGCCAGTTCAACGCCGTTACGCGAGCTCTCACCATAGGCCTGAAGATCGCCGGTGAGCGGCATTAGCGCGCCGATGCGAAGCTCAGCCTGCGCGGCACCCGCCGCCATGACAAGCGAGAGCGCACCCAAGGCGCCAACAAATCTGCCACTGGTTCTCATAGTCCACACTCCATTGACTGATGGTTAAGGTTTAATGACACCGCCGCAGAATAATCGACCGCGGCAGACAAAGGCAAAGGCCTAGACCGTTGCCGACTGCTCCGCAACCAATGCTTCAAGTTCACTCTCAGCCTCCATCCAATCGGACTCGGCCGCGGCCTTTCGCTGTTGCAACTCCCCCTGCTTTTGCAGCAGCGCCTGCAGCTCTTCGCGGCGCGAAGATTCATAGAGCGTCTGATCGGCGAGCAGGGACTCCACTTCCAGAATCTCGGCATCAAGCTGCTCGATGCGGGCAAGCGCCTGGTCAATGCGTTTTTTAAGCGGCCGCAGGGCCGCTTTCGCCTCGGCTGTTGCCTGACGGCGGGCACGGCGGGCCTCGCGGCTATGATCTGCCGCTTCCGCGGGCTCGCGCACGGCACGCTCATCGCGCGACAACCAGCGTCGGTAATCCTCCAGATCACCGCTGAACCTCGTAACCCCGCCATCAGCCACCAGCCAGTAATCGGCCGCCGTGCTCTCGAGCAGATAGCGGTCATGTGAGACCACGATCACCGCGCCTTCAAACCCCTGCAGCGCCAGGTTCAGTGCATGCCGCATTTCAAGGTCGAGGTGGTTGGTCGGCTCATCGAGCAGCAGTAGATTGGGGGTCTGCCAGACCAGCAGAGCGAGGACCAGGCGCGCCTTCTCGCCACCGGAGAACGGGGCCACCGGATCGAGCGCCTGATCGCCGGCAAAGCCAAAACCGCCGAGAAAATCGCGCAGCCGCTGCGGGTCGGCATCGGGGCTTAAGCGCTGGAGATGCTGCAGGGGGCTTGCCGCCAGATCGAGCTGTTCGAGCTGATGCTGAGCGAAATAACCAACCCGCAGGTTTTTCGCACGCTGAATGCGCCCGGCAACGGGAGCAAGCTCCCCGGCAAGCGCCCGAATCAGCGTTGACTTGCCCGCCCCGTTCCGGCCGAGAAGCCCGACCCGATCTCCGGGGGCAAGCCCCAGTCGCAGGCCCTCGAGGATGGCGTGATCCGCATAGCCAAGCGCGACGTCCTCGAGATTGAGCAGAGGATTACCGGCCTCGGGCGCCGGCGGAAACTCAAAGACAAAGGGCGAGTCCACATGCGCCGGGGCCACCCGCTCCATCCGCTCCAGCGCCTTGATCCGGCTCTGTGCGGCACGCGCCTTGGTGGCCTTGGCCCGAAACCGGTTGATGAAGGATTCCATATGCGCGATTTCGCGCTGCTGGCGTTCATGCAGGGCCTGCTGCTGAGCAAGCCGCTCGGCACGCTGACGCTCAAACGCCGAGTAATTACCGCTGTAGGTATGCAGCCGGCGATGCTCGATATGCACGATGGTCTCGGCCACGTTATCGAGAAAATCCCGGTCATGCGCGATCAGAATCAACGTACCCGTATATCGCTGCAGCCACTGCTCGAGCCAGAGCACGGCTTCCAGATCCAGATGGTTGGTCGGCTCATCCAGCAATAGAAGATCGGAGGGCGCCATGAGCGCCCGGGCCAGGTTGAGCCGCACCCGCCAGCCGCCCGAGAACGCCTCGACGGGCTGATGATGCGTCTCCGGCGCAAAACCAAGCCCGTGCAGAAGGATCCCGGCCCGGGCATGCGCATCATAGCCGCCGGCAGCGTCGAGCTCGGCATGCGCGTGGGCAATGCGCCTGCCCTCCCCGCTCGCCTCGGCGGCGCTCACCTCCGACTCAGCCGCGCGCAATCGCTCATCGCCATCGAGGACAAACTCCAGCGCCGGCTGCGGCAGGCCCGGTGTCTCCTGAGCCATCCAGGCCATCCGCCAGCCGCTCGGCAACCCGACCTCGCCGGTATCAACGGCAAGCTCGCCGCGCAGCAGGGCAAAAAGCGTACTCTTGCCCGTGCCATTGGCCCCGACCAGACCCACCTTGCTGCCGGCATAGACCGTCATGCGGGCCTGCTCGAGCAGCGGCTCGGGCCCACGCCGCAGAGTCACATCACGCAGCTGAATCATTCCGGGGTTCCGCTACAGCGCCAGCACTCGGCGAACTGTCCCTCAATATGCTCACCACAGTCCGGGCAGATCCAGGCATCCGGCGCCGGTGCCTGCGGAGAGAGTATCTCCTCAATCAATCGCGCGGCGATGTCCTTGTCCTGTGCATCCACCCAGATTTCCGGCCAGGCCTCAAGCGGCGGAATATCGCCGGCTCCACCCACCAGATGGCGGTTGCGCACAAAGCAATGAATACCCCTTGATTGCAACGCCGCTTCGATATGACCGGCGATCAGCGGGTCGGCCAGGACATGCACCCGCTCAAGATTGCCCGCTGTTGTCTCCATGCCCGCAGGCTATCACAGCGCAGGCCGCCATCGCTTTTGCAGGCGCCAGCCGAACAATACGGCGAGAATCACGGCATAGGCCACGGGTTCTGCCCAGCGATTGGCACGAATAATCCAGAAAAAATGCACCAGCCCCAGCACCGCTGCCGGATAAATCAGCCAGTGCAGCTGACGCCAATGCCTGCCCAGGCGTTTGATCGAGAACCGGTTGGAGGTCAGCGCCAGCGGCAGCAGCATCAGCAATGCGGCCATGCCCACCAGGACAAATGGTCGTTTGGCGATATCCTCAAGCATGGCGGAGAGAACGAGGCTGTTTTCAAAAACGGCATAGACCGCGAAATGCGAGACGACGTAGAAAAACGCCCACAACCCCAACTGCCGGCGTAGCTGCACCACCCAGGCCGCGCCCGTTAGCCAGCGCAGGGGTGTGACAGCAAGGGTGATGAGCAGAAACCGCAGCCCCCAGACGCCGGTCTCAAGCAGCAGCGTCTCGACCGGATTGACACCCAGCCCGCCACTGAAAAGCCCGGCCAAAAGCAGCCCCGCGGGAATCGCGCAGAGCAGAAAGAGCGATAACCGAATCGCCCGCATCCACCCGGCCGACGGCGGGCGCTTGAGACGGGCGGTCAGCGCGGCCTCAGTAATGCTTGGCGAGATCCATGCCGGCATAAAGATGCGCCACTTCTTCTTCGTAGCCGTTGAACATCAGGGTGTCGCGCTTGAAAAACTCACCAATCCGCCGCTCCTGGGCCTGGCTCCAGCGGGGATGGTCAACATTGGGGTTCACATTGGCATAAAAGCCGTATTCATCGGGCTGCAGCAGGTTCCAGGTGCACTCGGGCTCGGTCTCCTGGAAATGAATACGCACCACGGATTTAATGCTCTTGAAACCATATTTCCAGGGCACCACCAGCCGGATGGGTGCGCCATTCTGCGAGGGGATTTCCTTGCCATAGAGCCCTGTGGCCAGAAAGCTCAGCGGATTCATGGCTTCATCCATGCGCAGGCCCTCGGTATACGGCCAGTCGATGCTCGCCAGAAAGCTCATGCCGCGAGCGGCCTGCGCGGGGAAAGTCTGCGGGTCGTACTTGGTGTAGAACTTCACATACTTTGCCCGCGAGGTCGGTGCGGCGCGGCGAATGACATCGGCCAACGACACGCCGGCCCAGGGGATGACCATCGACCAGCCTTCGACACAGCGCAGGCGATACACCCGCTCCTCAAGGGTGAGCCCCTGCATGAAGTCATCCAGGGCCATCTCTCCCGTATTCTCCGCCTCACCGCTGATGGTCACCGTCCAGGGGCGATGATCGAGTCGGTCCGGTGCATAGCGGCTCGGATCCTCCTTGCCGGAGCCGAACTCATAGAAATTGTTATAGGTGGTGATGTCCTCGTAGCTGTTGCGCGGCTCATCGGTGCTGTAATCGCTTTTGGCAATCTTGCCGAGCGGCTCGAGCGCTTCCATGGGCTTGGCCGAGGCCCAGCCGGGCGCGAGCAGGCTGCCGGCCGCGGCCAGGGCCGAGGTCTGCAGGAAACGGCGTCGATCACGATAGATCGACTCTGGCGTAATCTCAGAGGGCAGGACATCGCTGCGGCGCCGGGTCTTAATGAGCATAACGGATCACCGATTGGTTCGAGGCATCAGGCAGTTGAGACTTTCAATCGTCTGACAAGTTCGCTGCCAGCGCAAACCACGCTGACTCAGCCAAGCGCACGTCGGGCATTGCGGAACAAGCGCAGCCATGGGCCATCCTCCGACCATTCAGCCGGTGCCCAGGAGTGCTGGATGGAGCGGAAGACCCGCTCCGGATGCGGCATCATGATGGTGACACGGCCGTCTTCATTGCAGAACCCGGTGACACCCAGCGGCGAGCCGTTGGGGTTGGCGGGATACTGTTCGGCCGGTTCATCAGCGGCATCAATGTAGCGAAGCCCCACCAGCTCCGCGGCCATGGCCTTCCGCGGCCCGGAATCAGGCGCGAACACGGCCCGGCCCTCACCATGGGCCACCACGATCGGCAACCGCGAACCGGCCATGTCAGCGAGCATCAGCGAGCGTGATGGCAGCACCTCAACCATGCTCAGGCGCGCCTCATACTGCCTCGATCGATTGCCATGAAATGCCGGCCAGAGTGCTGTCCCGGGGATGATCTCGCGCAGCGCCGAGAGCATCTGACAGCCGTTGCAGACACCCAACGACAGGGTATCGGGGCGGGCAAAAAAGCGCTCAAACGCATCCCGCAGTACCGGGTTGAAAAGAATACTGCGCGCCCAGCCCTGCCCGGCACCGAGAACATCGCCATAGGAGAATCCACCACAGGCCACCAGGGCCTGGCACTGCTGAAGCCGCTCCGGATGTTGGGCAAGGTCGGTGGTGTGAAGGTCGATCGGCTCAAAGCCTGCCCGGTGGAAAGCGGCCGCCATCTCGATGTGACTGTTCACCCCCTGCTCACGCAGTACCGCCACCTGCGGCCTGGCGCCGGTATTGATGAAGGCAGCGGCCGGATCCTCGTCGGGGTCGAAGGACAATGCCGCACGCAGGCCCGGGTCGGTGCGATTGAGCAGCGCATCATGCGCCTCTGCCGCGCAGTCCGGATCATCCCGGCGCGACTGCAGGTGAAAACTGGTCTCATGCCAGGCGCGCTCGAGGTCCACCAGCGCTTCGTTCAGCACCACCGACCCGCCATGGCGGATCACCAGACGCTCGGCTTCAACCGGGTTGCCGATCCGGCGCAGGCGATCACCCAGCCCGACGGCGTCAAAAGCCTGTTCGACCCGGCGATGATCGGCATCGCTGACCTGCAACACCGCACCGAGTTCTTCGGCGAAAAGCGCACTCAGCGCATCCTCAGCGACAGCCGTTAATTCAACGGAAATACCACAGCGCCCGGCAAATCCCATCTCGGCCAGGGTCACCAGAAGCCCGCCATCGGCGATGTCATGCATGGCCTGAATACGGCCATCAGCAAGCAACTGCTGCACGGTATTGAAGGCCGAGGCAAAAGCCTGCGGGTCATCCAGATCAGGCGCCTCATCACCGAGCTGGGCGTAGACCTGCGCCAGCGCCGAGCCACCCAGGCGTCGGCCAGCGCCGAGGTCAAGCCAATAGAGATAGCTCTCAGGGTCGGCTTCGATGGCCGGTGTCACTGCCTGACGGACATCGGCGACCGGCGCGAAGGCCGATACCACCAGCGTCAATGGCCCGGTGACGCTTTTCTCCTCACCGTCCGCGTCCCAGACCGTTTTCATCGACAGCGAATCCTTGCCGACCGGGATCGCAATGCCAAGCTGCGGGCATAGCTCAAGGCCCACTGCACGGACCGTCTCATAGAGCCTCGCATCCTCACCGGGATGCCCGCAGGCGGCCATCCAGTTGGCCGACAGATTGACCCTGTCGATCCGCCCAACGCCCGCGCCCATTAAATTGGTCAATGCCTCGGCAACGGCCATGCGGCCCGAGGCCGGGGCATCAATTAACGCCACCGGACTGCGCTCGCCCATCGCCATCGCTTCACCGCGATAACCCTCATAGTCGCCGAGCGTCATTCCATAATCGGCCACCGGCACCTGCCAGCGCCCGACCATCTGATCGCGAGCGGTCAGCCCGGTCACCGTGCGATCGGCGATGGTGATCAAAAACTCCTTGCTGGCAACGGTCGGCAGTCGCAGCACGCGATAGGCCGCTTCAACCGGGTCGATGCCATCCGTGGCAAAAGGCTGCAGCCGCGGTTGTGCCTGCTCAACCTCACGCCGCATCTTCGGTGGCTTGCCGAGCAAAAGCTCCATGGGAATATTGACCGGATGATTGTCAAACCGGGCGTCATCAAGGATGAGATCACGCGCCTCGGTCATCTCACCCACCACGGCGAATGGCGCCCGCTCGCGGGCACAAAGCCGGGCAAAAGCCTCCAGCCTGTCGGCATCGAGCGCCAGGACATAACGCTCCTGTGCCTCGTTACACCAGATCTCAAGCGGTGAGAGCCCTTCTTCGGCACAGGGGATGTCACGCAGCTGCATACGCCCGCCACGGCCGGCATCATCAATCAGCTCGGGCAAGGCATTGGAAAGCCCGCCGGCGCCGACATCATGAATGGCGATAATGGGGTTTTCGTCACCGAGTCGCCAGCAGGCGTCGATCACTTCCTGACAGCGTCGCTCCATTTCCGGGTTGCTGCGCTGGACCGAGGCAAAATCAAGCGCCTCATCACTCTGGCCGCTCGCCATGGACGAGGCCGCACCGCCGCCAAGCCCGATCAGCATGGCGGGCCCGCCCAGCACCACCAGCGGAGAACCGGCCGGTGCCTGGCCTTTTGCAATCTGATCCGGCCGGATCGCGCCCATCCCGCCGGCAATCATCACCGGCTTGTGAAAACCACGCACCTCATCCCCATGCGCACCCGGCACCCGCTGCTCGAAGCTGCGGAAATACCCGGTCAGCTGAGGCCGGCCGAACTCGTTGCCATAGCGGGCAGCGCCAATCGGCCCATCGAGCATGATCTCAAGCGCCGAGGCAATGCGCCCCGGCTTGCCGTAATCCATCTCCCAGGGCTGTTCGGCACCGGGGATACGCAGGTTGGAGACAGAGAATCCGGCGAGCCCCGCCTTGGTCCTCGCACCTCGGCCCGTCGCCCCCTCATCCCGAATCTCACCACCCACACCGGTTGCGGCTCCGGCAAACGGCGAGATCGCGGTGGGGTGATTATGGGTCTCCACCTTCATGACCAGATGGGCCGGCTCGGCATAGCGCTGATAACGCCCGTCAGCCAGCGGGTAAAAACGCATTACCTCACCCGACTCCACCACGGCGGCATTATCGCTGTAGGCGGAGAGCACCCCCTCGGGGCGTGAGGCATGCGTGTGACGGATCATGGCAAAGAGCGACTGCGGCATGGACTTGCCATCAATCACCCAGTCGGCATTGAAGATCTTGTGTCGGCAGTGCTCTGAATTGGCCTGGGCGAACATCATCAGCTCGACATCGCTCGGATCACGTTCAAGCGCGGTGTAATGCTCGACCAGATAATCGATTTCGTCCTCGGCAAGGGCGAGGCCGAGCTCCGCATTGGCCTGCTCCAGAGCCTTGCGGCCATTGCGACCGAGTGCGATGTGCTGCAATGGCTTGGGGGTATGCGCACCGAAGAGCGCCTCCGCCTGCCGAATCTCCGTGAGAACGGATTCGGTCATGCGATCATGCAGCGCTGCGAGCAGCTCGGGGCGGGCATGCAGATCGAGCCGCTCCCCGGCATCGGTGACCGCCGAGTAGATCACGCCCTTTTCAATGCGCTCAATTGCATCAAGCCCGCATTGATGCGCGATGTCGGTTGCCTTACTGGCCCAGGCGGAAATCGTGCCGATTCTCGGGACCACGCAGACTCCCTCCGGCATGACCTCATCAGTCACTGCCTGCGCGGCAAGCAACGCCTCTAAGCGCTGGGTGTCGTCAGCGGTGAGCTCACCGCGGCTGTCAACGAAGTAGACCGGCTGCTCGTAGACCGTCAGTTGAGCGGGCAGCTGCGAGAGCGAGCGCTCGGCAACACGGGGATCCTGCAGGAAAATCTTCATGCCGCTAGGGCTTGAGTTGTTCAGCGAGTACGCCGAGCACCTGTTGCGCCGCTCCGCGCGGTGCGGGATCACCTGAGGCGGAGAGGACACTCACGCGCGAGCCTTTACCGCGCTCTGCCACCCGCACCTCGAATTCTTCCAGTCCGAGCTCCGGTTCGCTGGACCAGAAATCAAGCCCGGAGAGAAAGCCGCCGTTTTCTTCCTCGACGGCCACCTCACCGGCGACGCTGCTGTCATAACGGATCCGATGGCTGCGGCTGTCACGATCCGAGGCAAGCAAGGCAAACCCACTGCGATCAAGCGCCCGGCCAACAATGGCCCAGGCCGCATCAAGCGGCAATCCCAGATCGAGTACAGGTTCACCATCAACCAGGCCCAGCAAAGAGAGCGGGTCGGTGCTATCGGCAGTCACTGTCTCACTGACCGCCGAGTCCGATTCCACGGCCGCATCACTGCCGGCTGTCTGCATCTGCAGTCCATCGGAGAGGACATCCGGTGGCTGTCGAAGCTGCTCGGCGGCAAGCTCCGCCTCGGTGGGTTCACCACCAATCCAGCTGCAACCGGTGAAAAGAAACCCAAGCATGAAAAGAATGGCGACTCGCCGATACACCGGGCTCGCTTTTGTCATTGTGCTCACAGCACCTCCGCCAGTTTCAGAGCCTGCCGCACGGTCTCGTGGTGCTGCTCTGAGAGCGGGGTCATTGGCAGACGCATCCCCGGGCCGATCAATCCCATCTCGGCGAGTGCCCATTTCACCGGGATCGGGTTGGTTTCGACAAAAAGCGCGTTATGCAGGGCGGCAAGCCGGGCATCCAGCGCCTCGGCTTCGGTCTGATCACCGTCAAGGGCGGCCCTGCACATCCGATGCATGAGATTCGGGGCCACGTTGGCGGTCACCGAGACACAGCCCTTGGCACCGGCATTGATCAACGCAAGGTTGCGGGCATCCTCACCACAGTAGACATCAATGCGGTCACCGCAGCGCTCGATGATCTCCTCGGCACGCTCAAGACTGCCGGAGGCCTCCTTGATGCCGACGATATTCGCCGTGTCAGCAAGGCGGTCCACCGTCTCTGGCAGCAGATCGACGCCGGTCCGGCCGGGAACGTTGTAGAGGATCTGCGGCATGGCAACCGCTTCGGCGACATGCTGGAAGTGCTGGTAGAGCCCTTCCTGGGTCGGCTTGTTGTAGTAGGGGGTGACCAGCAATGCCGCTTCGCAGCCGGCTTCGAGCGCGCAACGGGTCAGCTGCTCGGCTTCCCAGGTGGAGTTGGCCCCGCATCCGCCCATCACGGTAATGCGCCCGGCCGCAATCTCTACGGCCCGACGCATGACATGGGCATGTTCTTCGTGATCGAGGGTGGCTGACTCCCCGGTGGTCCCGACCGCCACAATGGCATCGGTGCCGTTTTCAATATGAAACTCGACCAACCGCTCCAGAGCCGCCTCATCCAGGGCTCCATCCTCATGCATTGGCGTGACCAACGCGACCATGCTGCCCTGAAACATTCACCACCCCCGTTTACGCTTTAATGCGCGGATGTTAGCCCCGTGCACCGGGACTGACAAGCCGGATGCCGGCATTCGCCGTGCTACAATCCAATGCTCGATTCCGTGGGGCATCAGCAAGTAGCGTCGGGCCGCGTCATGCAGAAAAACTACCTTGTCATCTCGGCTCTGGGCGAGGACCGCCCGGGCATCGTCAACGAACTCTCCCGACTGGTCTCGGAGACCGGCTGCAACGTTGAAGACAGCCGCATGAGCGTGCTCGGTGGTGATTTTGCCGTCATCCTGCTGGTCGAAGGCCGCTGGAATGAGCTCGCCAAACTCGAAGCCGGCCTGCCCGCGGCGGGACGTCGCTTCGGCCTCACGGTCAACGCCAAGCGAACCACGCCCAAGGCCCAGGAAGGCAATCTGCTGCCTTACAACGTGGAGGTCGTCTCCATAGACCACCCCGGCATCGTCCATCAGCTGGCCAACTTTTTCGCCAGCCGCGATATCAATATCCGCGACATGGCCACCACCACCTATGCCGCTGCCCACACCGGCACGCCAATGTTTCAGGTGCAGATGACCATTGATGTCCTGGCCTCGCTGCATATCGCCCGGCTGCGCGAGGAATTCATGGATCTCTGCGACCAGCTCAACCTCGACGCCATCATCGAGCCCTCCAGACAATAAGCACAAGGAAGCTGATATGAGTGAGATTGCGATCAACCAGCCCATCCCCGATTTCGAGCGCCCCACGGATACCGGCGAGACCTGGCGGCTGGCCGAACAGCAGGGCCGCTGGGTGGTCCTGTACTTCTTCCCCAAGGCAAGCACGCCGGGCTGCACCGTTGAGAGCGAAGCCTTCCGTGATCTCGACCCCCGGTTCAACGCCCTCAATGCCCAGGTCGTCGGGATCTCGCGGGATGGCCCCAAGGCGCTTGCCAACTTTCGTGCCAAGTACGATTTCCCCTTTCCGCTGCTAAGCGACAAGGACGAGAGCGTCTGCAATCTTTTCGGCGTGATGAAAGACAAGGTCATGTTCGGCAAACCGGCCCGCGGCATTGAACGCAGCACGTTTCTGATCGACCCCGAAGGGGTTCTGCGCGAGGAATGGCGCAAGGTGCAGGTGGAAGGACATGCCGAGGCGGTACTCGCCGCCCTCGAGGCGCGCAGCTGAGGCGCAAGAGCGATGCGTCGGGTAAGTCTGCTGGATACATCGGTACTGCTGCATGACCCGGCAGCGCTGTATCGGTTTGGCGATCAGGATGTCTACCTGCCGCTTGCCGTCCTGCAGGGCCTCGATGCAGCGCGTCTTGGCAGCAGCGAGGATGCGCGTAATGCACTGAAGGCCTCGCGCTTTCTCGATGAAAAGCTCAACGGCGTCGCGCCACAGGACCTCGAGCGCGGCCTGCCACTCGGCGATGGCCTCGGCCGGCTGTATTTTCTCACCGAAGGGGGTGCGGAGAACCCGGTCAGCGTCCTCACCGCCGCTCGCAATCTCGCACAAACCCATCCGGATGTGCATGTGACGGTGGTCGCCCGGGATATCAATTTACGCATTCAGGCCACTGTCCTCGGGCTCAATGCCACCGACCATGACAGCGAAGCCCCACTGGATGACACCGATCTCACAGCCCGCGGGTCAGAAGCATCCGGGCAGCCGTCAATCGATTATGGCGCTGAGGGAGAGTCGGTCTGGGGCATTCATGCCCGTAATGACGAGCAGAATCAGGCTCTGAACCTGCTCATGGATCCGGCGATAGAGCTTGTCACCCTGCTCGGCCCCGCCGGGACCGGCAAAACGCTGCTCACCCTGGCAGCGGGGCTGACACAAACACTTGAGACGCAGATCTACCAGGAAATCCTCATGACCCGGGCGACCATCGCCATCGGTGAAGAGATCGGCTATCTCCCCGGGACCGAGGAAGAGAAGATGACGCCCTGGATGGGGGCCATCATGGACAACCTGGAGATCCTGAGCGCGCCGGCCTCGGCCTCAGCCAGTGGTTCGGGGGCGCGCTGGGGGCAGGCCGCCACGCATGATCTCCTGCAGAGTCGCATTCGTATCCGCTCACTTAACTTCATGCGCGGGCGCACCCTGCTCAACCGCTTCATGGTGCTCGATGAAGCGCAGAATCTCACCGCCGCGCAGATGCGGACACTCATCACCCGCGCCGGGCCTGGCACCAAAATCATCTGCCTGGGCAATCTCGCACAGATCGACACCCCGACGCTGACACCGGCCACCTCGGGGCTTACGCATTTAATCCGGCGTTTCCGCAGCTGGCCGAAAAGCGCTCATCTCACGCTCACCCGCGGAGAGCGCTCGGCACTCGCCGCCCACGCCAGCGAAGTCCTCTAGGCCTGCGCCTCTTCGGCATCGTCCGCCGTTGCCCGCGGCCAGGCATTGATAATGGCCTGGATGACGGTGGCAAGCGGAATCGCGAAGAACACCCCCCAGAAGCCCCAAATGCCCCCAAAAATGAGGATGGCGATAATGATTGCCACCGGGTGCAGGTTGACCGCCTCGGAGAAGAGCAGCGGCACCAGCACATTGGCATCGAGCGCCTGGATGATG
This sequence comes from uncultured Ectothiorhodospiraceae bacterium, assembly GCA_913057145.1. Lineage (GTDB taxonomy): Bacteria > Pseudomonadota > Gammaproteobacteria > Nitrococcales > Nitrococcaceae > Spiribacter. Next base: position 12,891 of record CAJXNJ010000018.1, read on the forward strand.
GCATAGGCGACGAGGATCCAGACGAATTCACTGCTCGCACCAAACTGGAAGTAGGCAACGATGGCAATCGGCAGCGTCACCACGATCGCCCCGACATAAGGAATGATCACCGACAGCCCCACCAACAGCGCCAGCAGCATGGCAAAGTCGAGGCCAAAGAAAAGCCAGACCAGATAGCTGCCAAACCACAGAATCAGAATCTCGACGAACTTACCGCGGACGTAGTTGCCAATCTGCAAGTCCACCTCATGCCAGACCGAGAGCGTGAGCCCCTGATGTCGCGGCAGAAAGCGGGCCATCCAGCCGAGAATCTTCGATTTATCCCAGAGGAAAAAGAAAATCAGCACCGGCAGCAGAATGGCGTAGACCACAACGGTAATCACCATCACCAGCGAAGCCAGCGAGAAATACGAGGCAAGCCCGCGGGCCCAGCTGATCGCCTCCCGGCGAATCGTATCGAGCAGGGCGGTTACCTGCTCGGCCGAGAAATACTCCGGATAGCGCTCCGGCAGGGCGAGCAGCGCCTTCTGCCCCTGCTCGAGCATCGCCGGCAGGTTTTCAACCAACTGGATCACCTGATTGACGATGGTCGGCAGCAGCGCGAGCAAAAGCGCACCGAGAAAGAGCATGAAGATCAGATAAACGAGAAGCACCGAAGTCCTGCGCCCGACACCCCGGCGCATCAAAAGCCTCACCAGCCCCTCGAGCAGATAGGCAAGCACAATGGAGGCGAACACCGGCACCAGCATGCCGCCAAAGAAAGTCACCACGACCAGCCCCACCAGCAGGATGCCGGCAAGGCCGACCACCTGCGGGTCACTCAAGTGACGATAGATCCAATCGCGAATTGGGTACATCGGTGTCGACACGGAAACCTCCCGCTCCCGGTTATACTCTAACGACTACGCGTGGAGTGTATGCCAAAAACCATGACGAATGCTGTCATTATCACCTTCTGCCGGCGCATCGTGCCTGCCATGATGCTGGCCGCCGCACTGATCAGACCTGAGCCGTTGCCGGCGCAGACGCTGGATCTCTCACTGCCGGATCTGGGTGACCCGTCGACAAGCGTCCTCCCCGCCGAGGAAGAAGCGCGCATTGGCGCGGCGATGATGCGGGAGATCCGGCAGGAAGTGGACCTCATTCAGGACCCGGCGATCAATGCCTATGTCCGTGATCTGGGAACGCGCATCGCCGCGGCGATTGACAGCCCCAACAGCCAGTTCCGGTTTTTTGTGGTCGATGATCCCCGCATCAACGCCTTTGCCATGCCAGGCGGTTATGTTGGCGTGCACAGCGGGCTGATCACCGCAAGCCGCACCGAAAGCGAACTTGGCGCAGTGATTGCCCACGAGCTCTCGCATGTCACCCAACGCCATATTGCCCGGCGCGTTGCCGCCGCACAGGGGATCAACCTGCGCACCACGGCGATGGTGCTCGCCGGGCTTTTAATCAGCTCACAGAACCCGCAGGCCGGCATGGCGGCAGCCACCTCCGGCATGGCAAGCGGCATCGACAGCCAGCTCGCCTACTCGCGAGACCATGAACGCGAAGCCGATCGGGTGGGGATGCGAATACTCGCCCGCGCCCGGCTCGATCCGATGGGCATGCCCGATTTCTTTCGCGTGCTCATGGACGACAGCCGCTATCGCAGCAAACCACCGGCCTTTCTCAGCACCCACCCGCTCACCGAAGCGAGGATCGCGGATGCCAGCAGCATCGCCGCGCAGTTACGTGGCGAGGATATTTTCGAGAGCCCGGGCTATGCCTATGCCAGAGCCCGCACCCAGGTACTCACCACCGATAATACCCGCGAGGCCCTTGCTGACTTTCGCGCCCGCTATGAGGCAGACAACCGCGCTGACACCCGCTATGCACTGGCCATGGCCCTGACCCGACAGAATCAGACCGAGCCTGCGCGCGAGCACTACCAAAGCCTCATTGCCGAGTACGGCGAGCAGCCACTGCTGCATTTGGGGCTCGCCGAAGCAGCCCTCGCCGCCGAGAACCCCGAAGCGGCACTGGCCGAACTGCAGCGCGGACTGGGCCTCTTCCCGGGCAGTGTGGCCCTGCAATTCGGTAAGGTTGAGGTTTACCTGCGAACCGATCGTCCCGGGCAGGCCCTGGCAGTGACCCGGGAGCTTACTTATGCCGCCGATGGTGCACCGGACATCTGGGCATTGCATGCCAGAGCGGCGAGTGCGGCCGGTGACAGTGCCGAATCGGCGATCGCCATGGCGCAGTACTATGCGGTTCAGGGTGATCTGGAAGCCGGGCTCTCGCAATTGCGCCGGGTTGACCGGCTCACGGCTACGCCCAATCAATCGGCGCGCGCCAATGCCCTGCGCGAGCGCTGGGAATCGCGCCTCAGTACTACCGGCTGAAGCGTTCAACCGCTCAGGTGGTAGGATGGGCTCAGGGATGAGGGGGCCATCATGACAGGCAACGGCACAGGCGCAGATCCACTCGGCATTGCCAGACTGCTTGCCATCAGCACGCAGGCGCTCGAATCCGCACGCACCCCGGCCGAGGCCGTTGAAAAACTGGCGGGCGCACTGGATGAGGAGCGCGAGGCCCGCGCCGATGAGAATGCCGAGCTCAACCGACTGTTACGCGAGTGGGTCCGCAACCTGCGCTTGATGGCTCCGCTGTTGCCCGATCATCACCCCTCCCAGACACCCACATTGGGCCCGTATCCGCGACGTCAGGACCTGTTGCGGGATTTCGCCGAGCATAGTGAGCAATACCAGCAGGCACTGATGCACTACCTTGATGCGCTGACCGGGCTTGCCGAGGACTGCACCGAAGCTTTTCGCGCCGAGCTTGAAACCCGCTATCCCGATCAGCTCGACCAGCTCATCGATGACATCGCTGAGCTCGATCATGACCTGCTGCTCGCCCAATGGCAGGCGATTGCCGAGCCACGTTACGAGCAATGGCTGTCGCGTCCGCAGACCCAGGCAAGCATTGCCGGGCTGATCAATGCCTGGAGTGCGCTGACTAAAACGCTGCGTGAAATCGCCGATGAATGGCTGGAGGGCCTGGGGCTGCCCTCCAGCCGCGGGCTTGATGATCTGGCCTCGGAACTACAGCGTCAGCGGCGCCGGCATCGCGAGGAAATACACAGTCTGCGCGAAGAAATCAGCGAACTGCGCGCCGCACTCACACCAAAGCAGGCCGGCCGCTAAGCCATCATGGCCACGAAAAACGCACAAGCCGATCTGCAGACAGTGCTCAAACGCGCGGCAAGGCTTGAGCGCGCACCGGCACCGGTCACGCCGTCGACGAGCGTCACCGAGACCGATAATGCAGCCCTGCAACGCTATGGCAGTGCGGACAACCCCCCGGTGCTCATCGTCTACTCGCTGGTCAACCGCCCGGCGATCCTTGATTTAAGCGAACAGCGATCGGTGATCGGCGCGCTGGTGCGCGGCGGCTTTAGTGTCTATCTGCTGGCCTGGCATCCACCCGGCATGGCCAGACGCTATCTCGGCCTTGGCGACTACATTCTCGGCGATATTGCCGATGCCACCGCGTGGATTGAACGCACGCACCAAACACGTCCCCATTTGCTTGGTATCTGCCAGGGCGGGGTTCTGGCGTTGTGCCATGCCGCGCTGGCAGGGGCTGCAGAGCGGCCCGTTGCATCCGTCACCACGCTGGCCACACCGGTTGATACCGCAAGCGCCGATGATCAGTTGGCACAACTGGCACGCAATATTGATTTCAGCGGTCTGATCAGTGCCACCGGCAATATCACCGGTCAGGGCCTGGCCAGTTTCTTTGCCGGACTCAAACCCTTTGCACTGGGCCCACAGCGTTATGGCGCCCTCGCCGGACTGGTGGATGCCGATGATGAGGCCCTTGAGACTTTCATGCGCATGGAGCGATGGATGTATGACGGCCCGGATCTTGCCGGCCAGGCCTTTGCCGAGTTCGCCGAAGCCATTTATCAGCGCAATGCACTGGCCCGCGACGAGCTGGTTCTGCAGGGCCAGCCCGTCCGTCTCGCCGATATCAAGGTGCCGGTGTTCAATGCCTGGGCCGAACATGACCATCTGGTGCCGCCGGCGGCTGCAAGCGGTTTGGATCAGCTGGTGGGCGGGCCCTGCACCAACATGGCCCTACCCGGTGGGCATCTGGGGCTATTTATTGGGGCAGGCGCGCACCGAAGCCTCTACCCCAGGCTAATGGACTGGTTACGCAATAGCCGCTAACGCACCGCCTTGGTGCAGCGCAACAACGAAAAGGGTTGCGCCTAACCAATTCTGACATTAACGTCATCTATCAGAGCGATTGATCGCCAAGAGGAGGAGCGGACCACCAAGGTCCACTGACAAAGCGCCCCACCAATGAGGGCGCGGAACCCTCGGGAGACCTGGTCTCCCTTTTTTTTGTCTGAAAACTTCCCTAGAAGCTGCAGAAAAGCGCGCCGTTGACCGGCAGGTTGGCGCCGTTGATATAGCCCGCCTCGTCTGCCGTGAGAAACGCCACAGCCCGGGCGATATCTTCAGGAGTTCCCATGTCGCCGGCCGGAATCTGGGCCACGATCGCTTCGCGTACCTGCTCCGGAATGGCCGCTGTCATGCTGGTTTTGATGTAGCCGGGAGAGACGGTGTTGGCGGTCACACCCTTCGGCGCACCCTCTTTGGCAAGCGCCATGGTAAAGCCATGCAACCCGGCTTTGGCCGCTGAATAGTTGGTCTGCCCGAACTGGCCGGTCTGGCCATTCACCGAGGAGATATTCACCACCCGGCCGAAACCACGCTCACGCATGCCGGCAATGAACTGACTGGTGACGTTATAGGCGCCATTGAGGTTGATATTGATGACCGAATACCACTGCGAGGCATCCATTTTGTGCAGGAATGCATCGCGCGTAATGCCGGCGACATTGACCAGAACATCAACCTCACCAAAGCGCGAGCGCACTTCCTCGGCCATTTTGACGCAGGCTTCATTGTCGCTGACATCACACTGCACCCAGTCGGCATCGATGCCTTCAGCGCGCAGGTTGGACGCCCACTGCTCGATGTTCTCGGCCTCGGGGTCGAGACAGGTGGTGATGATCTTGCGCCCGGCAGCGCCAAGCTGACGGCAGATCTCCGTGCCGATTCCACCCTCACCACCTGTAATCAGTGCCAGTCGCTGCGTCATAACCGATCTCCCAATGCTTGTGCGCCGCACAAAAAATGTTGCACAGCATCATAGAGAGACGGCTGGCAGCCTGTCAATGAAGAGATCCGGCGGCTAAGACTTATCCTTGGAGGAATCCTTGGCCTGGCTGTCCTTGAGGTCAGTTTTAAAGCTGTCCATGGCTTTCTGCCACATCGCCAGGTTCTGCTCAGTAATCTGGCTGAGCATGTTCATCGGATTGCTGGCATCCATGAAGGTCCGGGCCCGCTCCCGCAGCTCACGCTGCTGATCGGCCCAGAGCTCCATGCTCTTTTCCAGATAACTGGTCAGCAGGCTCTGCATATTGCCGCCATAGGCCCGAATGATCTGGGCAAGGAGCTCGCTGGAGAAGATCGGCTCACCGCCCTCCTCCTCCTCGCTGATGATCTGCAGCAGTATGGTGCGGGTCAGATCATCCCCGGTCTTGGCATCCGTGACCTCGAACTCAACGCCATCGAGCACCAGGCCCTTGACGTCCTCGAGCGTGACATAGCTGCTGATGGCCGTGTCATACAGCCGGCGGTTGGGGTATTTCTTGATTAATCGTGTCTCGGCCATGACAACCCCCTCCTAGCGCTCGACCGCAAGGGCAACACCCTGACCACCGCCAATGCACAGTGTCGCGAGGCCTTTGCTGACATCGCGGCGCTTCATCTCATGCAGCAGTGTGACCAGAATCCGCGCACCGGATGCACCAATCGGATGGCCGATGGCAATCGCACCGCCATTGACGTTGACCTTCTCCGGGTCCCAGCCGAGCGCCTTGTTGACAGAAAGCGCCTGAGCCGCGAAGGCCTCGTTGGACTCAACAAGATCGAGGTCATCAACGCTCCAGCCGGCGCGCTCGAGACAGCGCTGTGTAGCCGGAATCGGGCCACTGCCCATGATCCGTGGCTCAACACCGGCGCTGGCGTAAGCCTTGACCCGGGCAATGGGCTCGATACCGAGCGCCTCGGCACGGCCTGCCGACATCATCAGCAGAATCGCCGCGCCGTCGTTAATGCCCGAGGCGTTGCCGGCTGTGACCGTGCCTTCCTTGTCAAAGGCCGGGCGCATTTTCGCCAGCGTCTCCACCGTCGTGCCATGACGCGGGAACTCGTCCGTATCAAATACCAGGGGATCACCCTTTCGCTGCGGAATCTCCACCGGAATGATCTCGTCGGTGAAATATCCGGCTTTCTGCGCGGCCTCGGCACGCTGCTGCGACTGCGCGGCAAAGGCATCCTGCTCTTCACGGCTGATGCCGTATTCCTTGGCCAGATTCTCGGCGGTGACACCCATGTGGTAGTCGTTGAAGACATCCCAGAGCCCATCACGGATCATGGTGTCTTCCATCTTCCACGGGCCCATACGCTGGCCCTTGCGGGAGTTCGGCAGGGCATGTGGAGCATTGCTCATCGACTCCTGGCCCCCAACCAGCATCACTTCGGCATCACCCAGGCCAATGGCCTGTGCCGCCATGTGCGTTGTCTTAAGCCCACTGCCGCAGACCTTGTTGATGGTCATCGCCGGCGTTGTGATGGGCAGACCCGCGTTAAGCGAGGATTGCCGGGCGGGGTTCATGCCACAGGCGGCGGTGAGAACCTGCCCGAGCACCACTTCATCGATGACCGCCGGGTCAACGCCGGCGCGGCCGAGCACACCACGAATGACCTGCGCACCAATCTCGGCGGCCGACAAAGGCGCCAGCGTGCCGCCAAAATTACCCACCGCGCTGCGACCGGCTGCTGCAATTACCACTTCCTGCATTGCTCTCACTCCCCGCACTTATCTTTAGATGTGTTCCCGACCTTGCATCATATTGATGCTTGCGTCTTGCTGCTCTGCAGCATGCCTTGTCCGCCCGCTGCAATCAATTGACGGAAAGCAAGTGCCTTGGATTCTGTCTCATCAAATTCCTCGGACATATTCGAGTCGAAAACAAGCCCGCCGCCGGCGCGGTAGTCCAGAACCCCGTCCCGGGCGGTCATCGTACGGATGGCGATGTTCGTATCCATCGCGCCATCGGCACCGATATAACCGATTGCCCCGCAGTAAATGCCGCGGGGCCGGCCCTCGAGTTCCTCAATAATTTCCATGGCGCGGTATTTCGGGGCTCCGGTAATGGAGCCGCCCGGCAGACAATCGCGCAACAAGTCGGTGACATGAACGCCCGGCGCCAGTTCACCTTCGATCACACTGACCATGTGATGCACCGTGGCATAGCGCTCGAGCGCGAAGAGCGCCGGGACCCGGACACTGCCGGTTGCACAGCAGCGCCCGAGATCGTTACGCAGCAGATCCACAATCATCAGGTTCTCCGCGCGGTCTTTCTCACTGCGCCCGAGTGCTTCGCGCACGGCTTCATCCACCAGAGGGTCGGGATGCCTTGCCCGTGTGCCTTTAATCGGCCGGGTCTCAACCCGGCCATCACGCACGGCAAGGAAACGCTCCGGTGAGCCACTTAAGATCGGCCCGCCCGGCAGTTGCAGATAGGCGGAAAAAGGCCCACCCGCCAGTGCTCTGAAATCGGCATAGACCGCGAGCGGATCCCCCGAGAAAGCCGCCTCAAAGGCCCGGGCGTAGTTCACCTGATAGCAATCCCCATCGCGCAGATAACGCTTGATGCGGGCAAAGGCCTCGGCGTAACCATCACGCCCGGGGGTGGCCGTTGCCGGTGACAGCGCCTGCCATGCAGCCGGCACTCCGGCAGGGTCGCTCAATATCCAGTCCAAAAGACCATCGGGCGGGGCACCGGCAACCCAGGCCTCATCCGCGTCATGGTCAATAACAAGCGCCCAGTCGTAGAGACCGACCGCCATCTCAGGCATTCCGGCATCGGCGACGCGCTGGCCCTGCAGGCGACGGCCGAACTCATAACCAAAGTACCCGATCGCCCCACTTGCAAAAGGCGGCGGCGCGGCCAACGGCGGGCCCAGATGCTCACGGATGAGCGCCAGTGGATCACCCGTGCCCAGGCACTGCGCATCCGAGCGCTGCGTGAGCGCCTCGCAATCGGTCTCGTTTATCGAGGCATCGGAAGGGAGCCGCCAGGTCTGCCCACCACGGCTGATCAGCTGTGCCCTCGGGGCCGCCGAGAAAATGCTGTAACGCCCGCCCGCGGCACTGTCGAGCCACACCGGTGCGGGCCAACGTGCACGCAGAGCGGCGAAAAACGCCACACTATCGGCCGGGACGGGGATCGGGATTGGCGACATAGGCTCCTACTGATCAGCGCCTGTCGGTTATGCCTTTGCATGGTAATCTCTGGGTCTGACAAATGATACGGGACGGTCAAACGAGGGGGACCATGGCAGGGCATAGCAAATGGGCCAACATCCAGCACCGTAAAAAGGCGCAGGATGCCAAGCGTGGCAAAATCTTCACCAAGATGATTCGCGAAATCACCGTCGCGGCGCGTCAGGGCGGCGATGACCCGGATGCCAATCCGCGACTGCGCCTGGCGATTGACCGGGCGCTTTCGGTGAACATGCCCAAGGACAAAATCGAGAAGGCCGCGGCGCGCGGCGCCGGCACGGATGAGGCCGCCGCCTATGAAGAGGCGAGATTCGAGGGTTACGGCCCGGGCGGCATCGCCATCATGGCCGACTGCATGACGGATAACCGTAACCGCACGGTCAGTGAAATCCGGCATGCGTTTAACAAACACAACGGCAACCTCGGCACCGATGGTTGTGTCGCCTTTATGTTCCAACAGCGCGGCGTGCTGATCTTCCCACCGGAGAGTGATGAAGACACGCTGATGGAGGCCGCACTCGAGGCCGGGGCTGAGGATGTGATCAGCAACGAGGATGGTTCATTCGAGGTCCTCACCACGCCCGAGGACTTCACTGATGTGCGCGATGCACTCATCGCAGCCGGCCTGGAGCCGGCCGATGCCGAAGTCACCATGCGCCCGGAGACCACCACCGCGCTCGAGGGTGATGAGGCGGCCAAGGCGGCCCGACTGATCGAGCGACTGGAAGACCTGGATGATGTACAGCATGTCTACACCAACGCCGATATTCAGGCTGACGCCTATGAGGAGGCGTGAGGCAGGTGGCCGTCGCAAAACCCAATACCAGCGGCCTGCCGCGCCGAGTGCTTGGCATTGATCCAGGCTCGGTTAAAACCGGCTTTGGCGTAATTGAAGTCAACGGCGCCAATGCCCAGTACATATCCAGCGGGGTCATTCAGGCTGGATCCGGCCCGTTCGCTGAGCGACTGCACAACATCTATCAGGCCATCGTCGAAGTCATCACCCAGCACGGCATCATGGAAGCGGCCATTGAAGAGGTCTTCCTCAACCGCAATGCGCAGTCTGCACTCAAATTGGGACAGGGACGCGGGGCAGCGATGTGCGCCTGCGCCGGCGCCGGCCTTGCGGTCAGTGAATACACGCCGCGTGCGGTCAAGCAGGCACTGGTTGGCCGGGGCGGAGCCGAGAAGGACCAGGTGGGCTATATGGTCCGGGCGATTCTGGGCCTTAAAGGCGATATCAAGGAAGATGCCGCCGATGCCCTTGCCGTGGCGCTCACCCATGTCCAGCAGGATCGTTTCAACGCCCGGGTGGCCGGGCAGCGCGGATGAAGGATTGAGATGATAGGCCGTATTGCCGGGATACTGATTGAAAAGCACCCACCCCGAGTCCTGGTTGACGCCCAGGGGGTGGGCTATGAGCTTGAAGCACCAATGTCGACCTTCTATCAGCTCCCGGAGACCGGCGAGTCGGTGACGCTTAAAGTCCACCAGGGCATTCGCGATGAAGTCCCCGTGCTCTATGGCTTTCTCAGTGAAGGGGAGCGCGGTCTTTTTCGCGCACTGATCAAGGTCAACGGGGTGGGACCGAAAATGGCGCTCGCCATACTCTCCGGCATGAGCGCTGAGGAATTCCGGCGCTGTGTTGAGCAAAAGGACATTGCCACACTCAACCGGCTGCCCGGGATTGGGCGCAAGATCGCCGAGCGGCTGACACTGGAGATGCAGGATCGCCTGGACGGGATCACCGCGAGCAGTGCTGGTCTGCCGGGCGCGGTTGGCATGCCGACAGCAGCCGTTGCCAATGACCCGGTCTCTGAGGCCAGCGCGGCATTAATCGCCCTTGGCTATAAACAGGCCGAGGCGCAGCGGCTGCTCGCCGATCTTGAGGGCGAGACCAGCGAGGTCTTAATCCGCGCTGCCCTGCAGAAGGCGGTACGCTAGCGCCATGATCGAAGAAGACCGCATCATCTCAAGTAGCGCCGGGGCCGATGACGAGGCTGTCGACCGGGCCATCCGCCCGCGGCGTCTGAATGACTATATTGGCCAGCAGGCGGTACGCGAGCAGCTTGAGATATTCATTGAGGCGGCCCGAGGCCGACAGGAGTCACTCGACCACGTGCTTGTCTTCGGCCCGCCGGGGCTTGGCAAGACAACCCTTGCCCATATCATCGCCAATGAGCTTGACGTTAATCTGCGCCAGACCTCAGGGCCGGTCATCGACCGTCCTGGCGATCTCGCGGCCCTGCTGACCAATCTTGAGCCCGGCGATGTGCTCTTTGTCGATGAGATCCACCGCCTCTCGGCTGTCGTCGAGGAAGTCCTCTATCCGGCTATGGAGGACCAGCAGATCGATATCGTGGTGGGTGAAGGCCCGGCCGCCCGCTCGATCAAGCTTGATCTGCCACCCTTCACGCTGGTGGGCGCGACCACACGCGCCGGTCTGCTCACCTCGCCACTGCGCGACCGCTTTGGCATCGTCCAGCGCCTTGAGTACTACTCCGAGGATGATCTGACCACCATCGTCAGTCGCTCGGCCAATCTGCTTGCCCTGCCCATGGATGAATCCGGTGCCACCGAGATTGCGCGCCGGGCCCGAGGCACACCGAGAATCGCCAATCGACTCCTGCGCCGGGTACGTGACTACGCCGAAGTCCGGGCCGACGGACGCATTACCCAGAGCGTAGCGGCGGCTGCCATGGACATGCTCAAAGTGGATGACAACGGATTCGACAGTCAGGACCGCCGGTTGTTAATGGCGGTGATCGATAAATTCGACGGCGGGCCGGTGGGTGTCGAGAGCCTTGCCGCTGCCATTGGCGAGGAGCGCGGGACGATTGAGGATGTCATCGAGCCCTTTCTCATCCAGCAGGGCTATCTGCATCGCACCCCCCGCGGGCGCATGGCAACGCGTATTGCCTATGCCCATTTCAACCGCCCGCCACCGCCACGAATTGAAGACCCGAGCGGCGAGCTTTTTGGCGATGCCTGAGTCCCGCGACTGTCATGGCAATGCGGTTGCGCGGTGACAGGCGGACCGCTAGGGTTTCTGAGCAAATGGTCTAATCCAACTGAGGGCAATTGATGGCCGTTGATCTCTCGATTACGCATCTTATTCTGGAGGCAAGCCTTGTCGTCCAGCTGGTGATGCTCATCCTCCTACTCGGCTCCATCAGTTCCTGGGCCATCATCATTCGCAAGTACCGGCATCTCAAACAGGCCGAAGCCGGTGTTGAAGCCTTTGAAGACAGCTTCTGGTCGGGCGGCAATCTCAACGAAATCTACAGCCGCTCCGAGCAACCGGATCTGGAATCCGGTGGCATGGAGCGGATCTTTCGCGCGGGTTTTCGTGAGTTCAATCGCATGCGCCAGCAGCGGGCACAACCCGATGCCACCATGGAAAGCGCACAACGCTCAATGCGGGTAGCGCTCAATCGGGAAATGGATCAGCTCGAGCAGTATGTGCCCTATCTCGCCACTGTCGGTTCCACCAGTCCTTATATCGGGCTGTTTGGAACGGTCTGGGGCATCATGAACTCCTTTCTCGCGCTCGGGGCCATGCAACAGGCAACCCTTGCCACGGTTGCCCCCGGTATCGCCGAGGCCCTGATTGCAACAGCCCTGGGCCTCTTTGCCGCCATCCCGGCGGTCATCGGCTATAACCGCTTCTCCCACCATGCCGAGCGCATCACCAATCGCTACGAGATGTTCATGGAAGAGTTTACGAGCATCCTCCAGCGCCACTTGCAGGGACGCGGGCTGTCGACCTCGGGACCGATTGAGCAGTGAGCCTGGGTGCCCCACTGAGACGCCGCAGCCGTCGTCGGCCCATGGCCGAGATTAATGTCGTCCCCTACATTGACGTCATGCTGGTGCTGTTGGTGATTTTCATGGTCACCGCCCCGCTGCTCTATCAGGGTGTTGAGATCGAGTTGCCGCAATCAAGCGCCGAGCCAATGGCACCGCAGGAAGAGGAACCGGTGATTGTGGAGGTGGACCGGAATGGTCGCTTCTATCTGAGTATCGGGGCACAGGCCGACGATGAACCGGTGAACCTGGAAGAGATCGTCGTCAATGTCACCGCCCTCATGCGCGCACAGCCCCAGACACCGGTTTTTGTCCGCGGGGACGCGAATGTGCCCTACGCCCGGGTGGTGAATGTCATGACCGCCCTGCAACAGGCCGGGGTGCCGCAGGTCGGCCTGCTCACCCAACCTCCTGCTAACGGCGGATGATGGGACGCGACGGCCTACGCGATATTGCGCTGTCAATCGCAGCCCATCTGCTGCTGTTCGGGCTCTTTGCCGTGAGTTTCCGCTTTGGCGATATCACCGATCAGGCCATGCCCGGGACGGAGCAGGCGGTACAAGCCGTCGCGGTTGACGAATCACAGGTCGAACAAGCCATCGAAACCCTGAGAGCCGAGGAAGAGGCCGAACAGCGTGCCCGCGAGGAAGAACTCGCGCGGCTGGAAGCTGAACGTGAGCGGGAGGCGGAGCGCCTGGCCGCCGAGCGCGAAGCGGCAGAGGCCGCGGAGCAGGCGAGGCGCGAAGCCGAAGCCGAGGCCGAGCGGCAACGTCAAGCCGCGGAGCAGGCAAGACTTGAAGCCGAGGCGGCTGAGCGGGCTCGCCAGGAGGCCGAAGAACAAGCTCGACGGGAAGCCGAGGAGCGGGCCCGGCGTGAGGCTGAGGAGCAGGCCCGACGGGAGGCTGAAGAACAAGCCAGACGTGAG
>CAJXNJ010000019.1 GCA_913057145.1 uncultured Ectothiorhodospiraceae bacterium
CAGAGTTCCTAATATCTACGAAACTGTCTATCAATAATGCAAAATCACAGCACTTTTTCTTTTGATCGATAAATGACAGTGATACTATGCCTTTTGCTTCTCCTGATTTCGTCTGAACCACTAAAAGAAGCCGTTCCGCGCTAGCCGTTCGATAAAAATTTAGTTGGCTTTCTGGTGTATTAGGAAAATCACCTTGCTCCAAAAATCTAGTGATATCTTTTCGATTCAGCCAAGAGTACCATTCCGAGGAATATGCAAACTCCTCGGTAGGTATTGCTAGATCGATTGTCTCTCCTTCGATATAAATATCTAGCATTTTTACTTCCTTTTAAATCTATGGCTGACCTCTAACGCCTGAACTCGCAAAGCGCTGGGTTGCATGTGAGATGGAAGCCGTTGAGCAAGCTCTTTTCGGGCTTGGTATACATTGAAATCTGATGAACTAGTTTGAACTATAAGCTCTATATGTTGACCGGTTATCGGGTTATTCTTTACCTCAACTCTAGAGAATTCTATGCCATTAAGCTCCATTGCCACGGACTCGACCTCACTAGCCATAAACTTCTGACCACCAACGTTTATAACTTCGGTCTGTCTGCCGACGACTTTATAGTAGCCGTCGTGCTCTTCAACTACATCCTTTGTGTCATACCAACCGTCACTATCGAAAGGAGACTCTGCGTTTAAGTAGCCCAGCATCCGGTGCTCAGACCGTATCTTAAGCACACCGTCTTCTACCTTGGTTTCGACACCCTCTCCACCGATACGCATGTATAAACTGTCCCGTGCTTCACTTTTCACACGAACAATGCCGAGCTCAGACATACCAAAGGTTTGACGGAAATCTACGTTCGGGAGAAGCGCGCAGAGTTCGTTCAAAGTTGGTTGATCCATGCGCTCTGTGCCGTATGTGATGATGCGGAGGCAGTCAGGTACATCGTTCGGTACTTTGCCACTCATCAGCATCATGCGAAGGAAAGTTGGTGTTGTCGGCAAAACTTCAACCCGGTGTTCGGCGCAGGTTTTAAGCACGGCATCGACAGTGCGCGCCGTCGGAGTTACCACAACTCCCTTATTATAAAGGGTGTGAAGGAGAGTATTCAGTCCGCCGATATGGTCGAAGAGCAAAAAAGAGAGGGTGCGGAGCGTCGGACGAGGCGTTTCAAAACGACGTAGGAATCTGGTGAAGTCATGCAAGATGGCCTTAGGCTTGCCTGTTGTTCCGGTGGAGTAGAGTACTAAACCTGCATGACGCTTCTCTCGCAGTGTGTCCGTTAGCGGATGACTTATACGCTTTCCGATACTGGAAACAACGCCGTCACAAATCACCTTATTTACTCCAGCCTGCTCAAAGAAATATGGATGTTGAGCATGCGTATCTTTTGTGAGCGGTACGATTATTGCCTCTTTCTCAATCAGGCGAAGAAGCGCCGCAATAGACTGAGGTTCGAAGTCACCAATCAGCGCGACAACATCACCTGATTCAATAGCCGATAAATCAATAGCGTCATCGCTCAGAACATCACTGAAATAGAGGTTGCGCGTGGGATGAACAAGGAATGGGTGAGTAGCATCTTCCCAACGCGCTTTGAGCTGAGCGATGATGGTCACTATACGCCTCCCACGTTAAAAACTTGCCCACTGAGCGAATTTGAGCGAGGGTCCAACAGCAGTTCAACAAGATCGCAAACATCATCTTTCGTGTGCTGCACGGCGATCACCTGCTGCGCAACGATTCTTTTAATCTGCCCAGCGCTAACGCCATTGAGCAAGTCGGTATCAATGGGACCAGGCGCGATGCAATTCACCCGCAGCCCGAAATCCGCCACCTCTCTAGCGAAAGAGCGCGAAAAACCTTCCACACCTGCCTTTGATGCAGCGTAGATGGACTCTCCTTTAAGTCCGATAGCAACGGCTATGGTAGAAAAGTTTATTATCGCTCCCTCGCGTTTGCGAATCATCAAAGGCGCGAAGTGTTGGCAGCAGTAGATCGTACCAGCAAGGTTTGTCTGTAATATTTTCTGAGTGCTCGATTTTGTAGTGGTAAGAGCAAGATTCATTGATGCAATTCCAGCCGCATTTATCAAGCCGGTGATTTCGCGTTTGGACTGCTTAAGCTCTTTTGCAACCCTCTTTATTGAGTCATATGAGGACACGTCACAGCTTGCCGCATCACATGGTACGCCATCGATGTTGCGTGCAATTCCGAAAACATCCACTTCTCTTTTTAGAAGTCGCTGAGTGATCGCTGCGCCTAGCCCTCTACTTGCGCCAGTGACTATTACCGTCATTGCTGTGACTGCTCTGCAAACTCAGCGGCTAATGTACCAATCGTCCTGAACATGCTTCGGGCGCGAGACATCGCTGACTCGGAAGTCCAGTCAAACTCAAAGCCCACCTCTGATGCATGGTCCTCCAACGCGAGGCATAACTCGACGAGCTTCATTGAGTCCATCACCGAGCCGTCGCCAATGAGCTGAGTCTCTTCACCGAGATTGGGCTTGGCGGCAAGCTCTTCAACCTTACTTCGTACAACTTTAAGGGCTTCCGTATATTCCATTACTTTGCTCGTTTTCATCGTTTGCATGGCGCAAGTCAAACCAGATTGTTTACAGAGTGCATGTTGAGACTTCAAGTAATGCGGCCCATTTCTTTAGTCACTCGCTTGATGCGATAACTCATGCCAGCTTCTGAACAAAACTTTTCCCAAAAGTTTAGCAGGTCTCGGGCAATGTGTTACGCCAGTCGCCAACCCGCTGCCGCCTCCCCCGATGCGTTAGAAGCGCTCGGGCTGCTATCACCAACTAACCTTCAACTTAACCATCTCAAACGCGTTACTACTCATCCCTTCTGATTGATACGGTTACCAATGAACGACGATTGTAGGCTCTTGCACATCGGGGGTTGGACACTACGTCCGAGCCACTCGTAGCGAAAACTTAGACGACGCCTTATGCTAACAAGGGCGGGGTGCTCTTTTTGAACATGCTCTCTAGAATCGTTTTTTATTCACGTTTAACCCATAGAGTGGCGGTATGAGTGCACGTCCCGAGATCTCGCTGATTGTGGCGATGGCCGAGAACCGGGTGATTGGTCGCGATAATGATCTGCCCTGGCGGCTGCCCGATGACATGCGGCATTTTGTGGCCCTGACCCGCGGCAAGCCGATTGTCATGGGCCGGAAGAACTTTGAGTCCATCGGCCGGGCCCTGCCCAATCGGCAGAATATCGTCATGACCCGGGATACGGCCTGGCAGGCCGAGGGCTGCACGGTCGTGCATGATGCCAAGGCCGCTCTGGCGGCAGCCGGGGATGTCCCGGAGATCGCGATTATTGGCGGTGCGGAGATTTATAAAGCGTTCTTACCCATTGCCGATCGCATCGAACTCACCCGGGTGCGATCGACGATCGAGGGCGATACGCTGTTCCCGGCCTTTGAAGGGCCGGACTGGGAACTTCAGCAGACAACCCACCACCCGGCTGATGCCGAGCATGCGTATGCGATGGATTTTGAGACCTGGGTGCGAGTGGGCGACTAGCGCTTCATCGCCTGGAAGAACTCGTTATTGGTCTTGGTGTCCTTGAGCTTATCGAGCAGGAACTCAATGGCCGCGAGCTCATCCATCGGATGCAGCAGCTTGCGCAGGATCCAGACCTTCTGCAGCTCATCCGGCGTCATCAACAGCTCTTCGCGGCGGGTGCCGGAGCGGTTGATGTTAATGGCCGGATAGATCCGCTTCTCGGCGATACGGCGGTCCAGATGGACTTCCATGTTGCCGGTGCCCTTGAACTCCTCGTAGATGACATCATCCATGCGCGAGCCGGTCTCAACGAGCGCTGTCGCGATAATGCTGAGGCTGCCGCCCTCTTCGATGTTACGCGCGGCGCCAAAGAAGCGTTTGGGCCGATGCAGGGCATTGGCATCCACACCACCGGTCAGCACCTTGCCCGAGCTCGGCACCACGGTGTTGTAGGCCCGTGCCAGGCGGGTGATGGAGTCGAGCATGATCACCACATCGCGCTTGTGCTCGACCAGGCGCTTGGCCTTTTCGATGACCATCTCGGCGACCTGCACATGGCGGTTGGCGGGCTCATCAAAGGTGGAGGAGACCACCTCACCACGCACCGTGCGCTCCATTTCCGTGACCTCTTCCGGGCGCTCGTCGATGAGCAGCACGATGACGTAGGCCTCGGGGTTGTTCGCGGTAATCGACTGGGCGATGTTCTGCAGCAGCATGGTCTTACCGGCCTTGGGCGGTGAGACGATGAGCGCGCGCTGGCCCTTGCCGATGGGGGCGGAGAGATCAATCACCCGGGCGGTGAGGTCTTCCGTTGAGCCGTTGCCGCGCTCGAGGACCAGTCGCTCCTTGGGGAAAAGCGGGGTGAGGTTCTCAAACAGCACCTTGTGCTTGGCGGCCTCGGGCTTTTCAAAGTTGATCTCATCGACCTTGAGCAGCGCGAAGTAGCGCTCACCATCCTTGGGCGGGCGGATCTTGCCCGAGATGGTGTCACCCGTTCTCAGCGAAAAGCGCCGGATCTGGCTGGGAGAGACATAAATATCGTCCGGCCCTGCCATATAGGAGCTGGTCGTCGAGCGCAGGAAGCCGAAGCCATCCTGCAGGATCTCGAGGACACCATCGCCCCAGATGTCTTCGCCGTTTTTGGCATGCGCCTTGAGCAGGGCGAAGATCACGTCCTGCTTGCGGTTGCGGGCCATGTTCTCGATGCCCATCTCCTGGGCGAGTTCGACGAGTTGTGCGGCGGGTTTCTGCTTGAGTTCGGTGAGGTTCATTGCTGCTCTGGGGCCGCCCATCGGACGGCCATTGCTCTGGTAGGAAGGAGCCGGAGCCCCGGGAAGATGAAGGTGTTCAGAGGTTGCTGTCGATAAAAGCCGAGAGCTGCGCCTTGGAAAGCGCGCCGACCTTGGTGGCCTCAACGCTGCCGTTCTTGAACAGCATCAGCGTCGGGATACCACGGATGCCGAATTTCGGCGGCGTCTCGGGGTTTTCATCAATATTCAGTTTGGCGATCTTGAGCTTGCCCGCGTAGTTGCCGGCGATCTCATCGAGAATCGGGGCAATCATCTTGCAGGGCCCGCACCACTCGGCCCAATAGTCCACGAGGACGGGCTGATCGGCATTAATGACTTCGGATTCAAAGTTGGCGTCGGAGACGTGGACGATGGCGTCGCTCACGAAATAAACCTCCAGGGAGCATTGATTTGATCAGTGTGACACGACCGGCTTGGCACGATCGTCGAAGTTCATGAAATCTAAGGGGGATGCGCTCGGAAAGCGCGATGGGTGGAGAGTATATCCCCCATCTGGGCGTGTCAACTTGTCACAGCAGCGCTGTATGATGCGGATCATGAACGATTTAAATCTCAAAACGCTTGCCGAGCGCGCCACTGCCATTGCCGAGGCAGCGGGCCGTGAAATCCTCTCCATTTACGCCGCCGGCTTTGAAGTTGAACACAAGGCCGATGCCTCACCACTGACCACCGCGGACAATGCCGCCCATGACCTGATCGACGCCGAGCTGCGCGCACTGACCCCGGAGATACCGGTGCTCTCGGAAGAAGGCGGCATCCCGGACTGGGCCGAGCGCGGGCAGTGGCCGCGGTACTGGCTGGTGGACCCGCTCGATGGCACCCGGGAGTTCGTCAAACGCAACGGCGAGTTCACCGTGAATATCGCCCTGATTGACGAACACCACTCGGTACTCGGTGTGGTGCATGCACCGGTGCTGGAGAAAACCTGGGTCGGCGTGCAGACCCGTGATGGCAAGACGCGCTGGGCGGAGCGCCACGACACCGCCGGCAGGACCGCGATTGAAACGCGCCCTGCCGATGAAACCGCGCTGACACTGGTGGTCAGTCGCTCTCATCGCCACCCTCAGGTGCAGGCCCTGCTCGATCGCCTGCCCGATTTTGAGACCCGCTCCATGGGCAGCTCCATCAAGTTCTGCCTGGTGGCCGAGGGCTCAGCGGACTGCTATCCACGCTTCGGGCCCACCTCGGAGTGGGACAGTGCCGCGGCACAATGCGTGGTGGAAGCCGCCGGCGGTGCGGTCATCCGCCCCGATGGCGAGCCGCTTCGCTACAACACCCATGACTCGGTGCTCAATCCCAACTTTATCGTCATCGGTGATCCGAAATGGCGCTGGGCTGAATACCTGCAGGGACTGCCGGTGGAGCGGCGTTAGCGATCAGGCGACCCGGCTGCCCCGCACCCAGGTCTCCTTCACTCTCGGTGTGCCATCAATCAGGCCAACGCGTAGCACATCGGCCCGATGGCCCGGCGCAATGCGACCCCTGTCGTCTAGACCTGCCGCTCTCGCCGGGTTGAGGGTGATCGTCGCGATCGCCCGCGGCAGATCCTCCCAGAAATCACCCAGTTGGAAAGCGGCCAGAAGCAGTGCCGCCGGAATGTAGTCGGAGGAGAGAATATCCAGCAGGCCATCGCGCGCTAGATCAATCGCGGCCACATTGCCCGAATGCGATCCACCCCGGATGACGTTCGGAGCCCCCATCACCACCGCCATCGACGCCGCCTGGCAGGCCGCGGCCGCTTCTGGCGTGGTGGGAAACTCGGCAATATGTACGCCCTCGGCCTGAGAAGCCGTTACATCATCAGCCGTGGTGTCGTCGTGACTGGCAAGGATGGCCCCTAAACGGTGGGCCTCTGCAGCAGCCCGGTGGCGATGGTCTGCACCCACTCGCTCGCTGAGCGCGCGCATTCGATCAACATAGGCATCAAACTGGGCATCGCTCATGCCGTGCTTGCCGGTCATATAGCGTCGGTATTGGGTGATATCCCGAAACTGCCGCTGACCCGGCGTATGGTCCATGAGACTGACGATGCCCACTCGGTCATGCGCGGCGAACTGAGCGAGTTCTTCGGTCACTGTCTCCGAGCAGATTTCGGCACGCAGATGCAGGTAATGACTGATGCGCAGGCCGCCATGGCGACGCAGATCCAATAGTTCGCTGGCAAGCCCCCGGGCATAGGGCTCGTAGGCGTTGTTCGCCTCGGAAAGCGAACCCACCCGCAGCGCATCAAATACGGTTGTTATACCAACACTGGCAAGCTCTGAATCATGCGCCACGATGGCCGGCCCGTGCGGCCAGTCGACACCCGGCCGCGGCGCAATATGTCGCTCGAGATTATCCGTGTGCAGTTCGACAAAACCCGGCGTGAGCCAATCACCCTCACAATCCACCGCGCCAGCACCGACATGCCGACCCGAGTCGATCGCCTCAATCACACCATCACGGATGCAGATCGACCCATTGCAGACCTCATCCTCCAGCACCATCGCCGCGTTGGCAAAAACGGTCTCGGTGCGGCTCATAGGAATTCACTCACATCGATCTCGCCGGTACAGACCTGCTGTCTGGCGGCCTCGTCATGAAAAATGCCCAGAATGGCAGCGCCGCGATCTCGAGCCTGCTCGATCAAAGACAGAACCACCGCACGATTTTCGGCATCCAGGCTGGCGGTGGGCTCGTCCAGCAACAAGACCGGATACGCATGAATAAAACCGCGCGCTATGTTGACCCGTTGCTGCTCACCGCCGGAGAAGGTCATGGGCGAGAGCGGCCAGAGACGCTCAGGGATGTTGAGCATGCGCAGAAGTTCGGTGGCCCGGGCGTGGGCCTGCCGTGGCTCGACGCCAAGTGCGAGCAGCGGCTCGGCAACCACATCCGTGGTTGCGACCCGGGGAACCACCCGCAGAAACTGACTGACATAGCCCAGCGTCTGACGACGCAGCATGAGAATCTCCCGCGGTGAGGCGCGATTAAGGCAGACGTCGCCGACCCATATCTCGCCGTCATCCGCCAGATAATTGCCATAGGCCATGCGCATCACCGTGGACTTGCCCGCGCCGGATGGGCCGACCAGTGCAACACATTCACCCGGGCCGACCCGCAGATTGGCATTCGACATCACCGAGATCGTCACGCCACCCTGGTTGTGCAGCGTGAAAGCCTTGGTGACAGCGTTCATCTCAAGACATGCGGTCATGTTCAATGCTCGGCCTCAGGCTTGCAGGACGCTGGCAACCAGCAGCTGGGTGTAGGGGTGATGCGGGTCATCGAGCACCTGATCGGTAAGACCGGACTCCACAACCTGCCCGGACTTCATGACAAGAATGCGATCGGCAAGCAGGCGCACCACGGCGAGATCATGAGTCACCACGATGGCGGAGAGCCCCATCTCGCGCACCAGCCCCCGAAGCAGATCGAGTAGCCGGGCCTGAACGCTGACATCCAGTCCGCCGGTCGGCTCATCCATGAAAACAAGCCGCGGTGATGTGACCAGATTGCGTGCAATCTGGAGACGCTGCTGCATGCCGCCAGAGAATTGAGAGGGCCGGTCATCGATCCGGTCAGCCGGAATTTCAACGCGCTCAAGCCAGCTTAGAGCCTGCTCACGAATATTGCCGTAATGGCGCTGACCGACACCCATGAGCCGCTCACCCACATTACCGCCAGCGCTCACACCCATGCGCAGGCCATCCCGCGGATTCTGATGGACAAAGGCAAGCTCGATGCGCGAGAGGACCCGGCGCTGCATCTCCGAGAGGTCCAGCAGGTCGCAGACACCCTCGGCCCTGCTGTCAAACAGAATGCGGCCGGCATCCGGTATCAGCTCCCCTGCTAGACAATTCAACAACGTGCTTTTGCCCGAGCCGGACTCACCGACGATGCCCATGACCTCGCCGGGGTACAGGTCGAAACTGATATCCGCACAGCCAATTCGATCGCCGTAGCGTCGGGTGATGCCGCTGACTTCGAGAATGGGATTCATGCGGCCCCCTCGCTACGGCGGGCGCAGTAATCGGTATCCGAGCAGATGAACATTCTTCCGCCGGCGTCATCGGTAATAACCTCATCGAGATAGCTATCTTTGCTGCCGCAGAGCGCGCACTCGCCATCCGCTCGACTGGGATCGAAGGGGTGGTCCTCAAAATCAAGGCTCTGCACTGATGTCCACGGCGGCAGGGCGTAGATGCGCTGTTCTCGGCCTGCACCGAAGAGCTGGATGGCCGGTGAGTGGTCAAGCTTGGGGTTGTCAAACTTCGGAATCGGGGAGGGATCCATCACATAGCCGGAGCTCACGCGCGCCGGATAGGCATAAGTCGTCGCGATCTCACCGTGCCGCGCGATGTCCTCATAGAGTTTGACGTGCATCAGCCCGTATTCGCCGAGACTGTGCATTTTGCGGGTCTCCGTCTCTCGTGGTTCGAGAAAACGCAGCGGCTCAGGGATAGGTACCTGGTAGACGATAATCTGGCCCTCGGTGAGTGGTGTCTCCGGGACGCGATGGCGGGTCTGGATGAGCGTCGCCACCGGCACCTCGGTGGTGGTCTCGACACCCGCTGTCACCTCGAAGAATCGTCGAATGGAAACCGCATTGGTCGTGTCGTCGGCGCCCTGGTCGATCACCTTGAGGACATCCTCCGGCACCAGGGTGGATGCGGTGACCTGAACCCCGCCAGTCCCCCAGCCATAGGGCATGGGCATCTCCCGACTGGCAAACGGCACCTGATAACCGGGGACGGCAATCGCTTTGAGCAGCGCCCGCCGGATCATCCGCTTGGTCTGCTCATCCAGATAGGCGAAGTTGTAATCACTCATTGCCCGGCCTCGGCCCGCAGACGCCGGACCAGCTCCAACTCGGATTGGAAATCAACGTAATGCGGGAGCTTGATATGCTCGAGAAACCCCGTTGCCTGAATGTTGTCGGCGTGACTGAGAACGAATTCAGCATCCTGAGCCGGCGCACCGACGTTATCCTCGCCGAGCTCTTCCCAGCGAAGCGCCCGGTCAAGCAGGGCCATCGCAATCGCTTTGCGCTCAGTGTGGCCAAATGTCAGCCCATAACCACGCGTGAACTGCGCCGGTTGCTTGCGCGAGCCGACAAACTGATTCACGGTCTCGCACTCGGTCACCGTCATCTCGCCAATCACCACGCTGAAGCCGAGCTCCGGGATCTCCATAGACACCTCGACAACTCCCACCCGAAGCTCACCGATAAACGGATGATTGCGGCCATAGCCGCGCTGGGTGGAGTAGGCCAATGAGAGGGCAAACCCCTCATCGGCGCGGGACAATGACTGCAGCCGCAGCGCCCGGTCAGCGGGAAATTCAAGCGGCTCGCGGGTGAGATCGCCGGGCGCTTCATCGCCCGTGGGTTCAGCCTGGAGCAGGGCATCGTTGCCAAGGATGTCGCTGACTCGGGCGAGCGGCTCAGCACTTTGCGATGCCATGCCCTTGGCTAGCGAGTCACGCTCATCGCGCTTAAGTGGCGCTTCACCATTGGCAAGCAGTGTGAAATCGAGCAACCGATGCGTGTAGTCAAAAGTCGGGCCGAGCAACTGGCCGCCGGGGGCATCCTTGAAAGTCGCTGAAATACGTCGCAGACAGAGCATCGCCGAAGTGTCGATCGGTGCCGAGACACCAAATCGCGGCAGCGTCGTGCGATAGGCACGGATCAGGAAAATCGCCTCGATCAGATCGCCGCGGGCCTGTTTGATGGCCAATGCAGCGAGGTCGAGGTCATAGAGCGAGCCCTCTGCCATCACCCGATAGCACGACAGGGTCAGTTGTTCTCGAATCTGCGCGGTATCAAGCACCGGCGTCGCCGGGTCGCCCCGTCGCTCGTGAGCAAGCCAGGCATGGGCCTCATCAATCGCTTTTTCGCCGCCTTTGACTGCTACATACATGCTCAATCCCCGATTTTTGTCGAGCGAGGGAGGCCGGCAAGCTGATCACCCGCGGTGAAGAAGAAATCAACACCCAGCGGGAAACGCGCGGCATTGGCGGCCAGGGTCTTTTCATCGGGCAGATTCAGAAAGGCTTCGCTGCGAATGCCGGGCCCGGAGAGCCGACTGCCGGACGCAGTCAATGAGTCCATGGCAACAATCAGGGTGGCCGAACGCTCGGGGTACTCCGGCGTCCCGGCAGGGAATTGTGATAACGGCAGAAGCTCTTCCCAGCGTCCAACGGCAAAGTCTGCCTCCTCCGCCGGAACGAAATCGGTACCGGTATGAAAAGCAAGCCATTCGCGAACGGCGGGTTGATCGAACCGACCGGCCAAATGAATCGCTACTTCGTGATCCACCAGGGTCAACAAAAGCGCAGCAGCGGCGCCACCAAGTGGCGCTGGCGGGCTGATCCCGCTCACCTCGACGATTTCACCGGGCCGGGCGAGGGCGTTCAGGGCCTGACGAAAAGCACGCGCCGCGTCGGCTGCCGGGCTACTGAAGCCGCCGGAAAGATCGGTCACACTCATGGCTGATCCTCACCCCGCACGAGGGTGAAAAAATCCACCCGAGTGGCAGCGGCCTTGTCCTGCTGCTCCGCCCGCGCAGCGGCGAGCTGCTCGGCAAGCGGCGCGATCACAATCCGCTGCACGACCTCGGCGTGCCGGGTCTGCAGGAGCGCATCCGCAAGCGCTGCGCGCTCGGCATGAGAACGATCGCGCCCCTGAACATAGGCATGCCCGATGACCCCGTCATCCAGCAGGCGCAGTGCGCAACGGGTTACGGTCATCTCGCCAAGATTGAAGGGCTTTCCGCTGCCACCGGCACGACCTCTTACCATGACGGCTCCGGTCTCAGGCGCTCGCAACCATTCGAACTCAGGCGATAGATTCAGCGCGCCCCAGGCATCACGCAGGGCTTCAATGCCGCTTCTGGCCAAAAGCCCCATCCATTCCGAGCGCGATTGCGGAGTCATTCACCAACAACTATACAACTATACATATGTTAGGATATTAGCACTTACCTCAAGTTTTTGTATGACAATTCAATGACGACTGTCTGGGAAGAAATCGCCAACACCCTCACCGCGGAAATCGAGAGCGGTCACTATCAAGCGGATGATCGACTGCCCACCGAAGCCCTTCTCTCGCAGCGCTTTGGTGTCAACCGTCATACCGTTCGCCGTGCCATCGCCAAACTTCGCGAGGACGGGCTTGTTTATTCGCGTCGCGGTGCTGGCGTTTTCGTACTGCCGCGGCCGGTTGAGTATCCGCTTGGCAGGAGGGTTCGGTTCAAGCACAACGTCCTCGCGGCCGGTCAGACACCATCGCGAAAGCTCCTGCATCTTGAAAGCCGCCGCTGCAACGAGGCCGAGCGCCGGGCGCTGCAACTACCGAAATCGGCGATGGTGCATGTTGCTGAAGGCCTGTCACTGGCTGATAACCAGCCGATCGCGATCTTTCGCAGCGCTTTTCCCGCGCAGCGTCTGCCCGACCTACCCGGGCATCTTCGCCGATCACTCTCAATTACTGAGGCCCTGCGCGCATCAGGCATCACCGACTACGTCCGTCTTTCAACCAGACTGACGGCGAAACTGGCCACGCCGGTGCAGGCCAACCATCTGCATCTCGTGGCCGGGGATCCCATACTCCGCGCCGTCAGCATTAATGCCGACACCAACAGACAACCCGTAGAGTTCGGTCAGACCTGGTTTGCCGGTGACCGGGTCAGTCTCAACATCGACGATGAATCCACCGACGATTGAGATCGAGGCTATTCATAACGCTCGAGAAAAGCCTCTGCCGATAAGCCGCGAAAATCCATCAGCGCCGAGCGCAGCGCCTCATGCGACCAGTCCCACCAGGCAAGCGCGAGCAGCCGATCGGCGATTGATTCGCTAAAGCGCGGACGCAGTGGCTTTGCGGGCACGCCCGTGACGATCCAATAGGGCGGCACATCATGTGTGACGACGGCCTGGGCGGCGACAATGGCTCCATGACCCACGGTCACCTCCGGGCGAATGATCGCGCCGTGACCGATCCAGGTGTCGTGGCCGATGACAGCTTGCCGGCCATGCCGTATCGCGAAGAATGCTTCATCGCGCTCGGCATCATCCCAGTAGTCGTAGGAGCGATAGAGAAAATGATGCAAGGAGGCGCAATGCATTGGGTGATCAGTCGGCCCGATGCGGGTAAAGCTGCTGATATTGGCAAATTTCCCGACCTCGGCATTGGCGATATCCGCGTATCGATCGCAGTAGCTGTAGTCGCCGATGGTTGAGCGATGGATACGGGAGCCACGCCCGATCTCAACCCAGCCACCGAATTCGCTTTCGGTGATTTCGCAGTCCGGATGGATGAAAGGCTGATCGGGCTGTAAGCGGGTCATTGAAAAATCTCTAGTCACCCTTGATCAGACGCCGCCGCAGGACACCGGAGAGGTAGTCCATGAACATCACCAGCATCACCACCAGGACAATGTAGTAACTGACCTCTTCCCAGTCTTTCTGGGTAATGATGGCCTGGGTGAGCAGCAAACCAATACCACCGCCGGTGATGGCACCGATCACCGTCGCCGAGCGGGTGTTTGACTCGAGGTAGTAGAGAATCTGGCTGATGAAAACCGGGGCTACCTGGGGAATGACACCAAAACGGGACCGCTGGGCGGCATTTGCGCCGGTGGATTTCACCCCCTCAATCTGGCGGTTGTCGACGTTCTCAAGCGCCTCAGAGAACATTTTGCCGAAACTCCCGGCATCGGTGAGAAGAATAGCCAGCGCGCCGGTCAGTGGCCCGGGCCCAAAAGCACGACTTAAAACAATGGTCCAAATGAGCGCATCCACGCCCCGGAGAAAATCGAAAACCCGCCGCACCATCAAGCGCAGTGGCTGCAGCGGGGTGAAGTTCTTCGCGGCAATAAAACAAAGGGAAAAAGCCACCAGTGCCGCACCCATCGTGCCAAGGAACGCCATCAGCAACGTCTCAAAAAGCGCCCAGAAGACATCCCCATGCCGCCACATGCGGTTATTCCAGAAATCACTCATCATGGCCGAGAAATTCGATTGACCGGCCACAACCCGTTCACTGGAGAAGGCAAGACCTGCCAGTTCACCAAGCGACTTGCCATAAAAGGGGCTGTCCAGGGTGAACCAGAAAAGCTCCCACCCAAAGGAATACCGAAACACTTCCGTAAATGCCTTGGTCACGATGACCCGGCCGCTATCGGTGGTAATGGAAACCCGTGCCGGAGAGCTGCTGATCCACTCCGGTTGCGGGCCGCTCGGCAATGACAGATCAACGCCGCGTCGACTCGACTCCGTCTCAATAACGCCGTAGCCAGGAACGTCATAACGCATGGTGCGGCCATCGAGCTCGACGCGATGGCCATCAGGCAACGTCACGATCGCACCCATATCGCCGACCAGCTCCACCCACTCCGGTGATTCGCCATCAGGCCAGACGCCCTTGCGCTCGCCTTCAGCGGCAACTTCCCGCTGATCACGTCGGTAGTCGACGGTGACGTGGGTTTTATAGGAGTAGGCGTCATTCACCAGCGTTCGCGCATTATCCGGATCGGCGCGGCCAAAGACCCCGGGCACATCAAGGGCGAAGGTCACGTAAATCAGGTAAACCAACACCAGACCCGGCAACCCGAATGAGAAATAGCGTTTGCGCTCGAGATGCCGTTCGGCCTGTTGGTAAGCCGTGGGACGGGGAATTTTAAAACCCACTGCGCTCATACCATCGCCTCCCCGGTCAGACGGTTACGGAAATAACTGGAGAGTTGGTCAAAAAAGACAATGGCCGCGAAGATGAGAATGAAAATGGCGGCGACTTCATCGTAGCGACCCTGCCCCCAGCTGATGGCATTTTTCAGGTCATAGCCAATACCACCGGAGCCCACGAAACCCAGGATCGCTGAGGCCCGGATATTGATCTCAAAACGCAGAAGCCCATAGCTGAGATAGTTCGGCGCCACCTGAGGCAGAACACCCAACCACATTTGCTGCGACCAGCGACTGCCTACCGATTGCAGACCCTCGACCGGATTCAAGGACGCGTTTTCGTTAACCTCGGAGAAAAGCTTGCCGAGCGCGCCCGCGGTATGGAACGTAATCGCGATCATCGCGGGCACAGGCCCGCCCCCAAGTACAAAAATCAGCACCAGCGCAATCACGATCTCCGGGATGGCACGCATGATGTCCATCGTGCGCCGGAAAAGCGGAATCAGTTGCGGCCAGCGCGCGAGTCCGCGTGTTGAGAGGAGCGCCAGCAGCACCGCCAGCGCCGCGCCCAGAATCGTGGATGCAGCGGCGATATTGAGGGTTTCAATGAGCGAGGGGAGAAATTTCAGTAGATATTGCGGCAGGTTAGCGACATCTCTCGCTGCCTCTCGAAATATCTCTGCAGGAAAATCAAAGATGTTGAGAACACCGTCCCAGAATCCGCCGGCATTGCGACTGTCGGCGAGCATGAAACCGCTCACCATCAGCATCACAAACACCGCGAGCAGTATCCCGCCATAGGTACGGCGGCGACGCACAAGCTCGAGGTATTGATGTTGCAGGCTGTCGTTTGCCCCGGCCGGCATTACACGCATTCAATTATCCTGTCAGCAAAAACCGGCCGCCTCCGCGAGACGGCCGGCCTGAAGACCGAAGATGAATTACATCTTCGAGCGGCGAGCCTCAATGATTGAGGTATAGGCATCATGGTCGATGGGCTGGAAGCCGAGGGCTTCACCCGCCATGAAGTTATAGGCGCAATCAGGATCCATATACGGCAGCGAAGCAGTCAGCGTGGTGACGTCAATCTTCACCCGCTCCGGCAGATCCTTGGCCAGAACGATCGGGCCTTCCGGAATCGGCTTCGATTTCCAGATCTCGACCATCTCGTTCATATCAACCAGACCGGCGTCAGAGGCTTTGCGCAGCGCACCGGAGTTGTAGCCTTCGGACCACTCACCAAGACCATCGGCCCAGGTCACGCCGGCATCAATGTCACCGTTGGCGACCGCCACGATCGTCTGCTCATGACCACCAGTGAACACCACATCACCGAAGTAATCACCCGGCTCCATCGTCACACCGTACTCGGTGGGAATTTCGATGGACGGGATCAGATAACCTGAAGTGGAGTTCGGATCACCAAAGCCGAATTCCCGGCCCTGCAGGTCTTCGATCGATTCAATGCCGCTGTCGGCGCGGGCGAAACCGACCGAGTAATACCCATAAGAGCCGTCCGTGTTGGTTTTCACCATGATCGGCTCGACGGCATCCGGATCACTCAGCCAGGTCTTGGCATAACCGGAGGCACCCAGCCAGGCCATATCCAACGAGCCACCCAGCAGACCCTGGATGACGCCGTCATAGTCGGCGGGCGTGAAGATACGAACGGGAACACCGAGCAGCTCCTCAGCCATATCCTGATAGCAGGCCATGCTGGCCAGACGGTCCTGGGCATTCTCGCCACCGAGAACACCAATACGGAATTCTTCAATTTCCTGTGCAGCAACCGGCCCGGCCACGAGCGCGGAGAGTGCCGCTGTCATCAATACCTTTTTCATCATCCACTCCTAATCGACAGTTTTGACCGGCTCCGCCGGTGCCTTGGGTTGCGCCGAGGGCGCAGGCACGTCCTCGACTTGCTCACGAATCTCGGTGGAAGTCGCCTCCTCCGAGAATGATTCATCGGCGCCATAAATCTCCCGGGCGACAGCCGTCGTCAGCGCGGCCGGGGGACCATCAAAAACCACCTGGCCCTGGCTCATACCGATCACCCGATCGCAGTAGCGCCGGGCGGTATCGAGGGTATGGAGATTGCAGATGACCGTTCGGCCATCCTGATCATGAATCTGCCGAAGCGCGTCCATCACCAGTTGGGCATTCATCGGATCAAGACTGGCGATGGGTTCATCGGCCAGCACCATTTCCGGGTCCTGCATCAGGGCACGGGCAATAGCGACACGTTGCTGTTGGCCACCACTGAGTGCTTCAACGCGCTTGGTGGCCTGCTCCTCAATACCCAGCCGCTCCAGAAGCTCGATGGCCTTTTCAATGTCCGCCCGGGGGAAGAGATTGAAAGCCGTGGCAAGTGTGGAGCGCCGATTGAGCGTGCCGTGAAGAACATTGGAGACCACGTCCATGCGGGGGACGAGGTTGAACTGCTGGAAAATCATCGCGCAGTTGGCTTGCCAGCGACGCATTTCAGCGCCCTGGTAGGCAAGGATATTACGCCCCTTGAAGAGGATACGGCCGGAACTGGCATCCACCAGCCGGTTGATCATGCGCAGAAAGGTTGATTTACCAGCACCGGAGCGGCCGATGATTCCGATCATCGCGCCCTGCTCAACGTCAAAGGTCACTGACTTTACGGCACTGACCGAGCCAAAATTTTTACAGACATTCTGGACGCTAAGCAGCATTGGACACTCCATAATCCCACTGGCTGAGGCTACGGAGCGCTGGTTGCAAAAATGCGTCAGTAAGAATACAAGTCGGTTACATTAACTCATCCGTACATATTCACCCGGGGCATCCATATACGGCGTGTAGCCTTTGGCCGGTGCGCCCATGGCCGGCGGCTTGCTCGGCCTGCCGGAACGCCCGGCAAGCCATTGCTGCCAGGCCGGCCACCACGAGCCTTCGGTATGTTCGGTCTCACGCTCAAAGCGCTCGGCCGGATAGGTCGGGCCCAAGGGCGCGAAATCCTGCATCTGATAAGACCGCCGCGGGTGGCCGGGCTCGCTGACGATACCGGCGTTATGCCCGCCACTGGTGAGCAGGAAGGTGACCTCGGTGCGGGCAAGACGGATGATCTTGTAGACCGACGCCCAGGGGGCGATGTGATCCGACCGGGTGGCAATCGAGAAGATGGGCACCTGGATATCGCCCACCGAAACCGGCCGGCCACCAATATCGTAGCGCCCCTCAACAAGGTCGTTGTGCAGGAAAAGATGACGCAGGTATTCGCTGTGCATGCGATAGGGCAGCCGCGTGGCATCGGCATTCCAGGCCATGAGGTCAAAACTCGGTTCGCGCTCGCCCATGAGGTAATTGCGCACCAGCCGCGACCAGACCAGATCCTGACTGCGCAACAGATGAAAAGCACCGGCCATCTGCTCATGGCTTAAATAGCCGCTCGCCCACATCACATCCTCAAGGAACGAGACCTGCGACTCATCAATGAAAAGATCGAGCTCGCCGGGTTCGGTGAAATCCGTTTGGGTGGCAAGCAGCGAGAGACTTGCCAGGCGCTCATCACCATCGCGGGCCATGGCCGCGGCGGCCAGTGTGAGCAGCGTCCCGCCCAGGCAATAGCCCACGCCATGCACCTTCTCATCGGGGACAATGGCGTTGACCGCGTCCAGCGCCTCCATCACACCCAGGCGCCGGTAATCGGCCATGCCCATTTCGCGGTCTTCCGGCCCGGGGTTTTTCCAGGAGACCACGAATACCGTATGGCCCTGGCCGACCAGATATTCAATAAGCGAGCGGCCCGGGCGCAGATCGAGAATGTAGTACTTCATAATCCAGGCCGGGACGATGAGAATCGGCTCCGGGTGGACCTGATCAGTGGTGGGCGAGTATTGAATGAGCTCCATGAGCGCGTTGCGGTGGACGACCTTGCCCGGTGTCACCGCCAGGTTCTCGCCCACCACAAATTCCTCGGACCCCCGCTGCGGCCGCCCGGCGATGGCGCGCTGGGCGTCCTCCAGCCAATTGGCAGCACCCCGCATCAGGTTCATCCCGCCTTCATTGACGGTACGCTCCAGGACCTCCGGGTTGGTTGGCAGGAAATTCGAGGGTGAGAAGACATCCAGCATCTGCCGGACGGTGAAATTGACCACTTCCTCGTGATGCGGATCGACCCCGGGCACACCGGTGGTGGCGACATGCCATTGCTGCTGCTGGAGCAGGAAGGCCTGGTGGATGAGGGAAAACGGCCAGCGCTGCCAGGCGGGCTCGTCAAAGCGGTGATCCTGCTCGAGTGGCTCGATACAACGGCCCTCGGCATCACCGGCAAGACAGTGCCCGGCATAAGCACTCAGGCGCAGAGCCTTGCGCAGGGCTTTTTCCTGCAGCGCCAATTGCCGGCCCGGGTTCAGCGCCAGATGTCCGGCCCAGTCAAAAAACGCCAGCTGCAGCGCCGTCGGCGATATCCCGCCGGTCATCCGGCCAATCGAAGCATGCAGCAGCCGATCCCAGGGAATGGGCTCGGCGACGTTTTCCTCAAAAGCGTGCTCAAGGCGGGTCATGGCAGCTCCGTTAAAAGCGGATTCTGCCTGTTGGGCTATGCAGACCGCGCCTCAGTTCCTTGCCGGGGGTCAACCGCCCTCGCGGAGCAGTCGCATGGGTGAGGTGCGGTAGTAGCGCCGGGCGCCGAGGCCGCCGGCAATCCACACCGTCACCACACCAACGCCCGCGCCGATGACAAGCGTGACCGGGCGGAAGGGATAGTCGAGGTTGAAGAGCACCTCGGCCACCACCACGCCGGCGCCGGTCGCGGCAATACCCGCGATGCCGCCGGCAATGGCACCGATCAGCCAGAACTCAAGCCGCGCCATGCGCCGAATACGCGCCCCGCTCGCACCCAGCGCCCGCAGCAGCGCACTCTCAAAACGGCGCTGTTCGCCGGTGATCTGGAGCGCGGCCAGCAGCACCAACACGCCAGCGGCGAGGGTGAGTAACGCCATCAGCTCCACCACACTCGAGCCCTGCTCGATAATGCTGCGCACAATCCTCAGCACGCTGGTGACATCAATGGGGGTGACACTTGGGAATTGGCGAATGAGCTCATTGAGCAGCGCGGTATCGGATTCGGGCAGATAAAAACTGGTCAGCCAGGTCCGCGGCATATCATCAAACGTCCCCGGTGCACCGAGGACAAAGAAATTGACGTTAAAGCTCTCCCAGCGGACATCGCGCAGGCTGGTGATCTCGGCGGTGACCTGGCTGCCGGCAGAGACAAAGGTCAAGCGATCACCCAGGCCAACGCCAATCTCTTCGGCAAACTCAGTCTCCACCGAGAGCTGCTTGCCTGGATCCTGCACCGCATCCCACCAGCGTCCGGCCACAATGTCGTTATCCGGCTGCAATTGATCGGCCCAGGAGAGGTTGAACTCGCGCCGGGTCAGCCGTCGGGCCTGGGGGCTGTCGTAGTCCTCGGCGCTGATGGGCTCGCCATTGAGCTGGGTGAGCCGGGCACGGACCATGGGGTAGAAGACCGTCTCGATGCCGGCATCGGCAAGGGTCTGACGGACGCCATCGACTTCATCGGACTGGATGTTAATCAGGAACTGATTGGGCGCATCCGGTGGAATCTCCGCCTGCCAGGCACTCAGGAGATCATTACGCACCACCGCCAGCAAAAAGAGGCTCATCAGCCCGACACCGACAGCCACAATCTGGATCACCGCGGTCAGCGGCCGGCGGGTAAACCCGGTCAGCCACAAAAGCCGCGATTGACCGCCGCGGCGGGCCCAGGCCCGAGCGCCGTAGACAATGCTCGCCGCAATCGCGGTGAGCAGCGCCAGCGTCCCGGCCACCGCACCAAACACACTGGCTGTCACCCGCAGATCACCCGCCTGCCAGGCCATGAGTGCGAGGATCACCAGTGCGGCCATGAGTAGCGGCATACCCCCGCGCAGAAGCCCGCTGCCGAGATCCGCACGCAGCACACGCATGGGTGGAGCATCGCGCAGGCGCATCAGTGTGGGCAGGGCAAAGCCGAGCAGAGCAGCCGCCGCGGTCAGCCAGCCGGTCGCAAGCGGCTGCCAGCCGGCACCCGGCAACTCCACGCCGAGCAGATCCGCGACCAGCCCCAGCATCGCCAGATGCAGAAGAAAACCGAGCGCCGCACCCACCGCACCGGCAAAAAGCCCCAGCCAGAGCAATTTGCCCACAAAAATCTGCAACACACGCTGCCGTGTTGCGCCCATCGCCCGCATCACCGCAACACCGGTGATCTGGCGCTCGGCGTAATGACGCACGGTCAGCAGCACCGCCACGCCGGCAACAATCACGGTGAGCAGTGCGGCAAGGCCCAGAAACCGCTTGGCCTGCTCGATAATCGCCGAGGCCCCCTCGCCCTGCTCACTGGGGATTTCCACTTCAACGGCATTGCCCTCGTAGCGGGCAATCGCCTCGGTAAAGGCGACCACATCGTCCTGCGCTCCAGCGAGCAGCAGCTTGTGGCGGACTCGAGAGCCAGGGCCGAGCAGTTCGGTGGCGTCCAGATCGGCATGGTTGAACATCACCCGTGGTGCCAGACTGCCGAAGCCCTGGCCGCGATCGGGCTCAAAGCTAAGGATTTGTGTGACGGTGAGCTCAAGCGCGCCCATGCTGAGTGTCTCGCCAAGCTCCAGATCCAATAATCCGAGCAGACGCGACTCCACCCAGGCAGTCCCCGGCTCGGGGACACCGGGCGGCTCGGCCTCAGGCGCACCGAGTGCCGATTGCGTTCGCAGGGTACCGCGCAGTGGGTAGCCATCGCTCACCGCTTTGGCCGAGATCAGACGGTTGCTGTTCTCGGTGACCACCACGGTGGGAAAGACGGCGGTGAGTGCCGTTTCCAGTCCGGCGGCCTCAGCATCCTCCTGCCAGGCCATGGGAATGGGTTCGGGATATTCCAGGGCGCGATCGGCAGCCAGCAGATCAGCGGCCCGCGTCTCAGTGGCGCCCGCGACCCGGTCGGCCAACCAGGCGACACCGGTCACGGCGGCCACGGCAATCACCACGGCGAGTGCGAGCAACCGCAGCTCACCGCCGCGCCAGTCGCGGTAAAGCAGCCGCAAGGCGAGCATCAGGCGGCCTCCAGCGCCAGGGCGCCCTCACGCAGATAGCGGACATGCGCACAGCGCGCGGCCACGGCCTGATCATGGGTGACCAGCACCAGCGTGGTGCCATGGTCGCGATTAAGGGCAAACAACAGATCAATAATCTGCTCACCGGTGCGATGGTCGAGATTACCGGTGGGCTCATCGGCAAACAGAATCTGCGGCTCGCTGATAAAGGCACGCGCCAGTGCCACGCGCTGCTGCTCACCGCCGGAGAGTTGGGCGGGATAATGCGCCATACGGGCTTTCAGGCCCACGCGCTCAAGGGCAACCCGCGCCTTGTCCGACGCCGCGCCATCACCGGCAAGCTCGGCGGGCAGCATGACATTCTCAAGGGCGGTCAGCCCCGGGAGCAGGTGGAAGGCCTGAAAGACAAAACCCACGCGACCGGCCCGCAATCCGGCGCGAGCGTCTTCGTCCATTTGCGTGAGATCATGGCCTGCCATGATGACCTCGCCATCGCTTGGCAGGTCGAGGCCGGCGAGCAGACCGAGCAGGGTGGATTTCCCCGACCCCGAGGTGCCGAGAATGGCCAGAGAGTCACCGGCATCAATGCTAAGATCAAGGTTTTCAAACAGACTGATCTCACCTTCCGGGGCCTTGAATCGCATGGCCAGTGCGCGCGCCTCGAGAATGGGAGAAGCGGTGGAGGTAGCGTCCTTGTTGGCTGGCATGCGTCATCGACTCCTAAAGGCGGTATTCGTGTTATTCGTGCTGCTTGTCAGTAGCGCCCCGGCACTGGCCGAAGGCCCACGAGTGCTTGTGCTCGGCGACAGCCTCTCGGCCGCCTACAACATGGCCACGGCCGATGGCTGGGTGGCGTTGCTCGAAGAGCGGCTCGGCCCGCAGGCGAGTGTGGTCAATGCGGCCATCGGCGGCGACACCACCGCCGGAGCCCTGGCCCGACTGCCCGCCGCGCTCGAAACGCACTCGCCGGATATCGTCATTATCGCACTTGGCGGCAACGATGGCTTGCGCGGCGTGGCCCTCTCGGAATTCCGGCAGAATCTGCTGGATATGATCGCCGCCTCCCGCGAGGCCGGCGCCGAGGTCATCCTCGCAGGCGTCCGCCTGCCCTCCAACTATGGCAGCGCTTTTATTGATCGGTTCCTCGGGGTCTACGAAGAAGTTGCCAGCATGACCGGCGTGGCGCTGGTGCCGAAAATCCTCGCCGGCGTTGCTGAGGATCCCTCGTTGATGCAGGCCGATGGCATTCATCCCAATGAAGCCGCCCAGCCGTTGATTCTCAACAACATCTGGGCTGCGCTTGAGCCGCTTCTGCCGGCGCAGCGCGAGGGCTGAAAACCGCCGGCAGGCTGACCGTCATGGTCATTGGCAGGTGATCGGAATAGGGCGCGTCCAGCACTTCGGCTGATTCCACGCTCAGGCTCGGTGAGACCAGAATGTGATCGATATTGCGCTCCGGCCGCCAGCTCGGATAGGTGGGCAGGTCATGCAGCGGCTCACGCAAACCGGTTTCAGCGCACAGGTATTGAAGCTCGGGGCTGCGCGAGTGGCAGTTGAAATCACCCATCACAATGACATGCTCGTGCTCGGCAATCTGCTCGGCCACAAAGGCCAGTTGCGAGAGGCGCGCGCGCTGACTGAGCGAGAGATGCAACAACACCAGCACCAGTTCGGCCGGCTCAGTGCCAAAATGCACCATCAACGCGCCTCGCCCGGGAATGCGCCCCGGCAGGCGATGCTCGGTAACCAGGCGGGCCGATAGGCGACTTAAAAGCCCTTTGCTGTGCTGGGCGAAGCGGCCGAGCGGGCGATTGGTCTGCTGATACCAATGCGGGAAATCGCCGGCCTCAGCAAGAAATGCCGCCTGATCGACAAAGCCGCTGCGCAGACTGCCGGCATCGAGCTCCTGCAGGCCGACCAGATCAAAATCGCGCGCCAGCTCGCCGATACGACGCAGATTGGGCAGGCGCTTGGCATCGGGCAGGACATGGCGCCAGCCCCGGGTGAAGTACTGATGATAGGTACGCGTTTCGATGCCCACCTGAATGTTGAAGCTCATCAGGCGCAGCGTCGGGGGTATCAGTGACTCAGCGACTGTCACTTTCCTCGGCAACGAGGGATTCGGCCACCTCAAGCATGCCCTGTTGACCGCCGGCGGCGCGCACATCAATCAGATAACGGCCGGCCACACCCACCGCCGGTGTCCCCATCACCCGATAGGCGCCCACCAGCCGCTCGGCGCGGTTGACATTGGAGCTCACCGAAAAGGAATCCAGTGCCGCCAGGACATCGGTTTCGGTGACATCGGCGACTTCTGCATAGAACTCGGCGATGTCCTCCGGACGACGGAACGCGCGACGGTCTTCATGAATGGCATCAAAGAGCGCGCCATGCGTGACATCCACGATGCCAAGCGCTTCGGCGGCGTAGTAGGCGCGGGCGAGCAGGCGCCAGCTGTCACGGCCGAAAGTCACCGGCGTTTTCACCACGGTCACCGCATCGCCCATCTCCTCGGCCCAGGCTCCGATCACCGGCTCAAAATCATGGCAGTGCGGGCAGCCGTAAGAGAAGAATTCGCGGACTTCAACGCCACTGCCTTCCGTGGCCTGCGGGGTCTGCAACCGCTGATAGGGCTGCTGCGCCTGCACCGATGCGGCCAGAAAAAGACCGACGATCACCAGCAGTAGACTGAAGCGAATGTTCTTCATGAATTAAAGCTCACCGTAGGAATGAAGCCCTGAGAGGAACATGTTAACGCCAAGGAAAGCAAACGTGGTGACGAAAAGCCCGATCACCGCCCACCAGGCCATGAACCGCCCGCGCAGGCCTTTGGTATAGCGCAAATGCAGCCAGGCGGCGTAGTTGAGCCAGACAATCAACGCCCAGGTTTCTTTCGGGTCCCACTGCCAGTAAGCGCCCCAGGCCTCCGCGGCCCACAGCGCCCCGAGAATCGTTG